>NZ_JAJNAG010000032.1 GCF_021010575.1 Limnobaculum eriocheiris | reverse complement strand
CTGAATGAATACAACAGTGAGCGGCCCCATGAATCCCTGAATAACCTGACACCGGAAGAATACCGGCTGATGGCTGAAAACCCAGAAATCTCAAAAAGTATGTGGTACTAAAATGGGTGTGCTTACAATTCCCTGCCTCCTTTTTAAAATTGAAATTAATCATTCCAGATGGGAATTTTAACTAGCATCTTGAACTTTATTTAATATTGCCATGTTCCTTACCTATTCGATACGATTAACCACTATATAATTCAGTGAGATATGAGACTTTCAGACAATCAGATAGAACTACTTAGCCCGGCAAGAGATGTAGAAATTGCCCGTGAAGCTATTTTGCATGGTGCAGATGCCATTTATATCGGTGGCCCCAGCTTTGGTGCGCGTCATAATGCCGGAAACAGTCTGAAAGATATTGCTGAACTGGTGGTTTTTGCCCATCGTTATTACGCCAAAGTATTTGTTACCTTAAATACTATCTTACATGATGATGAGCTGGAGCCAGCAAGACAGCTGATTTATCAACTGTATGATGCCGGTGTTGATGCGTTAATCGTTCAGGATATGGGGATTCTGCAATTAGATATACCACCGATCGATCTGCATGCCAGCACCCAAACAGACATCAGAACCCTTGAAAAGGCCAAATTCTTGTCTGAAGTGGGTTTTTCTCAGTTGGTTCTGGCAAGAGAGCTGAATCTGGAGCAGATTCGACAGATTAAACACAACGTTAGTGCAGCAATTGAATTTTTTATTCATGGTGCATTATGCGTGGCTTTTTCTGGTCAGTGCTATATATCTCACGCCCAAACTGGCCGTAGTGCCAATAGGGGCGATTGTTCACAAGCTTGTCGCCTGCCATATACTTTAAAAGATGATAAAGGTGGTATCGTAGCTTATGACAAACATCTGCTCTCAATGAAAGATAACAACCAGGCAGCAAACCTGCCTGCGCTGATTGATGCCGGTGTGCGCTCTTTTAAAATAGAAGGGCGTTATAAAGATATGGGATATGTGAAAAATATCACCTCCTATTATCGCCAACAGATTGACCAGATTTTACTTCAACATTCTGATCTGTCTGCCGCCTCCAGCGGAAGAACACAGCACCACTTTATTCCTAACCCGGAGAAGACATTTCACCGGGGAAGTACCGATTATTTTGTTAATCAACGCCAAATGGATATTGGTGCCTTTGATTCCCCTAAATATATTGGGTTACCGATTGGTGAAGTGCTTAAGGTTGGCGGTAGCTATCTGGACGTCGGCGTCACCGAACCGCTGAGTAATGGTGATGGTTTAAACGTATTAATTAAGCGAGAAATTGTTGGTTTTCGCGCCAGTAAAGTAGAGAAAACCGCAGAATTTCGTTATCGGGTTTACCCTAATGAAATGTTGCCGGAATTTAGCAAGTTACGGCCAAATCATCCGTTAAATCGTAATCTGGATCACCTGTGGCAGCAGTCGTTACTGAAGTCATCCAGTGAACGTAAGGTGAATGTTGAACTACACTTAACTCAGGCTGATGCTGAATTATTACTGACGGCAACCAGCGAAGAGGGTATTTGCGTTACAGTGTCACTGCGTGGTGATTTTGAAGTAGCCAATCAGGCAGAGAAATCGTTACAAAATTTGAAAGAGGGTTTGTCTAAACTTGGACAAACTATCTATCGCACTATTGCAGTGACGGTTGACTTACCGGTGGTATACTTTATTCCCAGTGCCCAACTAAACCAGTTACGACGGGATGCCATTGATGGCTTAACGGAAGCCCGGTTGCAAAACTATCAGCGTGCCGGGCGCTTACCGGTTTCAGAACCTGCACCAGTCTACCCTGAAACTCATTTAAGCTTTCTGGCTAATGTGTATAACCATAAAGCCAGAGAGTTTTATCAACGATTTGGTGTCGAACTTATTGATGCCGCTTATGAAGCCCATCAGGAAAAATCAGATGTACCGGTGATGATTACTAAACATTGTCTGCGATTTGCCTTTAATTTGTGCCCCAAACAAGCCAGGGGCGTTCAGGGTGTAAAGGGCCGGGCAACGCCAATGCAACTGGTACACAATGATGAGATTTTGACGTTGACGTTTGACTGTAAGCCATGCGAAATGCAGGTATGGGGCAAAATTAAACCTCATGTTCTGAAAGCTCCGCTGGCGGGGAGCATTGTGGCTTCTATTTCTGTTGACGAACTAAAAAAGACTATCAAGCCCAAGTTGTAATATTAACTATTAACTATTATCTCAAACCGACATCGAGTGACGTTTGGAGTATTGCTGTATGTATCGATTTTCAAAAGTATTGCTTTTAATTTGTTCATTGGCTGTTATTGGCGCAACGGTACCTACAGTATATGCAGCTCCTAAATCGCTACCTGCGGCTAACAGTAATACCAAATCTCCGGCCAATAAACCGCAGGATCAAACTCAGGCTCAGGGGAATACCCCACAGAGTCAAGACCAGGAACAGGAAGAAAAAAAAGACGTTAGCACAGCAGAGCTTGAAAATTTACAGCAACGGCTTAGTGATATTAAGCAACAGCTTTCTGCGGCGACTAAAGATAAAGAGTTCAGCGCATTAAACACTCAGGCGCTGGATATTTCACATAAAGCCGATGAATACACCAACATTCTGACGCCTGTGCAAACACAAATACAGGCACAGCTTGATGTTATTGGGCCAGCGCCAGCTCCCGGTGCGCTGGATGAAACGCCAGAAGTTACCAAACAACGCAATGCACTAAATGCGGATAAGGCTTTAACCGAGAAAAAGCTGGAACATGCTAAAACGTTAAAAACTAATGTCAGCAACCTTTCTAAACAGATTATTGAATTACGGCGCAATGCGCTGAAAACTCAACTGGCACTCAATATAGGCAGTATTTTAGGTCCCCGTTTTTGGGCACCGATCTTTAGCCCGCAACCAGACGATGGGATTAAAATTGCCAGTTTTAGTCAACAGCTGTCGGATAATTTTGCACAAGCCTGGCAACCCGATCAACTGTTTGGCTCCCTGGTTTTATTGGTCTTAGCCATTGCGGTTTGGGGTTATGCACGCAAATATTTGGAAAAAGCGCTGGTATGGTTGAGCATTTGGGGATTCCCGGATGGTCGTTTGCGCCGCACCTTTTTAGCATTTGCCACGGTTATTGTGACGGTTGTGACCATTTATGGCGGTGCAAATCTGCTTTATCTGGTGTTTGGCCGTAATAATGCATTACCCCCACTGATGGATAATTTTGCCAATGGATTATTAGGGTTAACGATATTTTCCGGACTGATTGCCGGGTTGAGCAGGGCGTTGCTTTCTATTCAGCGACCATCATGGCGGTTGATACCTATGCCGGATATGATTGCCGTTGCACTAAAGCCTTATCCCACCATCATTGCTATTCTGTTAATGTTTTTTGGCACGCTGGAACAGATAAATAATGTAATTGGCAGCAGTGTACCCTCAACGATCTTTAGTAATGGTATTGCGGCACTGTTAATTGCGATCATGGTATGGCAGGCAACTCGCCGGACGAATCGCATCCGCCATGAGATGATAGCGTTGGGTGAACCACTGGAACCCAGAACTTCACTGGGTAGTTTGGTTCATTTAGTAGTTAGCGCGGTTTCTATTGTTATCGTATTAGCATTGCTGATTGGATATATTCCACTGGCGCGTTTTTTAACCTATGAGCTGGTATGGGTTGGAATTGTATTTTCCTGCCTCTATTTAACCACCAAGTTGATGGGCGACCTGTGTGAAAGCCTGTTCTCAGTCAATCACGCCAGTGGAAAATGGATTAAACAGGTATTGAGCCTGGATAATCGCTATCTGGAACAGGCAACCATTCTGTTTTCTGCCATAGGCAATACCATTCTGGTTATGTTGGCGGCAATTGCCCTGTTTAATGGTACCTATGGCGCCACCACGCCAATGACCATTGTTGATAAAGCTATCGACATTTTAGGCAGTGATAGTTTTGGCAAAATCAATATCGTTCCGGCAAACGTCATGAGTGCCCTGATCAGCGCGGTGGTTGGTTTGTACATTCTGCGTACCGCTCGTCGCTGGCTGGGGACTAAATTCCTGCCTAAAACAGCGATGGACACCGGGATGCGCATGTCGTTAGTCACGCTGTTCAGCAATATTGGTTATGTACTACTGATTCTGATTACTCTGTCGTTACTGGGTATTGAATGGAATAAACTGGCCTGGATTGTCAGTGCATTATCGGTAGGTATCGGTTTTGGTCTGCAAGAGATCGTTAAAAACTTTATCTCAGGTTTGATATTGTTAACGGAACGTCCGGTAAAAGTAGGGGATCTGGTCAGTATCAGCGGTGTTGAAGGGGATATTCGACGTATCAACGTCAGAGCTACTGAAATTCAGTTGAGTGATAAATCAACGGTGATTGTACCTAACTCTCAGCTAATTTCCCAAAATGTGCGTAACGTAACCATGGGAAATGCGCAGGGCGTAGCCACTATCCCATTAACCTTCCCGTTGAATATCGATCCGGAACAGGTGCGGGGTATTTTGCTGGAAGCTTATGTGGCACACGAAGCTATTCTGGATACGCCTGCACCGTCAGTCTCTTTTAGTCAGTTAACACCGGATGGTATTACCCTGAGCGTAACGGGCTATGTCAGCAGTCCACGAGTGGTTAGCCGAACCAAAAGCGATCTGTTATTTGATATTCTCAAACGGTTACGGGCTGCCAACGTTAAGCTTTCCAGTCCACAGAGTTTGGTGGTACAAAATTTACCGCCAGAAATTGCTGCCGGTTATACGGATAACAGCAAAAAAGATGACGAATAATTCATTGAAAATCGCTTGCCAAACGCCCGGTCAGGGGCGTTAGCGGAAAGAGGAGACGGTTTTTTTATGCTTTCCCTGCAGTGATAACGGCGATTTTCACGGCATCAGGAATCACGCTGCCGTGATTTTTTCCAGGGAAAAGAATAAAGGTTACATTGCCTCCCTGTTGTTTCATCTCTGTGGCCAGCGTGCGGGCTTTGTATTAGGAGGTAATTGAAGTAAATCAGAATCGAAAGGGGTAATGATTGGTGACATTGTCACATGATATATTTATTAAACAGTGATAAAGAGAACGGAAGTGGCAAACCGCACGATGTCAGCTTACCTGATGGGTGTTTAGCCGAAGGCGACTTTAATACCTAAACCAATTAAGACTACACCAAGCACTTTATCTACCATGCTTTGGACTTTCGCTAACCCCCGACGAACCGGATCGCTTTGAATTAAAACTATCAACAGCGGCCACCAGATAGCGGCAAGGATCCAGATAATAAAGGCATACCACAACTTCTCACCGGTACTGGAGTTAACACTTAATACTTGAGTAAAAACCGACAGGAAAAATAGTGTTGCTTTTGGATTCAGTAAATTACATAAATAACCCTGAATAAACGCATTCTTATAGCTGGTATGTTGATGACTAAGATTAGTGACATCCATTTTACTACCGCCACGTGACAACAACGCCTGAACGCCAATCCAGATCAGGTAAAGTGCGCCAGCATATTTTAAAAGATTAAACAGCCATGGCGTGGTGGTAATAACCACCGCTAATCCTGCAACACAATATGACATATGGGTAGCCACGCCAAGAATAACGCCAAGTGCGGTTACCATTGCTACCGAACGCCGATAGCGGGCAGCATTTTTAATCACCAGAAAAAAATCGGGCCCCGGTGACAGCATGCCCAAAGTAGCAATAGTGGCAACAAAAAGAGAGGTTTCCAGCATTAAAACTCCAACGTATCCATAATTGTTGACGATATGCGTTGATAATGTCAGAGCTTAATCGAAATACAAGCGGTTAATGATGCACTGGTTGAAAAATCAGATAGCAAAAACAGATAAAAAAGCCCGATAAGATAATCAGGCTTTAAGAAGTGACAGAAATAAATATCAGGACATGACAGAAGTAGCCTTTCTGTCGACGTCGTTACTTAATCTTTTTAATTTGCTTCACATCCAGCTCAACTGAATTCCAGCCTTTATCAATTTCACCCTGTAGTTCTACCGTATCTGTAGGGGTGATAGTCAGACCATCCCAGCGTTTATGGTCAATATCAACATTGATGGTGCCGGTCTTATCACGGAAAACATACAGCTCTTTACCAATTTGCTGTTCAATATTTCCCTGTAGGCTAATCCAGGTATCGTCACTCATGGTTAAGGCTTTCTCAACCGTCATGGTACCTGCGTTAGGACCTGAAAAGCCGCTGCTTTGTTGGGTTGACGTGGTCTCTGTTGTACCCGGGCCGCTAAAACCACCGGTTGAAGCGCTATTTTGAGCAAAAACTGGCACACTGACTAATGTGGCAACCAAAGCTAACATCGTTAATTTTTTCATGTTTTATTTCCTCAATGGTAGGTGTTCGATTCTTTTCATCAACGATTAAACCATTAAGTTCTTAACGGGATCTTAATAGAATGAAAATAAAAAATATTTTTACTTAACTGGCTTCAGGCGATAGCCATGCCTGAATTTATCCTGTAAAAATGGGCCGTTAATCAACGGGAGGACATTATGCGCATCTTGCTCATTGAAGATGATAGGCTGATTGGTGATGGAGTTAAATCCGGACTCACTAAATTAGGGTTCAGCGTGGACTGGTTTTCCGAAGGGAAAAAAGGCCAACAGGCCATTGATGTCGCCCCTTATGATGCCGTTGTGCTCGATCTCTCTTTGCCTGGTATTGACGGTATGGAAATTCTGCGCAACTGGCGTAAAAGCGGGCATGATGTTCCGGTATTGATTTTAACGGCCCGCGATGCGTTAGAACAACGGATTGAAGGATTACAGCAAGGAGCTGATGACTATCTGTGTAAACCCTTTGCCTTAACAGAAGTTGCTGCACGATTGCAGGCGTTGATTCGCCGACGTTATGGTCAACTGACGCCGACACTCTCCTACGGACATGTTGTGTATGAACCGGCAACCATGAGTGTAACCAGCCATGGAGAGCCGGTAATACTTAAGCCCAGAGAGCTGGCAATTCTGGAGCTGTTTTTGCACAACATTGGTCGGGTTTTACCGCGCCCGTTAATTGAAGAAAAACTGTATAACTGGGATGAAGAGGTCTCCAGTAATGCGGTTGAAGTTCATATCCACCATTTACGGCGCAAACTGGGCAATGACTTTATCCGTACTGTCCACGGCGTGGGATATACGCTGGGGGACAATAAGTGAAAACATTAAGTTTGCGGTTGCGTCTTATCCTTTTGTTTATTCTGCTGGTGGTAGTGACCTGGTCGATAGCCAGCTTTTTGGCGTGGCGACAAACCAGCAAAAACATTGATGAAATGTTTGATACTCAGCAAATGATATTTGCCAAACGGCTTTCCGTGTTGCAGCCCGAGACCATTGGTAATATTTCACAGCAGTTACCTAAAACTAAAAAGCTATTACGTCATAATCGGGGTTCTCAGGACGACGATGCGCTGGCTTTTGCTATCTTTACTCCTGACGGAAAAATGGTGCTGCATGATGGCGATAATGGCAGTAACTTTATTTTCAATTATCATCAGGATGGCTTTGCCGATAGTGCAATTAGCGCTGACGACGATCTGTGGCGAATCGTCTGGCTAAAAACCGCCGATAATCGCTACATTGTCGCTGTCGGTCAGGAGCTGGACTATCGGGGGGATATGTTAGAAGCGCTGTTAGTTTCGCAGCTCAAACCCTGGCTAATAGCGCTCCCATTAATGGTGTTGTTGATGATTTGGTTAATTACACGGGAATTAAAACCGCTGCGACATATCGCCAGCCAGCTTAATCGACGCCAGCCTGATGATGATTCACCGCTTATGACCTCCCGGCTCCCCAGTGAAGTTCAACCAATTGTCGATGCGCTAAATAAATTATTTGTCCGTATTGGCACTATGATGATGCGGGAGCGGCGTTTTACCTCTGATGCCGCCCATGAGCTACGTAGCCCTTTAGCCGCGCTCAGAGTTCAGACTGAAGTGGTGCAAATTTCCGGTGATGATGAAACCATGCGCCAACATGCACTGGCGAATCTTACCGATGGTATCGATAGATCTACCCGGGTTGTCGACCAGCTATTGATGCTTTCCCGACTGGATTCATTTTCACAATTGGATGATGTTCAGCAAATTGAATGGCAATTATTGTTACAAAATGGTATCGCTGATATCTATTCCAAAGCACAGGCGGAAGACGTTGATATTCGTTTAGATATTCGGCAAACCCCAGCACCAGTTAAAGGCCAGCAGTTATTGTTATCCGTTATGGTGCGCAATTTATTAGATAATGCGATTCGTTATGGTTGTCAGGGTAAGATCATCACAGTGACTTTAGATAAGCATAGCTTTAGCGTAGAGGATGAAGGCCCCGGTGTGAGCGATGAATATCTACAGCGTATTGGTGAGCGATTCTTTCGACCTCCGGGTCAGGAAAAAAACGGTAGTGGGTTAGGATTATCCATTGTACAGCGCATAGCGCATTTACATGGTTTAGATGTTAAGTTTAGTAACCGGGAGTCTGGTGGTTTTAAAGCTGTTATTAGTTGGTATTAACCGGCTAATTTATATTATTTTATTGGCATAAAATTAATTAAACAGGAGCTCCGGCATGAGGATACTGCTGGTTGAAGATGATGAGCTAATTGGTGATGGAATTCAGGTTGGTCTGACAGAGTGTGGTTTCACTATCGATTGGTTTAATGATGGTTTAAAAGGGCAGAATGCTATTCATTCAGCGCCTTATGATGCAGTTATTCTCGATTTAAGCCTGCCCCATATTGATGGGTTGGATATTATCAAATATTGGCGCCAGAAAAAAATAGACACACCTGTACTGATTTTAACCGCTCGTGATGCCATAAAAGAGCGGGTAAGTGGATTACAGTTCGGTGCGGATGACTATCTGTGTAAACCATTTGCGCTGGAAGAAGTGGCAGCACGCCTTCAGGCTTTAGTGCGTCGTCGTCACGGGCAGTTAAGTTCAGTTATTCAATATAAAGATATCATATTAGATACCGCTAACTATGCGGTGACTAAAGAGGGAGAAGCTATCGTGCTTACTTCCAGGGAATTAAAACTGTTAGAACTGTTTTTACTCAGCCAGAATAGGGTGTTAAGCAAGGCGTTGATACAGGAAAAGTTATACTCATGGAGTGATGATGTCAGCAGTAATACCGTAGAGGTGCATATTCATAACTTACGTCACAAGTTAGGTAAAGACCTTATTCGCACTATTTATGGAATGGGCTATGCCTTAGGCGATGAGAAATGAAAAGATTAAGTCTGCATACTCGTCTGGTCTCTATTTTTACGATTCTTATTTTACTTTCCTGGGTCATTTCCTCTGCTATTGCTTATGTAAAAGTTCGTCACCGTATTCGGCTGGCTTATGATGCGGAACAGATTATGTTTGCCAAACGGCTGGAACGTTCCGGATTAGACGATCTGCTAACTATTCAGGCCAAAAATAATAATTCTTCATTTCATCCTGACAAGTTTACTCAGGCCAGAGATGCGCTTGCATTTGCTATTTTTACCACGGACGGTAAAAAACTGATTACCGATCGGGATGGTGTACCCGATTTCTTTTACTCCGCAACGGATACCCAACTGGGGGAGTCGCCTGAATTCAGAGAAAGTAAACTATGGCGGGTGCTGTGGCTTAAATCTCAGGACCGACGTTTTATTATTGCCGTGGGGCAGGAGAATGCCTATCGGACGCGGTTGGCGAAATCGATCTTACTCGATCATCAGGTAATCCCTTGGGGAATACTGATTCCAATTATGTTGGTCATTATCATATTAATGATTAATCGCGAGCTGGCACCGCTTAAGCGAGTGACATCAGAACTTAAGCAGAGAAAACCTGATGATGAAATGCCGATTGAGGAAAAAAGGTTACCGCCAGAGGTTCAGCCCTTTGTTGATGCACTGAATCTGTTATTTGCTCGCATTGGCGATATGCTAAAGCGGGAACGACGCTTCGTTTCTGATGCGGCGCACGAGTTACGTAGCCCGTTAACCGCCCTCCGGGTGCAAACTGAAGTGGCTCAAATGACGGTAAATAAACCCGAAGTGCAGAAAAGAGCGTTAAATAACCTGACTGTTGGTATCGATCGCGCCTCCCGGTTGGTGGATCAGTTATTAACACTCTCCAGGCTGGATGCTCAATCAGATATTCTGGAACAGAAAAGTATTAACTGGCAGCGGTTAATACAAGAAATGCAGCCTACTTTTTTTGCCAGCGCAAAAGAAAAGCAGATTAATCTGCAAATTAACTATCAGGGGATGCCGCCAGACAGACAAGGAAATATGGTTCTGCTGTCACTGTTAATTCGTAATCTGGTAGACAATGCATTGCACTACACCCCTGTCGATGGCTCGGTTAGCGTGACGTTAACTGAACAACAGATGGTTGTTGAAGACAGTGGACCGGGAGTAACTCAGGAGCACTTACAGCGGTTGGGTGAACGTTTCTACCGCCCTCCGGGGCAGACAAAGATTGGCAGTGGTTTGGGTATTTCTATTGTGAAGCAGATTGCTGAGTTACACGGTCTGAAAATTAGTTTTGCTAACCGCGAGGAAGGTGGATTTAGCGTCAGGGTTGGGTTCTGGCAGTAATGTAAAGTTCAGGGTTAGAACGAGCAAGGAAACGGTTTCCGGCCGGGCATAATGATAATCGCGTTCATTATGCTTACGGCCGGAATATTCACAGGGCAAAAACAGGAATTGTTCAAATTATAAAAAATCATCTAAATTCAATCAGTTAAATTCCATTAGTTAAATCCATAGGGCAATAAAATTCCACCCCATACTAATGCTGCCAATAATAACGTTATCAGCACCGCTGCCGAACCCATATCTTTAGCCCGACCCGATAGCTCATGATGTTCTGTACCAATTCTGTCCACTACCGCTTCAATTGCGCTGTTAAGCAATTCAACCACAACCACTAAAAGCACTGAGCCAATTAATAAAACTCGTTCAACAGAGGTCACATTAAGCCAACAGGCAATCGCTACAGCAGCCAGACACAGAATGGCTTCCTGGCGAAAAGCGGCCTCATTTTTCCAGGCCGCAATCAGCCCGGCACGGGAATATCCAGCAGCATTAATAATTCGGGTAAAGCCTGTTGCCTGAACTTTATTCATAATTTTTTCCTGTCCGATCATCAGAATAGTAAATTAACTTGTTTTACGGCAGGGTTGAAACATATCCAGTGCCGATTGATATTCAGTGGTCTGAATATTAAAAATACCCAACAAAGAGTGAAACAGATTGTCCTGACTGAACTCATTTTGTTTTGTCTTAGCTAAACAATCTTCATCCAGTTTTTGTGCCTGACGGTATTCACCAGAAGTCCACATCAGCATAGGAACGTGGGTTTGCTGGCTTGGCGCAATCGCATATGGGGTACCATGCAAATACAGACCATTTTCTCCCAGTGATTCACCATGGTCAGACAGATAAATCATAGCAGTAGCAAATTTATCCTGATGCTTTTGCAGCAAACTGATGGTTTTATCCAGCATGGCATCGGTATACAGGATTGTATTGTCATAGGTATTACGCAGACTGGCGACGTCACAGTCCTGAATATCATTGGTATCACAGGTTGGCGTAAATTTACGGTACTCTTCCGTATAGCGCTCGTGATAACTGGGGCCATGACTACCCATCTGATGCAAAACAATAATGCCGTCGTTGTCGAGGGTATTGATATAATCATCCAGCTTATACAGCAGGATATCATCCAGACAGGCGCCACCTTTACAGAACTCAGGCAGCTTTAATTTAGTCAGGTCTTCATTAGGAACCCGGTTACATACCCCTTTACATCCGCTGTCATTATCGCGCCACAGTACGCTAACTTTAGCTCGGGCCAGGATATCCATCACATTTTCAGTATGTTTAGCCGTTGATTCGCTGTATTGCTTTCTGGTCATATTGGAGAACATACAGGGTACAGAAACCGCAGTAGCGGTGCCGCATGAGCTAACATTATCGAAATAGGTGATATTGTCCCGTTTTGATAATTGTGGATTGGTATTGCGTGAATCCCCCCCCAACGAGAAGTTTTCTGCCCTGGCGGTTTCTCCCAGAACTAAAACCAGTAAGGTCTTTTTGGGTTGTTGTGAAATTAATGGACCTTTGCGGGCATCAAGACCAATTTGTTCAAACGGTTTACGAGAATCAATATAGTTAGACAAATTATTAACCAGACTGCCAACCACGTTAGAAGGGGTCAGTAATTTGACCATATCTTTATTGTTGCGGAAAAATGGCGCGTAATCTTTATAGAAAAACAGCGCGATCAACACAATCACCAATGCTGAAACAATGATGTTTGTAGCTCTTACCCATAAAAAGCGCCAGCAGCTGCGAGACGGTGTAATCTTTACCCAGGCCACAATGATAGCGGGAATGATGCCAATCAAAGTAAACCACAGCATCATTTTTAAAGAGATCAGGTCAAGGGCTTCATGAAAATCGGTTTCCAGCGCATTTTGCGTCATATTGCGGTCAATCACGGTATTAAAGCTATACATAAAATAGTTAACCGCAGCGCCAATTAAAATAAAGGCGATAGCGACAGGTTTACGCAGATAAGGCAGCAAAAGCAGGCTAAAGATAATATTCAGACAACAAAACAATAGCACCGGCATAGAGGCGGAAAAAATAATATTGTGCAGGGGGTCAGGCTCAATGATTTGCCATGCCCGATAAAAGAAACGAGTATTCTGAACAATGGTGATAAATAACGTAACAGCAATAACAAATAGAATATCATTACACTTTAATCGGACAACTTGTCTCATAGAATGGCTATCTCTGGTTATTAGGAGTTTGTGGTTAGCCTGTAGTTAACCAGCTAATCCTTAATCAATTATTAAGTCATTAATGATAGACGTTCCAGAAAAAAAGTTCACTTCAGGGGTTGTTACCAGATAAATACTTACTTATTGAAATTACTATGATTATTGGGTTAATTAAATTATCTTTATTATAGAAATATTTTGATACTATATTTAAAGCAGGACTTTTAATGCAAAGCAGAGGCAATAAATGGAATCTGGTATTGAAGAACGTGAACTGACCAATTTAAAAAGAAGAAAATACAATCTTCTGATTAAACAGGCCATGAAATTATTTGAAAAGGGCGCCTTTCCAACGGTGACGGAATTAGCGGTAGAAGCTCAGGTATCCCGGGCAACGGCTTATCGTTATTTTCCTACTCAAAGCGAGCTGATTTCTGCCGTAGTGGATGAAAGCCTTAAACCCATTATTTTATGGCAGCCGGAACAAACTAAAGTTGAGGAGCGCGTTAACGAATTATTGAGTTTTGCTTATCCACAAATGTTTAAACACGAGGGTGCATTACGCGCGGCGCTATTACTGTCGTTACAACAGTGGGCTGAAGAGCGGGCATCACAATTTAAATCAGAAGTGGGTATTAACGATGTGATAATCAAGCGGGAGAAACTGGTTAGAGGGCATCGTAAACAAACGCTTAAGCAAGTCACAGCACCACTGAATGATGAATTACCGAAGGAACTGGTCGAAAAAGTAAATTACGCCTTATCGATCATTTATGGGTCGGAAGTGTTTATGGTATTAAAAGATATCTGGCAGTTAGAGAATGATGATGTTCAGGCCGTAACTCAATGGATTGCTAAAGCAATATTGAATCAGGCCAGATCGGATGCTGAACAGGTAGAATAATGAAAAGAAGATAGACAGCGGCATATTATTAATCAGGATCGATCGGCAGGAATAGCCAACAGCCGCTAATATCGCCCATGTGTGGATGGGCGATAATGTTATTAGTGTGAGCCTTAAGCGGCCCACCCCAGATGTTCCAGCAAGATATTTATGCCGATACCAATCAAAATAATTCCGCCAATGATTTCGGCTCGTTTACCAAGCATAGGGCCGATAAATCGCCCTAACATCATGCCCAGCGTTGCCATGATCATGGTCGCCAGACCAATTGCCATTGCGGTATGAATAATATCAACTTGTAGCAGGGCAAGGCCAACACCAACTGCCATAGCATCCAGACTGGTAGCAAACGCAGTAGTTACCAGGATCCAGAAGGAGTGACGGCGCAATTTTGGCGCATCATCTTCAGGCTGTTTCGAACCCTCAATAATCATGCGGCAGCCTAAAATAAACAGGAGGGTAAATGCTACCCAATGGTCCCATTCGGCCACATATTGACCAGCCGCCAATCCGATACCCCAGCCAATTAATGGAGTGATAGCTTCAATACAGCCGAAGATGAGACCGGTACGGAATGCTTCTCTGAAACGGGGTTTATGCAGAATTGCGCCTTTACCTACGGAAGCTGCAAAAGCATCCATAGACATTCCAAAAGCAAGAATAAGTGTTGCAGAAAGGTTCACTGTTTAGTTTCTCCGGCCGGGACTCCTCATATACACATTGAGCACCTCCCAACCTACAGTGTGCCCAGCGTGTCTATGGTCTCGCCTACCTGACGGTTGCCTGCACCACGCTGAACTTGTGTAGTTCATGCGAGTATGTTGATACAGGCGCTTTTGTTGTGTTAACAAAAACCGGCTACTCCCCAATGACGGCAGGCAGTTTAACACTGGTGTACAGGATAACCAAGAACAGATAACTCAATAATATCAATGAATAAAATTAAATGATTCTTATTATCAAGTTTTATTTATGCATAAATCTGCTACCTGTATGAAATAAAAACAGTTAATTTCCTACACATTAATATCGCATTGGGGATAGGCTAAAATTGATCGGAGTAATAATGCTAAGTATACCAATCGGGTGGAATAACGTTATGACGCAACAGGCTATAAAAAGAGTGGCTTTAATCACCGAGGCATCCCGGGGAATTGGGGCAGCCATCGCTGAACGTCTGGCTTCAGATGGTTTTTCTGTGGTGATTAATTATGCCGATAATCAGGTAATAGCCGATGAACTGGTACATCAGCTGCATATTGCTGTTGCTTCCTGTCAGGCAATTTTTATTCTTAATAAACAGATGGTTGAAACCAGACACATTGCCGCGGCAATATAGAATATCGCATGAAAGCTCCATAATTCCGCCACTGATCCAGCCAGTGAACCAGCAACAATCCAGCCCACCCGAACGGTATTGGTAAATAACGTGGTGGCCGCACCGGCCTGACCAGGCATAAGATCCTGAAAATAGAGCATGCCAATACCTGCCAGTATGCCAATAAAAATAGCATTCAGTAACTGTAGGAGCAGTAGCTCCCAGGGAGAAGTAAAAAAGAATAACCCAATATAAAACAGTAGCCCGGCAACAATAGCGTAATGCATGAGTTTACGCTTTCCTAAACGTTGGGCGTAATAGCCGGCAATAAGCATAACCGGAATTTCTAAACCGGCGGCGGTTCCCATCATCACGCCAGCCAGTTTTTCCGGCAAGTGTAATTCATTAATTAAATAGAGCGGCATATTAATGATATACATACCATTGCAGGTCCACATAAGCGAACAGACTATAAACAGCAAGAGCACCGCCTGCCGATTCTGGCGAGGAGCCTGAATCAGGGCACTACCTTGCTGTTTCACTTTCGGCATGGAGGGCAAGGTATACCAGACGACGACCGAACACAAAACAAACGCGATAGCTGCCGATAAATACATGGTCTTAAAACCAAACCCCAGCGCCAGCGCAAAAGCCAGCGGAGGACCAATCACCCATGCCAGTGAAATCTGAGCCCGTAAAATTGAGCTAAACATCACCGCTTCACGCCCGGTTTTATCAGCATGCTCTCTGGCTAATGCAAACATTTGTGGCGTTGCCGTTGAGCCAAAGGTAGATAACACCACACCAACCGTGAGTAACAGAAAGTAGTTACGATTAAATGCATACAAAATGCAGCCTAATGCACCAAACAGGCAACAGCGGATAATCAGCATTTTTCTATCGCCGGATTTATCTGAATAACTGGCGATCATTTGGCTGATAATAATGCCTATGATGGCGCTACCGGTATAGAACAGGCCGACCAGAACCGGACGAGTTTGTACCTCAGTAGTTAAAAACAGACTCAGGGTTGGTGTCTGTAATGCACCAGCAATACCGGTTAAAAAAGCAATAAACAGAAAAGCCAGTGACGTGATATCCGTCATTTGCCTTAAAGAGGCAGGGAGTGATCGCATAAGATGAATTGCTTCAGATAATGAACTGCGCGGATAATACGCCGTTTAAATCTAAATAAAAAGGCGTTTTAATTCTATAACTTAGTGATAACAAAAATATTAATCGCTATTTGCAACCAATTAATTGGTTAATCAATAACCTGAGCTAATTATTTCATTATGATTATTCTTTGACCAAATGTGCGGTATTAATCAGATGTAAACAGAAGCGCTAAGTTTACTATCGCCGAATGGGATCGGCGATAGCAGTGAAGGGACTACAGATGAAGTGGTACTCTAAAGTGAGAGGCGATAATCACAACCACAATCCCAACAATCATTGGAACGGAAGTACGTTTAACCACTTCAAACGGTGATATCTTCGCCATCCCTGAGGTGGCAACGACTACACCGGATACCGGAGACATAGAACGCCCAATATTTGATGCCTGTAGCATAGGAATAACCAGATACGCCGGGTTGATTCCCATTTGGTCAGCCAGTTTAGGAATAAATTCCACAAAGGCATAAAATGGTGCGTTACCAGAACCTGTTGCCATTGCTGCCAGCATTGTAATAATCACCAGAACCAGCATCATGATCATCGCGCCGCCGCCAGAAGATTCAGCTAACTGAATCAAACCAGCAATAAACCCGATAGAGCTTAAACCCTGAGCAAAAATACCGGCAGCAACTAACAACATAACAACAGTAACAAATGCATCACCCATTGCCTGATAGGCAGAGTCTAAACCGGCAAACATCTTCTTAGCACTGAAGGTACGTAAAAATTCAATAATCGCCGTTAACACCATGCAGATAATAATGATGGTGATAATGTTCAGGTTAGGAATAACGTGGGCCACGCCTTGTTCATTGGTGAACGGTAAGCTGATTTTACCGGAGAAGACCAATACACCAATAATCGGCAGGAATGGCAAAATGGCGTAGGCCACAGGTGCGTGGGTTTTAATTTGTGAGACATCCAGCTTTTCGTTGACGATGTTCTCTTTCTTATCCAGATAACGCTGCCAAAAGAAATGAGTAATAGCGATGGCAATAATAGCAATAATCGAAATAGGTAATGTAGTATGGAATGCAAACTCAATCAGCTTATCCCCGCCCATTTTAGAGGCTTCGGCAGCGACAATCACATCACCGGAAGTCGGTGATAAAATAATAGCAGCTGGGGAAGCACAAATAGCGGTTGCGGCGCCACGGCTTATTCCTACGTTTACCATTAGCGGAAACAGGGTAGCCATCAATAGCACCCCAAGCCCGGTCGCGGATGATACCGCCAGTGACATCAGACAAGCGACAAAATAGGCGGCAATCATCAGTATATAAGGGGAATTAATATACTTGAGTGGATGGGAAGCCAGTTTGACCACCATATCGTTTGCACCTATATGCGTCATATAAGCAGCAAAGCCACACAAAATCATAATCATCATGCCAAGGTCAGCGGCCCGATTACTTAACAGGGTTTTCATAAATTCAAAAACGTCCGTTAGCAAAAATCCGGTAGAGGCCTTTTCTGCCAGAATAGGGCGACCAAAGCCAATGCTAATAAGCAGTAATAACAGACCGCCAATTAACAGTACACCGGTAGCAGAGTACCCTTTAATAATGTAGTAACCCACAGCAACGGCGACAATAGCACCGATCAACAGGTTTACCGTATATGGAACATCCATCATATTTTTCTCCAAGATGAGGCACATAAAACAGCAACACAATAAATGTCTTCTGTGCAAAAAAATGATGGCTACTATACAGATTTAACAAATGTGGTGCATTGATTGGATGAATAATGTGATCAATATCTTGAACTTCATGGGAATGAACTGGGTGTAGGGAAATGAGCGGGGGCATTGACTGCTTTTTTTGATTATTTTAGTTTGTATTGCTACCTATTTGTGTGTGATTAGTTTTTACTCTTACCCGCTATAACATGATTTTGTCGGTGATTGATGGATTTCAGTGTATTCCTAAATACAACCTTTATGATGATGAAGTGAAAGGAATTGGCTCATTATCCAATAATATAATATAAAATATTTTAATATATCAAATGGTTATGAATAATAAAGATATCGGCGATAAAATTAATATTAGTATGAAAACCGTGAGCGTTCACCGATATAATATTATGTATAAATTGAATATTAAAAATTCAATGGATTGATATAAACTTTGTGGTTTACCCGGATAATTATCATGAAACCGGCATCGGGTTTCATATTTCTGTGAGGGTAATCGGGTTTACCCCCACAGAAATCCCGTCATATTACTGTATAAAATTTCTTAGTTGGTCGAATACGCTCAGGTCTTCACTGTATTTGACCTGTTGAACGTCTTCCAGTTTTTCTACCTGGCTGACCATTTGAGACAGACGTTGGTCTTTTTGTACTAAAAGCCAGATACGGCTTTGGGTATCACCTTTTAATGGCATACAAAGAATGCCTTCTACGTTAAACGCCCGACGGGCAAACAGGCCACAAATATGTGACATAACGCCCGGGTGGTTGCGAACAATGAGCTCTAAAGCGATTTGATGTTGTTGAGACTGTTCAGTAGGCATAATTAAGCTCCAACCATTTCAATGTTAGCGGCACCCGGTGGCACCATCGGGAAAACTTTCTGGTTAATATCTATTAGTGCGTGAATCAGGCAAGGGCCAGGGCGGCGAATCGCTGCTGCCAATGCGGCCTCCGGATCTTGTTCAGCGTTTAAATCGCAGGTATCCATGCCAAACCCGGCGGCAATTTTAATAAAATCGGTATGGTAAGGATAAGCCACAGCAAAGATACGCTCTTGATAAAACAGCGTTTGTTGCTGATGAACCAGCCCTAATGCCTGATTGTTCATCAGAATAATTTTCACATCCAGATTATGCTCAACCGCCGTTGCCATTTCCTGAATATTCATCATCAGGCTGCCGTCACCTGAAAAGCATAAAACCTTACGACTACGCTCTGCCAGCGCGGCACCGATTGCGGCGGGTAAGCCAAAGCCCATGGTGCCTAAACCACCAGATGTTAACCACTGACGATGACGACACAAAGGATAAGCCTGAGCAACCCACATTTGATGCTGGCCTACATCGGTTGTGATAACCGCTTCACAATCTACCGCCCGGGCAGCCGCCAGTACCAGCCCATAATGGCTTAATGGGTTATCCGCGTCCGGCATTTGAACCGGATACTGTTGGCGGAACTGATTAACCTCATCAATCCATTCGGTGCGAGGTTGGGCAGTGATTTGAGGTAATAGTTGTTGTAAAACCTGGCCAACATCTGCATGAATGGCAATTTGTGGCTGGCGAATTTTACTCAATTCAGCACGGTCGATATCGACATGAATAATTTTGGCATTAGGGCAGAACTGTTCAGCTTTACCAATGGCGCGATCGTCAAAACGGGCTCCCATAACAATCAGCAGATCAGACTCTTGTAAAATCAGGTTGGTACTACGATTGGCATGCATTCCCAGCATACCCAGAGATAACGGATGTTCAGCAGGCAGAGTACCCAACGCCATTAAGGTCATGGTGGTGGGTAAGTTAGCGCGTTCCGCCAACGCTATTGCCTGTTTATGAGCATCGGCACAAATGATCCCGCCCCCCAGATACAACACAGGTCGTTTAGCCTGATTAATCATTTCTGCGGCTTGAGTGACCAACGCGGTATCAAATACTGGGGGTTTATCGGGTACCGGAATTGGTGGCAGTTCATTTAACTCGATAGTGGCGGTTTGAACATCTTTAGGAATATCAATCCATACCGGGCCCGGGCGGCCCGATTCAGCAATGCGAAATGCATCGCACATAATCTTAGGCAGCTCACTAATATCCCGCACCAGATAGTTATGTTTAGTGATAGGAATCGAAATACCGTAGGTATCCACTTCCTGAAATGCATCAGTACCGATCATACCGGAAGCAACCTGACCGGTAATACAGACTAGCGGAACAGAATCTAATTTGGCATCGGCGATGGCGGTAACCAGATTGGTGGCACCAGGGCCGCTGGATGAGATACAAACCGCCGCTTTACCGGTAGAACGAGCCATTCCCTGAGCGATAAATCCGGCACCTTGTTCATGACGTGCCAGAACATGATGAATAATGGTGCTCTGTCCTAATGCATCATACAGTGGTAAAGCTGCACCTCCAGGAATGCCTGCGACCGTCGTGATCCCTTGACGTTCCAGTAAATAAACAATTAATTCAGCACCCGTAAAACGGGTTCGTTGATGTGGCATACCCGAAGTGGCCATAATCTTTTTCCTTTGTGTTAGGCCGGGCACTCGAGGCAGGGGGTCTATAAAGCAGAAACCCCGCCCGGTTTGCGCCGGCGGGGTTTCGAAATCGTTACGTTGATTAGGACCCGTTACGGCGCACTGCCGACGACCACCACCACACGCACAACGACCACCGCGGCAGGTTGCGCGGTAAGGAGGAGAGTCGAAGTGAATTGAGATGGCATCACAGGGTTTACCTTATCAATGTATAAAATGTCAGTACCACTAATAAAAGCACAGCGCTGAAACATGCACAACCCGGTTTGATAAATTTTTTTATTCATTCACAAAAAATGAGAGGTTAATCACTTTATGATATGCCGCTTCAGATTTGAGAAACAAGGTCGAAAGGCGCTAATGGTGGACGTTTCAGGCCATCTTTTGAGTTGTCTGCTTTTTGTACAAACTGGTTTCATGCATCGATAGTTCAATAAGTTAACCTGCTCACAACAGATTATTCATTTCTCCGATATACTTAAAAAGATGATCCAGGTATACAAAAATAGGAGCGTGCAACATGTACAAATCTATTTTAGTACCCGTAGATATCATGGAAGACGAATTAACCCGCAAGGCATTGGAATATGCGGTACATTTGGCGAAACAGTCAGAGGGTAAAATCCGGCTGCTTCATGTATTTCCCATGTCAACATCCATCATCAACTCTTATGAATTAGGCTATATGGAACTGCAAGATAAAGCAGCAGTTAAAGCCAGGAAAAAACTGGAAGAAATAGCAGCAACTATCGACTTGCCTAAAGATCGTATCTCTTATTCAATGAGTTTTGGATCGGTCAGAGATGAAATAGTCGAGATCACCGGACAGATTGGTGCGGACTTGATTGTTATCGGTTCGAAACGGCCTAATATTAAAACACATTTATTAGGTTCTAATGCTTCCAGTATTGTACGTTACGCCACTACATCAGTGCTTATCGTAAGGTAGCGTTGTTTATCATTTTGTGATGGGCTATCGAATGATAGCTCATCACACACATTCATTTCATTTGAATTGCTGATAAATCAATAAAATCGGCATACTACGCTGATTTCTGCTGTTTCGATGATTATCAAATATTGATTACTGTGTGTTTATACAGTATATTAACAATAAATGATAGCACCGGAGAGCAATATGAAAGAGAGCATACTTCACAAGCTGACTATATTGGCGGAGTCAGCGAAATACGACGTCTCCTGTTCGTCCAGTGGAACCACTCGACGCAATAAAACTGGCATGACCGGTAGCACCAGCGGCTGGGGAATTTGTCACAGTTTTACTGAAGATGGCCGCTGCGTATCCTTGCTTAAAATATTGCTGACTAATTTTTGCCTGTTTGATTGTGCTTATTGCGTTAACCGCCGCAGTAACGATATTGAACGGGTAGCATTTACGCCGGGAGAGCTGGCGGAACTGACTATTGAGTTCTATCGGCGCAACTATATTGAAGGCCTGTTTCTTAGCTCCGGAGTGATAAAAAGCCCTGACCACACTATGGAGAAAATGCTACGGGTAGTGAAAGATTTACGCAGGGTTCACCACTTTAACGGCTATATCCATATGAAAACTATTCCGGGTGCCAGTCAGGAACTGGTGCATCAGGCGGGATTGTATGCCGATCGCCTGAGTGTGAATCTGGAGATTCCTCTGGAACAGGATCTGAAATTGTTAGCGCCGGAAAAAGATCATCAAAGTGTGTATAAACCTATGCACTATATCCAGCAGGGTATGGTGCAGAGCCTGGAGGATCGGCGCAAGTTCCCTTCAGCTCCCCGCTTTGCGCCAGCAGGACAGAGTACACAAATTATTGTTGGTGCAGCCAAAGATAATGATAAAGATATTCTGCACCTGTCATCTGCGCTGTATCAGCGTCAAAGTATGAAACGCGTTTATTATTCCGGATATATTCCGGTAAATACCTATGATAAACGTTTACCGGTCGTGAAAGATCCCTGCCTGAAACGAGAGAATCGGCTGTATCAGGCGGACTGGTTAATGCGCTTTTATCAGTTTAATGCCAGTGAGATTCTGGATGATAAAAGTCCTTACCTCGATTTGGATATGGATCCGAAACTGGCCTGGGCAATCCGTCATCCGGAACGCTTTCCGGTGGATGTGAATACGGCTGATTATGCCACTATTCTGCGCATTCCTGGCGTGGGGGTGAAGTCGGCAAAAATGATTATAGTGGCCCAAAAACATGGGCGGCTGAACTTGAATGGATTAAAGAAGATCGGCGTGGTGTTAAAACGAGCCCGGTATTTTATTACCAATAATGAACTGCCACATTACACCATTCATGAAGCAACACCGGAATATGTCAAAAACGTGCTGAAAGATACGCCATCATTGCCATCACCTGCACAGCAACAGCTCTCATTCGGTTTTAGCGATTAGGGTATAGCAATGTCTATTTTCTACTATGACAAAACTTTTGATGGCCTGTTAAGCGTGGTATTTGATGCCTATAAGATTAAACATTTTCCGCAGGCACTATTAGCCGAAGGCGATGTTGAACCGATGTTTATGGAGAGGGCGCATACGACAGTTACTGACCCGAATAAATCAGACCGGGTGTGGGCAGTACTGCGCAAGAAATTATCTAAACAGGCGTTAAATCATATCCACCACGTATGGCAATCAGAACAGCCAGAAGCCGACTGGCTGATATTTCGTTATATTTGTAAAGTGGTAGATTCTCCCTTTTCGATTGAAACACACTTTGCTGATGAAAATGTGATGGCTATGCTAAAACTGGCCAAAAAGGTGAGTAAAGACACCATGTATTTAATCGAGTTTGTGCGTTTTCAAAAAACTAAAGAAAACATCTTTTTTGCTCCGGTGGCTCCAGACTACAATACATTGCCATTAGCCCTCAGTCACTTTATTGACCGTTTTGCCGATCAGCATTGGGCATTGTATGACATCCGACGTGGATATGGTTTTTATTATAATTTGCAACGGGTTGAAGAAATAATTTTACCAGATGAAAATACCCTGATTGATGGAAAAATTAACCCAACCTTATTAGCGGAAGATGAACAGCAATTTCAAATTCTGTGGCGAAACTATTTCAAAGCAATAACCATCAGGGAAAGAATCAATAAGCGCCAACAACGCCAACATATGCCCGCACGTTTTTGGCATTTACTACCGGAAATGCAAAATTAACGCTATGGTATAGGCCTTGTAAACAGACAGATTGTCAGGCGAGGCGATTTTGAAGATAGGGTTTATCGGAGCCGGAAAAGTCGGCTTTGCCTTAGGCAAATATTTTGCTAATCAGGGTATTAACCTTGTTGGTTATTATAGCCGCAATCCGGATGATGCCCGGGCTGCGGCAAGGTACACTGGCAGTCAGTTTTTTAGTCAACTTTTCCCTTTACTTCAGGCTTGCGATACGCTGTTTTTAACTGTGCCGGACAGGATAATTACAACACTTTGGCAAGAGTTAAAACAGTATCCCATCGCAGGAAAAAACATCTGTCATTGTAGTGGGGCGTTATCATCTGCGGTATTTGATGATATTGAGCAATATGGTGCCTGCGGATATTCCATTCATCCTATTTATGCTATTCATGACAGATTTCATTCTGTAGAAGCTTTAGCTTCAGTCTATTTTACCGTTGAAGGTAGCCAGGCTAATCTGATAAAAATAACAACGCTTATTGAATCTTTGGGCAATTCAGTAAGAACCATGAATGCAGAAAACAAAGCGTTGTATCACGCCGCATCGGTTATGGTTAGCAATTTAGTGATTGGTTTGACTAAAATAGGTGACGATATTTTCCAACAGTGTGGATTTGATCGGGCGTTTTCCGAACAAGCCTGGAAGGCGTTATTTCTTGGCAACGCTGAAAATATCTGTTCGTCCGGCATGGTCAACGCATTAACCGGGCCGCTGGAAAGAGGCGATGTTATCACTATTCGCCAACATATTGGGGCGTTAGGTGAACAGGAACGCCGTATTTATATTGGCTTATCTCAGGTTTTACTGGAGGTGGCCAAACAAAAAAATCCGGACAGGGATTATTCATTAATTGAAGCGGAGTTAAAACAGTGAAAAACACCGTTGTGACCTTACAACAGCAAAAAATCAGTCGCGACAAAATCACCATGTTAACGGCCTATGACTTTTCAACCGCTAAACTGATGGATGATTCGGGTATTAATGCGCTATTGGTGGGTGACTCTCTGGGTATGGTTATGCTGGGTTATGAAGACACGCTGGCAGTGACAATGGAAGATATGATCCATCACAGCAAAGCGGTTGCCAGAGCGGCCAGACGAGCCTTAGTGGTAACCGATATGCCATTTATGTCCTACCAGATCTCTGTACAGGATGCACTGTATAACGCCGGTCGACTGGTAAAAGAGGGGCAGGCACAGGCGGTTAAGCTGGAAGGGGGTGAAGAGGTTTGCCCACAGATTAAAGCTATCACTCAGGCTGCTATTCCGGTGATGGGACATTTAGGATTAACACCACAGTCGGTGAATGCATTTGGTGGTTTTAAAGTGCAGGGGCGTGGTGAAGAAGCGGCGCGCAGAATTATCAATTCAGCATTGGCTGTTGAACAAGCTGGCGCATTTGCGGTGGTGTTGGAGTGTGTCCCTGCGGCGTTGGCCGTTTTGATTTCAGAATGCCTGACTATTCCAACCATTGGTATTGGTGCCGGAGCCGGCTGTGATGGTCAGGTGCTGGTTTATCAGGACATGTTGGGATTATATGGTGGAATTACGCCAAAGTTTGCCAAACAGTTTAATAACGTTGGCGAACAGATGAAAAATGGTTTTGAAAGCTATATTCGGGAAACTAAAGCAGGCAGTTTTCCGGCGGAAGAACATATTTTCCGTATCGATGATGCAATTATGGCAAAACTTCAGCGTGAGTTTTCCCGCGCATAACGGGTATCAACAGGAGAGAAACTTTGGTTCAGATAGTCAAAACCATTCAGCAAGTAAGGGAAACGGTTAAAGCATGGAAAAAGGCGGGGCTACAGGTTGGTCTGGTGCCTACCATGGGGTATCTGCATGAAGGCCACCAAAGCCTTATGGCTCAGGCAAAAGCAGAGAATGACAAAGTAGTTACTTCCATCTTTGTTAATCCAATGCAGTTTGGGCCAACGGAAGATTTAGCCAGTTACCCTCGGGATCTTGATAAAGACAGTTTGCTTTGTCAGCAGGCTGGCGTGGATCTGATTTTTCATCCAGAAGCTGAAGAGATGTATTCCGCGGGTTTTTACAGTTTTGTGGATATGGCCGGTCTGACGGAAGAACTGTGTGGCCGCAGTCGGCCAATTCATTTTCGCGGTGTGTGTACGGTAGTGAGCAAACTGTTCAACATAGTTCAGCCCGATCGCGCCTATTTTGGACAAAAAGATGCCCAGCAACTGGCGGTAATTCGTCAAATGGTCAAAGATCTGAATATTGATGTTCAGGTCGTTGGCTGTCCAATTATTCGTGAACATGATGGTCTGGCTAAAAGTTCGCGTAATAGTTATTTGAATGCAGAACAGCGTCAGGCGGCTCTTTGTCTGTATCGTGCCATTCAACTGGGTTGTAAGCTGATGCAGCAGGGGGAAAAACAGTGTTCGGTGGTTATCTCTCAAATGGAGAGCTGCATTTTGCAGGAACCAATGGCCAAAATTGACTATATCTCTATTGTTGATGCCGATAAGTTGACGCCGGTTGAAACGATTGATGCACCGATTCTGTGTGCCATGGCGGTTTATATTGGTAACACGCGCTTAATTGATAACTTTGTGTTTGATATTTAAATAGGAGGCAGTCATGGAATTAACCATGTTAAAAAGCAAGATCCATCGGGCGACCGTGATTCAGGCTGAACTGGACTATATCGGCAGCATTACTGTCGATCAGGATCTGTTAGATGCCTCAGGCATTCTGGAATATGAAAAAGTCCAGATTGTAAATATTAATAACGGTAGTCGATTTGAGACTTACACCATTGCCGGAAAAAGAGGCAGTGGCCTGATTTGCCTTAATGGTGCCGCTGCCCGCCATGTGCAAGTGGGTGATAAGGTCATTATCATGTGTTATGTCCAGCTTACGCCGGAAGAGGCAAAGACTCATCAGCCTAAAGTGGTGTTTGTTGATGATGATAATGGCGTTATCCGAATTTCCCGTTATGAAAAGCATGGTCGTTTAGAAGATCTGGCGTAATTTCTCTGCATGTGGCCTGAATATTCAGGCCACAACCTGTCAACGTTTCCGTTATTAATCACTCTATTGTTATCTGTGCAGTTTGTTCATTTAATTATATTTATATAGTATACCCCCCTATACTATATAGAGGGCACGACATGCCAAAATTGGACGCTGATAAAAAACGAATCCTCACCAGGGTACGTAAAATTAAAGGGCAGGTGGAAGCGTTAGAAAAGGCGCTGGAATCCGGTCAAGAGTGCCAACTGCTGCTACAGCAAATCGCCTCATTCCGCGGTGCGGCCAATGGATTAATGAACGATATTTTAGAGACCCATCTGCGTGATGAACTGCGGGATATACTTCCTTCTGACACAGTGCAATCCGCTAAAGTTGATGAACTCGCGGGCCTTATTCATTCCTATCTGAAGTAACTATTGCTACCCAATCAGTCTGATACGGCTGGTTGCAAATAAATGTTGATGGAGAAACCTTATGAAATCTCGTGCTGCCGTGGCTTTTGAAGCCGGAAAACCGTTACAGATCGTTGAAATTGATGTTGCTCCACCAAAGAAAGGCGAAGTGTTAGTGCGTATCACCCATACTGGTGTATGCCATACCGATGCTTTTACGCTATCCGGTGACGATCCGGAAGGGGTTTTTCCTGCGGTATTAGGCCATGAAGGCGGTGGTATCGTGGTTGAGGTTGGTGACGGTGTCACCTCATTAAAACCCGGAGATCATGTTATCCCGCTCTATACCGCAGAATGTGGTGAATGTAAGTTCTGTAAGTCAGGCAAAACTAATCTGTGTCAGGCAGTACGTGCCACTCAGGGCAAAGGCTTAATGCCTGATGGCACCACCCGATTCTTCTACAACGGTCAGCCTATTTATCACTATATGGGCACCAGTACATTCAGTGAATACACGGTAGTGGCGGAAATCTCTCTGGCAAAAATCAATCCTGAAGCACCGCTGGAGAAAGTTTGTCTGTTGGGCTGTGGCGTAACCACTGGCATTGGGGCGGTTCATAATACCGCCAAAGTTAAAGCCGGAGATACGGTCGCTATCTTTGGTTTAGGTGGAATCGGTCTGGCTGCTATTCAGGGGGCAGTACAGGCGAAGGCCGGTCGGATTATTGCCATTGATATCAATCAGGACAAATTTAAACTGGCAAAAGAAATGGGTGCAACAGACTGTATCAATCCTAAAGATTACGATAAGCCCATTCAGGATGTTATTGTCGAAATGACCGATGGCGGTGTGGATTACAGCTTCGAATGTATCGGTAATGTCGATGTAATGCGTTCAGCGCTGGAGTGTTGCCATAAAGGTTGGGGAGAAAGTGTGATTATCGGCGTAGCCGGTGCCGGTCAGGAGATTCGCACACGCCCATTCCAACTGGTTACCGGACGCGTATGGCGCGGCTCTGCCTTTGGTGGTGTAAAAGGGCGTAGCCAACTGCCCGGCATGGTGGAACAGGCAATGAAGGGAGATATTCAGCTCGATCCATTCATTACCCATACTTTACCGCTGGAAGAGATTAATCAGGCCTTTGATCTGATGCATGAAGGTAAATCTATTCGTACCGTTATTCACTTTGGCGATAAATAGTGATTATCTGCGCGGGTTTATCCCCGCGTTCTGTTCCTGTATCACTAAATTATTCAAAGGAACCTTTCAATGCAGAATGAATTAGAGCTTATTGAGCAACATAAGGTGTTTGATGGCAATCAGCGGCGCTATCGTCACTATTCATCCACCCTGGGTTGTGCCATGACCTTCAGCCTGTTTGTTCCTGACCCGTCGCGCTGGCCATCACCACCGCTATTATGGTGGCTGTCAGGGCTAACCTGTAATGATGAAAACCTCACAACCAAAGCGGGAGCGCAACGCATTGCCGCCCGATTAGGTATGGCGATAATAATGCCAGATACCAGCCCCAGAGGCGAAGCAGTAGCAGATGTCAGCCAGTGGGATTTAGGTCAGGGAGCCGGATTTTATCTGAATGCCAGCCAGCAACCCTGGGCTGAACACTACCGCATGTATGATTATTTGAGGGATGAGCTTCCCCAAATATTGAGCAGTCAGTTGGGTTTTAACGGGCTTCAGGCAATCTCGGGTCACTCTATGGGAGGGCATGGAGCTTTAGTGATGGCTCTACGTAATCCGGAACGTTTTTGCTCGGTATCGGCGTTTTCACCTATCGTCAATCCAACAGAGGTTCCCTGGGGACAAAATGCATTTCAGGCCTATCTGGGAGAGGATCGCCAGAACTGGCTGCAATGGGATAGCTGTGAACTGCTAAAAAACTATCAGGGAAAAATGATTCCCATGTTAGTAGATCAAGGCGATAACGATAGCTTTCTTGGCAAACAGTTGCAGCCAGAACGTTTAACCCGAATTGCTGCCGGGAATAACTATCCATTAACCTTGCGTATGCAGCAAGGCTACGATCACAGTTACTATTTTATCGCCAGTTTTATTGAGCAACACCTTGAGTTTCATATGAAATATTTACAGTAGGCCTGATGGTGACGCTGTAACTAATATCTATCCGGCGGCGGTAACTGCGCCGGATAATCGCCGTTACTGGTTTTGACCGGGAGGATGGGTGGATGTAATCAGTCTATCCGGGTTAATACGGTAAAAGAGGTGAAAGAAGAGGCAGGATTGGATGTTATTACTACCCGACTGATTGCGCTACAGGATCGTAATAATCACAACACACCAATTTATGCCTATGGTATTTGCAAAGCTTTTGTTCAGTGTGAAGTGATTGGCGGTCAGTTTATTGCTAACAGCGAAACCTTAGAAAGCGGCTGGTTTAGCCTGGAGCAACTCCCCGAACTCTCAGAAGATAAAACCACGGCACAGCAAATTGCGCTGTGTTTTAAGGCATATCACCCTGAAAACTGGCAGCCGGTATTTGATTGATTAACGAGGGGAAATTGCGCAATGATTTCCCCTGGATAAGTATGCTGGCGGTTATACCAAAAACTTCTCGATAGCAAATGCCACACCATCCTGTTGGTTGGTACAGGTAACAAACTGGGCATGTTGCTTAATTTCGTCAGAGGCATTTCCCATCGCAACCCCAATGCCGGCATATTGAATCATGGGTAGATCATTATGGTGGTCGCCAATGCACATCACTTCTGATTGCAGAATATTGAGCTGTTGAGATAAAAATTTAACCGCAGCCCCTTTATCAACATCCTTATGCAGCACTTCAAGAAAGAAAGGCGAGCTTTTTACCAGCGTGTACTTATCATGGTAACTGGCAGGGATCTCTTGTATTGCCTCATCGAGAACCTTTGGATGATCAATAAACATCATTTTGGGGAACATCAGGTCAGCTTTCATTTCGTCAATTGGGCAGTAAATTAACGGAACATGACTGAGAAAAGCTTCCCTTACGGTATAAGGACTGATATCCCGATTTGGCGTATAGAGAGCATCGTAAGTTAAGGCGTGAAAGTGAATATTAAGATGTAAGGACAGGGCGCTAACATGGTTATAATCTTCAATAGTAAGCAGGGTTTGCTTAATCACTTCACCGCTGCCTGCATGCTGTACTAATCCACCGTTATAAGAAATACAGTAACAGCCCGCTTTATTCAGCCCCAGCTCTTCAATGTATCCCCGCATTCCGCTGTAAGGGCGCCCTGAAGCTAAAACAATATGAACTCCCTGAGATTGAGCCTGACTCACCGCCAGTTTTACAGCGGGAGAGATGGTTTTATCATCCTGAAGCAGTGTGTCATCTAAATCGATGGCGATTAACTTTATGGTCATGACGCTCCCTTACACAATGGGCTGAAAAATTAGCGAAAAAGACTGATTGCTAATAAATATTGTTACTTGATAATCCGATTACCCTGTTCATCGATTATCTGTTCACCATCTTCTTTGACAAAGGCACCTGACTGGCGATCCGGTAATATTTCCAGTACCACTTCAGAAGGGCGACAAAGTTTAGTGCCCAGCTCGGTAATCACTATTGGACGGTTAATCAGAATGGGGTATTGCAGCATAAAATCAATAAGTTGGCTATCGCTCCAGTGCCCTTGCGCTAAATCTAATGTTTCATAAGGCTCAACGTTTTTACGCAATAGCTCCCGGGGAGACATTTGAAGTTCTTCGATTATACGAACTAACTCAATGCGATTAGGTGGATTTTCCAGATAGTAAATAATCGTTGGTTCAACACCACTATTACGGATTAATGCCAGCGTGTTACGCGAGGTTCCACAAGCAGGGTTATGATAAATAGTAATTTTTCGCATAATTTACACCAAAAATGAGAGGCGAATTGCCAGTGCCAATAACGTTATCAGAAGAACGGGCAACGTCATAATGATACCAATCCGGAAATAATAACCCCAGGTAATAGTGAGATTTTTTTGTGCTAACACATGTAGCCAGAGCAGGGTAGCCAGACTGCCAATCGGGGTAATTTTGGGGCCAAGATCGCAGCCGATAACATTAGCATAAATCATTGCCTGTTTGATTACGCCAGTTGCCGAGCTACCTTCAATTGAAAGCGCACCGACCAGCACGGTTGGCATGTTATTCATGATGGCCGACATCAGAGCAGTTAACAAACCGGTACCCAGTGTGGCAGCCCACAACCCCTGTCCGGCCAACAGATTTAAAAGTTGAGAAATATAGTGGGTAAGCCCGGCATTACGTAAGCCATAAACCACCAGATACATACCTAATGAAAAGATAACAATTTGCCATGGTGCACCACGAATCACCTTACCGGTATCAATAATTCGGCTTTGCCGCGCGATAAGCCAGAGTGTGATAGCACCTGCCGCTGCAACCAGGCTGACAGGGATACCTAAATGATTCAGGCCAAAAAACCCAACCAGTAATAGAAGCAAAATTAACCACCCGGCTTTAAAGGTTTTCCGGTCCCGTATTGCGTCTTCGGGTAACTTCAATAATTTCATGTCATAGCGGGTTGGTATTGATTTGGCAAAAAAGAGGTGAAGCATAACCAATGTAGCCAGAATGGCCACGATATTAACCGGAACCATGATGGCGGCATAATCGCCGAAGCCAATATGAAAGTAATCGGCTGATACGATATTAACCAGGTTTGATACGACTAAAGGCAGGCTGGCGGTATCTGCAATAAACCCGGCAGCCATCACAAATGCCAGTGTAGCACCCCGGCTGAATCCTAATGCCAGAAGCATCGCAATGACAATTGGCGTTAATATTAAGGCAGCACCATCATTAGCAAACAGCGCAGCGACGGCGGCCCCTAAGAGAATAATGTAGGTAAAAAGCCGCTTACCGTTACCATTTCCCCAACGGGCAACATGTAATGCCGCCCATTCAAAAAAGCCTGACTCGTCCAACAACAGGCTGATAATAATTACAGCAATAAAGGCGGCAGTAGCGTTCCAGACAATATTCCAGACGACAGGAATGTCCCCCAGATGAACTACCCCGGTAACCAGCGCCAGAAGGGCACCAAATGAGGCACTCCAGCCAATACCTAATCCTTTGGGCTGCCAGATAACCAGAATAATAGTGAGCAGAAAAATACTAAACGCCAGCCACATTAAAACCTCCATAAGTATTATTCGTATTTTAGCTTTGCTTAAATATATGAAAAAACGAATATGTAAGAATAAAAAATTTTATCGACAACGGGTCTGTTTATTCTCTGTTGATGCAGAAAAAATGAGCACTTTAATTTGGTTAAGCTCGCTACTGTAAGCTTGTTCAATAATATTGCCTGCCCATAAGGGGATATTGGGTGAAAGGCGATAGTGGATCCATTTTCCTTCACGGCGATCGAGCAAAATGCCGTTTTCTCTGAGCATTGCCAGATGCCTGGATATCTTAGGTTGAGGTAACTTAAGGATTTCACATAATTCACAAACGCAGAGTTCATGGGAATCTTTCAATAATAATACGATAGTCAGACGCGTTTCATCGGACAATGTTTTAAATAGTTGAAGTGGTGCTAATGGTCCCATAATGAATACCCGGTAGGTGCAAATCAGACATTATCATACGGTGATAAATGATAGAGTCAAACTAAATACATCTGGATATACATATGTATTGGAATTAATGCGAGCTACCCCAGCTTTGGATTTGAATCAGAAAAAATTCCGCTTGCTGAAAAATATAAAAAGGAATATTTTAACTACGATAAAATTAGTCGTAGTTATTTTTCGACATTCATTTTCAATTAACCATATGGAACACCAATGAAAATTTTACATATTGATGCGAGCTCAAAATTCCACAATAAATCTAACTCACGCGCTCTGGGTCGCTATTTTCTTCAGCAGTTAAAGAGTTATGGTGTTGAGTTCGAAATTGATTATCTTGACGTAACCGAAGACGTTCAGCCGCACGTTTCCGCCGAATTTGTGCAAGCAACCTATACGCCGGAAGAAGAGCGTACTGAGAGAATGCGTGAAGTATTAGCGCCGTCTGATGCCATGTGCCAGCGAGTTATGGATGCTGATGTACTGGTATGTGCTATGCCAATGTATAACTGGACCATTCCATCAACATTTAAAACCTTTATTGATGCCATTACCCGTACCAATGTGACTTATGATTTACTGCCAGATGGTTCTACCGTGGGTAAACTGGGCGATAAGAAAGTGCTGTTTATTACTACCCGTGGTGCAGATCTACGTCAGGGTTCTCCTTACAGCCATATGGATGCCATGACGCCGGTACTTAAGGCGGCTTTCGCTTTTATTGGTGTAGAAGCGCCGCAGTTTGTTGATGTTCAACCGCTACAATTTACCGCCGCCGAGGCGCGTGAAGCCGCATTAGTACGTGCTCATAACGATCTGGACCAGTTGGCTGCACAATGGGCTGCTAATCAGGTTAAATGCAGTCAGCCAGAAATGGCGGTATAAACAGGACACCCAAAGCGTTCTGCGGTAGACTTTAGTGTAGTAATAACACTTTAAATAATTCGGGAGGCATCATGGCGTTTGTCAGTTCGGGGGTTGAGTATGCACTACATTGTTTGCTGTATATCAGCCAGCGTGACGGCGTTAAAGAAGCAAACGTGCGTGATTTAGCTGAATTACAGGGAGTTCCCGTCGACTTTTTAGCCAAGATTTTTACCAGATTAAAAAAGTCCGGCATTGTGAACTCAACAGAAGGGGCCAGAGGGGGCTTTCATCTGGCTCGTTCCCCTGAGTCTATCTCGGTTAAGGATGTGATTGAAGCCGTTGATGGCGATAAAGCGTTATTTGAGTGCAAAGAGATTCGTGAACGCTGTGCCGTGTTCGATCGGCAAGCGCCCCAGTGGGCAACTGAAGGTGTATGTTCAATTCATCGTATTATGCTAGACGCGGAGCAGGCTATGCGACAGGTTTTCTCTCAGCACACGCTGGCGAGTCTCTCTGCGTCAACCAACAAAAAAGCGCCAGCCGAGTTTAATCAACAAATCTTACAGTGGTTTGAATCCCGACCTTCAAATCACCGCGTTTCATCTGAATAATTTCTGTCCTTCTCTGGTGCTAAATTTTTAACATCGCTGCGCAGTGGAAAATTTACCACAGCGCTTATTTATCAAAAACTTCCACTGACGGATAAGCTATTCTATTATTACCACAACCCACTAATTTAGTGACTGTCTCCATTTGCCCTTGAAGGAGCTCTCTTGAATCAGCAACCATTTAATACCCGTCTTACAGCCTCTGAAGCCATTGATAAGCTAGAACAACAATATGAATCTGCTTTAAGCGCGCTGCGCAGCGCTCTCGCGGCCTTTATTCAGCAGGGAACTTTGCCGGATACTAAGGCCAGAGAAAAGGGGCTATTTTCCTACCCCCAACTGCGGGTCTGTTGGGACGGAAAATTTCAGGAACATTTGCGTACCCGCGCTTACGGGCGCTTTGCTCATCCGGGACAATACACCACGACGATTACCCGCCCGGATCTGTTTCGTCACTATCTGACTGAGCAATTAGGATTGCTGGAGCATGATTACGGTGCAATTTTTGAAGTGACACCGTCACAGCAAGAGATACCTTATCCATTTGTTATTGATGGCTCCGATCTGATGCTGGACCGTACCATGACGGCGGGCATCGTGCAGCATTTTCCTACCACCGACCTAGCTAAAATTGGTGATGATATTACTGACGGTCTGGCGAGTGCCGGAGATACTTTCCCGCTCTCCCATTTTGATGCACTACGTACCGATTTCTCTTTAGCGCGACTTAAACACTATACAGGAACCCCGGTTGAACATGTTCAGCCTTATGTTCTGTTTACCAACTACAGTCGCTATGTGGATGAATTCATCAGTTGGGCCTGTAAACAGATACTGGATCCATCCAGCCCTTATCAGGCTCTGTCGTGCGCCGGTGGCAGCTATATCACGGCAGAGAATGCCGATCCGCAGAGAACGGCATCAGATCTGGCATGGAAAAAGTATCAAATGCCGGCTTACCATCTTATTTCCTCCTCCGGGCAGGGAATTACGTTGGTAAATATTGGCGTAGGGCCTTCTAACGCCAAAACCATTTGCGATCATCTGGCGGTGTTACGTCCTCATGCATGGCTGATGATTGGTCATTGTGGCGGCCTGCGTGAAAGCCAGCGAATTGGTGATTATGTGTTAGCCCATGCTTATTTACGTGATGACCACGTTCTGGATGCGGTATTACCACCAGATATCCCAATCCCCAGCATTGCTGAAGTACAACGCGCCCTGTATGACGCCACTAAAGTGGTCAGTGGAATGCCGGGAGAAGAGGTTAAACTGCGGTTAAGGACCGGTACTGTTGTCACTACCGATGACCGTAACTGGGAGCTACGTTTTTCCGTGTCTGCACGACGTTTTAACTTAAGTCGGGCGGTTGCGGTTGATATGGAGAGCGCGACTATCGCTGCTCAGGGTTATCGCTTTCGGGTGCCTTATGGCACGCTGTTATGTGTTTCTGATAAGCCACTGCACGGGGAGATTAAACTACCGGGGCAGGCGAACCATTTCTATGAAGGGGCAATATCCGAACATTTGCAAATCGGTATTCGTACCATCGATTTACTACGGGCGGAAGGCGATAAGCTCCACTCCCGTAAGCTACGCACATTTAACGAGCCGCCATTCCGGTAACTCTGCGGTAACTATTGCTGGTCAATGCCACCAATAGTTACCGCGCATTTTATTGGGTAGCAAACAATCCTTTAAATCTGTTTCTTTTATAGAAAAATAATGTAATTATTATGTTGATTGTAAAAGGATAATTAAATTATGACATTGGCATTCTCATATGTTCGGTTCTCAAAAAGTAGTCAGGCTCGTGGTGTGTCAGTTGAACGCCAGTTAGTGGTGTGTCAGTTGAACGCCAGTTAGAGGCGGGTAGAAAATATTGTGAAGAAAATAGTTTAACGCTTTCTAACGAGAATTTTTGCGATCTTGGTATTAGCGCTTACAAAAATAAAAAGCGTGATGGCTTTGATGACATGATAGAAGCGATAAATTCAGGAAGAATCCCTGAAGGTTCATATATTTTGATTGAAGCTATTGATCGTCTTAGTCGTAAGGGGATTCAAGAAACTCAAAAGATACTTAGTCAAATATTAGAGAAAGGTATCAACATTGCATTTGTTGGAGATGATGCAAAAACGCTATCGGGTGTTGTTTTAACTGAAGATAGTCTGAATCGTTTGGATAGTATCATTACCATTGCTCTTGCTGCTGAGCTTGCATATAAAGAATCACTTCGGAAAGCCAAGCTTATAAAGGATGCAAAGGCAAGAGCTCGGGAAAAGGCTAAGCAAGGAACTGCATTACCTAAAAATCTGCCTTTTTGGTTGAAATATGATAATGAACATAAAAAGTATGATTTCAAAAGTGATGATGATAAAAACTTAATAAAAGAGATAATTGAATTACGGCAGCAGGGTATGGGTGCTCGATTAATTGCTAAAATATTAAATGACCGAAAAATATCATCTCCTAAAGGAAAAGGGTGGAGCCATACAACAATTAGAAAAGTGCTATCTAATCCAGCTTTATGTGGTGACTATAAGATGTATCAGTACATCGATGACAAATTTGTCCCTGTCGATTTAATATCTAATTATTTTCCAAAGGTGGTCGTGACGCAGATTTAGTGGTAATGATTGATCGTCAGATACCATCCGATGATCTTATCGTGCATTTCTTCTGACTTTGAGAAGCAGATAGTCTTGCGGGTCAACCGTTTAAGATGGGTTCGCAA
>NZ_JAJNAG010000031.1 GCF_021010575.1 Limnobaculum eriocheiris | reverse complement strand
ATAGCGCGGTGGTCCCACCTGACCCCATGCCGAACTCAGAAGTGAAACGCCGTAGCGCCGATGGTAGTGTGGGGCTTCCCCATGCGAGAGTAGGGAACTGCCAGGCTTTAAATTTGATGTAAGCAGTATAAGTAGCTAAAACCACGGAACGGTACAAACCTTGTCCCGATGGTTAAATGACAAAGTCATTTAAACTGCTAGACTGTAGATATTGTTATCAGGTTTGTATCTGATAAAACCGGTTTTGGCGCTGATATGGCTCAGTTGGTAGAGCGCACCCTTGGTAAGGGTGAGGTCCCCAGTTCGACTCTGGGTATCAGCACCACTTAATTATGTTAGACATAGAAAGAATTTGTCTGGCGGCGATAGCGCGGTGGTCCCACCTGACCCCATGCCGAACTCAGAAGTGAAACGCCGTAGCGCCGATGGTAGTGTGGGGCTTCCCCATGCGAGAGTAGGGAACTGCCAGACTTTAATTAAAAGAAACCCCAGTCGAAAGGCTGAGGTTTTTTGCTTTACTGGTGATGCAGTTCGCTACTCAATAGAGAGTGGGACAAAACCTGCGAAACGGGTTTGAGCAACGCGAAGCGTTGACCTGAAGGGTGAATGATGCAGTCTTCATAAATTGCCAGACTTTAATTAAGAGAAACCTCAGTCCAAAAGCCTGGGGTTTTTTGCTTTGTAATGAGGCCTGTATTCATTATTTGAAAAAGATCGAGTTTAATCGACGAGGGAGCGGATTTGAATCATGTGACCTGTTGATCTAAAAAGGGAATGGTACAGCTATTAATAATCTGACTGTCTTTTAAGAAGTGCTTTGGATAATTAGATTGTTACTTGCATATTGAACCCTAAAACGAATACAGAGAAGATAGTCGAATCTCGTGAAGACCTCAATAATAATCGTACTACGGTCAATTCAGGATAGATTTCTATGCTAAATAGCATGTATGGAGATTTCAGTTTTCTATAGATAAGATGTCTCCCTATCGAATCTGTATTAATACAGTTTCTATTTTGAAGATTCTCGAAAAAGACAGGAAAATGGCAATAAAAAACCCGCTATAAATAGCGGGCTTGATATCAATTAAGGTTGTACTTAGTCTGCTTTTTTACATTCCAGCAGGCCACGATAGATCAGGCCACCAACAATACCACCAATGATAGGTACCAACCAGAAAATCCACAGTTGCTCTAATGCCCAACCACCCTGGAAAATCGCAACGCCAGTACTACGCGCCGGGTTGACTGAAGTGTTAGTGACAGGAATGCTGATTAAGTGAATCAGCGTTAAACCCAGACCAATTGCAATCGGCGCGAATCCAACAGGAGCGCGTTTATCCGTTGCTCCATGGATGATGATCAGGAAGAATGCGGTCAATACAAATTCAGCTGCAATAGCAGCTTGCAAAGAGAATTGACCCGGTGAGTGCTCACCATAACCGTTAGATGCAAATCCACTGGCGCTGGCGTCAAAGCCTGCTTTACCACTGGCGATCAGGTATAACACAGCACCAGCAGCAATACCGCCAATAACTTGTGTAATGATGTATGGAACAACGTCTTTAGCAGGGAAACGACCACCTGCAAATAAACCTAGCGTTACTGCCGGGTTGAAATGCCCACCAGAAATATGGCCAACAGCATAAGCCATGGTTAATACGGTAAGACCGAATGCCAGTGAGACACCAACAAAACCAATGCCTAAGCCAGGGAAAGCAGCAGCTAAAACTGCACTACCACAACCACCGAATACTAGCCAAAAAGTACCAAAGAACTCAGCTGAGAGTTTTCTTAACATGATGTAATTTTCCTTAAAAGAATAAACAGGCATACCAACGATTAGTAAGCCTATCTTATGAATATAGTCCATTACGACTGACGGGCCAGAGTTTATACCGAGCAGTGGTTTTTATTCAAATGTGCGATATCAGTCACACAAGAAGTGTTGTTTTTGATATAACAAGAACATTTGAATATAATTCATTGATATTAAATGTTTTTTTGTATTTGTTTACTATGGGTTGGCTATACGTTTATTATTGAAATGCATTCTTTTAATTTAATACGATTGTTTATATCGTTCTATTCTATAATTCAGTATTTATTATTATTAGTTAATGTGCGATAGTATTTCATATTAATATATTTAATGTGAAATAATTATTACTTATCAATGAGTTGTTTTCAGAGAGTAGAACTAAATACAGTGTGCTAAATGTAAAACTGTTACGTTGCAATCGTCGGTTCTGGATAATCTGATCCCATGCCAAATATGTAAGAGTTGTGGTGGAGTCTGGTTGATGCTGGAAGATTATCTGAATCAGAGGCAAAAGCGCAATTTGATGAGCTCTATTTAAAAGCATTTCGGTGAGGATGATTATCAAAAGATTAAGTCGATACGTGAATGGCTATATCAACATCCGCAAAAAGATCGATTAAAGCATTTTTACTGGCGGACTATCCCTGGTCTGCCACCAGATAATATTAAAGGCGCCATTGGCACCTTTAATATATCACTAGCTGGCTTATTAATGGGATACGCTACCTGAAGCACCATAACCCGTTTGTGAACGAATAGACTGAGAGTAGAACAGCTCTCTTTCCTGAACTGCGTTTGCAGATGTATCCGTAATAGAGAAGAACCAGGTTCCCATGAAGGCAATAATCATGGAGAACAGTGCCGGATATTCATAAGGATAGATAGCTTTTTCATGACCCAGTATTTGTACCCAGATGGTTGGGCCGAGAATCATCAGTCCTACAGCACTGAGCAGTCCTAACCAACCACCGAACATGGCTCCTCGAGTGGTTAATTTTTTCCAGTACATTGATAGAATAATAATAGGGAAATTACAGCTTGCCGCGATAGAGAATGCCAGGCCGACCATGAAAGCGATGTTTTGCTTTTCAAATAGAATCCCCAGCCCAATAGCAACAAATCCTAAAACTACCGTCGTTATTTTCGATACTTTCAACTCATCACGTTCTGTCGCTTTACCTTGCTTAATAACATTAGCATAGAGGTCGTGAGAAACTGCAGAAGCTCCGGCCAGAGTGAGGCCAGCTACTACCGCGAGGATAGTGGCAAACGCAACGGCGGAGATAAAGCCAAGGAAGAAACTCCCCCCCACGGCATCAGCAAGGTGAACAGCAGCCATGTTAGTTCCGCCGATAAGCGCCCCGGCAGCATCTTTAAACATCGGGTTTCCACCTACCAGAAAGATCGCGCCAAATCCGATGATAAAGGTAAGTATGTAGAAATAACCAATAAAACCAGTGGCATAGAATACGCTTTTACGCGCTTCTTTGGCATCACTTACGGTAAAGAATCGCATAATGATATGCGGTAATCCGGCAGTACCAAACATCAGTGCCAAACCTAATGAGAGCGCAGAGATAGGATCGGAAACTAATCCGCCCGGACTCATAATGGCAGCTCCTTTCGGACTGGTTTTAATTGCCTGAACAAAGAGCTCATTAAAATTGAAGTTAACAGATTTCATCACCATGATAGCCATGAAGCTGGCTCCGGCAAGCAGTAGTACTGCTTTGATGATTTGTACCCATGTGGTGGCCAACATGCCGCCAAACAATACGTACATCACCATCAGAATACCCACCAGAACGACTGCAACATGGTAGTTCAGACCAAACAGTAACTGAATGAGTTTACCGGCCCCTACCATTTGGGCTATCAGATAAAGAGCAACCACGACCAGTGAACCACAGGCTGATAAGGTACGAATCTCTTTTTGTCCCAGACGATACGATGCGACATCGGCAAAAGTATATTTTCCCAGGTTACGTAAGCGCTCCGCTATCAGGAACAGAATAATCGGCCAGCCGATTAGGAATCCGATAGAGTAAATTAAGCCATCGTAACCGGAGGTATAAACCAGTGCAGAGATACCAAGAAAAGAGGCAGCAGACATAAAATCACCGGCAATAGCCAGGCCATTTTGTAACCCGGTAATTTTGCCGCCAGCGGTATAGTAGTCAGAACGAGAGCGAGTTCGTTTGGATGCCCAGTAAGTGATATAGAGCGTTAACCCTACAAACAGGATAAACATGACTATAGCTTCAATATTTAGCGGCTGGCGTTTAACTTCGCCACCAATGGCATCAGCAAAAGCCAGTGGAGAGGCTGCCAGTAGCGCTAAGGCAGAGAAAAAACGAGTTTTCATTGGTGTGCCTCATTCAAAATTTGCGCATTGAGCTCATCAAACTCTCTGTTCGCCCGATAGACATAGATTCCAGTTAAAACAAATGAGGCAAGAATCAGCCCGATACCAATTGGAATACCACGAGTGATGCTGATCCCCTCTGTGACCGGTGTACCCAACCACTGAGGCTCAAAAGCAATCAGTAGAATGAAGCCAACGTACAGAGCTAAAGTAATAAACGAGAGTGTCCAGGCAAATATGTCCCGTTTGCGCACCAGATCTTTGAAGCGCGGGTTATTTTCAATCCGTTGATAAATGTGATCATTCATCAGAGCGTCTCCTGTGAGATAAAGATTGAATATTGCCGCGCAAGGCGGCGTTGGTTATGAGGCTGCTTTCATTAACTCTTTTTCCTGTAATAATTTCTCAACTACGCCGGGATCGGCTAGCGTAGAGGTATCTCCCAGATTACTGGTATCGCCATCGGCGATTTTCCGTAGAATGCGCCGCATAATTTTACCCGAACGCGTTTTAGGAAGGGTTTGGGTCCAGTGCAGGATATCGGGCGTAGCTATTGGCCCAATCTCTTTGCGTACCCATTTAATAACATCGTCATACAGTTCATCGCTGGGTTCCTCACCGTAATTCAGAGTGATGTAGGCATAAATAGCCTGCCCTTTGATATAGTGAGGAATGCCGACCACCGCTGCTTCGGCAATTTTAGGATGGGCAACCAGTGCAGATTCTATTTCCGCAGTTCCCAGACGATGCCCCGATACGTTAAGAACGTCATCCACCCGGCCAGTTATCCAGTAATATCCATCTTCATCGCGACGAGCGCCGTCTCCGCTGAAGTAGAAACCTTTGAATGAGGCAAAGTAAGTTTGTTCAAATCGGGTATGATCGCCATAGAGTGTCCGGGCCTGACCCGGCCATGAATCGGTAATCACCAGATTGCCCTCACAGGCACCACTTAGCTGATTTCCGTCATTGTCGACCAGTGCAGGTTTGACGCCGAAGAAAGGTAAAGTTGCAGAACCCGCTTTTAACTCGGTGGCACCGGGAAACGGCGTTAGCATAAAGCCGCCGGTCTCTGTTTGCCACCAAGTATCAACAATCGGGCATTTTCCATTACCAATAGTGAAGTAATACCACTCCCAGGCTTCCGGATTGATAGGTTCCCCTACGCTACCCATGATTCTCAGTGAACTGCGTGTGGTATCGGTAATTGCCAGATTCCCCTGCGCCATCAAAGAACGAATGGCTGTAGGTGCGGTATACAGAATATTGACCTGATATTTATCTATCAGTTGTGACATTCGGTTAGGGCCTGGATAAGTTAATAACCCTTCAAAAAAGAGGGTGGTTGCCCCATTACACAATGGCCCATACAGCGCATAGCTATGGCCTGTGACCCATCCCATATCGGCTGTACACCAATATATTTCACCTTCATGGTAATCAAAGACATATTTAAAGGTCAGTGCAGCATAAACCAGATAACCGCCGGTGGTATGCAGCACACCTTTTGGTTTGCCGGTTGAACCAGAGGTGTAGAGAATGAACAGCGGACTTTCAGCCGGCAGCTCTACCGGAGCACACTCATCATCTGCGGCATTAACTAATTCATGCCACCACAGGTCGTGACCGGGTTTCCAGTTAATGGTATTGCCGGTTCGTTTGAAAACAATGGTGTGTTCAACGCTATTCACATGAGGATTTGCTAACGCATCATCGATATTCTTTTTCAGCGGGATAGTTTTACCTGCGCGCAGCCCCTCATCAGCGGTAATTACCAGACGAGAGCTGGAGTCGATAATACGTCCGGAAATGGCTTCCGGCGAGAAACCAGCAAATATAACGGAATGAATCAGCCCCAGACGAGCGCAAGCCAACATAGCAACGGCGGTTTCCGGTACCATTGGCATGTAAATTGCGACCACATCACCTTGTTTCATACCCAGCGCTTTAAGCACATTGGCAAATTTACACACCCGGTGATAGAGCTGGCGATAAGTAATTCTTTGAGTCTCACTGCCGTCATCGCTTTCCCAGATAATTGCCGTCTGGTTACCGCGGGTTTCCAGATGGCGATCCAGGCAGTTAGCCGACAGGTTCAGCGTACCGTCTTCAAACCAACGTATATCAATATTGTCAGGGGAAAATGACGTATTTTTAACCTTGGTATAAGGTCTCATCCAATCAATAATTTTCCCTTGCGTGCCCCAAAACTTGTCAGGATCTTCCACTGACTGCTGATACATAGCCTGATATTGCTGTGTATTGATCAGCGCGTTTTCTGCTATAGCGGCAGGAACGGGATGTTTATGAACAGTGCTCATTATTGTTCCCTTTAAATTTGTTAACATTATGTAATTTAGTTATTATTCAATCATTGCGCACATTTTATGTTTGTTTTTTGCGCGGAAGATCACGCTTCATTACAGTGGATAATGATGGTCATGGGTGAAATTGTTTTAAAAGACAAATGAATAGGCTGATATGAAATTAATTACGATTATTTATTCTGACTGGCTAAAATCGATCCGGATTTAGGTGTGTGGAAGTAAGATGGGAAATGATGAGGGGGGAAAATTTAGCCGAAACGATTTCAGAGCAAAAAATCAGTTGAATATAAAATAATCTGATAGCATATCAATCAGGCAAAAAATACGCTTTACTCCGTACTTTTGTTACCATTTTGACCATTAGCTGTGAAAATCAGTACTAATATACCAATATAGCCACTTATTGGGTTTTCAGTGTCTTTGTTTTCTTATACTACGAATGAGTTATTATTCCATTCTGTTTTCTATGATAAATTATTTATATCAATTAATTAGGTTTAGTTTCTTTCCGGAAAGAGTAAGTTAACTCTATCAAATAGAGTCAGGAAATAGCGATAAATTTCTCTTTCTTTTTTCGCAATTCACAATGCTATCTTGTAGGGTTTATACCAGTGAATTCGTCTGAATTTTAGTATTTATGTAAAGAAAAATGTAATTTTACTGCATAAGATGCTAAAAAGAGCGCCTGTATTTTTTCTATGGTGTTTTCTGATCATAAAACTAAGGGAGTGTTGACATTCAGGCGGGAAGTTATTTGTTTGAAAGCCCGCATAAAAATAATGAAAAGCCTTACTTAAGGCGAGCCTGTAAGCAGGCATTTAACGAGATTGAAGGATTTTTGATATATGAAAGGTTTTAAAATTACTTTAGCCTGGCAGATTTTGATTGCTCTGGTACTAGGGATCATTGTTGGTTCAGTGATGCATGGGAGTGAATCAACGGATTGGTTAGTTGTGAACTTCTTCAAACCTGCTGGCGACATTTTTATCCGTCTGATTAAGATGATTGTGGTACCGATTGTGGTATCTACGTTGGTGGTCGGTATTGCCGGTGTTGGCGATGCTAAAAAGTTGGGCCGTATCGGACTGAAAACCATTATTTATTTTGAGATTATCACCACTGTAGCCATTGTAATTGGTTTAGTGGCGGCTAATGTTTTTCAACCCGGTCACGGTATCGATATGTCCCAGCTCAATGCGGTGGATATATCCCAATATAAGGTGACAACGGCAGAAGTGCAGAGTGGGGCTCATAGCTTAGTCATCACGATTATGTCGTTAATTCCAACTAACATCTTTAAAGCATTAGCATCAGGCGAGATGCTACCGATCATTTTCTTCTCCGTGTTGTTTGGATTAGGGCTATCGTCGCTGCCTAAAGAGACCCGAGCTCCTTTACTGAATGTATTCAGATCAATGTCTGAAACCATGTTTAGAGTGACCCACATGATTATGCGTTATGCCCCTGTGGGTGTGTTCGCATTGATCTCAGTGACTGTGGCAACCTTTGGTTTCTCTTCATTAATTCCATTAGTGAAACTTGTTGCCCTGGTTTATGGTGCGATTATTTTCTTTGCGTTGATTGTTTTAGGTACCGTAGCGCGTATATGTGGTTTACGTATCTGGACCTTAATCCGCATTCTGAAAGATGAGCTTATTTTGGCTTACTCAACCGCCAGCTCTGAAACAGTACTGCCGAGAATTATCGAAAAGATGGAAGCCTATGGGGCATCTAAAGCCATTACCGGTTTTGTGGTTCCTACCGGTTATTCTTTCAATCTGGACGGTTCGACGCTTTATCAGAGTATTGCCGCTATCTTTATTGCTCAATTGTATGGGATTGAGTTGTCGTTAATGCAGGAAATTACGTTGGTATTAACGCTAATGGTAACGTCGAAGGGCATTGCAGGCGTTCCTGGCGTCTCCTTTGTCGTATTGTTGGCAACATTGGGTAGCGTGGGTATTCCTCTGGATGGCCTGATGTTTATTGCTGGTGTAGACCGTATTATGGATATGGCTCGTACTGCATTGAACGTTGTGGGTAATGCGCTGGCTGTATTGGTTATCGCTAAGTGGGAACGACAGTTTGATAAAGACAAAGCACGCGCTTATGAGGAAGAGATTTTTGGCAAGGCAGAAATAGCCTGTAGTTCCTCCTTATAGTCAGATAAACGGTCCCTGGGGGGACCGTTTTTTTACCTTTTTTTAAAAGCCATAGATAAAAGAAATGGACGCATGTTCAATTTGAACATATGATCAAATATATTTCATCACAACACCAGAGAGTGGACCATGTCCTATATGGCAAAAGATGAGCGCAGAAGTGCGATTCTGGATGCGGCGATTAAAGTTGCATTGAGAGATGGCTTTATGAACGTGACTACGCGAAAAGTCAGTACTGAGCTGGGAGCCGCGACAGGTATTATTCACCATCATTTTTCATCGACCTCTGAGTTGCGCCGGGAAGTATTCCGTCAGTTTACTTTGCAGGATCATCGGGCTATCTGTGAGCAGATTGCTGAATTAGCACCGCCGGAGCAGTTGTTTCAGCTGCTGGACTATTCAACATCATCGCCAAACGATCCGGTGAACAAACTCTGGAATGATGCATGGGCAGAGGCGGTGCGCGATAAAGATCTCGGCGAGATATATAGCGACTCTATGTTGATGCTACATCGCGAAGTGGTCGGCATTATTGAATCAGGATGTCAGGGCGGTTTCTTTCATCATGATATACAGCAGGAAAGTATCGAAGTGAAAGCATGGCGACTGATGTCCATTAGCTTCGGTACCATTACTATTTCGTATATTAACCCGTCGATTATGCAGCCTGTATCCGCTGCTGAACTATTAAGAAATAGCATTCGGCATGAGTTAGGTTATCAACCTGACTAACCATCTTCTGGCGTAGTTCGTTGTTTCACGACAATGACATTGTTGTCATGTTTTTTTGACCGTTGATTATTGATTAAGTCTATTCAGGTATTTTTATGCAACACCAGCGTATTGGAGCGCTTTTTGCTCGCTATGCTATTCCGGCATTAATTGCGATGTTAGTGAGTGGTACCTATCAAATTATTGATGGCATTTTCGTTGGAAGGTACATCGGTAGTGATGGGTTAGCTGCTATTAATCTTGCCTGGCCGCTGATTGGTGTCATGCTGGCGGTGGGGTTAATGGTCGGTATCGGTATTGGTAGTCATGTCTCTCTGTCCCGCGGTGCCGGAGATCGTGAGATTGCGTCCTCCTATATTGGCCAACTGCCGCTATTAATGATTATTCCCGGCGTTTTACTCAGTATGATTCTGTATCTCTTTGGGGATAATATTTTGGCCTTTCAGGGTGCCACTGGCAAAGTGCTGGAATATGGTAATGACTTCCTGATTGTCGTAGCCTGTGCCGCACCATTGGTATTAGGTAGTATTGCAGCGCCTTATCTGATGCGTAATCTGAATGCGCCTCGCCTTGCTACTACGTTTATGGTGGTGGGAGCGTTAATGAATATCCTGTTGGACTACATATTTATTGTGCTGCTGGGAATGGAGCTGATCGGGGTTGCTCTGGCAACGGTTATTGCAGAAAGTACGGCAGTGGTTTTGGCACTGATTTATATTTTTAGTCGCCGCAGCCCGATAAGAGTACAGCGCCGTCACTTTAAACCTCGAATGGATCTTAGCTGGAAGATTAGTAAAAACGGCTCTTCAAGTCTGTTTATGTATCTCTATTTAGGTGCAACGATCGTCGCCTATAACTTTATGTTTATGAAATATGGTGGTGCCATCGAAGTGGCAGCCTATGCCGTAACTGGTTATTTGTTGACGTTTTACTATTTGCTGTCAGAAGGTCTGGCTCACGGTATGCAGCCAATAGTAAGTCGTTTTTATGGCGAAAAGCAGGTTGATTCAGTTAAACAGGTGTTGAAGCTGGCAATGGTATTTAGCGTTGGGGGCGGCGTGTTTTTCACCGTGGCTTTGCTGCTATTTCCCACTCTGTTTGCCAGCTTTTTTGCAGGTGATAATCAACATTTGCAGCAGGTGATTGTTCATGCGGTCCGTCTATCCCTGTTTGTGCTGTTTATTCAGGGCTTTTTTGTGGTGACAGAAGCATTCTTTCAGGCGATCGGGGAAGGGCATAAGGCACTGGTCATCACCATTTGTAATATCCTGATTCAGCTGCCGTTCTTGTTTATTTTACCGCGTTATCTTGGAACCAATGGCATTTGGTTAGCTATGCCATTATCTGCCATATTTTTAATGATTCCGGTGCTGTTTTTGTTAATGAAACAGCTTAAGCAGATGAATCAATCCATCATTGCGTAATGACTTTCCTGACCCCTGATATCCGGTGTGGTCAGGTGCTGTATTCAATACAAAATGTTCCTTTACCCAACTGTTTCGCCTGATACATTGCTTTGTCTGCTAACGAGAGTAAGGTTTCTGGCTTGAGCAGATTGTCGTTTAAAACAATCGCGATACCGATACTGGCGCTAAGCTTAACGGGAGTCTGATCGATATGGGTAACTTCAGACAACCCTTGTAATAATCGCTGACTAATTGCCGATACAATATGCTGAGGGTTATCCGGGTGACTAAACAGAATAGTAAATTCATCACCGGCGAGGCGGACTGCCATATCGTTCTGCCGTACTGAATTGCAAATAATCCCGGCGACGGTTTGTAAAACTTTATCGCCAAACTCATGGCCATAGCTATCGTTGATCTCTTTAAAACCGTCCAAATCCAGAAAGAATAGAGCCAGCCATGGATGCTGTTCCGGATCGAGCAGTATGTTATTCAAGCTATCAATAAAGGATCTGCGGTTTGGCAAATTAGTCAGCATATCGTGGGAGGCTTCAAATATCAGGGTTTGCTGTAGCTGTTTAAGCTCGGTGATATCAAGGGAAAGAATATAGAACTCGCCTTGTTCACGATCCCGGTTGGGGATCAGCGTGGTTTGAACATACTTCAGACCCTCTTTAGTCGGCAGCGTATTTTCAAATGAGACTTTTTGACCGGCAATGACTTTTTCAATATAGCATTGAGCTGTCTGGAAACTGGTTTTACCAATGACGTCAGGCATATACATTCCAACAGTATCCCTGGCCTGCAAACCAAACCAGTCTTCATAAGTTTTATTATTAAACGTGTAGTGAAGCTGATGATTAACACAACTGATTAAAGCAGGAACGTTATCGGTAATTTCTTTCAAACGTTCTTTTTCAATATTCAATAAATTCTGAGTCTCAATCCGCTGTTCCACTTCTTCATTGACCAGATGTAGCATCCTTTCCAACTGCTTAGTACGATCTTTAACTCTGGTTTCCAATTCATCAGTCAGTTTTTTGAGTTCATTTTCAATGGATACCTTCTCATTGATATCCACAATGATAGAAATAAAGTGCTGAGGCATTCCCTGGCTGTTTCTCACCATTGAAACGGTGAGCAATACCCAGAAGAGATGCTGTTGCTTAGTGATATAGCGTTTTTCGATGGTGTAGGTTTCTATTTTTCCATCCAGCACTTCTTGTAACAAGTTGAGGTCAGTATTCAGATCGTCAGGATAAGTGATCTCCTGAAAAGTCTTGTTGAGTAATTCTGGTTCGGGATAACCCAGTAGTTCACACAGTTTTGGGTTTACCCGTAGCCATTGTCCGGTTAAGGAGACATTCGCCATACCAACAGCAGCCTGATTGAAGGTTTGAGCAAACATAGATTCGGTATTACTTAGGTTATCCTCAACTTTGCGGGTATAGGTGGTTTCTTCCAGGCTGTGGAAGTATTGCTCAACAATTTTGGCAAAGTCGCTTAGTTTACTCTCGTCATCGTGACTGAATTTATGTTTTTTGGAATCGATGATGCACAGCGTACCCAGAGGGATGCCCTGACGAGAGTGAATTTGGCAACCGGCATAAAACACTAAGTGAGGTTCATCAACCACCGGTGGAATATGGCAAAAACGGGGGTCTTTACGCAGATCTGGAACTACAAATACCGATCGTTGCATGATGGCATGGCTACAGACTGAAATATCCCGCGACGTTTCAGTCAGTGATAAACCAAAACAGGATTTGAACCACTGTCTGTCACTATCAATTAACGTAACCAGTGCGATAGGCACATTAAAGAAATCCGCCGTTAAGCGGGTTACACGGTCTAACTGCTCTGAAGGCGGAGTATCCAGTATCTGAAGTGATTTTAGTATTTCAATTCGCTGTTTTTCAGTATTGGGCAACCGGACAGGTATCATTAGCGCGTTCTCGTTGTTATATATACCTTTTAAGTATAGACAATAATTAAAGCATTAAAGGCAACTAATTGAAATTATTCCCGTATTAATTTTTAAGGGAGTATGGCTTGTTTCAGCAACATAAATATAAGCAAGCTAAGAATCACTGAAACCAGCGTATTGCGAATAAACAATGCCAGTAAAACAGAGATAATAGCGCCAATAAAGTAAGGATTAAGGGGAATCTCCCTGAATCCGTGGTCGTCCAGAAAAATAATCGGTCCACAAATAGCGGTTAAAATTGCCGGTATTGAAAATCCCAATAGTTTCTTGATGGTTGGGCTTAATTTGATTGGCAAACCGGGTTCTAAAAACAGGTAACGGTTTACAAATACAACCAGTGCTGTCGTAAAAATAATCAACCAGATCATTCTTTATCTCCCACAACCAGAGAAGTGATTAACCCGGCGAACATGGCGGTTACTCCAGAAATAATTAGCGAACTGGGAACGTGAAAATAGCCTAATACAATGGACAATATGAGTGCGGTAAAAACACAAACGATAGTTGGGATGTTTTTGATTAATGGGACCACAATAACAATAAAGGTGGCCGCAATAGAGAAATCCAGCCCATAGCTGCCTAAATTTTCTATCTGAGTAGCAGCTAATACGCCAGCCAGCGTCGATAACAGCCAAAAAATATAGAAAAACAACCCAACGCCAAGTGCATACCAACGGTCAAATTTAGCTGCGCTATGTTTTCCAATCAAAGCAAATAGCTCATCGGTTAACAGGAAGCCTAAAACCAGTCGCCATCTTAACGGTAGTGGTGAGATGCGATCCCGCAGGGTCAAGCTGTAAAGCAGGTGCTGCGAAGAGATAAAGAAGGCTGATACCATGATAGCCATGACTCCGGCCCCGGCTTTTATCATTCCCATTGCTGCCAACTGGGTAGCTCCGGCAAAGATGATTGCTGACATGCCGACGCCTTCTGCGGGGGTCAGGCCGCTTTCTATCGCCATCGAACCAGCCAGAATTCCCCAGGGTAATACCGCCAGACTTAACGGTAATATTGCAATACAACCTTTCAGAAAGCTGTGCCACCCTGTTGGATGCCCATTTTCTGATGTTAATTCACTCATGATGATGCTGTTGATCCGTATACTTCACTAATAATTTATGTTGTTTTTATACCACAAACCAGGAATGACAATGATTCTATAAGCGATTTCTGGTGAATATATTTCTTTTCTATTTATTATTGTTGATTAAGAATCAATTATCTTATGATTTTATCGCGATTTTATTAATGAATAAAACGGGTACACTATAACCATTCAAATAGGGTACCTATCAGGTTGTTCCCGGTTGGGGCAACATCAAAATTAATTAAGTGAAATGAAATTATGAGTAAAATTCTGATTATCAATGCAATGAAAAAATTCGCACATTCTAACGGTGAGCTGAACTTAACTCTGCATCATGCTGCCGCCGATTTTTTACGCCATGCCGGACATGAAGTAAAAGAGACTATTATCGATCGCGGCTATGTCGTGGAAGATGAGATAGAGAAATACCTGTGGGCGGACACAGTGATTTACCAACAGCCTGGCTGGTGGATGGGTGCGCCATGGATCCTTAAAAAGTATATTGATGAAGTGTTTACCGAAGGTCATGGTCGTTTGTATGCCAGCGATGGTCGTTCTCGTTCAGACGCGTCGAAAAAATATGGTTCAGGCGGTTTGATTCAGGGAAAAACCTATATGCTGTCAGTGACCTGGAATGCACCGCAAGAAGCGTTTGACGATCCGTCTCAATTTTTTGAGGGTGCCGGGGTGGATGGCGTCTATCTGCCGTTCCACAAAGCGAACCAGTTTTTAGGTATGAAACCACTGCCGACTTTCTTATGCATTGATGTGATAAAGCAGCCTGATGTAGAGAATAACCTTAAATGTCTACGCGAGCATCTGGCCGCTGTTTTTGCCTGATTTTGCGATGTAGCACAATCAGTAGGCTTCAGCGCTCAGAGCCATTAAATATTTGATTCAGAATTAATCTATTATGGAATTGATTTTTTTAGGTACCGGTGCCGGTACGCCAAGTAAAGAACGAAATGTAAGCAGCTTAGTGTTGAATCTGCTTAGTGAATGCAATAGCTTTTGGATGTTTGACTGTGGAGAGGGAACACAGCATCAGATTTTGTACTCTTCAATAAGAATTGGGCGTCTGGAAAAGATTTTTATCACCCATCTACACGGGGATCATATTTTTGGTCTTCCCGGGTTACTCAGTAGCCGTTCAATGGCTGGTTCTCAGGATCCTCTGGCGCTCTACGGTCCTCCGGGTATTAAAACTTTTATTGAAACAGCCCTGAACCTCAGCGGCTCTTATCTGACTTATCCACTGGAAATTATAGAAATTCAACCGGGTAAGGTTGTTGAGGACCAACAATTTTGCGTCACTGCATTGCCGTTGGTACATGGTATTGAGAGCTTTGGCTACCGAATTGAAGAAGCTGATAAACCCGGTACCTTGGATGCTTCTCGTCTGTTGGCCGAAGGGGTTTCCGCAGGCCCAATTTTTCAGCGTTTGAAAGCGGGTGAACAGGTTCAGTTAGATGACGGAAGAGTGATTAATGGTCCTGATTATCTTGGTCCTGCTCAGAAAGGGCGAGTATTAGCAATATTTGGTGATACTTCTCCATCTGAAAACGCATTAGTATTGGCTAAAGATGTTGATGTAATGGTTCATGAAACGACGCTGGAGGCCTCAATGGCCGGGCAGGCGAATAGTCGGGGCCATTCTACAACTCAGCAGACGGCGGAATTAGCTAAAGCCGCTGGAGCAAAACGTTTGATTATCTCCCATTTTAGTGCGCGTTATGGGGCCGAAGAGTGCTTACGTTTGTTGGCTGAGTGCCAGGAGATATTCCCAAAAACTGAAATGGCCAGTGATTTAGCCGTATTCAGTCTTTAATCAGTTTATCCGGTATCTGTACAACAGATACCGATATAGTACTCGACATAAAATATATGGTATTTGGTATTATTTCAGGCGCATTAATGAACATGATAATATCCGTAAGAATTTTCACCTGACTTGTTTAAGGAGTGTTTTTGGTTGCATTAATTAATTGCTATAAATGCAAGTTGTCTCCAATTTGTTATTTTTAATTATTATTTAATATACTTGTTTAGTAAAATAATGCTCAGATTAACAATTCTATAAAAATAATGTTTTTTGTGGTTCTGGCAGGTGAAAATATTTTATTAGTTGGTAATATTCTGCATTCTAATATAAATCAGAGAATGCCATGTATAGTAAATTGATTGTTTCATTAGCTGAACACCCTCAGTACTTTGATGATGTAATGGAATGGTGTTATCGGGAATTTTGGGAAGGGCCAAGAACGGATAGTTTCGAGCTTAAAGAGTTTTTGAGTGAACATCTCAAAAAGAACAGAATACCTTGTTCCTTAGTTGCCCTTTGTGATGGGCGGCCTGTGGGTTCTGTACATCTGATGGAACGAGAACATGATAGTAACCCATTTTTTCCTTGTCTGAGTGGGCTTTATGTTTTACCCGGGTACAGAAAGCTGGGTTTTGGTTCAATGTTGATAGAGAATGCACTGGAGCGGGCGAGAATAAATGGTTTTTCAAATGTTTATTTAGCCGCGGATGAGAGTATCACTTATTATGTTTCCCGGGGCTGGACAGTGATAGCACCAAATGAACAAAGTGAACTCTATATTATCTCAAGACCGGGTCGTATGTCGTTCTTTCCTACGAATCCTAATATTCTACATTAATATATTAAAACCGTGACTAAATATTAATCTTTTTAGCTAATTTCAGGAGTATGGCTATTTTATTAATCATGCTATTTTCTGACAATTAATATTGTTAATAATATTAATTGTAAGTTATCTGGCTTGATAAAATTATCTATGGCTATAAGAGTTATCGTGGTTATTAATTATATTTAATAAAAATAATGCTGATACATCACACAGATTGATATCAACACTGATTGTCATTTGCTGGCCTTTAACATTATAATAAAAACACTGTTCCAATTTTTCTGAAACGAATACCAGCATAAGGTGGCAACCAAATGGCCGCGGATGATTTAGATAAGCAACCAGACTCAGTCTCATCGGTACTGAAAGTTTTTGGTATATTGAATGCGTTAGGTGAAGAACGTGAGATGGGTATCTCCGAGCTGGCTCAACAGGTCATGATGTCGAAAAGTACGGTATATCGTTTTCTGCAAACGATGAAGACATTAGGTTATGTTACGCAGGAGGGAGAGTCAGATAAATACTCCCTTACTTTGAAGCTATTCGAACTGGGTTCAAAGTCATTACAGAATGTTGATTTGATTCGTTATGCCAACATTCAAATGCGTGAAATATCCAAACAGACTAAAGAGGCCATTCATCTTGGCGCACTGGATGATGATGCCATTATTTATATCCACAAAATTGACTCACTCTATAATCTGAGAATGTACTCGCGTATTGGGCGCCGCAATCCAATTCATACTACGGCAATTGGTAAAGTCCTGATGGCGTGGAGCGATCCGCAGGAAGTACAGGAAACCCTGAGTAAAATCACCTTTACCCGTAGTACAGATAACACCATTTTGTGTGCTGAAGATTTCATATCTGTATTAGAACAGGCCAGAGAGCAAGGCTATGCTGAAGATATTGAAGAGCAGGAAGAAGGGCTGCGCTGTATTGCAGTACCGGTATTCGATCGTTTTGGTATTGTTACTGTTGGTTTAAGTATTTCATTACCGACTATTCGTTTCTCTGAAGAGAACAAGCCGGAAATTATTAAGATGTTACATGATGCAGCCCGTAATATCTCTTCTCAAATGGGCTACCACAATTATCCATTTTAAGTTTTAGTCATAAGGGGGCTTTAGCTCCCTTTTTGTTTCCCTCCAATAACACATTATTCTGTAAGATATTATCTGCTTTCAAACGCATTAATTTCCTGATGTAACAAAATTCAGACGCCAGACAAAGTTTTTTGTCAGAGATGAGTGTACATTTCTGACAGATTATTTGGATAAATAAATTTATATCAATCGGATATTGCCCCTGACAGGATTCGGCTTATGAAATTAAAATGTGCAATTATTGATGATTTTCAGAATGTCGCTTTATCTATGGCTGACTGGTCTGCGTTACGCGATCGGGTCGATGTATTTTCACTCTCTCAACATATTGCTAATGAGCAAGAGCTGGCGGACAGAATTGGCGATTGTGAAATTGTGATTATCATGCGGGAGCGTACAGCGTTTACTCAATCGTTATTGGCTAAATTACCTAAGCTAAAGCTCTTAATTACTTCCGGTATGCGTAATGCCGCTATTGATGTGAAAGCTGCAACGGCTCAGGGTGTCACCGTTTGTGGAACACCAAGCGGTTCTGAGCCTCCGATGGAGTTGACCTGGGCGCTGATTTTAGGGTTAGCTCGCCATATCGTGTCGGAAAATAATGCATTTCGCCAAAATGGGGCATGGCAAAGTACTGTAGGTGTAACACTCAACGGTAAACGCCTTGGGTTGTTGGGATTGGGTAAAATTGGTGGACGAGTTGCTCAGGTTGCCAAAGCGTTTGGCATGGAGGTTTCGGCCTGGAGTTCAAACTTAACGGCAGAAAGAGCTGCAGAAGTTGGCGTTGAATTAGCACCATCAAAAGAGGCCTTACTGGAGAGCAGCGATTTTGTTTCCATTCATCTTGTTCTGGGTGAACGTTCCCGGGGATTAATTGGTGAAGCCGAATTGAACAGAATGAAATCAAAAGCGTTTTTAATTAACACCTCGCGGGCTGCTATTGTCGATCAGAAAGCGCTGATTGATGCTTTAAGTCATCAGCGTATTGCCGGGGCCGGACTGGATGTGTTTGAAATAGAGCCATTGCCGGAAGGTGATATTCTGCGTACTTTACCAAACGTGTTAGCGACACCTCATTTGGGATATGTTTCGGACAGTAACTATCAGGGATATTTTCAGGGGGCGGTTGAAGATATTGTCGCTTTTCTGGCAGAAAAACCGATACGTCAACTGCTCTGAACCTAATTAAGATTTTTGTTCTGCAAAGCGTTTCATAATAAATCATGAAGCGCTTCTGTTTTAGTCATTAGTTATTTTTTATTTTGTTTTTACAACGCTTTGGGCTGAAAACATAATTCCTTATCAAACACTTAATATTTTCAATAGTTAGCCTGAGTAAAAAAAAGATTAGTCTCTGTTACTCACTGATAGATGAAAGAATTATGACTGGTGTATACTCCGGACAAGCAATTTTCTATTTAGGTTATGCAGAGTTGGAGGCTGAATGATAGATAATAATAAATCAGATGAAAAACTGACCAAAGGTGCGATGATTACTCAGGAGATATTGGATACGTTAGCTGAACAATGTGCTGCAAAATATGCAGCGGTAAAAGAAAAAGTTTCTCTTACCGGCGAGATTAGCGATGAGACATTGCGTCTGATTGGGCCAACCACCAATGATATTGCTGAAATCTGTGTGATCAATGTTTATCAGGCCCGTTACTATCTGCTGAAGTTGATGGAAGAAGGTCGGGTGTTAAAAACTGGTGTGAAAAAGGGGTATCCATTGCACTGGTGGTTGATTGATTGGTGCTGATAAATAGTCTTTATTTTCAGGTACTCTTTTAAGGAAATTAACATCAGGGATGAATTAGCTGTGTGAAGATAGTAGCACAATTTGTGTGTTTTTTGTTATAAAAAACTGTATGTGATAAATATCCATTCATATTTTCTCATCTACCTTCAATTAGTTACGTTTTCTATTATATTTTCATTAAGTTTTACTGATTCATCAGTTTTGCGCAGTGGCATTTTGATAACGGTAAAGCAATTCGCATCTATCTGGCTATAATCAGTTATTATCGGTAAATGTCCGTCAACAAAGGATGATATTGATGTTCATCAGTCGATTACTCGTTTTTATCATGCCCATTATCGGGGCTTTTTCCGGCATTCTGCTGAGTTCAACGGCTATGGCAATACAGATTTCTGATAATCGAATGTTAGCTAAACCTGGTGATGTTATTCTGGTTCATCTTAATGAGTTACATCCAACTCAGGTTGCTGTCGGTAAGTTGCAAATTGCTGGTGATTTAGACGACTACGCCAAAAAGCCTGAAAAGCTGTTTTCGGATCTCTGTAAAGTCCAGGGCGCGGGTAAACTGGAACAACAAAGTCGTTCTTCTTCTCCTGAAGATCCTTCGTCATACCGTTGTTCATTACCGGCAGGAACAGATAAATCAGCAATGAATACGGTCGATATTGGTCCCGGGGGTAAAATTTATCTGACTGATGGGCATCATGCATTGAATAGCTTCTGGGAAGCCAGCGGTGGCGATACCAGCTTAAGTGTATTAGTCGGAGAGAATTTGAGTCATGACGTGAAAGGGAGTCCTGTTACTCAATCTGAATTTGAACAGAAGATGGCGGAATTAAAGCATTTTTTACCCATTGATGCTAAAGGCAATTCCATTACGTTTGCACAATTACCTTCGACTCTTGGTCTGAAATCATTTCAGGACGACTCCTGGCGCTCAATGCTCTATTATTTAAGGGGTATTTCTTATGATAAGTCAGACAACAATTTAGATCCAAAAACGGGTAAACCTTATCCTGAAGTGCCTTTTCTGGAATTTTATTGGGGACAATTACTGAACAGCAAAATGAATTTAAGTCAGTACTCACTATCGGAACTGGGTGGGTATGTCAAAGCATTGAAAGATGCAGCCAAAATTATGACTGCACTACCGCCGGAACAACGGGTGGGAGACTCAGGAAAAAGTGCCGCAGAGCTGGGGAAGCTGGATAAGATACACAAGAAGAAACTGAAAAAGCTATCAGAACCAGACTCTAAGCTGGCAAAGGCTTTGGCTTATCAGGCCTCTCATCAACAATAATTTTTGTTTTTCTGCCCTGAAACAGGATGTCCAATCTTTATGGCTCTTATCTGGATTTTTGTTGTGAAAAAGCCATTCCATTTAGCGTAATCAGGTCTTCAATGTTATAACAGAGAGTCACTCTCTTTGAGCCAATTATTTCAGTATAAGAGATTTAGTATGGAACACCTTGTTTGTTATAAACAACTGCCTCGTTGGAACAGTGAAACGTTACCGGCTATGTTTCAGGAAAAGCATAATACTCAGCAAGGAACCTGGGCGAAATTAACGCTGTTTAAGGGAGAGATGTCGTTTGCTTATTTAAGTGATGATGGTGAGGTGATTCGCACCGAGCAGTTTTCTGTCTATCATCAGCCAGAAATGATTAAACCGCAGGAATGGCATAAGATCGCTGGTTGCTCTCTGGATATTGAATGTCAGTTGGAGTTTTATTGTCAGCCGGAAGACTATACCAATAAGAAGTATGGTATGACGAAAACACATTCTGAAGTGCTTAATGCTACGGGCTATGTGATGCCTTGTAAGGCGCTGGATTTAGGCTGTGGCTCAGGTAGAAATTCCCTCTATTTAAATAAGCTTGGTTTTGATGTCAGAGCGTTAGATAAAAATAACCAAAATATCAGTGCGCTCCAGGAGATTATTCATTCTGAGTCATTAAGCGGTATTCAGGCTGAAGTTTTTAATATCAATGAGCAGAAGATTGATGATACATATGGTTTCATTCTGTCCACTGTCGTATTTATGTTCCTGGAACAAGAAACGGTTCCTGCCCTGATTAGAAATATGCAGGATAAAACAGAGCTTAATGGCTACAACCTGATTGTGTCTGCAATGTCGACGGAAGACTACCCTTGTCCTGTACCATTTTCATTCACCTTTAGTCAGGGGGAATTGAAAAATTATTATCAAGGTTGGGAAATCGTTAAATATAACGAAGATGTGGGTGAACTGCATAAAACAGATAGCGATGGTAACCGTATTAAGTTGCGTTTTGCGACACTGTTAGCGAAGAAAATTGCCTGATTATTCATCATATCATCCGTTTTTTACTTCGGACACAGATAGAAAGAATAGAGTAAGCTGGGTCGGTAATTCAACACAGAATCTGATTCAGTTAAATGTGACAGGGTATGCTTAAATCTGTCTGTGGTTTTTTGTTAGAATCAGTCAGATTCTCAATATGATATGGGGGAAACATGCGGGTTAAATTGTGTTTAAGCTTGATGGCTGCATTGCTATTGGCTGGTTGTTCCAGTACTAATACATTAAGCGGCGCTGGTCAGCAGGTCAGAATCGTTGACGAACAACCGGGTGCGGCATGTCAGCTACTGGGTTCAGCAGAAGGAAGCCAGGGCAACTGGCTGTCTGGTGCCAGCAGTGACTATGATTCAGTAACCAGCGCAACGAATGATCTGCGCAATAAAGCGGCCGCCATGGGCGGTAATGTTATTTATGGTGTTGCCGGGCAGGGGCGGAGCCTCTTATCTGAATTTGTCCCTCTGGACAGCAACGTCACTGGACAGGTTTACCGCTGTCCAAATTGATTCGTTGTTGATTTCAGCTCCGGTGTGTACCGGAGCTGAAAGCCTTAGCCTTGAACAGGCAGTGATGAGTTATTTTTCTGATTTATAAGCATAGTATTCGAAAACACCGTCCCCATAATATTTGGAGGCTCTTTGTTGGACGGCGTTAAGAACCAACCCTTTTATCGTCAGTCCATTCTGCTCAAAACGTTTAAGCGACATTTCCACTTCTCTGACAGAGCTATGCTCAAATCGTGCAACTAGCAGGTTTGTACCTGAATATCGGCCAATAATCATTGAGTCTGTCGTAGCCAGAATTGGTGGGGTATCAAAAATGATCAGATCGTAATTTGCACCGGCCCACTCAATAAATGAGGAGAAATACTTATTCATTAGTAATTCTGATGGGTTAGGAGGAATGGAACCTCTCGGAATAAAATCTAGGCCATCAACGGATGTTTTATAAACACATTTTTCGATTTCTTTATTGTTAGACAGGATATCAGAAAGCCCATTACCCATCGTTATTTTAAATAATTTATGTAACCCTCCTTTTCTCATATCCGCATCAATTAGAAGAACTCTGACTCCTGATTGTGCGACGACAACGGCAAGGTTACTACTGATAAAGCTTTTTCCTATACCTGATGTAGCACCGGTAATCATCAGAATGCGGTTGCTGGCATCAAGCATGGCGAAATGCAGACTGGTTCTCAGGCTACGTATAGATTCAACAGCTAAATCAGTCTCTTGTTCTAATGCCAATAGCTTAGTATTGTCTGGCAACGATTGTTTTATAAGCTTTCTATTTTTGCTCTTTAAATTTTTAGATAATGGAATATTAGCATAGATATTTACACCAATACTTTCGAGTTGTGATGAGTCATTAATTGTTCTTCTGAATAGCTCTTGAATAAATATTATCAAGATAGAAATAAACATTCCGGCAATAAATGACAGGGCAACTATCAATAATGATTTTGGTTTTATTTTTTCAGGTTGAGTAATTGCTTTATCTATAATTCTGGCATTACCAACTGTACTGGCTTTATTAATATTTAGTTCCTGCTGTTTATTCAGCAGCAGCATATAGATTTCCTGACCAGATTGTACATCTCTGGTTAATCTTAAAATCTCTTGTTGAGTTTTTGGCATATTAGAAACACTTTTATTTAAGCGTTCTTTTTCCTGTAATAAAGTATTCTTTTTCTCTAATAACGAACGATAAGCAGGGTGTTCTTTCGTATATAATTTAGATATCTCAGCTTCTTTAAATGTGACTTCATTTAATTGAGAGGTAATTGCAACCATAGAGTCAAGGACGGATTTTGCCTCTAAAGTTAAATCAACAGATTCGTTGGTTTGTCTGAACGTATTTAATTTTATTTCAGCTTCTTCAAGCTGTTTTTTTATCTGTGGAAGTTGTTCTTTTAGAAACTCTAAACTATTAGCTGCCTCTTCAGATTTTCTCTCGACATTTTGTTGCAAATAATTATTACTGATACTATCTGCAATTTTTTTAATTTTTTCTTTATCTTTTCCTGTGACATAAAGTCTGAGTATTCCACCATCTTTAGTCGTATCCTGGATTGATAAATCTAATAACACATTATTAATCGTTGTAAGATAATCTCTTTTCTTTATCTTAAATTTAGTTCCTATGGGAGCTGCAATGTCACTGATTAAAATAGAGATATTATTACTTTTCTCCAGCGAAGCCACTTTGCCAGTGATATCAATGCCATCTCCTTCCAGAGTGTATTGATTATCAGGTAAGACTGTAAGAGTGAAATCGTCATTATACATTGACTCAGGAATATCAAATTTAGAGATGGCAACCTGGCCTGGTTTAATTTTCAGCCAGTTAGCAAATTTTTCTCCAACAATTGGAAAATATTCTTCTGATATCTCAATGTCTAAACCCAGCTCAGAAACGGTTTTCCCTATAACCATTCGTGATTTTATCAGCTCAATCTCTGTTGCTGTTGATGGTGTAATATTATTTGATAAAATTTCAGATACGCTATTTAAAAGACTATTAGTAGGGTTTTTTTCTATCTGAATAAGTACGTCAGCCCGATAAATAGGGGTAGCGAATAAAGAGTAAAAAGCTCCAATCAGAGTAAATAATACTGTTATAGATATTAACAACCATTTTTTATCGATAATGGTTCCCAAGATCTTTCCTAAATTTATTTCATCTTCCTCTTTAGGGTTTTTATGTGAGGCACTACGATTTTCCGACATACTTATTCCTACTTAGTCTTATGCTATCTTCATTGATATTTTTTAGCGCTTAAGCACTTTTACCCACATATTAGCAGACTTAGATAACTGTTGATAAATTAGCTCAAACATTTCTTTGCTCTTTCCATAAGGATCAACAATATCACTTTGGTTATCCCAGTGGCCAAATAACATTGTTTTGCCGCTGGCTTCCGGAGCCAAGTGGTTGATCATCTCCATATGTATTTTCTCCATGACTAAAATTAAGTCATATTGATGACATTGTTGAGCATCGAACTGTTTAGCTTTGTGATCTAAGACTGATATTCCATTTTGTAGTGCAATTTCTGCCATTGTTTCTTCTACGGGGTGATTCACAAGTGCTTTTAAACCCGCAGATTCAATAGCTCTGTCAGGCAACTGCATTTGTAACAGCCGTTCTCCTATAGGAGAACGGCAAATATTCCCAACACACACCACCAGAATAGAATTAAACATTAGTTTGGCCAATTTCTGATCCAACGAGTTGATTCTGTCATGCTATTAATACTGGTAATTGTTGGGGCCAACTGGCTAATCACGCGATTCCAACGGGCAACAGGCGCTGTTGTGACATAAACAATGTCGTAAGGCTGCAGTTGAAATTCTGTGCCCAATACCAGGGCAGAGGCATCTTTTGCATCTAGCTGGTATATGTTGGCAAGTTTTTTATCTGCATTATCGTCAAGTTTGTTGCCTCTATTTTCTTCCAGTGGGCTAAATAATAATGCCCCTTCTTCAGCGTTACCATTTGACCCAAGCATAGTATTATTCTTTGGCTTATCGGTAGTTTTATTAACATTTTTGCGAATAGAACGAATAACAAATATACCGCTGGCATCGCTCATAGCTTGATCAATGCCATCAGCATTACCTAAGGCTTCGGTTAATGTCATACCACTACGATCCATGCGCAACGTGCTCTGCTTTTTGACTTCACCCATAACGAAGACTTTTAAATCATCATTGCGTGGAACATATAAAATATCACCATCATTCAATAAACGGTTTTGGGTTAAATCGCCATGTTGCATTAACGCATTTAACGATATGGGATATTTTTCGCCATTACGCGTTAGTATAGCGTTGTTCCAGTTAGCATTCTCGGTAAGGCCGCCAGCTTGATTAAGTGCATCAACGATAGTTAATGGGATATTGGTAATCGCCTGTTGGCCTGATTTTGCTACTTCTCCAGTAATATAGGCCTTTTTAGCCCGGAAGGAGGCTATGCTGACATCAACTTGAGGTGACTCAATATATTGAGCGAGCTGATTTGCGATTGCTGTTCGTACCTGAGCCATTGTTTTATCTTTGACTGATATTTTTCCGATATAGGGATAAAAAATAGTACCATCAGATTGAACCCAGTTACCAGTGTCGCTGGCGCTACGATATTGGCCTGCTGGTGTCGTCAACTCAGGATGATCCCATACGGTTACCATGAGTACATCACCAATACCGATACGGTATTGGTAATTTTGTATCTCTTTTTCCAGCTCGGGATTTGCTTGAGCAACAGCGGGTTGAACACGATGTTGTTCAACTAATTGCGGTGTAATGGTGTAAACATTAACCATTTGGTTAATGTCAAAATTCTCATCTTCCTGCCCCTGAACGGTCTTGCCTGAGACTGAAAGATGACTACCAGGCTCCAGAGTACAACCACTGAGAAGGGCCATGGTTATTAATGATGGTATTATTATAGATATTTTCATTTCATTTACTGCCATAAAGTTTAAGTCAATATAAGGAATGCGTTAGTAATCTGATAATTTGTGATGACTCGATTACTGGTAAATGCATCGTTGTATAATCAGAGTAGAAAGTTAAGATCATTTTATTTAAATTACTTATATATTATTGGGTTAGTTTCATTAACCGTAACCTGTGATTCTTTTGTCGCCTGTTGCTTAACGGCTGCAAAGCGTAGTTTTCTCATTAAATGGAAATAGGTGGAAAATACACTTAAAAACAGGAGAAGAGAAATTATTTCTTTGATTTTGAATTGTTCTAACAGGATACCTAAAAAAGCAAAAAATAGCGCCATAATCACTATGATAAGAAGTGTTTGGTGCGCACTCAACCCTTGGTTCATTAGAATGTGATGTAAATGCCCCCGATCAGGTCTGAAAGGACTCTGTTTCTGGAGAATGCGGCTGAGCATTACTGTTACCATATCCATTAAAGGAACTGCTATTAGCCATAGCCCCGTTACGGCAGCTATCACAGCATCATTACCCTGGGTTGCTAACAATAATAACCAAAGGACAGTAAAACCAATGAGAGTACTACCTGCATCCCCCATAAAAACTTTAAACTTCTTACCAAATGGGATGCATAAATTGAGTAATAGATAGGGGATAATAATAGCGATGAGTGTAAGACACCACATAGCCAAATTATTCTGATTTCCTAAATAAAAGCTAACTCCCAATCCTAATAATGAAACACAGGTAACCCCGCCAAGTAATCCATCAATGCCATCAGTCATATTAAAAGCATTAACGGAGGCCCACATGGCAAATAGAGTAATAATATACCCAGCCCAGCCTAATATTTGCATATTATCAGGCAACAAATTACCTAATGAATAAAGGTAAACACCATCCATCATTAATAAAATTATTACAAAAGCCTGAATAATAATTCTGGGAATTACAGGTAAATCGAAACGATCGTCCAATATTCCGACAATAAGCAATATTGATGCACCGATCAGGTAAGCAGTACTATGTGGCAGGTAGTTATCCTGATAAACATACATAGCACATATTGAAAGATAGATGGCAATGCCACCGACTAATGGAATATGCCCATGATGCAGCTTACGACTATTGGGTTTATCTACAAGACCTACCTGAATAGCGAAAATTCTGCTTATCAATAATATGGTTAGGCAACAAGCTGATGCCGAAAATAAAAAGAAAAACACAGAATACCTTCAATCCCTTGTGCAAAATTGCAGATTTAGAGCAGACTACCGCCCGTGACTTACTGCCGTTATTTTGCTGAATTAATAAAATTGATAATCTATTTGATGCTATTTCATATATGAAAAATAAATAGTTTCAGTTTATTAATAGAAACTATATACCATCTAAAATAGATAGCTAATGAAAGGAATATCCAGTGAGAATAAGCATTATATGACATCCTGTCAGTTTTCTATCTCTGTTTTTATCCATTTTAAACAATTATGAATCAACGAGGGCAATCATAATTATTTATGTATACGATCATGCATACTGACTCTAATCTCAATACTGCATCTGAGTGAATTCTAAATGAGTAGATAAATTAAAGCAACGGGCAGTTATTTTTTACAGATGCTTAAATTTCTGTATCACCCCTTATTCTAATATCAAAATGCCTTGATATTAGTAAGTTGTACATTGGTCATGCATTGAAAATTCATGTAATTTATTAAAATGGATAATATAATTGCAGTGAGTAACTAATTATAATGTAATGAATTTGATCGTTGCGCTTAAGTTTTTTCTGGATTTTTGGGCGTTTTTTTAAGGGGATTTCTCTTCACGTAAATCCCATAAAATAATATAACAGCGTAAGAAACAGGGAGGCATTTAGTAAGTAATAACTACGGGTTAATTATAAATTATTAATTAATATGACCAGAATTACCTTCAGTTTTGCGCAAGGTATTTTTTGTTTTTGCAGAGATGCTATTTCTATTTAAGAAGTCATTTATAAAAAACATACTTATCTTATATCGATATTTTCAACGCTAAAAAGCAAAAACCCGCCAAAAGGCGGGTTCTTAAATGATGGTGCCCGGACTCGGAATCGAACCAAGGACACGGGGATTTTCAATCCCCTGCTCTACCGACTGAGCTATCCGGGCAACGGGGCGCATTAAACCGGATCTGCGCCTTATCGTCAATGGCTTTCTGTCTTTTAAACAGTAAATTCCGGTCAATCGCTGTTTTTTCACTCGAATTTTGTCATTATGCTTAAATATTCAGCGGACTCGAGTAAGGTTACTCAATTCTGTTGGCATACCTTTTGATTTTTTCAATATGCTCAGTAAACTGAGCGGCATCCATGAACCCTGATACGCGCAACTCAGTAAGCTCTCTGCCCGTTTTATCAAAAAACAATATGGTGGGTAGACCCAGTACCTGAAACTCCTTCAGCAGCGCTATATGCTGCTTATTATTCGCCGTTACGTCTGCCCGAAGTAAAACGGCATCAGACAGGGCATTTTGTACCGATGCTGCACTAAAAGTATACTTTTCAAACTCTTTACAGGTCACACACCAGTCAGCATACAGGTCCAGCATCACTATTTTACCTTTGGCATTCGCCAGGACTTGATGTAATTCATCACTGTTAGCAATCGGTGTAAATAAGTTGCGCGAGTCAGCCTGTACTTGTTGAGTAGTCGGGCCAAATGCCCAATCCTGTAATGGGCGACTTACAATAAGAGACGCGGCCAGTAACAGTAATTGAAGAACTCTTATCCATCCTTGCTGAGAACGCAGACTGACAATAAAAGCCCAGCTAAAGAAAGCTAATCCTAATGCTGACCACATCCGCAGTTCCCAGATTTCACCATATAGCCGACCCAATAAGACCACCGGAAGAGCGAGGATCAGGAACCCAAATCCTTCTTTAACATACTGCATCCATGGGCCACTGCGTGGTAACACCTTGTTGCCAAATAGCGTAACCAGTATTAGTGGAATACCCATTCCCAGGGCGTACAAATACAGCGTTCCACCACCGATAAGCAGATTGCCGCTTTGGGCAATATAAAGCAGAATTGCCGTTAACGGTGCGGTAGTACATGGGGAACTAATCAGCCCTGCCAGTGCCCCCATGATAAATACACCTAAAGGAGAGCCACCTTTTTGACTGTTACTCCAACCAGTTATTTTGGTCTGTAGGGAGGAGGGGAGCTGTATGGTATAGACTCCGAACATAGAGAGAGCCAGCAGAATAAACAGCGCGGACAGGCCAATCAGGACTACCGGATGCTGAAAATAAGCCTGAAATTGCATGCCGGCGGCGGCTACAACAATACCTAATGCGGTATAAGTTAATGCCATTCCCTGAACATAAACAAAGGCCAGAAAAAATGTGCGCTTAAGGCTATAGCTTTGCTTGTTTCCCAAAATAATACTGGAGATCAACGGATACATTGGCAGCACGCAGGGGGTTGCTGCGGCAAGGATCCCTATAACCAAAGCCCATAAAGGTGAAAAGGGAAGTGACCCCTCACTTTTTGTACTGTTTGTTGGTGGAGATAATGCTGCTGTTGCTACCGAATTGTTGGTCGCTGTTATTTCACTTAATGGAACCTTACGGGTTTCGGGAGGATAGCAAAATCCTGCTTCAGCGCACCCCTGATAGCTAACGGTAATCACCGAGTCATTTTGAGCTTGTAAAAGGGTCAAGGGTATTGATAAAGCATGTTTATAAATTAAGGTATCGCCATAGAAGGCATCGTTATGCTTTTCCGCCGTAGGGAATGTATAGGGTGCTATCGTAGCATCCTGTGCTTCAATTTTTATTTGATGTTGGTAGAGATAGTAACCCGGCGCGATATCCCACTTGAGCGTCAAATTTTGATTGTTCTGACTAAAATCAAAGGCAAAAGCCTGATCGACACTGACAAACTTTCCGGCAGAGGGTGTTTTATCGAAAAGCGAAGCCTGCGCACTAAACGAGGTGCAAAACAGTGTTAGCCAAAAGAGAATAATTAATTTAGTGATGTGTCGAGCCATGATAGATATTCTTTATTGCCTCCACTAACAGGTAATGCCAGCAGTTCTGGTAATTCATAAGGATGATGCTGTTTCAACTTTGCCATCAAGGCGTCCTGATGCTGGCAATTCGTTTTGAGCAACATTTGAACCTCATACTCCTGCTCCAACTTCCCCTGCCAGTAATAGAGGGAGGTGACACCGGGTAAGATCGTGACGCAGGCGGCTAAATTTTCAGCCAATACTAAAGTAGCAAGCTCCTGTGCGCTTGCCTCATCTGGCGCTGTACAGAGAATAACAATGGCGTTAGTACAGGTACTGTCAGAAATTGCTGCTGTCATAATGTTTACCTCTGGATGGTGGGGAAACATGTTGCATTCAGCAAAACACTATACTGGTTGAGTGGGGGTTTGTCAGTAACTGGAAGAGAAAGAGAGGAACAGACCTGAAGTGCTCGTACTTCAGGTCTGCTAAAGGTAATTACAGAACCATATTACCTACAACAAATCCAAACAGAACTGACAGGGCAATAGCAATAACGCCCGGGACCAGGAATGAATGGTTAAACACATACTTACCGATACGGGTTGAACCGGTATCATCCATCTGAACTGCTGCCAGCAGAGTCGGGTAAGTTGGCAGAACGAACAGAGCAGAAACAGCGGCGAATGACGCTACAACACCAACAGGTGTTACGCCAAGAGCCAGTGCTGCGGGTAACAGTGCTTTTGCTGTAGCGGCTTGTGAATATAGCAGCGTAGCAGCAAAGAATAGAATGATTGCTAACATCCAGGAGTGTTCTTGCAGCAGGCTGCCAGAGAACTCTTTGATTTCATTGATGTGCGCCTGAACGAAAGTATCACCTAACCATGCAACACCCAGTACACAAACACAGGCACTCATACCTGATTTGAAGGTGCTTGCATTCAGGATTTCGCTAGTATCAATCTTACAGAATACACAGATTGCTGTGGCAATACTTAACATGAAGACAACGATTGCGTGATCACGGCCCAGAATAGGGTTTTCGATCAGGCCTACAGATTTACTAATCGCTGTTGCATACAGCATAACGGCAACGATACCGAGCAGGAATAACAGAACAGAAAGTTTTGCACCTGGTTTAATCACGATGTCGGCAGCTTTAGTGTTACTAACCAGACCTTTAGCCAGACGGTCTTTGTAAACCGGATCGTCTTTTAGCTCACAGCCCAGGAAGTTACTCACAACAGCCGTTAACATGACTGCGACGAAGGTAGTTGGAATACAAATACCTAGCAGGGTTAAGTAACTGACACCAACGGGCTCTAAAATACCGGCAGTAAATACAACGGCAGCTGAAATTGGTGATGCCGTGATGGCGATCTGTGATGCTACAACCGCGATAGACAGTGGACGGGAAGGACGGATGCCCTGACCTTTTGCCACTTCGGCGATAACTGGCATAGTAGAGAAAGCGGTATGGCCAGTACCAGCGAAGATTGTCATGATATAGGTAACGACGGGTGCCAGAAACGTAATGTACTTAGGATGTTTACGTAACAGCTTGGCAGCCAAACTAACCAGATAGTCCATACCACCGGCGACCTGCATTGCTGCGATTGCGGCGATAACCGACATGATGATTTGAATAACGTCGAACGGGATATTACCAGGGTTGATTTGACAAACCATAGTAAGCACCAGTACGCCCAGTCCACCGGCAAAACCAATGGCGATACCACCTAGTCGCGCACCAACATAGATGGCCAGCAGGACAATCACAAATTGCACAGCTAACATATATTATTTCCTTGATTTTATACGTGTTATTAAAAATAGATAACACAAAGTTAACGACTACAAGTTCCTTAGGGTATTAAAAAGGCATGCTATTTTTTTAAATGACATGCCTTCAATTTCGTTATTACCGAGTCTTAGTTCTCTCGCAACTAGTCGTCGTAACGTTTTGCTTTATATTCCGGGTACATCAGGTTCTTGATGGAGAAGATATCATCGAGTTCTGCTTCGGTCAGAAGACCACGCTCCAGAACAACTTCGCGTACAGTTTTACCGGTTTCCGCACATATCTTACCAACAATGTCACCGTTGTGGTGGCCAATGAATGGGTTCAGATAAGTTACGATACCGATTGAACCGAACACATAGGCTTCACAAACTTCTTTATTGGCGGTGATGCCATCAACACATTTTTCAACCAGGTTGTGACATGCATTAGACAGAATGTGAATTGACTCAAACATAGCCTGACCGATAACCGGCTCCATTACGTTTAACTGTAATTGACCCGCTTCAGCGGCCATAGTTACGCAAGTGTCGTTACCGATAACTTTAAAGCAAACCTGGTTAACAACTTCAGGAACAACCGGGTTAACTTTAGCTGGCATAATAGAGGAACCAGCTTGTAGCTCAGGTAAGTTGATTTCGTTTAAACCAGCGCGTGGGCCGGAGGAGAGTAAACGAAGGTCGTTACAGATTTTAGACATTTTTACTGCCAGGCGTTTTAATGCGCCATGAACCATAACGTAAGCGCCACAGTCAGACGTTGCTTCAATCAAGTCTTCTGCAACTACGCATGGGAAGCCACTAACTTCAGCCAGCTTCTGCACCGCCAGAGGAGAGTACTCTTTTGGTGTATTCAAACCGGTACCGATAGCTGTTGCGCCGAGGTTAACTTCCAACAGCAGCTCAGCAGTGCGGGTAATATTTTTTACTTCTTCTTTTAATAACACGCTAAAGGCGTGGAATTCCTGACCTAAGGTCATTGGTACCGCATCTTGTAACTGAGTACGACCCATTTTCAGGACTTCTTTAAACTCAACAGATTTACGATCAAAGCCTGCACGCAGTACTTCAATAGACTCAACCAGTTTCATTAAGGAAGAGTAAACAGCGATACGGAATCCGGTAGGATAAGCATCGTTAGTAGACTGGCACTTATTGACGTGATCGTTAGGGTTCAGATACTGATATTCCCCTTTTTGATGCCCCATCATCTCCAGACCAATGTTGGCAATAACCTCGTTAGTATTCATATTGACAGAGGTACCTGCACCACCTTGATAAACATCAACAGGGAATTGGTCCATGCACTTACCGTTTTTCAAAACTTCATCACAAGCCTGAATGATGGCATCAGCAATTGAACGAGGAATGGTTTTCAGTTCCTTGTTAGCCATTGCTGCGGCTTTTTTTACCATTACCATGCCACGAACAAACTCTGGAATATCACTGATTTTGCTGTTACTGATGTAAAAGTTTTCAATGGCACGCAGAGTATGAACGCCATAATAAGCTTCAGCAGGCACTTCACGTGTCCCTAACAGGTCTTCTTCGATACGGATGTTATTTGACATGTAAACCTTCTTTAATATACCAAGATGAATAAATAGTGAAAAACTGTGTTGCTAAATGATTACAATATTATAAAAGCGTTGTCGCTCTTGGTGTGGAGATCATAAGCTCCTTTTGATTAAAAGTATGAACCTAGATCAGATTATTGGCATCATAAAAAATATTAATGACATAAACGTGATTTAAATCACACTAAAGGGGTGGTTGTTGTTTTTGTCGTCAGAGTTGATTTTTTAAGATGTCAACACTATATCAAGGCTATATATATAGTATATTAAACTGCTTTTGCTAATTTTAATGATAGGTTATTAAAACGTCATCTTGGTGTTAATTATCCTTATTTTTGATATAGCTTCAGTATGTTACTATGTGGGAAATCATTTAATTTCTGAATATTAAGGAGCTTATGTGCGCTGGCTACCGTTAATTCTGTTGTTTCTGCTGATATATATTGAGATTACAATTTTTATTAAAGTTGCTGCTGTCTTTGGTGTGGCACTTACATTAATTTTGGTGATCCTAACATCTTGTTTAGGCGTATCGTTAGTTCGCCATCAGGGGCTAAAAACATTAATACAAATGCAGGAAAAGATGGCAAATGGCGAAAATCCTGCCGGTGAGATGGTGAAGAGCGTTTCATTGTTACTGGCTGGTTTTTTATTGCTTATTCCCGGTTTTTTCACTGACTTTTTAGGATTATTGCTGTTGCTGCCACCGGTTCAAAAGCTACTGACCCTAAGAGTGATGCCATTTATTCATGTATTTCGTTCAACCCCGGGAGGTTCGTCAACGGTAAATCAAGGAGGATATACTGTTGAAGGTGAGTTTCAACGTAAAGAAGATAATACAAACAAACATATTGGTGACAAAAAAGACCCTGACTTCTGAGTATTCATCCCACACTCTGCTTATCGTTTTGTTTATGCAAAACAACGTATGTAAATTTTTTTCACTCTCCCCCTTGAAGGGGAGGTGAATGCCCCCAATATCACTTTCACAAGGCTGGTAATTAAATGTACCTGCTCAAACCTAACCTAGTAAGGACCTTCTCAAAGGAGAGCTATCAATGAAAATTCGTCCACTACACGACCGCGTAATCGTAAAACGCAAAGAAGTTGAAACTAAGTCAGCTGGCGGTATTGTGCTGACTGGTTCTGCCGCAGCAAAATCTACCCGTGGCGAAGTATTGGCTGTTGGTAAAGGTCGTATTCTAGAAAACGGCGAAGTGAAAGCACTGGATGTAAAAGTTGGCGATGTCGTTATTTTTAACGATGGCTACGGCGTGAAAGTAGAAAAAATCGATAACGATGAAGTCCTGATTATGTCCGAAAGCGATATTCTGGCGATTGTTGAAGCGTAATTTAGAACGATCTTTTTTTGAACTGAATTGAAAAGTTAAGGGAAACCTGAAATGGCAGCTAAAGACGTTAAATTTGGTAATGATGCTCGTGTAAAAATGTTACGCGGCGTAAATGTTCTGGCCGATGCAGTAAAAGTGACTCTGGGACCTAAAGGTCGTAACGTAGTTCTGGATAAGTCATTTGGCGCACCAACAATCACTAAAGACGGTGTATCCGTAGCGCGTGAAATCGAGCTGGAAGACAAATTCGAAAATATGGGCGCACAAATGGTTAAGGAAGTCGCTTCCAAAGCCAATGATGCTGCAGGTGACGGTACAACTACCGCTACTGTACTGGCCCAGGCGATTGTAACTGAAGGTCTGAAAGCCGTTGCTGCGGGTATGAACCCAATGGACCTGAAGCGCGGTATCGACAAAGCGGTTATCTCAGCGGTAGAAGAGCTGAAGAAACTGTCTGTACCTTGCTCTGATTCTAAAGCGATTGCTCAAGTTGGTACTATTTCTGCCAATTCCGATTCAAGCGTTGGTTCGCTGATTGCAGAAGCAATGGAAAAAGTAGGTAAAGAAGGCGTTATTACCGTTGAAGAAGGCACTGGCCTGGAAGACGAGTTAGACGTTGTTGAAGGTATGCAATTCGATCGCGGTTACCTCTCACCTTATTTCATCAATAAACCAGAAACAGGTGCTGTTGAGCTGGAAAGTCCTTTCATCCTGTTAGTTGATAAAAAAATCTCTAACATCCGCGAAATGTTGCCGGTATTAGAAGCGGTTGCTAAAGCGGGTAAACCGCTGGCTATCATCGCTGAAGATGTGGAAGGTGAAGCACTGGCAACGCTGGTAGTTAACACCATGCGCGGTATCGTAAAAGTAGCTGCGGTTAAAGCTCCTGGCTTTGGCGACCGTCGTAAAGCTATGTTGCAAGACATCGCGACGCTGACTGGCGGTACAGTTATTTCTGAAGAAATCGGTTTAGAGCTGGAAAAAGCCACTTTGGAAGATTTAGGTCAGGCAAAACGCGTTGTTATCAACAAAGACACTACCATCATCATTGATGGTGTTGGTGAAGAAGATGCGATCAAAGGCCGTGTAACGCAAATTCGTCAGCAAATTGAAGAAGCAACTTCCGATTACGATCGTGAAAAACTGCAAGAGCGCGTAGCTAAATTAGCTGGTGGTGTTGCCGTGCTGAAAGTGGGTGCTGCAACTGAGATCGAAATGAAAGAGAAGAAAGCTCGCGTGGAAGATGCATTGCAGGCAACTCGTGCAGCGGTAGAAGAAGGCGTTGTTGCCGGTGGGGGTGTAGCATTAATTCGTGTTGCAGCGAAAATTGCTAATCTTGAGGGTGATAACGAAGATCAAACCGTTGGTGTTCGCGTTGCATTACGCGCAATGGAAGCTCCATTACGTCAAATCGTTGCTAACGCAGGTGAAGAACCATCTGTTGTGGCAAACAACGTGAAAGCCGGTGACGGTAGCTACGGCTATAACGCTGCCACTGAACAGTATGGCGATATGATCGATATGGGTATTCTGGATCCAACCAAAGTAACCCGCTCTGCTCTGCAATATGCAGCTTCAATCGCCGGTCTGATGATCACTACTGAATGTATGGTGACTGACCTGCCAAAAGATGACAAATTAGATATGGGTGCTGCTGGTGGTATGGGCGGTATGGGGGGTATGGGCGGAATGATGTAATTCCCCTATACATTCAGCCTGCCTGAAGAGTAAAACCCTGGTTATAAACCGGGGTTTTTTATGCTCTAAAATCAATTCAGAGGCAACCGCTAAACGGCAGGATTCAGCAACAATTGAAGAATATTTTCCGGATGATAGAGCCCAGCTTCTTGCAGGCTATTAGCCGATAGTTTAAACGCTTCCGGATATTGGCGACGCCAGCGGTGATAAATATTCACAATGTCTATTATCTTTGATTTTCTGAGCTGGGAATACTTCAACACCCAATAGCCAATCAGGTTACGTAATATAAAGCAGTCGGTAATTAGTTGATAATAGACCTCTGTTTCAGACATTTTTGCATGATAGGGAAAACTATCATGGTAAAGTCGGTAAAACAGATAGTTGGTGACTACATGAGGACATTCACTAAATACCGGGGTGACGGTTTGCATCCAGGCATTTTCAAGCTCCGCTATTTTTTGAGCCCCACTTTCAGTTGATTGCTGAAGAATATCCTGATGAACCTCTTTCCAGAATGTCGCCATGGTTGGTACGGTTTCAACATTGGCTAATTCCGCTACCTGAGACCCAATTTGAGCAAACAGTTGCCAGCGGGCCATATTGTTACGGGGGATCTGCTCCATACGGGATTGAATATAATCGCGTGTCAAGGATGCAGTTCGCACACTCAATTCTTCTGTGACCTGATGTTTCTGCTTTTTATTGGTGTAATCAGCGCTGGCAATCGGCAAGATTAACTCACCAATTGCCAATAACCGTTCTGAAAGTGACAATTCCGGACGTAGCGCAATGGCGATACACTCGGCGTTAACCCGGTGATAGATATCATTGAGAGGCGATTGGCTGCGGGATGAAATCAGTTTTTTGGATTCCAGCCAGATGGATGTCTGGCTCATTAAGATCTGCCCGCAGGCTTCCGGGCACTCAATAGCTAAACTTTTGCGCACTTCATTTTGCCAGCGGATGTCCACATAGGGGTAATCAAGACAGAATTTAGGGCGAGTATGAAGATCGTCTCTGCGGCCAATGAGGCAGTAAGTACACGAGCGACCCTTATCAAAAAACGGACAGTAGTTGTCCCCGGTCAGGTGAATGGTACCCCAGTTCTCCAGATCGGTTTTTGCCAGTTGAATGCTTTGTTGGGCTACCGTGCGGATATCTTCATCAGCGCTTTTCAGATAAGCCTGAGTGCTGATTTTATCCAGTGGGATCTCTTTACCAATGCAACAGGTACACAAACATCCACCGCCATTACATTGAAATCGGCGTACATATTCAGGTTCATAAATATTAATGATATTCATCCTAGCCTATCCAATGTATATTTATTCCATCAACGGCTATAGTACGGTTTTATTTCCAAATGGTAAATAAGTAAAGTTTATATAAATAATAGAACATTCTATTTACCTGAAAAGAGTGTTTTTATATTTATTTTTGTAAGATTTTAATTGTGCTTGCTATGTTAAAATATTTTAAATTATTTCAATGGTTAATTAATTATCTTATTTTATAGAAAAAATGGTCGTGACGCAGATTTAGTGGTAATGATTGATCGTCAGATACCATCCGATGATCTTATCGTGCATTTCTTCTGACTTTGAGAAGCAGATAGTCTTGCGGGTCAACCGTTTAAGATGGGTTCGCAA
>NZ_JAJNAG010000030.1 GCF_021010575.1 Limnobaculum eriocheiris | reverse complement strand
GTCTTGCGACACTCTCCGCTAATTTTAAGACGAACAGTACTCAGTACTGTTCTTAATCATCTCGCCAAAACCTACCAGAGTATGGTGTTGGTTTATTAGCGCTGATTTTGTGGGGATCCCTCAGCGCATGAGCGGCGGTGGTATTACTTATCTGCTTGAACAGGCACGGGAAAAATCCAATGCCAGAATGATTATCATTGACCCTCGCTATTGTGATACCGCAGCAGGGCGTGAAGATGAGTGGATCCCAATTACACCGGGTACCGATGCTGCACTGGTATCTGCGCTGGCTTATGTAATGATCGCTGAAAATTTAGTCGATCAGCCATTTCTGGATAAATACTGCGTCGGTTATGACGAGAAGACATTACCGGCAAGCGCTCCGCGCAATGGTCACTATAAAGCCTATATTCTGGGTGAAGGGGATGACGGCATTGCGAAAACTCCGGAATGGGCATCTAAAATTACCGCCATTCCAGCCGACCGTATCGTTAAATTAGCTCGTGAAATTGGTACGGCTAAACCGGCCTATATTTGTCAGGGTTGGGGGCCTCAGCGTCATGCTAATGGTGAACAGGTTGCTCGTTCAATAGCAGCTTTAGCCTGTCTGACCGGTAATGTGGGTATTACCGGTGGTAACACCGGTGCGCGTGAAGGCTCTTACGCCATTCCTTTTGTGCGTTTTCCAACGCTGGAAAACCCAATCAAAGACAGTATCTCTTTCTTCCTGTGGACTGATGCAATTATGCGCGCCCGGAAATGACCGCGACCCGTGATGGTGTACGTGGTACCGACAAGTTGAAACAACCCATTAAATTTATCTGGAACTATGCCGGTAACAGCATGCTGAACCAGCATTCAGATATTAATAAGACGTTGGAAATTCTTGGCGATGATACTAAGTGTGAAATGATTGTGGTGATTGAAAACCACATGACTGCCAGCGCCCGTTGTGCTGATATTTTACTGCCAGATCTGACTACCTCAGAGCAGATGGATTTCTGTCTGGATGCCTCATCAGGAAATATGGGCTATGTCATTTTTGCTGATAAAGCGATTGAGCCTCAGTTTGAGTGCCGCTCTATCTATGAGATGACCTCAGAGATTGCCAAACGTATGGGCGTTGAATCTCAGTTTACTGAAGGCCGCACTCAGGAAGAGTGGTTGCGTCATCTGTATCAGCAATCCTGTGAGAAAGATCCTCTGCTGCCAACGTTTGAAGAGTTCCGCAAAGTGGGAATTATCAAACGTAAAGATCCAGCCGGGCACTTTATTGCCTATAAATCATTCCGTGATGACCCACAGGCTAACCCATTAAGTACGCCTTCAGGCAAAATCGAGATTTATTCAGAGCGTTTAGCTGAAATGGCTAAAACCTGGGAACTGCCGAAAGGTGATGTGATTTCACCACTGCCGATTCATGTCTCTACTTTTGAAGGGGCAGACGATCCGATGCGTGATACTTACCCACTGCAACTGATCGGATTCCACTATAAAGCGCGTTGTCACTCTACTTACGGCAATATTGATGTGTTGAAAGCAGCCGCCCGTCAGGAAGTATGGATGAACCCAATTGATGCACAGAAACGCGGCATTAAAAACGGTGACATGATCCGCATGTTCAACGATCGGGGCGAGACTCAAATTAACGTCAAAGTGACACCACGTATGATGCCGGGTGTTGTTGCATTAGGTGAGGGTGCCTGGTATACGCCGGATGGCAAAGGTGTCGATCATGCGGGAAGTATTAACGTACTGACCACTCATCGACCTTCACCGCTGGCGAAAGGTAATCCTCAGCATACAAACTTAGTTGAAGTTGCGAAAGTTTAAGGAGCAGCCAATGACAACACAATATGGTTTTTTTATTGATTCAAGTCGTTGCACGGGCTGTAAAACCTGCGAGCTGGCGTGTAAAGACTATAAAGATTTAACTCCGGATGTCAGTTTCCGTCGCATTTATGAATATGCCGGTGGCGACTGGCAAAAAGATGGCGATACCTGGAATCAGAACGTATTTGCCTACTATTTGTCCATCGCCTGTAATCACTGTAGCGATCCTGCCTGCGTTAAAGTCTGTCCAAGTGGCGCAATGCATAAGGATGAAAACGGTTTTGTACTGGTCAATGAAGAGGTTTGTATCGGCTGTCGTTATTGCCATATGGCCTGTCCATACGGCGCACCGTAATATAACGCTGCTAAAGGCCATATGACCAAGTGTGATGGTTGCCATGAGCGGGTGATAAAAGAGGGTAAAAAGCCAATTTGCGTAGAGTCTTGCCCTTTACGTGCGCTGGACTTTGGGCCAATTGATGAACTGCGTGAGAAGCATGGTCATCTGGCTGAAATTGCACCATTACCGGCTGAAAAATATACCCGGCCAAATATTGTGCTGAAACCTAACGCCTGTGGTCGTCCTGTTGGTGACACCACCGGTCATTTATCCAATCCGAAGGAGGTTTAATATGGAACTGGGATGGCATGAATGGCCGTTGATGTTATTCACCGTACTGGGCCAGTGTGCGGTCGGTGGGTTTATCGTTTTAGGCCTGGCGCTTCTGTGTAATAAGACAACCGAAGAACAGAGAAAGTCGATTCATAAAGGCATGTTCTTTATCTGGGTTCTGATGGGCATTGCTTTTATTGCTTCAGTAATGCATCTGGGAACCATTGTCCGCGCATTTAATTCATTAAATCGTGTCGGTGAGTCAGGCCTGAGTAATGAGATTGCATTGGGTTCGGCGTTTTTTGCTATTGGCGGTTTCTACTGGCTAATTGCAATACTGGGCAAAATGCCTCAGGCCTTGGGCAAAATCTGGTTGATTATCGGTATGATTGCCGGTGTAGCCTTTGTTTATGCAATGTGCCGCGTATATCAGATCGATACGGTACCAACCTGGCATAACGGCTATACCACGCTGAACTTCTTCCTGACGGTACTGATTGGGGGCCCACTGCTGGGTTGTCTGCTGAAGAACCGTGACTGCAATTGCAGCGGAAAAATGTTGGCTGCGGTAAGCGTGATTGCGTTTCTGGTCAGCATTGGTTCCGCATTAATGCAGGGTACTGAACTGGCGGGTATGCACAGCACGGTGACTTCTGCGATGGCGCTGGTTCCACAGTTTGGTCAATTGATGGCACTGCGTTTAGTTCTGGTCGCTATTGGTCTGGGGCTGTGGATCTATCCCATGCTTAAGGGCAATAAACCGGGAACTCCAGCCATGTTAGCGGGTTTCATTCTGGTGGTTTGCGGTGAAATCATTGGCCGGGCAGTATTCTATAATCTGCATATGACCGTTGGTGTGACCTTCGGTGGTTAATCTGTAATACAATAAACGGCGCCTGAAAGGGCGCTGTTTATTGCGTTTCCAACTGACTGAAAGGTTATTTATGACTTCTTCTGCTATACCTGGCCTTGCCGATCTTGATGATGTTTCGTTAACCGGCAGAATGCTGGGTGCTCTACTGTATTATGCCCCAGACCGGCCGGAAGTTGTTTCTCTGCTGGAATTGCTTGGTAATGATAACTGGCAAGAGGAATGGCCCTGTGGCGCAATGACCGAGATTCGGGCTGCTGCGGCATTGATTAATACGGGATTAAATACCGAGCATCGACAGACGCTGGATGAAGCCTATCAGCGTTTATTTATTGGCCCGGACGCATTACCTGCGCCACCATGGGGTTCGGTTTATCTGGATCGCGAAAGTGTGGTGTTTGGCAATTCAACGTTAGATTTGCGCCAGTGGCAAGCCTCTGTGGGTATTGAAGTTCAACAGCAACATCGTGAACCGGAAGATCATATCGGTTTACTGCTAATGCTGGCGGCATGGTTAGCAGAAAATCAGCCTGAACAATTGAACATTCTCTTGAGTGATCATGTATTACCCTGGAGTGGACGCTTTTTAGCTTTACTGGAAGAGAGGGCGGAGCACCCTTTTTATCAGGGAGTTGCCCGGTTAACCTCCATTACTTTAGCTCACTGGCAACAGCGTCTGAACGTTTCTGTAATCAGTAAAGATCTGTTTTTCTGATGGCTATTGATAGTCGTGATGAGAAATACTACAAAGCCTGGATGACTCACCATACGGTGAGTCGTCGGGGTCTACTACGCGGCTTTTTCAAAGCCGGGCAGCAGACTCAGGCAACGATTGAACATCAGGATATTGCTCGTCAGACAGGTCGTCCTCCGCAGGCAATTGCGGAATCATTATTTTTACGCTTATGTAGTGGCTGTGGTGAGTGTGTATCGGCCTGTCCCTATGGAATTATCGCTATCAGTGGTGGTAAGGCCGGGCTGCAAATCGAATATGCCGATTGCGATTTTTGCCATAAGTGTACCGATGTGTGCCAAACCGGTGCGCTGGAGTCTCAAATTACGCCTGATACCGGTCTGAAACCTATTGTCGGTACCAGTTGTCTGGGGCGAATGGATAATTATTGCCGTCTGTGTGTGATGAGTTGTCCGCAGCAGGCGATAACCTTTGATTCATTTAATCAGGTAACGATAGACAAGGCTCGCTGTAACGGATGCGGAAAGTGTAAACTGGCTTGTTATCACGGTCATATTTCATTAACGCCTCTCAACTAAGTTTGGTGAGCCGTTAATGCTTCTGATGGTTATTTCCCTTCTCTTATATTCAATGCGTTTTTATAACAATAAAAACTAATGGTTAGCGGCATATTTAAAAATGCTAATTAGCTGTATTAAAAATAATTTTTCAGAAGTGATGATTTTTAACCACTACAAATATGTAACAACTATTTTTTTGCCAATTGACTTTTAATATAGCGGTGGGATGATGCGCAACACTGTGTTTCCTTCCCTTGTTTTGGCATAAAAATGTCTGCGTTTAGTCGTCCCGTGCTGTTACTGCTGGCCGGGCTGTTGTTATTTACAACATCAATGGCGGTACTGAATACGCTGGTTCCTCTCTGGTTAATTCATGAATCTTTAACTACCTGGCAAGTCGGTATTGTCGGTTCGTCTTATTTCGGCGGAAATCTGCTGGGGACGCTGGTAGCCGGGTTCTGCATTAGCGCTTTTGGTTTCAACCGAACCTATTACTATTCCTGTGCACTTTTTATTGCAGCAGCGTTATTGCTGGGGTTTTCCGTTGGCTTTGTTAGTTGGAGCCTGTGGCGCCTGTTGGCGGGTATTGCCTGTGCGGTTATTTGGGTCGTGGTAGAAAGTGCATTATTACGTAGCGGAACCATTAATACTCGTGGGCTTCTGCTTGCTGCCTATATGGTTATTTACTATGCGGGAACCCTGATAGGGCAGTTGCTCCTGAGTGTAATTCCAACCAACCTCAATGAGATACTACCCTGGGTGATTGCTCTGCTATTGTTGGCTATTTTGCCATTGTTGTTTGCCCGCTTTCCTAAGCCTGAACATGCTAATAAAAAGTTTTCCGTATGGTCAATGTGGAAACGCCGTGATGCACGGTTAGGCATTATCGGCTGTATCATTTCCGGTGTGGTGATTGGTTCGTTATATGGTCTGTTACCTCTCTATCTTTCTCATGCAGGTTACAGGGATGCTGGTGTTGGCTATTGGATTGCGCTGATAGTGGGGGCAGGGATTGTTGGTCAGCTACCGGCAGGTAAACTGGTTGAACGATATGGCAGAGTGTTTGTTCTGCGCATTCAAGTGTTTGCTATTATTGTCAGCTCAATGGTGATTATCAGTGGTTATCCATTGGCTCCAGCCCTATTTATTTTGGGCTTTTCCGGTTTTGCTCTTTATCCTGTAGCAATGGCGTGGGCATGTGAAAAAGTGGATACCAGTGAACTGATAACCATGAATCAGACGCTTTTATTAAGCTATACGATAGGAAGTCTGGCAGGACCGGCGTTAACGGCTACATTAATGCAGCACTATTCCGACCGATTATTGTTTGTGGTAATAGCGGTGGTGGCAGCGATATTCTTAATAATGTTGTTTAACCGGGCGCAGCACCATCGTAATCCATTGGCGATGCAATAAAGTTTAGGTGTTCTTAATTTTTAAAAAGCCCGTAATTTATTGCGGGCTTTTAGCATAAGCAGGGGCGTGAATATCAATAGATAACCTTGTGACCATACTCTTCAAGAATGGATTTAACACGATCCATAATCTCTTTAGTCGGTGGTTTTACCCCATCAAGACCATACTCTTCGCCCATGGCAACCCACTTGTGTTTACCCAACTCATGGTAAGGGAGCAGCTCTATTTTTTCGATATTGGTCATGTTTTGCGTAAACTCACCCAGCATCCGGGCAGATTTCTCATCATCAGACCAGCCGGGAACCACCACATAACGGATCCAGGTTTTCTGATTGCGTTTGGCCAAATGACGGGCAAATTCAAGGGTGCGATGATTGGAGACACCCACCAGATTTTGATGAACGCTGTCATCCAGCTGTTTTAAATCCAGCATCACCAGATCGGTTACATCCAACAGCTCATCAATCACTGCATCATAGCGGCGGACAAAGCCATTAGTATCCAGGCAAGTGTGGATCCCTTCCTTTTTACAGGCTCTGAACCAGTCACGAACGAATTCAGCCTGTAGAATGGCTTCACCACCCGATGCGGTAACACCACCACCGGAAGCGTTCATAAAGTGGCGATAGGTAACAATCTCTTTCATCAGCGAGTCAACGGTCACTTCTTTACCACCATGGGTATCCCAGGTATCGCGGTTGTGACAGTAAAGACAACGCATCAGACAACCCTGAAAAAAGACGATAAAACGAATACCCGGACCGTCCACGGTTCCGCAGGATTCAAATGAGTGAATGCGACCATTTACTGCTGACATTACGATGTACTCCAAAATTGACCCTCAAAAGGGCCCAACGTGTTTGCTTCTGAGATAGTCAGTCTCTGTCATTAAATAGGTTTTTGACCAGACTATCTGCTAATAGTGATTTTCAGTCTACCAAATTAGTATGTAGCTTTGGCTGAACCTCTATTCTATGACATTCTGGTTAAGATTTCTTTTAAAGCCGGTATTTTTATTGTTAATGAAAAAAGCCCTGCAAAATATTGCAGGGCTTCATTTTCAGAGCATTTTCAAACTAATGCAAATTACATAGTTTGAGTAAACGTCCGGGTAATAACGTCTTGTTGCTGTTCTTTAGTCAGTGAGTTAAAACGCACTGCATAACCAGATACACGAATGGTTAACTGAGGATATTTCTCAGGGTGTTCCATCGCATCTAACAGCATTTCACGGTTCATAACGTTAACGTTAAGGTGTTGACCACCTTCGATGCTGGCTTCGTGGTGGAAGTAACCATCCATCAGGCCTGCAAGGTTAGCTTTACGAACATCATCATCTTTACCCAGCGCATTTGGAACGATAGAGAAGGTATAAGAAATACCATCTTTTGCATAAGCAAACGGCAGTTTAGCAACAGAAGTCAGAGAGGCAACAGCACCTTTCTGGTCACGACCGTGCATTGGGTTAGCACCCGGTCCGAATGGTGCGCCAGCGCGACGGCCATCTGGGGTGTTACCGGTTTTCTTACCATATACCACGTTAGAGGTGATGGTCAGAACAGACTGGGTTGGGATTGCGTGGCGATAGGTACGCAGTTTCTGAATTTTCTTCATGAAACGTTCTACCAGGTCACAAGCGATATCATCAACACGAGAGTCGTTGTTACCGAACTGTGGATATTCACCTTCAATCTCAAAATCTACTGCCAGACCGTCTTCATCACGGATTGGTTTAACTTTTGCGTACTTGATAGCAGACAGGGAGTCAGCGGCAACGGACAGACCCGCGATACCACATGCCATGGTGCGAACCACGTCACGATCGTGCAGAGCCATCAGGGCTGCTTCATAGCTGTATTTATCATGCATATAGTGAATGATGTTCAGAGAGGTCACATACTGTTTTGCCAACCAGTCCATGAAGTGATCTAAACGGTTCATTACTTTATCGTAATCCAGTACTGCATCGGTCATTGGTGACTCTTTTGGACCAACCTGGATCTTCATTTTTTCATCCATACCGCCGTTAATAGCATACAGCATGGTTTTAGCCAGGTTTGCACGAGCACCGAAGAACTGCATTTGTTTACCAACGATCATTGGGCTTACGCAGCAAGCGATAGCATAGTCATCGTTGTTAAAGTCAGGACGCATCAGGTCATCGTTCTCATACTGCACAGATGAGGTATCGATAGACACTTTAGCCGCATACTTTTTAAATGCGATTGGTAACTTCTCTGACCACAGGATGGTCATGTTTGGTTCCGGAGAAGGGCCCATGGTGTACAGCGTGTTCAGGAAACGGAAACTGGTTTTAGACACCAGAGTACGGCCATCAACACCCATACCAGCCAGAGATTCTGTTGCCCAAATTGGGTCACCAGAGAACAACTCATCATATTCAGGAGTACGCAGGAAACGAACCATACGCAGCTTCATAACTAAATGGTCGATCAGCTCTTGAGCTTCAGTTTCAGTGATTAGACCTTTTTTCATGTCACGTTCGATATAAACGTCAAGGAACGTTGATACACGACCGAAGGACATTGCAGCACCGTTTTGAGATTTTACTGCTGCCAGATAGGCGAAGTAAGTCCACTGAACGGCTTCACGAGCGTTAGTTGCCGGAGCAGAAATATCAAAACCGTATTTCGCTGCCATTTCTTTCATTTGACCCAGTGCACGATGCTGTTCAGCAATCTCTTCGCGCAGTTGGATAGTCATTTCTAAATCTTCACCGTTTTCCATTTTCTCTTGCAGAGACTGGAATTGAGCGTATTTGTCAGCCATCAGGAAGTCGATACCATAGACCGCTACGCGACGGTAGTCACCGATGATACGGCCACGGCCATAAGCATCAGGTAAACCGGTTAACACACCGGATTTACGGCAGTTCAGGATGTCTTTGGTATAAACATCGAAAACGCCCTGGTTGTGAGTTTTACGATATTCGGTGAAGATTTTTTTCAGGCTTGGATCGAGCTCACGACCATAAACCTGACAAGAACCTTCAACCATTTTAATGCCGCCAAATGGGATGATGGCGCGCTTTAATGGAGCGTCGGTTTGTAAACCAACGATAGTTTCTAATTCTTTGCTGATATAACCCGCATCATGAGAGGTAATGGTTGAAGCGATATCAGTGTCAAAATCGACCGGCGCATGAGTGCGGTTCTCGATTTTGATGCCTTCCATCACTTTGTCCCATAGCTTGTCAGTCGCATCAGTTGCGCCAGCCAGGAAAGATTCATCACCTTCATATGGGGTGTAGTTTTTTTGGATAAAGTCACGAACGTCAACGTTATGTTTCCAGTCGCCTTCTTTAAATCCTTCCCACGCTTTGACAAACTTTTGGTTAAGCTCGGTCATTTTTTACCTACCTTTCGTATTCTAAGGAAATTGGATTAACCTTTTATTGAAGGAAGCGTCGAACTAGTGCTTCCCACCACGTAAATACATTGCCCAAAAAGGCAAACCTACCATTAATCCACCGATGATATTACCGATTGTCACGGGGATTAAGTTGTCTATAACAAAGTTACTAACAGTCAGGCTTGGAAATTGCTCCGGAGTGGCGTTAATCATGTGCCAGAACTCAGGAGATGCAAAATTCTTAATTACGATCCCCATTGGAATCATAAACATGTTTGCGATGCTGTGCTCAAAACCGCTGGCAACAAACATCGCTACCGGAAGGATCATTACCAGCATTTTGTCGGTTAAACTGCGTCCGGCGTAACTCATCCATACCGCTAAACAAACCATCAGGTTAGCCAGTGTACCAAGAGCAACCGCTTCTACAAAGGTATGATGTAGTTTATGGTTAGCCGTTTGGAGCACATTTAACCCCCAAAGCCCGTTAGCGGCAGTGATTTGGCCTGCCATAAATATAATAGCAACAAAGAACAACGCACCGACCAGATTGCCTAAATAAACATTGATCCAGTTACGGAACATTTGACCCCAGGTAATATGATTGGTTGCTTTTGCAATACAGGTCAATACTGTTGAGGTGAAAAGGTCAGTGCCGCAGGCGACAACTAACATTAAACCTAAAGAGAAACAGACGCCGCCTAAAAATTTAGCCATGCCAAAAGGAACATTGGCTGTTCCGGTGGTAGCAGTAATATAGAAGACAAATGCGATGGAAATAAATGCGCCAGCTAATATTGCTGAGCAGAATGTAATAGCCGGATGTTTTGTAGCTTTATATATTCCCGCATTCTCGGCAACCTGAGCCATGGCGGCGGGTGATAATGCTGCGATAGGATTATCTGTTTTCACTTAATAATATCTCTGCGCCTAAATAAAGACTGAAGACTAAATTGCTTGGTGATACTAACAAAGCAGTATACTGCAAAATTTGATACTGATCATGATGAGTAAAATGAATAAATGTAAAAAAGGACGTGAAAACGTATTTTTTATCAGTATCTTATTGATTAATTTAAATAAAAACTTTTTTAATGTTTGCAAAATAATTTTAAGTAATCACTGAAACGATATCAGACTCTGTTAATAAATTATAAATAATGTATTTAATTAAAACTTATTAATTATATATTTTTACTTTTATTTAACATTAATTCTTATTATTTTACTTCTAAAAAAGATGCTAACAAGACTCTCTATTTTTTATAAAAAGTCTTGTTATTTGGTCATTTAATTAAGACAGCCGTTTAGCCGCCTGTAATTTGTTATATGCTTCCAGCAAAGAGCCGTGTGTAGGCAGTTGAGTTAAATTTTGATCTACATCAAAAATTCCATAAAAGCGTTGTTTTCCACGAATATTGCTCCAGACCGTTGCTACGGTATCTTCACCATACATACGGCTAAATGCCTGATTGTATTGTGCCGGATCCCGTTCCTCCGCATCCACTTGCATTAATAACAGGGTTTGCAGGCAGCGGTAGTAGTTACGGCGTTCTTGGCTAAATAATGATGCGTTGAATTCCTGAGTCCATTCCACCCAGCTTAGGGCCTGATCCAAATCACCACCAGCAAGTGCCAGCATCGATTTAAGTTCGCCGATACGCAAGCTACTCCAGACATTATTCGAGCCGGTCGCCATCCCAAGTAGTTCACGCACGCGCACAAAGTCATCCAGACCTTCCTGATCCAATTGTTCAATCAGGGCCAGATACTCTTCTGGCTGCCACTGGCTGGAAGGCAGACTTAAAATAGTATCTCTTAGGTGCTGCCCCATATTGTTATTGGCTAACACCAGATCTTCAGCAGGATAGATATCGGACATACCCGGTGCCAGAATCCGGCAGGCATCAACGCCTAAATGGGTGTAATCAGCGATATAGACTTCCACTTCTTCTTGATTAAAGATAGCCATCATGGTGGCAAACTCTTCTTCAGAGGTGCCACTGAAGTCCCAACCAACAAATTCATAGTCGGCCTGCTGTTTAAACAGATCCCAGGAAATTAAACCGCTGGAATCAATAAAGTGGGTTTCCAGATTGGCGTATTCACCCACTTCTTCATTATCAAAGGTGGGTGCATTGAATACGTCCAGATCTTTCAGGCTGCGGCCCTGTAGCAGTTCTGTCACGGTACGTTCCAGAGCAACACCAAAGTCCGGGTGGGCACCAAATGAAGCAAAACAGGTTCCATTGGTTGGATTAAACAGTACAACGCAGATGACAGGGTATTGACCACCCAAAGAGGCGTCATAAGCGAATATTGGGAAACCTTCAGCTTCAAGAGTTGCTATTGCTTCTTTTACCGGTGGGTAAAGATTAATCATCGCCTGTGGAATTTCTGGCAGGCTAATAGCTTCAGCAATAATGCGGTTTTTTACAAAACGCTCAAAAATTTCCGACAGTGCCTGCACGCGGGCTTCATTACGGTTATTACCGGCAGACATACCGTTAGAAACATAAAGGTTGCCGATAATATTCATCGGAATGTAAACCGTTTCCAGATCCGATTGGCGAACAAAAGGAAGCGTACAAATGCCTCGTTCAACATTCCCTGACTGCAAATCAACCAACTCGGTAGCCGTCAGGCTTTGGTCAGGATCGTAGAAAGCATGCAGATGTGGATCTAAAATGCCTTTGGGTAAGCTGTTGTCCTGCGAAATGGGAAACCATTTTTCATTGGGATAGTGAACAAAATCACCTTCAGCAATGGTTTTGCCTAAATAAAAATCGGCAAAAAAGTAGTTAGTGGATAAGCGTTCAAAGTATTCACCCAACGCAGAAGCCAAAGCGGCTTTCCGGGTCGCGCCTTTTCCGTTGGTAAAGCAGAGTGGACAATCCTTATCACGTATATGTACCGACCAAACATTTGGAACCGGGTTAAGCCAGGATGCTTCTTCTATATTAAATCCCAATTGGGTCAGCTTTTGCTGAAAACGAGAGATGGAGTCTTCCAGTGCTGCATCTTTACCGGGGATAAATGTTTGTGTAGTCGTGGGAGTGATTGTTTGCATTGATATTCAGGCTCTTGATTTTAATGAAGTTATCCATTTCTGTTTTGTCAGTTTAACCGTCCGGCATCATACGGTTTTTTTGACCATAGCTCCATAGTGTGTGATGCAATAATTAATGAGTTTCCTGAATTCAGGAAATGTTGGTTCTCGGGGGAGTGTCACAGAAAAAAAATCAAATACCCTGATAATACAGTGAGTTTCAGAATGCTAATTGCTTTTCGGGCGTCAAAATTTAATTACGCAAGGTTATAATTTTTTACGCAAGTGATTAATTTCAGACATATTGCGATTGTTGCTGCTACCTCAATTATTGGCTATTTAAAACGTATTAATAACTCATCCTGATTTTTACTTTAAGAATAATGAAGATAGGAGATTTAGTATGTCAGTGTTTAACAAGACTGCTCTTGGTGCTTTGTTTTGTTGTCTCACCGTACCTGCGTTAGCAAAATTACCCTCCATCACCGTTCTGGCAACGGGAGGAACCATTGCTGGCGGAGGTGTTTCAGAAACACAATCCAATTATGTTTCCGGGCAGTTTGGCGTGGAGCGTTTGGTTGATGCGGTTCCACAGTTAAAAGAGATTGCTGATATTAAAGGCGAACAGATTGTTAATATTGGTTCACAGGATATGAGTGATGAAGTCTGGCTTAAGCTGGCTAAGACTATCAATGAACGTTGTGACAGTAGTGATGGTTTTGTGATTACTCACGGTACCGATACGATGGAGGAAACCTCTTACTTCCTTAACCTGACAGTAAAATGTAATAAACCGGTGGTGATGGTTGGTGCAATGCGGCCGGCTACGGCAATGAGTGCCGATGGTCCATTCAATCTTTATAATGCCGTGGTAGTTGCTTCAGATAAAAACTCTGCGGGCCGTGGGGTGCTGGTTGCGATGAATGATGTGGTTCTTGGCGGTCGGGATGTCACTAAAACCAGTACTACGGGCGTTCAGACTTTCCAGGCGGTTAACTATGGCCCACTGGGATATATTCATAATGGCAAGGTCGATTATCAGCGGATGCCAACGCGTGCTCATGCGCCAAAGGCTCCGTTTGACGTAAGTAAACTGACTGAGCTGCCAAAAGTCGACATTATATATGGTTATGCTAATGCGTCGGCCGCACCGGTTAAAGCACTACTGGCCGATGGGACTAAAGGTATTGTTACCGCAGGTGTGGGTAACGGTAACCTATATAAGACAGTTTTTGATGCGCTGGTTAATGCCAGAGAGCAGGGGGCGGTAGTGGTTCGTTCTTCACGAGTACCGACCGGCTCTACCACTCAGGATGCAGAAATTGATGATGTTAAGTATGGTTTTGTTGCATCCGGTACGCTGAATCCGCAAAAAGCGCGGGTACTGTTGCAGTTGGCATTAACCAAAACACAAGACCCGGCTGAAATTCAGAAAATGTTTAATGAGTATTAATAGATAAGTTTTAATACTTAGCACTTAGTGATAGCGGATATCTGATGGATAAAAGGTATCCGCTCTTTTTTCTTTCTGCAGATGACCGAAATATTTGTTGTTTCACCGCTAATGTCGATGAATATCGTCAACCAACCGCGGCTTTTGGTTAATTCATTCGCTTTTCTTGCTATATACAACATACTTTTCTGCTGTTGATAACAGGGCTTATCACGTTCAGTCTGAAAAATTAATCAGAACTGATGCATAAAGCATTGCAGCAAAACTAAGTGAATGATAAAACCGATAATCCTATTTCTAAAAAACTAATCCTTAATCTCTATCAGGGCGGTGAAGTAAATGGCACAGGTATTTAATTTTAGTGCAGGGCCGGCAATGTTACCGGTTGAAGTGTTACGTCAGGCACAGCAAGAACTTTGTGATTGGCAGGGGCTCGGCACATCAGTCATGGAAATTAGCCACCGCAGCAAAGAGTTTATTCAGGTAGCCGAAACGGCGGAGCGTGATTTGCGCGATCTGATGAAAATTCCTGATAATTATAAAGTGCTGTTTAGTCATGGTGGAGCACGAGCACAATTTGCGGCTATTCCCTTAAATTTATTAGGAAATGCCACTCAGGCTGATTACATTGATGGTGGCTATTGGGCCCACAGTGCCGTTCAGGAAGCGGAAAAATACTGTACGCCAAACGTGTTTGATGCAAAGACTCAAATCGATGGCCTGTCAGCCATTAAACCCATGAAGGATTGGGCGCTGAGTGATAAATCTGCCTATGTTCATTTTTGCCCAAATGAGACGATTGATGGCATTGCTATTGATGAGCAACCAGATTTTGGTGATAGAGTGGTTGTAGCGGATCTCTCCTCAACTATCTTATCCCGCCCAATTGACGTTAGCCGTTATGGTGTGATTTATGCCGGGGCACAAAAGAATATTGGACCGGCAGGTATTACGGTGATCATCATACGTGAAGATCTGCTGGGAAAAGCCCGTAAAGAGACTCCGTCTATTCTTGATTTTACCGTATTAAATGAGTATGACTCGATGTTCAACACACCACCAACCTTTGCCTGGTACCTGTCAGGGTTGGTATTTAAGTGGTTAAAAGCTCAGGGTGGATTGACGGAGATGGCTCGCCGTAACGAAGAGAAAGCGTCACACCTGTATAGCTTTATTGATAACAGTGATTTCTATCGTAATGGTGTCGCTATCCCCAACCGTTCCTGGATGAACGTTCCATTCCAACTGGCGGATGGCGCGTTAGATAAAGTATTCCTGGAAGAGGCTCAGATTGCAGGTTTACACGCACTGAAAGGGCATCGGGTTCTGGGGGGAATGCGTGCATCCATCTATAATGCCATGCCGCTGGCCGGTGTTCAGGCATTAACTCAGTTTATGGCGGATTTTGAGCGTCGCCACGGTTAATTATCATTTGTTTATGATGGTATAAATTCAAATCGTTATAGATCATCGGCAGACTATCAATGTCGTCTGCCGATGGTGGATTATTGTGTAACCATACGATCATCTGACAAAGATTTGTAATAATTGAGAGCTAACCCAATGAAAACGATAGGGCTTATCGGCGGTATGAGTTGGGAATCGACCATTCCTTATTATCGTCATATAAACGAAACTATTCGCCACCACCTTGGCGGTCTGCATTCGGCTAAAATTGTACTGTTAAGCGTTGATTTTCAGGAGATCGAGCAGTTGCAGCATCAGGGCGATTGGGCTGCCGCGGGTGAACATCTGGCCCAGGCGGCGCGTAAGCTTGAAGGTGCGGGAGCTGATTTTCTGGTTATCTGTACCAATACTATGCACAAAGTGTATGAGACAGTAGAGAAGGCGGTTGCGGTTCCTGTTTGTCATATTGCGGATGCCACAGCAGAGGTTATTCTGCAAGATGGTATTAATAAAGTGGGCCTGTTGGGCACTCGTTTTACTATGGAACAAGATTTTTATAAGGGACGACTCAGTAACCAGCATGGTATTGAGGTCATCGTACCTGATGAAGCAGATCGTAAAATTGTGCATCGCGTTATTTATCAGGAGCTTTGCCTGGGCAAGATTGACGCTGAATCTCGTCAACAGTTTAGCCGAATTATGCAGCAGCTGGCGGATAAGGGCGCTCAGGGAATTATTCTGGGTTGCACCGAAATTGGCCTATTGGTTGGCGCTAAAGATGCCTCCGTACCTTTATATGACACCGCAGAGATACATGCGGTTCGTGCAGCGGAACTTTCGCTGAAAGACTGACGATAGCTGTAAATTAATTTCTACCGATTTGAATATTTAAAACAGATAACAAGAGAACATTTACCCATGCTGGAATCGTTAACCCTACAACCCATTGCGAAATTTAATGGAACCATTAATTTACCCGGTTCAAAAAGTGTTTCTAATCGGGCATTACTCTTAGCTGCAATGGCACAGGGAAAAACCCGACTGACTAACCTGTTAGACAGTGATGACGTTCGCCATATGCTTAACGCATTAAAAGCGCTGGGTGTTCATTATCAGTTATCTGATTGCCATACCATTTGTGATATCGAGGGTGTGGCTGGCTCCCTAAAGACCCATAGTCCGCTGGAGATATTTTTGGGTAATGCCGGTACGGCAATGCGTCCACTGGCTGCGGCATTAAGTCTGGGGCTGGGCGATAATATTTTAACCGGTGAGCCTCGAATGAAAGAACGTCCGATTGGCCATCTGGTGGATTCACTACGCCAGGGCGGTGCGCAGATTGATTATCTTGAGCAGCAAAATTACCCGCCGCTACGCCTGCGTGGTGGATTTCAGGGGGGGAATATCTCTGTCGATGGTTCAGTATCCAGCCAATTTCTGACAGCCTTACTGATGGCGGCACCGCTGGCGGCACAGGACACCCATATTACGATTAAAGGTGATTTAGTTTCAAAGCCTTATATTGAGATTACGCTGCATATGATGCGCGATTTTGGTGTTGACGTGAGCCATGACAACTATCAGGTTTTCCACATTAAAGGGCAGCAACAGTATCGTGCAGTGGAACAATATCTGGTTGAAGGTGATGCCTCTTCAGCATCCTACTTCCTTGCAGCAGCAGCAATTAGAGGTGGTAGTGTACGCGTTACGGGCATTGGTAAAAACAGTGTTCAGGGTGATATTCGCTTTGCTGATGTGTTGGAAGCTATGGGGGCTAATGTCATCTGGGGTGATGATTTTATTGAATGTCAGCACGGTGTGTTGAACGGTATTGATATGGATATGAATCATATTCCCGATGCGGCGATGACTATTGCCACCACGGCACTGTTTGCTAAAGGGGAGACCCGCATTCGTAATATCTATAACTGGCGTGTGAAAGAGACCGACCGCCTGAGCGCAATGGCAACTGAGTTGAGAAAAGTCGGCGCCGAAGTTGAAGAGGGGGAGGATTACATTCGAGTCGTTCCGCCTGCACAGCTAAAGCATGCGGAAATTGAAACTTATAACGATCACCGTATGGCGATGTGTTTTTCACTGGTGGCGTTGTCCGATACGCCGGTGACTATTCTGGATCCAAAATGTACGGCCAAAACGTTTCCGGATTATTTTAAGCAGTTTGCGCGTTTAAGCCAGTTGGCATAATTTTGCTGTTTTAAGTGATACGGGTTTAACCGCCTGTATCACTTCTTCCCTATCTGTCTGATTCAGGCAGAAGACCTCCCTGGTATTCTGCTAATAAATCGACTTTTCCCCATCTTTTTAAGTCATTTTCTTATTGAAATCTAAAGTGTTGTTCTTTTTGCATACGATTCAGGTTAATACATATTCTGTCAGTTGATGGCGATGATGCGTATAATCACGGGATATGCTTCATGGAAGCACATTATGATTTTCTGGTTTAGAGGAGCTCGATATGACAGCAGTTGTGCCGGTAATAACCGTTGACGGCCCAAGCGGAGTGGGAAAAGGAACACTCTGTCAGGCTTTGGCTGAAAAACTGGGTTGGCATTTACTGGATTCGGGTGCTATTTATCGCGTTTTGGCATTAGCAGCACTGCATCATGAAGTGGATCTGGCCTCAGAAGAGGCGCTGGTTCCTCTGGCTATTCATCTGGATGTTCGTTTCATTTCTCAACAGAATCAGTTGCAGGTGATTCTTGAAGGTGAAACGGTAACTAATGAAATTCGCAATGAGACAGTCGGAAATGCGGCTTCTCAAGTGGCGGCATTTCCACGAGTCAGAGAAGCACTGTTACGCCGCCAGCGGGCATTTCGAGAGGCGCCGGGGCTGATTGCCGATGGCCGCGATATGGGAACCATTGTTTTCCCTGATGCACCGGTGAAAATTTTTCTCGACGCCAGCGCGGAAGAGAGAGCCAGAAGGCGCATGCTACAGTTGCAGGAAAAGGGGCAGTGTGTTAAATTCGAACGTCTTTTGTCTGAGATACAGGAACGGGATTACCGGGATCGTAATCGGGCAGTTGCACCCCTTGTCCCGGCGGCCGACGCATTGATGATGGATTCCACTCATATGAGTGTTGATGAAGTGATCGATCACGCATTAGCTTATGTGCAAAGTGTGCTAAAATAATTCATGTCCGGTGCTTATTTTTTAGGCAGTGGACTTTTTGTGAATAACTCTGTTGCATGGACGTAAGCAGGGTATGTATAACAACCCCATCGGGCCGGATGTCAGATGGACGTTAAATTTAAGAATCCTGAAGATTAATAACATGACTGAATCTTTTGCTCAACTCTTTGAAGAATCCCTGAATGAAATTGAAACCCGTCCGGGTTCCATTGTACGTGGCGTTGTTGTTGCTATTGATAAAGACGTTGTTCTGGTTGATGCGGGTCTGAAATCAGAGTCTGCAATCCCAGTAGAACAGTTTAAAAACGCTCAGGGCGAACTGGAAATCCAGGTTGGTGACGAAGTAGACGTAGCGCTGGATGCTATCGAAGATGGTTTCGGTGAAACCCTGCTGTCTCGTGAGAAAGCTAAGCGTCATGAAGCTTGGATCACGCTGGAAAAAGCTTCTGAAGAAGCTGCAACTGTTATTGGTATTATCAATGGCAAGGTCAAAGGTGGATTTACCGTTGAGCTTAACGGCATTCGTGCGTTCTTACCAGGTTCACTGGTAGACGTTCGTCCTGTTCGTGACACGCTGCATTTAGAGGGCAAAGAGCTTGAGTTCAAGGTTATCAAACTTGACCAAAAACGTAACAACGTTGTTGTTTCTCGCCGTGCTGTAATCGAATCAGAAAACAGTGCAGAGCGCGATCAACTGCTGGAAAACCTGCAAGAAGGCATGGAAGTTAAAGGTATCGTTAAGAACCTTACTGACTACGGTGCATTCGTTGATCTGGGCGGCGTTGACGGCCTGTTACACATTACTGATATGGCATGGAAACGCGTTAAGCATCCTAGCGAAATCGTTAATGTTGGTGATGAAATCCTGGTTAAAGTTCTTAAGTTCGACCGCGATCGTACCCGTGTTTCACTGGGGCTGAAGCAGTTAGGCGAAGATCCGTGGGTAGCTATCGCTAAGCGTTACCCTGAAGGTACTAAGCTGACTGGCCGTGTAACCAACCTGACTGATTATGGCTGCTTCGTTGAAATCGAAGAGGGCGTTGAAGGTCTGGTACACGTTTCAGAAATGGATTGGACCAACAAAAACATTCACCCATCTAAAGTTGTTAACGTGGGCGATGTGGTTGAAGTTATGGTTCTGGATATCGACGAAGAACGTCGTCGTATCTCCCTGGGTCTGAAGCAGTGCAAAATTAACCCATGGCAGCAATTCGCAGAAACCCATAATAAGGGTGAGCGTGTTGAAGGTAAGATCAAGTCAATCACTGACTTCGGTATCTTCATCGGCTTAGACGGCGGTATTGATGGTCTGGTTCACCTGTCTGACATCTCCTGGAACGTTGCCGGAGAAGAAGCGGTTCGTGACTATAAGAAAGGTGACGAAATCGCCGCTGTAGTTCTGCAAGTTGATGCAGAGCGTGAGCGTATCTCCTTAGGCGTTAAGCAATTAGCTGAAGATCCATTTAACAACTACCTGGCTAACAATAAGAAAGGTGCTATTGTTAAAGGGAAAGTAACAGCAGTTGACGCAAAAGGTGCTACAGTTGAATTAGCGGGTGGCGTTGAAGGTTACCTGCGTGCTTCTGATGCAAGCCGTGATCGTGTTGAAGATGCAACGACGGTTCTGAGCGTTGGTGATGAAGTAGAAGCTAAATACACCGGTGTTGATCGTAAAAACCGTGTAATCAGCCTGTCTGTGCGTGCTAAAGATGAAGCTGATGAGAAAGAAGCCGTTGCTACTGTTAATAACACTAACAGTGCTAAGCAAGAAGAAGGTGGATTCTCTAACGCTATGGCTGAAGCATTTAAAGCAGCTAAAGGCGAATAATGGCGAGGGGCAGCAATGCTGCCCCTTCGGTAGTTGAGCTGATAAGCTTGGAGGAACGATGACCAAGTCTGAACTTATAGAAAGACTCGCTAGTAGACACACTCATTTACCAACGAAATCCGTTGAAGATGCAGTAAAAGAAATGCTTGAACATATGGCAGTAACTTTAGCCGGTGGTGAACGCATTGAGATCCGTGGGTTTGGCAGTTTTTCTCTTCACTACCGTGCCCCGCGTGTTGGACGTAACCCAAAAACGGGTGAGAAAGTGGAGCTGGAAAGCAAATATGTTCCACACTTCAAACCAGGTAAAGAGTTACGCGATCGTGCGAATATTTACGGTTAATAATCCGTAAATCGTTGTCTGTTTGACTTAATTGTAAAATCCGGACCAGTTAATCTGCTCCGGATTTTTTATTGGCTGACAGGTTTAAACCAGCGGAAAAATTCGACCTGCCTCGTAATATCCATGTAACCGCTGGCAAGATAGAGAAAATATTGCCTTCCGGTTCGATGTTTTGTTCCTCTCCATTGGCTGTGTAATAGATATCCATTTATAAAACAGAATAACAAAGCCGTATCCGGTGTTATTCAAGGATCTCTATTTTGCGTTCAGCACTCTCAATCGATCTCATTTCATGTGCGGTGATTAGCGGAATTCTACCTTTGCTATTTCTTCCACAACTTCCTTCTCCCATGATTTGGTGGTGGGTTGCGGCGATTGCTTTGTTGTGTGCCGGATTTCACGGAATAAAGTTAAAGCTGTTGTCTATTATATTACTCAGTTTTTTATGGAGTACGCTGTACGCTCAGGGGATTTATCATCAAATTGATAATTATGCAGGTCGTACCGCTCAGGTTCAGGGGCGGGTGGTTAACGCCAGTACTGACGTAAAAGGGCTGAAAACCGTATTATTGCAGGTGAAAAAGATTGATGGTCAGCCATTATTATGGACAGAATATTTCATTTTAACCCTTCACTTTTCGGTAGCCGATCGGGGTATTTCAGGGCAGATGGCGGCAGGACAGCAGTGGCAACTAAATTTGCTATTCAGAGTGGCCCACAGCCGTTTAAATCAGGGTGGATATGACCAGCAACGCAGGGCAATAGCTATTCATCAACCGTTGGTTGGGCAGGTCAAATCAGCCAAAGTCATCGATGAATCGATAGATATCCGACAAAGATTAATGAATCAGGTGCAACAGGCAATAACGCCTTTAGCCACCGGAGATATCATTTTTGCCCTTGCGTTTGGTGAACGTGGAGGGATGCATACAGAGCGAAGAGCCTTGTTTTTGCAAACAGGGACCGCTCACTTAATGGCTATATCAGGTCTGCATATTTCTTTAGCTGCTTTGATGGGGTGGCTTTCAGCCAGAGGTGTGCAGTACTTTTTCCGCCATCGCTATATAGGCCTTTGGTTTCCTGTGCTGATTGGGTGGATTACCGCCGCGCTTTATGTCTGGCTATCGGGAGCAAATCCTCCTGCATTAAGAGCCTTTTTAGCACTCTCATTCTGGATGTTGCTGCGTGGCAAGGGAATTAACTGGACGCCGTGGCAGGTTTGGCTGCGCATCATCACGCTGTTATTAATATTCGACCCGCTGATGATTCTTTCTGACAGCCTATGGTTATCTTGTCTGGCGGTTGCCGGGCTGATTTTCTGGTTTCAATGGGTTCCATTACCTAACTGGATCACCTTTCGCTATCGGGCATTGGCGCGTTGGTTAAATCTACAGCTAGCCATGATGGTTTTATTGATACCCGTACAACTGTTTATGTTTCATGGTGTCAGTTGGGCATCATTACCCGCTAATCTTGTTGCTGTGCCTGTGGTTTCATTTGTGACCGTTCCTGCAATCATATTGGGACTTCTATTTTGCTGGTTACCACCGTTTGCGATGTTGTTTTGGTGGATTGCGGATTACTCATTAACAGGGGTGTTGTTCATTCTGGAACGGTTGCAACAGGGATGGGTGATATCTGCCAGTACCATGCTGTTACTTAGCGGATTAGGTTGGCTGCTGATAATTTGCTGGCGCCTCTCATTATGGCGCTGTGGAATTTTTACGCCATGGATAACTTTTATTCTTCTTCTGGTGCCATTCTGGCAAAAGCCCGATGAGAAATGGCGTATTGATATGTTGGATGTTGGGCATGGTTTAGCTGTGGTTATTCGACAGGGCGATCGGGCTATTATTTATGATACCGGTAATCGCTGGAATGGTAGCTCTATGGCAGAAAAGGAGATTTTGCCATTTCTGAACTGGCATCGTTTATCGCTGTTAGGCATTATTATCAGCCATCAGGATTTGGACCATATTGGCGGCCTGGAGGTATTACAGAAAGCCTATCCTGAAGCCTGGTTGCGTGCGCCGGTGGTCTCATCAGAAAAAGGCTGTCGGCAGGGTGATAGCTGGCAATGGGATCATTTAACCTTTAATGTGCTTTGGCCTCCTGTTTTAGCGACGCGGGCTTATAATGCCAACTCTTGTGTATTACATATCAGTGATGGTAAATACAGCGTATTGTTAACCGGTGATCTGGAAAGCAGTCAGGAACTGAGTCTGGTGAGACACTATGGCAATAAGTTAAACAGTGATATTTTACAAACTCCCCATCATGGCAGTAAAAGTTCATCCACACTGGCGTTTATTCAGGCGGTTAATCCGCAGGCTACATTAACCTCGGTATCACGTTATAATCCCTAGCATCTTCCGGCCAAAAGCGTGGAACAACGTTATAAAAACACGGAAATAAAATGGATTTCCACGGCAAAATCTGGTCAGGCTAGTGTATTGTTTTATAAAGATAAATATAAAATATTGACCCTCGGAGAGCATTTTACGCCCCGTTGGTATCACCAGTGGTTTGGTTCTTTGCTTCATAATGAGTAGAATAACGCGCTATTTCGCATAATGTTGGTAACTAATGTTGAATGATAAAGACCTAACTACGTGGCAAACATTTGGCCGTTTGTGGCCATTGATTAAACCATTTAAGCTCGGACTGATTGTCTCTGCCGTGGCACTGATTTTGAATGCCGGTACTGATGCCATGATGCTTTCACTATTAAAGCCATTGCTGGATGATGGTTTTGGTAAGACCGGAAGCAGTGTATTAGTCTGGATGCCATTAGTGGTGCTTGGGCTGATGGTCATGCGTGGCATTACCAGCTATGTATCAACCTATTGCTTATCCTGGGTTTCTGGCAAGGTGGTAATGACGGTTCGTCGTCGGCTGTTTGGCCATATGATGAATATGCCCGTTTCTTTCTTTGATCAGCAGTCAACGGGAACGCTGTTGTCCCGTATTACTTACGATTCAGAGCAGGTGGCTTCCTCTTCATCAGGAGCATTAATCACCGTTGTTCGGGAAGGGGCATATATTCTGGCCCTGTTTGGCATCATGTTCTATAACAGCTGGCAGCTATCTCTCATTTTGGTGATTCTGGCACCGGTTGTCTCTTTTGTTATCCGTTTTGTTTCCAAGCGTTTTCGCAGCATCAGTAAAAATATGCAGAACACCATGGGGCAAGTTACCGCCAGCGCAGAACAGATGCTGAAAGGGCATAAAGAAGTATTACTGTTTGGCGGCCAGGATGTAGAAACGGATCGTTTTAATAAAGTCAGTAACAGAATGCGCCAGCAAGGTATGAAGATGGTTGCTGCATCTGCTATCTCTGACCCCATCGTTCAGTTGATCGCCTCAACAGCGTTGGCGATGGTGCTGTTTGCCGCCAGCTTTCCAAGCATTATGGATACCCTGACTGCCGGTACCATCACCGTGGTGTTCTCTTCTATGGTGGCGTTAATGAAGCCACTTAAATCATTAACTAACGTTAATGCCCAGTTCCAGCGCGGTATGGCTGCCTGCCAGACGCTGTTTGCCATTCTGGATATGGAAACCGAACAGGATACCGGTACCCTGAACGTTGAGCGGGTACAGGGGAATGTTGAACTTCGTAATGTGACATTTACCTATCCAACGAAAGATGAACCCGCCTTAAGAAATATCAGCCTGACGATTCCGGCAGGCAAAACGGTGGCATTGGTTGGTCGTTCCGGCTCTGGTAAATCAACGATAGCTAATTTATTGACGCGTTTTTATGACATTCAGGAAGGTGAAATTCTGATTGATGGTCATGAAATTCGTGAGTATACCCTGGCATCATTACGCGCTCAGGTGGCTGTGGTTTCTCAAAGTGTCCATCTGTTTAATGACACTATTGCTAATAATATCGCCTATGCCCGTACTACTGAATATTCTCGTGAAGACATAGAGAAGGCGGCAACCATGGCCTATGCCATGGACTTTATCAAGAAGATGGACAACGGTCTTGATACAGTGATTGGTGAAAACGGAGTGCTGTTATCTGGCGGTCAACGCCAGCGCATTGCTATTGCCCGGGCGTTGTTAAGAGATAGCCCAATTTTGATCCTTGATGAGGCAACGTCAGCGCTGGATACCGAGTCTGAACGCGCCATTCAGGCTGCGTTGGATGAATTACAGAAAAACAGGACATCTCTGGTGATAGCCCACCGTCTGTCTACCATTGAAAAGGCCGATGAAATTTTGGTTATTGAAGATGGTCGTATTGTTGAACGCGGCAACCATGAAACGCTGATTAAGAACAGTGGCGTTTATGCCCAACTGCATCGGATGCAATTTAGCCAATGATTGAGCGTATTTGGTCCGGTGAGTCCAAATTGTATTTACTGCTGCTGCCGTTTTCCTGGCTATATGGCCTGATTAGCGGCCTGAGGCAGTTTGGATATCGTCATGGCTGGTTAAAGTCATGGCGAGCACCGGTACCGGTCGTGGTGGTGGGTAATCTGACGGCGGGTGGTAATGGTAAAACGCCCGTAGCAATTTGGCTGGTGGAGAATTTACAGCGTCAGGGTGTTCGTGCCGGTGTGGTATCCCGGGGGTATGGTGGCAAGTCAGCCCACTATCCTTTGGTGTTGAACCAAAGTACCACTACAGAAGTTGCGGGAGATGAGCCGGTGCTTATCTTTCAGCGCACGGGTGTACCTGTAGCGGTAGCCCCTGTACGTTCAGATGCGGTTAAAGCCCTGCTCAATCAATTTGAGCTGGATGTTATTATTACGGATGACGGATTGCAGCACTACGCATTACAGCGGGATATTGAACTGGTCGTGGTTGATGGTGCTCGGCGTTTTGGCAATGGTTGGTGGTTACCGGCAGGCCCAATGCGTGAACGTACAGGGCGCTTACGATCTGTTGATGCAGTGATCACCAACGGGGGAGATGCGCAGGGAAACGAAATACCAATGGAACTTAAGTCTGGTGAAGCCATTAACCTGCTGACTGGTGAGCGTTGTCAGGCTCAGACGCTTTCCCGAGTGGTGGCAATGGCTGGAATTGGTCACCCGCCACGTTTCTTTCAAACGTTAAATACGATTAATGTTCAGCCAGAGCAAACTCATGCTTTTGCCGATCACCAGCCTTACACTGAAGACTTATTGGCCAATCTGGTTAATGCACAACAAAGTCTGCTGATGACAGAAAAAGACGCGGTAAAATGCCGGGCTTTTGCTCAGGAAAACTGGTGGTATTTACCCGTTGATGCCCGTCTCCCTGCTGAAAGTGCAGAGGCGCTATTAGCATTAGTCATGAGTAAAATTGAGAAAAAATAGTCCCCCTGATTTTGTGAATGACTAAAATCTACCCCGCTTAATCAAGTATCCGCAAGGTGTTTATCATTCATTAAACCTTCGGGTGAAATATGGTATTCTTGCCCATCACAAAGTTAAGTTACTCGTTCGATAATAGAGGTCGTGCATGGATCATCGTTTGCTGGAAATCATCGCTTGCCCGGTTTGTAATGGGAAACTCGCATTTAATAAAGAACATCAGGAACTGGTTTGTAACATTGATGGTTTAGCTTTCGCTGTCCGTGACGGAATTCCCGTATTGCTTGAAGCTGAAGCACGTAAGCTGACGTTAGATGAGAAAACAGCATGAGTTTTACTGCAATTATCCCCGCTCGTTATGCCTCAACGCGTTTACCGGGTAAACCCCTGGCGGATATCGCCGGTAAACCAATGGTGGTTCACGTTATGGAAAGAGCGCAGGAGTCAGGCGCTTCCAGAGTGATCGTGGCAACCGATAATCTTGATGTACAAAAGGCCGTAGAAGAAGCTGGTGGTGAAGTTTGCCTGACCAGCCCGCACCATAATTCAGGAACTGAGCGTTTAGCTGAAGTTATCGAACGTTATCAGTTCAGCGATGATGAAATTATTGTTAACGTTCAGGGTGATGAGCCACTGGTGCCTCCCGTTATTATCCGCCAGGTTGCACATAATTTGATCGGCGCAGATGCCGGAATGGCAACGCTGGCGGTGCCCATTATTTCTGTTGAAGAGGCATTTAATCCTAATGCAGTTAAAGTAGTGATTAACAGTAAAGGCTATGCCCTCTATTTTTCAAGGGCAACCATCCCCTGGGATCGTGAGCGCTTCTCTGTTTCTCAACGAGAAATCGGTGATTTCTACCTTCGTCATATAGGCATTTATGCCTATCGGGCTGGATTTATTCGTCGTTATATCAGTTGGGAACCAAGCCCGCTTGAGCAAATCGAGATGCTGGAACAGCTGAGAGTGTTATGGTACGGCGAAAAAATCCACGTCGAAGCCGCGATTGAAGTTCCTTCTGTTGGTGTTGATACCCCGGAAGATCTGGCCCGTGTTAGAGAAGCGTTGGGTCATAAATAAGACTGATATTGATAAAAGTAAGCCGCTCAGAATGATTTCGAACGGCTTATTAAATTTGAACAATAAAAGCTACTCTTTGATGGTTAACCAGAGATTACCCAGCGTTTCGTACCAGGCACGTTCGCTGTGTGACAGGTAGAAGGCAGAAGGGAAGGCCTTTTCCCAGGGATTAAGTGGCCCTAATGTTGCAAGTTGATTGGCGGGTGCAGGAATAGGGTTTAATCCTTCTTTCTGGAAAATGCGCATTGCTCTGGGAAGATGATTGGCAGAGGTCACCAGTAACAGCGTTTTTTGTTGTGCGATTTGAGCTACAGCCTGTGCTTCCTCTATCGTATCCTGAGCCTGCGGCAACATAATGATGTCCTGTTCAGGAACACCCAGGCTTTCAGCTACCATTGCCGCGACTTTGGCGTTAGGCAAAGGGTTAGAAATAGCTGCGGCCCCACTAAAAATCATTTTAGCGCCTGGATGCTGGCGATAAAGACGAACACCTTCAGTCACTCTCGGTAAACTGTTAGGAAAAAGGTTAGAGCTTGGTGCCCAATCCGGGTTGTAAGTGTAGCCACCACCCAGAACCACGATATAGTCGATAGGTTCATTTTTTTGATAGGTGGCATACTGATTTTCCAGCGGCATGAGCAACCTGTCAGCTATCGGTTGGAGGCTGAGTAAAAACAGACCAAGCCAACTCATGGTAATCAGTGTTTTAGCACTTTTCTGCCAGCGACTAAACCAAAGTAATAGCAGGGCAATGGCCATTAATAGCAGCAGAAAGGGCAAAGGAAACAGCAAGTTGCCGATAATTTTTTTTAAAATAAATAGCATGTTTTTCCTGAAAATAGGTGTTGTTTGTATAAAAAAACACCATCCGAATATTCGAACAGAATGAATAAGATTTATTCTATATCAGCCTGTGTCAAAATAGCAGGCTGATATAATGGGTGACTCATTTATGAGTTATGGGAATAAAGTCTGGCGGAGTCAATTTGAGAGTCACCAAAGATCGTAATTTTGATGATATTGCAGAAAAATTTTCCCGCAATATTTATGGCACAACAAAAGGCGAAATTCGTCAGGCAGTGTTATGGCAAGATCTCGAACATTTGCTGTCACTTATGCCTCAACGCCCATTGCGTATTCTTGATGCTGGTGGTGGTGAAGGTGTTATGGCCTGTGAGATGGCGGCACGCGGGCATCAGGTGATTTTTTGTGACATCTCAGCAGAAATGTTGAAACGCGCGGAACTGGCGGCAGTAGAAAAAGGTGTGAGCCAACAGATACAATTTATTCACTGCGCCGCAAAGGATGTATCAGATCATTTAGAACAGCCGGTAGATCTGGTATTGTTTCACGCAGTTTTAGAATGGGTTCAGGACCAGCGTGGTACGCTGGAGGCGCTGATCCAATGTCTGCAACCAGCAGGCATGTTATCATTGATGTTTTACAATTATAACGCACTGTTATTTCGTAATATTACGTTAGGTAATTTTGGCTATATTGAAGCCGGGATGCAAAAAAAGAAAAAGCGAACGCTGTCACCTGACCGACCATTGGAGCCTCAACAGGTTTATAATTGGTTAGATGAAATGCGGATGGTTACCATCGGCAAGAGCGGAGTCCGGGTTTTTCATGATTACGCACAGAATAAACAACAGCAGCAGCAGGATTTTGCCGCCTTGCTGGCACTGGAATTGCGCTATTGCCGACAAGAGCCGTTTGTCAGTTTGGGACGTTATATTCATGTGATAGCACAAAAGCCAAACGAGTCGAACGTAAAGGATGAACTATGAGTGATTTTTCCCAGACTGTACCGGAACTGGTCGCCTGGGCCCGTAAAAACGATTTTTCATTGTCGTTACCAACAGAACGTCTGGCATTTTTATTATCTATTGCCACGCTAAATAGCGATCGGTTAGATGGTGAAATGAGTGAAGGTGAGCTGGTTGATGCATTCAGACACGTCAGTAAAGGGTTCGAGCAGACTCACGAAACCATTGCTGTGCGTGCCAACAATGCTATCAATGACATGGTGAAGCAGCGACTTTTGAACCGTTTTACCAGTGAACTAGCGGACGGTAATGCTATTTATCGTTTAACGCCGTTAGGCATTGGTATTACCGATTATTATATTCGCCAACGGGAATTCTCTTCACTGCGCCTTTCTATGCAGCTATCGATTGTTGCTCAGGAACTGAATCTGGCAGCGGAAGCCGCTGAAGAAGGGGGGGATGATTTTCATTGGCACAGAAACGTCTTCGCTCCACTGAAATACTCGGTGGCCGAGATTTTTGACAGTATCGATCTTACCCAACGCATAATGGATGAGCAGCAACAAAACGTAAAAAATGATATCGCTGCCCTGTTAGGTAAAGACTGGCGTGCCGCTATTTCAAGCTGTGAAGCCTTACTGATGGAGACCTCCGGTACGCTGCGGGAACTACAGGATACTCTGGAGGCCGCCGGTGATAAGCTTCAGGCTAATTTATTGCGCATTCAGGATGCCACAATGAACAATGCGGAACTGCTGTTTGTTGATAAATTGGTATTAGACTTACAGTCCAAACTGGACCGTATTATTAGTTGGGGTCAGCAAGCCATTGACCTGTGGATTGGCTACGATCGCCATATTCATAAATTTATCCGTACCGCGATAGATATGGATAAAAACCGAATCTTCTCCCAACGTTTGCGTCAATCATTACAAACTTATTTTGACCAGCCGTGGGCGCTGACTTATGCCAATGCTGAACGTCTGTTTGATATGCGTGACGAAGAGTTGGCTTTGCGTAGTGAAGAGGTTACCGGTGAGCTTCCACCAGATTTAGAATTTGAAGAATTTACCGAAATGCGAGAGCAAATCGCCGCGCATATTGAAGTTGCTCTTGAGGTCTATCGACGGGATGCCCGGCCGTTGGATCTGGGTGCAGTGATGCGTAGCTATTTGACTCAATTCCCACGCTCCCGCCACTTTGACGTAGCCCGACTGTTAGTCGATCAGGCCGTCAGACTTGGTGTGGCAGATGCTGATTTCTCCGGGTTGCCTGCCGAATGGCAGTCGATTAACGATTACGGAGCCAAGGTGCAGGCCCATGTCATCGACAAATATTGAACAAATCATGCCAGCTAAACTAGCTCAGGCGATTGCTAACTCACTTTTCCCGGCGCTTGATAGCCAATTGCGCTCAGGTCGTCATATTGGCATTGATGAGCTGGATAATCATGCTTTCCTGATGGACTATCAGGATGAACTGGAAATGTTTTACCAACGTTATAACGTTGAGCTAATTCGGGCACCGGAAGGGTTCTTCTATTTACGTCCGCGCTCTACTACGTTGATATCTCGTTCAGTGTTGTCCGAGCTGGATATGATGGTAGGTAAGATCCTTTGTTATCTCTATCTCAGTCCGGAGCGATTAGCGCAGGAAGGAATTTTTAGCGGTCAGGAACTGTATGAAGAACTGATTTCACTGGCGGATGAAAGCAAACTATTAAAATACGTCAACCAGCGCTCCACCGGTTCTGACCTTGACCGTCAGAAACTACAGGAAAAAGTCAGAACTTCCCTTAACCGACTGCGCCGTTTAGGCATGGTGACGTTTATGGGAACTGACAGTACTAAGTTTCGAATTACTGAAGCGGTTTTCCGCTTTGGAGCTGATGTTCGCAGCAGTGATGATCCAAGAGAAGCGCAATTACGTATGATTCGCGATGGTGAAGCGATGCCGTTGGAGAGCAGTTTGTCACTGTCTGATGACGACCAGAATAATGAAAACGTGGCGGATAGCGCGGAGGATGAACAGGAATGATTGAACGCGGTAAATTTCGCTCGCTAACGCTGGTCAACTGGAATGGCTTTTTTGCCCGTACCTTTGATCTGGATGAGTTAGTCACCACATTGTCTGGCGGTAACGGGGCAGGAAAATCCACCACTATGGCGGCTTTCGTTACTGCTTTGATCCCCGATCTGACCCTGCTTCACTTCCGTAATACTACGGAAGCGGGTGCTACCAGTGGCTCCAGAGATAAAGGGCTGTACGGTAAGTTAAAGGCCGGTGTTTGTTATGCTACGCTGGACGTGGTTAACTCCCGCCATCAGCGGGTTATCTGTGGTGTTCGCCTACAGCAGGTTGCCGGTCGTGATAAGAAAGTGGATATCAAGCCATTCACCATTTCTGGTTTACCGGCAGCGATACAACCCACTCAAATTCTGACGGAAACCGTGGGTGAGCGTCAGGCTCGCGTTTTACCACTGCCGGAGCTAAAAGAGCGGGTTGAAGCCATTGAAGGCGTTCAATTTAAACAATTTAACTCCATTGCTGATTATCATGCCCTGATGTTTGATCTGGGGGTTATTCCTAAGCGTCTACGCTCTTCTTCCGATCGCAGTAAATTCTATCGACTGATCGAAGCATCACTGTACGGTGGTATTTCCAGCGCTATTACCCGTTCATTACGGGATTACCTGTTGCCGGAAAACAGCGGGGTGCGTAAAGCCTTCCAGGATATGGAATCCGCACTGCGGGAAAACCGCATGACTCTTGAAGCCATTCGGGTTACGCAATCTGACCGCGATCTGTTTAAACACCTGATTTCAGAAGCAACCTCGTATGTGGCAGCGGATTATATGCGTCATGCCAATGAGCGTCGGGTGCACCTTGATGGGGCGCTGGTGTTGCGTCGTGAACTGCTTACCAGTCGCGCTCAATTGGTGACTGAGCAGTATCGTCATGTTGAAATGGCACGCGAACTGGCCGAGCAATCCGGAGCGCAATCCGATCTGGAAATGGATTATCAGGCAGCCAGCGACCATCTGAATTTAGTGCAAACGGCAATGCGCCAACAGGAAAAGATCGAGCGCTATCAGAGCGATCTGGATGAGTTGACCTACCGTTTGGAAGAACAAAATGAAGTTGTTGCTGAATCTAATGAACAACTGGCGGACTATCAGGCTCGTACTGAAGGCTCTGAACTCGAAGTTGATGAATTAAAAAGTCAGCTGGCTGACTATCAACAGGCGTTAGACGTACAGCAAACCCGTGCGATTCAGTATCAGCAGGCATTAACCGCGTTGGAACGTGCCCGGGAAGTCTGTCAGCTGCCTGAGCTGACCGCGGACAATGCTGATGAATGGTTAGAAACCTTTACTGCCCGAGAGCAGGAAGCGACGGAAGCGCTATTAGCACTGGAACAAAAGCTTAGTGTAGCCGATGCGGCACACAGCCAGTTTGAAGAAGCCTATCAACTGGTTTGCAAAATGGCTGGTGAAGTCAGCCGGGCAGATGCCTGGAAGACAGCAAAAGAACTATTACGTGACTGGTCATCACAACAGCATCAGGCGGAACGCGTTAACGCATTACGCATTCAGCTTTCCGAGCTGGAACAGCGTCTGCGCGAACAGCAAGATGCAGAACGTCTGTTACAAGAGTTTTGCAAAAAAAACGGGCACGACTATCAACTGGAAGAGTTGGAAGAAGTACGTAGTGAACTGGAAATGCGTCTGGAAGAGCTATCTCAGGGTGCCACCAGCTTTGGCGAACAGAGAATGTCTCTGCGTCAGGAACTGGAACAGGCTAATAGCCGCATTAAGCAGCTATCGGATAGGGCCCCGGTCTGGATTGCTGCTCAGGATGCTCTCACTCAGCTGAGTGAACAGTGCGGTGAAAGCCTGGAAAACAGCGCTCAGATTACCGAACAGATGCAGTATCTGCTGGAACGTGAGCGTGAAACTACCGTTGAACGCGACCAGATATCACAACAAAAGAGTTTGATTGAACAGCAAATTGAACGTCTGAGCCAACCAAGCGGAGCGGAAGACAGTCGCCTGCTGGCACTGGCCGACCGTTTTGGCGGTGTGCTGTTATCTGAAATTTATGATGATGTCGTGCTGGATGATGCACCTTATTTCTCCGCATTATATGGGCCGGCTCGTCACGGTATTGTCGTACCGGACCTTTCACTGTTACGTGAGCATCTGGATTCTCTGGAAGATTGCCCGGAAGATCTGTATCTGATTGAAGGGGACCCTCAGTCATTTGATGATAGCGTTTTCGAGGCAGAAGAGCTGACTGGTGCAATCGTCGTCAAAGTTTCTGACCGCCAGTGGCGCTATTCGCGCTTCCCTGAAGTGCCATTATTTGGTCGTGCAGCGCGTGAAAACCGTCTGGAAGTATTGAGTGCAGAGCGTGAAGAGCTGGCGGAACGTTATGCCACAATCTCTTTTGATGTACAAAAAACGCAGCGTTTGCATCAAAGCTTTAGTCGTTTTGTTGGTACTCATCTTTCCGTGGTATTTGAAAGCGATCCGGAAGCGGAGATTCGTCAGCTAACTTCTCGTCGTAATGAAATCGAACGTGAGTTAAATGGCCATGAAGGTCAGGAGCGCCAGCACAAGCAACAGTACGATCAAGCCAAAGAGAGTATCAGTCAGTTAAACCGTATCATGCCTCTGTTGCATCTGATGGGGGATGATTCTCTGATTGAACGGGTTGAGGTTATCCGGGAAGATCTGGAAGAGGCACAGGACGCGGCGCGTTATGTTCAACAGCATGGTAATACGTTAACTAAACTTGAACCGCTGGTGGCGGTATTACAAAGCGACCCAACACAGCATGAGAATTTACAGGCCAGCTATGCTCAGGCGCAATCGGTACAACGCCAGATTAAGCAGCAGGCTTTTGCGTTAACGGAAGTGGTACAGCGTCGGGTTCATTTTAGTTACAGCGATTCGGCTGGCATGCTGACGGAAAACTCCGACCTGAACGATAAACTGCGCCAACGTCTGGAGCAGGCAGAAGCTGAACGTAGCCGCGCCAGAGAGCAGTTAAAATCTTATCAGGCTCAGGCGGCACAGTTTAATCAGGTATTGGCCTCACTTAAGAGCTCTTATGATGCCAAGCGAGATATGCTGAAAGAGTTAGGGCAGGAGCTACAGGATATCGGCGTTCAGGCCGATCCCAATGCTGAAGCCAGAGCCAAACAGCGTCGTGATGAACTGTATGCCGGACTACACCAGAATCGTCAGCGCTGTAACCAGTTGGAAAAACAGATCACCTTCTGTGAAGCCGAGATGGATAATTTACAGAAGCGTCTGCGCAAAGCAGAACGTGAATATCATCAGATTCGCGAGCAGGTAGTGACTGCGAAAGCGGGTTGGTGTCTGGTCATGCGTCTGGTTAAAGATAATGACGTTGAGCGCCGTTTGCATCGTCGTGAATTAGCCTATATGGATGCAGAAGATCTGCGTTCAATGTCGGATAAAGCATTAGGGGCATTGCGTCTGGCGGTTGCTGATAACGAACATTTACGTGATGTACTCAGAGCGTCGGAGGATCCTAAACGGCCTGAGCGGAAAATTCAGTTCTATATTGCAGTTTATCAGCATCTGCGGGAGCGTATCCGTCAGGATATTATTCGTACTGACGATCCGGTAGAAGCCATTGAACAGATGGAAATTGAATTAGCCCGCCTGACGGAAGAGCTGACCGCCCGCGAACAGAAGCTGGCCATCAGTTCCAAGAGTGTGGCTAACATCATTCGTAAAACGATTCAACGCGAACAAAACCGTATTCGTATGCTGAACCAGGGCTTGCAGGCCGTGGCCTTTGGTCAGGTTAAGAGCGTGCGCCTGAATGTTAATGTGCGTGAAGCCCATGCGACATTGCTGGAAGTGTTGTCTGAACAACAGGAACAGCATCAGGACTTATTTAGCAGCAATCGCCTGACCTTCTCAGAAGCTTTAGCCAAACTCTATCAGCGCCTGAATCCACATATTGATATGGGGCAACGCACAGCACAGACCATCGGTGAAGAGTTACTGGACTACCGTAACTATCTGGAACTGGAGGTTGAAGTATATCGCGGCTCCGACGGGTGGCTGCGTGCAGAAAGTGGCGCTTTATCAACCGGTGAAGCCATCGGTACCGGTATGTCAATTCTGGTGATGGTGGTTCAGAGTTGGGAAGAGGAATCCAGACGGCTACGTGGTAAAGATATTTCGCCATGTCGCCTGCTGTTCCTGGATGAGGCCGCGCGTCTTGATGCCAACTCTATTGCGACACTGTTTGAACTTTGCGATCGCTTAGAGATGCAACTGGTGATCGCGGCTCCGGAAAATATTAGTCCGGAAAAGGGAACAACTTATAAGTTGGTTCGTAAGGTATTCCAAAATCATGAACATGTTCATGTGGTTGGCCTTAAAGGGTTTGCAGCCGATAAAGAGCCTGCTAAAGTTGAAAATGAGACGACAAAAAGTGATGAACCAGATGTTTCTGAAGAGTTGTTACAATAAAATAAGGTTAGTTTATTGTTTATTATCGTCTCATTAAGATACTCTGTATTCAGAGTCGCCGAAAGGCGACCAATTTTTCGAATGCCAATTTATACAGGATGTTTTGGTAGAAATGTTTTAAATTAGAACGCATGTTTATCAAGCCATTTTAACGTTCAAATGGGGCATAGTGGCGATGGTCAATAATATGTTGGTAAAAGCAGGGGACAGAGGATGTTGTTGGTAAAACGAAAAATTATTAAAAATTTAGCAGTAAAATGTACATTAACGGCGTTGATGGCATTTCCATTGGGCGGATGTGCGGCTGATGAAGACCTGAATAATCAGGCTCCAGCGACTATTTCTGCCGAAGCACCCGCTACAACGGAAGGCGGGCAAGTAGCGACAGCAGAAACTACGGCTGTTGAAGTACCTGTACAAGATCCGGTTCTGGTTGCTCGAACCCGTGATGCATTAATTGCTGCATTACCTGCGGGTGTGACATTAAAGTTCATGCCAGAATTGAGCTCAGTCTATACCACGGTAGAAATGAAACCCCTGTGGGAAGACGAAAAAGTTCAGAAACAGTTTGAGCAGCAATTGGCTGAAATGGCGTTAGCTGGCATAAATTCTCAGTTTGGACAATGGGCAAAATTATTAACCCAGCCAGAAATTACTGGCATGGCCAGAGATGCGGTGCTGTCTGATGCTTTACTGGGCTATATGCATTTTGTTGAGGGTGCTAAAGCCAATGGTAATCGTTGGTTATATAACAACGGTTCTTACAAAATTGCAGCCCCTTCAGTTGAAATGACGGCTCAATGGCAACAGGCCGTTAAAGATGGTAATTCAGCCAAATTTATTCAAAGTCTGGCGCCACAAAATGCCTTTTATAGCAAGATGCATGAATCATTAAAGTCGTTAGTTGAAGATGTTCAACCATGGCCGCAAATGGAGCTTGCTAAACAGAGTCTGCGTCCGGGTAACAGCAATAAAGATGTTCCAGTATTAAGAGATATTCTGGCTCGTAGCGGTCTGATTAAATCTGAAAGTGAAGCATCAGCACCGAAGAAAAAAGTATCATTGGTATATAGCGGCGAACTGGTTGATGGCGTGAAACGTTTTCAACAAATGTATGGTATGGAAACTGACGGTGTCATTGGTAATACCACTCGTGAAGCGTTAAATATGGCTCCGCAAACACGGGCTGCTATTTTGGCGCTGAACATTCAGCGTTTACGTTTATTACCAAATTCAATGGATCACGGTATTTTCGTTAACATTCCAGATTACTCGCTGGCTTATTATGTGAATAGCGAATTGGTTCTGAAGTCGCGGGTTATTGTTGGTTCTGTAAAACGTAAAACACCATTAATGAGCAGCGCGCTAAATAATGTCGTAGTTAACCCACCTTGGAACGTTCCGGTTAAACTGATTCGTGAAGATTTAGCACCTAAAGCTAAACGGGATGCTGAATATCTGAAGCGTGGTGGTTACACGGTCTATTCCGGTTGGGGAAAAGGCGCAACCGTTGTTGATCCAAGTAGCATAGACTGGTCAGCAGGTGGAAACTACCGTCTACAGCAGGCACCTGGTAGTAGTAATGCATTGGGGCGCTTTAAGTTTAATATGCCGAATGATGATGCGATATATTTGCATGATACGCCTAACCACAGGCTGTTTGATAAGAATATGAGAGCGTTAAGTTCAGGTTGTATCCGGGTTAATAAGGCGTCTGAGCTGGCTAATATTCTGTTAAATGAAGTGGGTTGGGATGATAACCGGATTCAAAATACCCTGAAACGCGGTAATACAGCCTATGCCAATATTCGTGAAGAGATTCCTGTGCAACTCTATTATATGACCTCTTGGGTATCTAATAGCGGTACGCCTGAATTCCGAACAGATATTTACGGATATGACAGTGCTGTACAAGAAGGAATTAAAGAATTACCTCAGGTAGAAAAATTATTGCGCTAATGCAGTAATCCTTTCATTTTTGTTGTCATAATAATATGTGTTTACGGGTGCTTACATTTAAGCACCCGTAGAAACAGTCAAAGTCTGGACTCCAGAGCATTAAAAGTTATGCTACATACAGACTTAATATGTAGTATTCGCTTGTTTTTCATCACTCTTTTGCTTGCTACTTTAATAGTGAAGCAAGATGACATAGATTAATTTATGTCAGTGGCTATTGTGTAACGAAATGGTTTTGTAACCAGCTTTACTGAGTATAAATAGAATTATGGATAAAATTGATCATCATCGTCGTAAATGGCTGACTATTAGCGGCGCAGCATTAGGGTTAGTACTTATTCCTGATGCGGCGTTTGCTGCTTCCAGCGCATCAACGGCTAAGAAGAGTAAGAGTGCGCTTCGTACCCGTACTTTGTTGGTTAAGAATATCAATACAAATGAAACAATTAACTCGACTTACTTTAACGGTAAGAGTTATGACAAAACAGAACTCTCCCGCTTAAATCATATTTTCCGCGATAGACGTAACGATCAAATTACGACTATTGATCCACAGCTTTATGACAAGCTGTATTATCTACAAAAGCAGTTTGGTAATAAGCAAATTGAACTTATTTGCGGCTATCGTAGTCTGGACTCTAATAATGATATGCGCAGTCAGAAACGAGGTGTCGCAAAACATAGTTATCATACTCTAGGTCAGGCCGCAGATATTCGAATTGATGGTGTCTCTTTGAGAAGTTTGAGGGATGCAGCATTACAGATGAACTCTGGTGGAGTCGGTTATTATCCATCCAGTGATTTTGTACATGTTGATACCGGGCCAGTCAGAAACTGGTAATTAAGATTGTTTCGTATAAAAAATAGGGCATCTAATCAGATGCCTTATTTTTGTATGGAGCTAAACAAATCAGAAAGAAATGGTAATATGGTTTATTGCTTAAAATAATAATCATACCGGCTATGAGGGAGAGCTTCTTTGAAATACAAAATTATTCCGGTTACGCCATTTCAGCAAAATTGTACATTATTGTGGTGTGAAGAAACTAAACAGGCTGTGATTGTTGATCCCGGCGGTGAACCGGCGATCTTAAGCAAGACGATTGACGATCTGGGCTTAACACTGGTGAAGGTATTACTGACTCATGGGCATCTGGATCACGTAGGTGCGGCCAGCAAAATGGCACGGCGTTATACGGTACCCATTGTTGGCCCCCATAAAGACGATGCTTTTTTGCTGGAAACATTAGCAGAACAAAGTGCGCGTTTTGGTTTGGAGCACTGTACCGCGTTTGTGCCAGATCGTTGGCTGGACGAGGGGGATACTGTTAAGTTTGGCAATGTTGAGCTACAGGTTCGTCACACTCCGGGGCACACGCCAGGGCATGTTATCTTTTTTTCTGAATCTACCCGTCTGGCTTCAGTTGGGGATGTTTTATTTGCCGGAGGCATTGGCAGAACTGATTTTCCCCGGGGAGATTATCAGGCATTAATTTCATCAATTCGCAATAAGCTTTGGCCATTGGGGAATGATGTTCAATTTATTCCGGGTCATGGACCGATGTCCACTTTTGGTGAAGAACGAATGACAAACCCGTTTGTAGCTGACAGAACCTAGTAAATTATTGATATATTCTCTGGTTACCAATCTATTACCGGAGAATTTATCAAGAGAATGCTGATTTACCTATCAGAATACATATACACAATAAAGAACATGTAATACTGGTATTTTTGGTCGTGACGCATATTTAGTGTTGTGGTATTCTTCGCCCTTTGGATGATTGATGGCAAAGATTGATGTAGTTTGTCCCCGCTGTTCTGAAACGAGTGATGTGATCCGAAACGGTCATTCCACCT
>NZ_JAJNAG010000002.1 GCF_021010575.1 Limnobaculum eriocheiris | reverse complement strand
TTTAAGGACGGCGATTATCTGGTGCTCTGTGAATCGGATTTTACGCATGGTGATCTCCTCAGGGGACATAATCAGTATGTCAGAAGATCTCTAAAAGTGAATGGGTCGTTTTGATGGGATACTTACAAAGTATGCTCACTTATCAATCAGTCACTTGCACTCTATCGCCGACAACGCAAGTTCTGACACAAAATTGACACAGAAATTTATGCAATAAAAAAGGCACTCTGCCAAGTGCCTATAATGTACTGATTTACTGCTAGAATTTGGTGGAGCTAGGCGGGATCGAACCGCCGACCTCTTGCATGCCATGCAAGCGCTCTCCCAGCTGAGCTATAACCCCAAATATCATATGATGCGTGTCTGGTAACAACATCATCAGGACGGGCGCATAATATGAAACATCAGGGAGGTCTGTCAACGGCTAATTTGCAGAATTAATCTGAATGCTGAAAAAGAGAGCAACGCTGTGAATTTATAGACAGAAAAACACAAAAAAATCGGACTTTTTACAGTCCGACTTTCATTGTTCATCTAATAACCTTTATGCCATTAGGTTTATTATTGTTGTGATTCACGCTCAACAATAAATGCCAGTGCACGATCGATACGAGCCAAACTACGAGATTTACCCACGGCATGAACAGTTGCATCAACAGCTGGTGACTGACCGCATCCGGTTACCGCCACACGCAACGGCATCCCTACTTTACCCATACCTACTTCCAGTTCTGTAGCTGTGCCCTCAATCGCCTGATGCACATTTTCAACACTCCAGTCACTAATCGCACTTAACTTCGCTCTAACCAGTTCCAGAGGCTCTTTGGCTACAGGACGCAGATGTTTCTTCGCGGCATCGGCATCAAACTCATCAAACTCTTCATAGAAATAGCGACAAGATTCCGCCATCTCTTTCAAAGTCTTACAACGTTCACCTAACAATTGCACGATTTCTACTAACTGCGGGCCATTTTGAGTATTAAAACCTTGCTCATGGATATGCCATGATAAATGAACCGCCACATACTCTGGAGGCAAATGATTAATATAGTGATGATTTAGCCATTGTAATTTTTCAGTATTGAATGCGCTGGCTGATTTGCTAACGGCGTCCAGAGTAAATAGCTGTTTCATTTCATCAACGCTAAAAATCTCCTGATCGCCATGAGACCACCCCAGGCGAACCAGATAATTCAGCAACGCCTCAGGTAAATAACCCGCATCACGATATTGCATTACACTGGCGGCGCCATTTCGCTTAGACAGCTTTTGCCCATCATCACCCAGAATCATTGAAACGTGGGCATATTCAGGAATAGGTGCACCCAGCGCTTTTAGAATATTAATTTGGCGAGGCGTATTATTAATATGGTCTTCCCCACGGATCACATGGGTGATTTCCATATCCCAATCGTCAACCACGACACAAAAGTTATAGGTCGGAGCACCATCGGTACGACGGATAATTAAATCATCCAGTTCCTGATTGCTGATTTCAATCGGGCCACGGATTTTGTCATCAAAAATAACCGATCCTTCCTGTGGGTTCAGGAAACGCACCACATGAGGCTCATTATCCGCATGATTACATTGATCGTGACGACAATGACCGTCATAACGCGCTTTTTCACCACGAGCCATTTGTTCTTCTCGCAATGCTTCCAGACGTTCTTTAGAGCAATAACATTTATATGCAGTGCCCGCCGTCAACATTTCATCGATAACGGCATTGTAGCGATCAAAACGCTTGGTTTGAAAATAAGGGCCTTCATCCCAGTCAATACCTAACCAGTTCATGCCATCCATAATCGCATCTATCGCTTTCTGGGTTGAACGTTCCAGATCGGTATCTTCAATTCGTAGAACAAACTCACCATCCAAATGACGAGAGAACAGCCAGGAATAAAGCGCTGTACGGGCACCACCAACGTGCAAATCGCCGGTTGGACTTGGAGCAAAACGTGTTTTTATTTTCATGGACATTGAGCGTTAGCCTTGTTACAAGATTTAATCAGCAAAGATCAATTTAATATATGTCCTTCGCAATAGTGGGCACATTCTATCATTCCATGCTGAATCCTCAATGTTCAAGGCACACTGAAAACAGAGATAAATTTAAAAAGTATTTACTATACTGTCTAAAATTACGACGAACAGTCAGTTTCATTCAAAAAATCATTGACTCAGTTGGACGGTTCCCTATAATGCACCTCCACACGAGAAGGGTGATTAGCTCAGTTGGTAGAGCACCTCCTTTACACGGAGGGGGTCGGCGGTTCGAGCCCGTCATCACCCACCATTCTTTGTGTTGCGTAGTAAAAACGATGTAAAATAACTGCATGTAGTTTTGGGTGATTAGCTCAGTTGGTAGAGCACCTCCTTTACACGGAGGGGGTCGGCGGTTCGAGCCCGTCATCACCCACCATTCTTTAATGTGGTGTAGCAAAAACGCAGTAAGATAGCAGTATGTAGTCTCGGGTGATTAGCTCAGTTGGTAGAGCACCTCCTTTACACGGAGGGGGTCGGCGGTTCGAGCCCGTCATCACCCACCATTAATTGGGTCGTTAGCTCAGTCGGTAGAGCAGTTGACTTTTAATCAATTGGTCGCAGGTTCGAATCCTGCACGACCCACCAATTATGGATAGTTTGTAGTAGTATGAAATGGCGCTCAGAGCGCTTTTTTTATATAAACTTCCAGCGTGGCCCGGGTGGTGGAATCGGTAGACACAAGGGATTTAAAATCCCTCGGCGGCAACGCCGTGCGAGTTCAAGTCTCGCCCCGGGCACCATCTTCTTACAATAGATAAATCAAACATTTACCCACTATTCACGCCATCCTCTTCAATACCCCTTTTCTTCCTAAAATCACCCTTTCCTAAGATGTTCCTAACATGTTCTGTCAGTTCTGCATACCTACCCAAGCCATCCGAATATATAAAATTAAACCTATGAATAAACTTGATATATAAACGTGATAATTAAACTTCAATTTTTTTATACCCTTCTGATAACATCAGGATCCATTTTTATTATTGGCAAGGGAAAAGAAGATGAGAAAATTTTTATTGGTCTGTGCTGCAGTATTTGCCCTGGCAGCATGCGGAGACAGTTCACCAAAAATCGATACCTCTACTCCAGAGTCATATACTACTTCTGTGCAAAAAGTTAGTGCCTCACTCACTCCGGAGAAAAAGGAGGCTTTCGAAAAAGCTATTATGGCCATCGTTTGGGATGCATCAGTTAAAGCTGGAGGCGGAGAAAAGAGCGAAAAAGCGGCTATGGATGCCATCAACGGAAAGACTGCGGATGACATAATCAAAGCTGCAACTGATATCAAAAACTAATAAAAAAGGCGCACTACCTGCTTGGCGGTGCGCCCCGCAATCTACTTCATGACACTAAGGTTTGATATGGCGCTGCACTCTGTACGCCCACGATTTAAGGTTGTGTTTGAAATAGACCATTACAGAACACGTTCCTTTGAACGCCTCACATAATGAATGCTCTGTGATCGCATCACCATTCTCAGTAACGCACAAACTCACGAACGCGAAAGCATCTGTCACGTTATCAGCAATATCAACATAACCAAGCTTATCAACCACTGTATATTTATAGTTGTTTATCATTTTAATTCCCCAAATAGCCTGTCAAAGACTGCCCAGTATCTTGGCCACATCTTCACGGCTGGTAACGATGTACCCTGCTTTCTTGGTCAGATGGAAAAACGTATCCAGAGAACCGACAAGTTCATTCTTCTTCAGCACTCTGGAACTGGTAACGCCATGCTTATCGACCGTCAGCAATATCTGACACGCTGGCAAAGGGACATTAAACGAACTATCAACGCGCTCTGTTGATACTGTATCAACCGGCGTATAAACGGCCTGTTCACTATGGGTCAACTTCGGTATCAACTCATTAGTAAACCAGCGTTTAAACCTGTGTTCCAACGATCCGGTTTTGAGTACATCACGACACCGCAGAACCATAGTGTAAACGCCGGATACTGACACGATATTCATGCTCTGTATGCCGGATGTTGTAGCCAGTAAACGCTGGCGTCTTTCATCATCATCAACTCTGGCTGTGGTCTTAATCGTATCGTTCAGACGAAGCGCTTTGCATACATCATTCGCGACCAGCCAAGGCTTGCCGTCGATGTATGTCACGCGAATAGGGGTATTTTCGAAGTGGAATTGAATAACATCACTATTGGTCATAATGACCTCCTGCAATAGGATTTATTAATCATCGCAATCGCTGCTAAACAATTAACGATGAGCTGAACAGGGTTAGCAGACCAGGCACCTATTAAACCCGGCGAGCCTTTCGGCTCCCCTGTCCAGCTCGCGTGGACTGTATCATAGTGATACTGGTTTGTCAGCGGCACGGTGGCTATAAACCCCGGTTCCGAGATTAATCAGAACACTATAATTATATGAAAAATCAGTCTTTTTGTACACTTTTGGTTTGTTTGCAGACCACTTACTTATCCTCTCCTCTGCTGCCCACCGACTACCGGCACAACCTGCGTCTTACGGTCATACCTGGCGGTTTGGCTCGGCGTCTTGTGTCCTGAAATCGCCTGCTTCTCTGACAACGATCCTTCAAGGTCAGATATACCTTTCGCCTTCAGGTCATGGAATGTGAAATTAAAACTCAGCTCCGGATAAGTCATCGCTGCCACTTCCCGGGCTGTCGCCCAACTGCTATTAAATCCATCGCGGGTATACCGTTGGCCTCTCCGCTGGTGGATTACGTACATGCTGATAACGTCATTTACTAACGGCAACGTTGATGCCAATTCGATTGCCGAACGCAGCCGATCGCTCCATGCCTTAATCTGTTTCTTACCGGTCTTGCCCTGACGAATGAAAATACCTGCTTCCATTAACTGTGCCTTCGTCAGAGACAGAATATCGCCCTGCCTGGCACAGCATAGATACGATAGTTCCATAGCCACTTTGACGATGGTTGGCGCTACCGAGTAAACGGCCTGATACTCTTCATCAGTAACATACCGCTCCCTGATTGCCTCCTTGAACTGGCGGACGCCTTTACATGGATTAACCTCAAGCATGCCGAGATCAATTGCCCAACGGTAAGACCGGGATAAAAATGACTTCTCCCTGTTAGCCTGAACCTTGCTTCTAACACCGCGCAAATCAAGGTACTTCCTTATGTGGCTACGCAGGACTGAATCAGCAGACATTTTACCAAAGACCTTGTTAAGGCGTTTCGCATACTTCCGGTAATCGTCTTTCGTATCCTGTGCCAGTTCGCTAAAATCCTGTGACGCAAAGAACCCATCCATCATGCTGGCCACGCTCAGTACATCTTCCTTCTTCTCGTTGTGCTTGTGATACGCCAGCCAGATTTCTGGTACCGTCGCATCCAGAGGGCACAACGAGATAGAACCACCAGCAGGGGGATGGAATTCATACTTAGACTTGCCGCGGTACACTCTAACTGGCAAATCATTATGTGCGGGATTCTTGCGCTTTCCGGCCATGGCTCACACTCACTGAATAGCGTTAAAATTGGGTTCGTCAGAAACGGGCTTACTGACTATTCCCCTGAGAGGGATCGGGTTGGCCACGTGGTACCAAGTTGTTGAAGGAGTGCCGTCACGCCGAGGCGTGAACCAGATACCGGCTTTCGTTAACCACTCGCATTGCTGTGATGAGTAATGGCATCCGGTTAACTCAATCAGGTCATCCTTCTTCAAAATATCGTGATCTTGTTTCATTGGTTATGCCTCGATAACCGGCCAACACTATAGGAAGTTGGCCGGATGGTTTCTGATTCTAAAAAATCAATTCATGTATTCCGGACGCATATCGTCCAGCATGATTTGGAAGCTTTCCATATCGTCTGGCGTGATATTCCGCTCGGAGCGGCGCAGTAGCTCTTCAACTCGCGCAAACTCTTCTGCAGCATCTGCCAAGTCGGGTGACAGGTTATTAATAGCAACTTGCACCTTACCTGCTGCTTCAATGCTGTAGTAACGCTTAACCGCTTTATTCTTCAACTCGGTGTAAGCATCAATACTCATTGAAGATTTCAGGCTTTCAATCTCCTTACGGATATCGACTGCAGCGTTAGTTGTTGTTGCTAATCCAATAGACTCACGAATACTGGCGATACGGTCATCATCAAGAATTGATTTTTCCGTTTCAGATTTATCACTTTTGGCCATATCTGCCCGATCGCTTACTTCGGACTGGCTGGTGATATCCTTAGGTGCTCTCACCTCCTCACTCTCAAATTCTTCAGGACTATAGACGCCAAGGATCACTTCTGGACAGTACAGGCGCGCCCAGTATTTAACAGCAAGATAGGCTATCTGCTGCTTCGGGTTAGAAACCCACAACGGAGAATTCCGGGTAATTACGCCAGACAGGTATAGCTGCTCACCCCATGTGATTTCTGATTCCCCTCGTAAGATGGCACCAACCCGGATGAATAAACCATGTTCATCTTTATCATCCCAGGCACGAACACGCTCTTGCACTTTATAACTACCATTCCGGCCCATCTTTTCACGAGTCACTTCTTTGGTACCGGTGCAACGTGACCAATCACCGCCATACTCATAATGAAAACGACCTTTCACTGCATTGGAACTGGTGACAACCGCGTTAACCAACTGAGCTTCATAGCCCAAAGTACCGTTAACCAGATGCGTTTTCTGAGCCACCGCATAAGGATTCATTCCCCACTGCGCCGCCTGCATGACAACCGCCAGACAATCTGATGGTTTGCCCCGCAAATGTTCTGGTACCGTCACGGTGGAGTTAGACATGAAATCGGCAACAGCAATAACTCGGTCCATCACATCAACATTCATCATCAATGAAACGTTGCTCACCTGCTGCTCTTGGTGCTCGATAATTTCTTTCTTCATTGTTCAGTTTCCTTATGCAACGCGCAGCATTTCTAAACGGCGCAGGTCATAGTCATTCAGCCCTTCCACGATCTCCTCGGTGATCGGTGCTGGCCATTCATCAGTATCAAAAGCATGTTTGATATCGCGGGTAACTTTCTTGTATTCCAGTCGGCCAAGCTCCAGCAACTCCTCGGATGCTTCGATTACAGCCACCCAGTGATAGCCCGGTTCCTTATTCACAAACACCCAATAAAACTCGTCCAGTTCGGCAACATCACAATACATGGCTGCGCTCAAGTGATAATCGCGATCAATGATTTCCCTGTGTAACCTGGCACGTAACGAATCCTGCTTCACATTGCCAAGGCTGATTGATTTCAAATCGCTACCGATACGAATCCCACCGTTATCAATCTCCGAGTCTGGACGAACACGAAGTTCAAGGCCGGTATCTTCATCTATGCCAAAATAGCTACACTCAACGGTACGGGATGGGTGAAACAGTAACTGCATTGCTGAACCGTGATTAATAACCGCCTCACACATAGCCTTGGCTATATCCAATTGTTTTTGAGTTATCAGCTCACGATCGTCATCTTCCTTAACGTTCTGGCTGATAACATCATCAGCAAAAACAGCATCGGGTTTAATTGAGCGAACAAGCGCAGTTAGATCATCTTTGCTGCCACTGGTATTAAGCGGCTGCGGTTTTGATCTCTCTACTGCAGCAAGCTCAGGTTGTATCTTTTCCAACTGTTCAAGCAATACGTCGCGGCTGCCACTGACTTTTAGCGGCTGCGGAAGCGTGGAGTTAAACTCCTTAATACAAGCTTTCATAGCCGTAGCCGTATGCTTGCCGTCTTCTGGTATACGGCGGAACTCTTCCGGTAACTCAGAATAAATTGCACCGGTACCGGCCGAGTCCTCACTTAACGAACACGGTACCGGTAAGCCGCTGTTGTAATGCTCAAGAATGGTCTTGATTTCCTCGCTCGACATGAGCGGTTCAAGTGATGAGTTATAAGCCTCAATCACCGCCTTCATTGATGACGTAGTAGTCAGCGCATTTTCTGGGATGAATGGGGGAAGTTTGAACTCACTACCAACCTTATGAGGTTCTAAAACCATCGTGTGGAACAACGAGCCAAACGTAAGCGCGTCATTTCTTTCACGCTGGATAGTTTTGGCCACATGACGGGCATGAAAGTACATCAAGCTAATACGGGCGTCTTTCAGTTGCGTACTGCTCAGACCGTTGGCTGAGTGATAAACGGAGTTAGGAATATCAGGATACCGGCCAGGCTCGAAGTATGGTGGCTCAATACTGCCCTCATCATCCTTTGTTGCTTCTGGTACCGGAGTGGGTTCAACTGCAGCATCATTCGCAGCTGGTTCGATAATGTTCACGCTGAACTTGCCACTACCAAGATTCACAACCTCAGGCTCAGGCTCAGGCTCAGGCTCAGGCTCAGGCTCAGGCTCAGGCTCAGGCTCAGGCTCAGGCTCAGGCTCAGGCTCAGGCTCAGGCTCAGGCTCAGGCTCAGGCTCAGGCTCACCAGCATTATCTAAAACCTCCTCAACAACACCAAAGGTTTCGTCTTCTGGTTCGAACTGGCCATGTTCAGCAAGCCATAACTCAACGTGAGCACGGATATCACTGGCGATTAAATTAATATCATGAGGAGCGCTACGGATAGCACCAAAAATTGATTCCCGGGAATACTTTTTAATATCGGTAATGAATGATAATGCGTTTGACCATACTCGCCATTGCTTATCATTATCTTCAATTTTTTCACGAGCGATGCGGATCACTGATGATGGGATATTCCATGGATTAACATCACCCGGATACAGCGCACAGGCAATCTCTGTGTTAAGCGTTTCAGACGTATGTTTGAACTCCCGACAAACAATCTTATGCTCTGGTTCTTGCTCGGCGTTCGGCTCTAGATCTGTAGACTCTTCGGACTGGCCAGCGTCTTCATCATCCGGAATCATCACATTCTTCGCTGCGTCATAAGTACCTGGCGCGAACTCGTATGATTTGGTTTCATCGTTCCACTGGGCATAAACCAAAAACGCCTCGCTGAACACACCGATTTCGGGGCGCATAGCACAAAGGCTATTAACGTCCGATTCGTCCACATTATCGGGGCATGGCCAGATTTTCGGATCGAAGTATTGACCTGCGAAGTCAGGGAACGCTTCTTCAATAGCCACGAGCGCCTTCATCTTGGCCATTCGTGGTGAACTTGCTTCTACGGTGGTAGCAACCGGCTTCGCGCCTTTCTCTGCAGCTGGTGCTTTGGGTATGTGGCCTGTTACATATAGAGCCATTTTGAAACTCCTTTCTTTGTACTGATAGTCGCTGCTATACTCACCGCACTGATGAGTGATAGCTCATTGGTAATGCCTCGCGGCGGGGTGGTACCCGCCACGACATCCCCGGGATGTTAAGCCGGGTAATCAAGCCAGCCCCGAGCTGGCTTTTTTACGCTCCTCTTCTAACTTCTTATACAGTTCATCCATACAAAACTTGCCCTGAGCGATATACTTTCCAGCCTCTTCGCCTCGTCCATACTTATGTCTAACCAGATCAATGAATGTTTCTAAATCACCCAAAAAACAACCTGCAGCAATATTCACGCTACCGTTAACATAAGCAGCGAAAATTGTTCTCTTGTGTTCACCGCATTCATCTTGAAAAACCACGTTTTCAATATCGCAAGCCGAGAGAAAGAGGCTTTGTTTAACAACAAGATCATTACTCAATCGAGTGACGCGAGTGCCTAAAATATCAAGATAACCATGCACACATAAACCCGTAGGGATTTGGTCTAAAGGACACCCTTCAAAATTGGCACAACCACGAATAATTAAGTCGTTGGGTAACTTCTTCAAATGACTTTCAAACGCATGTAATGAATTACCAATCTTGGTGCCTTCGGGTATTTCTTCGATTTTGGTACGAGGCATATATAAAGACCCGGCGATGCTGAGATTATTGGGCAACACCTCAACCAAGCTTTCTGATAAAAACAAAGAACCGTATACCCTCAGGTTGTCGGGTAACAAAGTTATCTTGGTGCATCCAAGATTAAGATCGCCATGGATATCAATCGAACCATCATCCTTAATAAAGCAGGTGACATAAGGAATGGTTTTACCTTTCACCAGTTCGATAAACTCTGCTCTGATTTCTTCTTGGCTTTTCATGTTCATCTCCCTGACCTTAGATGTGGCAGTCGTAAACAGATAAAACGGTGTCATCTGGCAGTGCAGCAATCATCTCTGCGACCTTCTGATTCCATTCAGTTTCAGTCATCTCATTGCTCGATAGACCAAACCACCCCATTTCTCCACGGGCATACCACTGACCATCCATGGTGACGGCATAAGTCGTTAAGCATTGGGCTTGGCATTTCTTGACATACTCGTCAATATTTCGACCGTAATAGTCAAAACTGCACTGAAACGTAAAAGGAAGTTTCTTATCCCTTACGGCCTGTCTCACTGCTTCAACAGCTGGCTGAGAAGCATAAGCTTTGCGTAGTTCGTCAATACTTCCGGTATTTCCTAACATCATCTCTGGCCAAGTTTTCGGAAACTCCATACCAGCAATAGCATCAGCAAATGCCTGATACTCAGTTTTTGCATCTTCTGCAGCCTGAGATGTCATGCCATCAAAATCGATATCAATCTTCATGGCGCTGTCAGCAAATCCGCCATTCTTCAACTTAAAGAAATCACGCCAGCGGCCACCAAGAACAAACCAATCCCATTTGGCGTTCGGGTTAGTGCGCCGAACCACTTTCGCGACCTCCCCATCCTCATCCAATTGAATCCAACCGTACTTGTGTGCATCGTCAATATCCGGAGCCTGGCCAAACTCAACAACTGAGTAATCATTATTGTTCTTTGCAAATTCAAGAAAGGTTTCGGAGCGGTCTTCTTGACGCTCATAATCAAGCCGATACTCATCAGTAACATCAATGTCCTGAACATACTGGTCATTGATACCAGTACACTCGAATTCATGGTATGGAGCTAACTGCTGCTCAGGGTTTTGGCCAACAACTAACACAGTAAAATGACTCATAACTAATTCCTTATTGGTTGATTTCGGGCAAAGCGAAGCCCTGCCCATTACTGGCAAATAAAATCAAAAGTGTTGTTTAAATATATTTAATCGATACTGACTTTCGATTTACGGAAATAATCAATCAAGCTCACGCTCTCATCTCCACGATAAACACGGAAAGACCACTGATTCCCATCCCATATGTAAAAATAATCCTCACCACAAAAATCACTTACAATTGGTTCATCAGTAACCTTGAACCCTATATTGGACTCTCCACGATCCCGGCCATAATAGATCGTGCAACCCTCAACTGGAGACTCAAACGAATGACCTTCCGGCTTGTCAAATCGCTCATATAAGCATGAGATATCACCGTAACTAACTAGCCCTTCGGCTTTACCCTGAGTGTTATAATGGTCGAACAGAATACGACCAACGTGCTCCGGATAACCATCATAATGACAATATACAGAATGGTATTTATTGCCGACTTTTACATTAATACGTGAGCGTGTAGCCATAGCACTTTCCTTATTCCATTTCTGGACGCTTAGTTAAAGATTTGTCCCACTGAACATTATGCAAATTCAGTTTCAAGGGACACTGTGAATAGGTCGAACCATCCTGATTGAGCCAGCCATCACCCAGTAAGAAAGGTTCTTCTTCATAAAAAACCACTGCACCATCACTATCCATTGCAGCGAATTGCCAGCGGTCATCTATCAGTTCCCACACTTCCCGGGTGATATGAAGACGATCCATGTCAGCAACGATACTCATCAGTTCTTCGGCGGTGAACTCATCCAGTTGCTTCAGCGCTTGCTGCAGTGTTAAACCAGTTGGAAAACTGAGAGCCACTTTCTCGACTATCAAAGCCCTGTCGATAGCCTTCTCTTTTGTTTCAAACTGGCCAAACTCATCACCATGGATGCTGGAAACGAACCAAACCCTTTGGGCTTCGCTGCGAGTTAAGGGGATGAGGGAGCCACGAACCTGAATATCGTTTCGGTTGAAAACGCACTCAGGCGCGGTATTCATAACGGCTTCACTACCAATCCGGACAATTTCAAAGCTCATAATGCAACTCCTTATTTCAGTGCCGGATGAGAATAGATTTCATCCAGAATCAGGTTCAATTTTGGCGTTCCGAAACGCGCCTCGATGATGTCGCAGATACGCTGAGATACTTCACCCGCCTCTTCTGTTGCATCAAAAAAAACAGCACGCAGAATGTTGCATAAACCTTCGTACTGCAGATTTGCCGCTATGACTGCCAGACCGTCCCGATTTGCCATTTTCGTTACTCCAAAATTTGTTTTCCTGATATGTATATTAAACTACATGTTACTCATTAAGTAAACTTAATGTTTATATTTTTGTGTAAAAAAACCGGCACAAGGCCGGTCAAAAAATGCTTGTTACCATCTCAAGTGATCAAACTCACCATCATCATCCAGACGACTCATACAGTTACGGAAGATGCGCATGACTAAACTATTGTCGACTCTCTCCCTATCGGTAACGTACTTAATGAGGTCTTCCCCAGTACCAATAAAAACATCTTTCTCTATCTGCGTACTGGATATTACCTCTCCATCACATATCTCAAGTACCACCCGAGTTACGACAAACTCCTTCTTAACTAATTGAACGGACTTCTCTTTTTTTAAGCAAAAATCGACAACATTACTATTCATAAGTGAATCCTTTTATACAATTAGAGGAACTCACTCACTCTGAACGGGATACTTCTGTTATCTGACTGTACTCAATCTCGGCCTCCATAGACTCCTGATAGCACCACGACAACAACAGGTCATAGAACGGCTGCCATTTTCGCGACCATGTTGATTGAGATAGGCTCGGCATAAGCTTTGCAATCGACATTCGGGCGCGGCTTTTGGGTACTGGCTTTAAGCCTGTGCCACGGCATCGCTTACACTTTATCATTACCAATTTCCCGGTAACTTCGGTTTGCTCCCTGTCGCAGACTTGGCCACCGCCGCCACACCTGCATTTGGCGTTCGGCGTATCTGCAGTCCGACAAAACTCCTCAAGTACCAGTTTAGACATAAGTATCAATATTGATACACCTTTTCGCCCTGTAAGATTTCCGACATACAACCCTGATTGCGACCTGGCGAATTTGATGATTTCTTCCAGCGCCATTTGGCCAGATGAATGGTCTTTCGTGAACTTCGCATAAAGCAGACACAATCCAACCCGCTGACGTGCCTGAGTCATACCAAGAGCGGTGCAAATATCTTCCCGGGTAAGATGGCTATTGCCGGTCGTTCTGGACTGATAAGCCACTATCTGTGAAGACTTCGGGTCGCAAACTGTGAGGGCGTACTTTAATCTCATATATCCACCAGTTAAAAAATGCGGCATCCCTGCCGCTTATGGCATTAATGAACCTTACTAATAAAAAGCGAAACGGTCCGGTCAGTAAAATGAAGTGTCAGACTATCCTTCTTGGAATTATCAAGATGAACAGCGCAGGCAAACATCATCGCATCCATTATTACTTCACGGCTTTCACCTTTAGATTCCCAATCCTCAACCATTTTGGCCACTGAACTCAAAGCGTTTGATAACTTTCTATCGTTCTTACTCATCCTCATCACTCCATCCACATATCGGGCACTGATAAAATGAGTTGACACAATACGAGCAAGGAGCAACTCGAAAGCAAGTACACCCGTCATCATGAGTATGCTCCAGTCGAATAACGCCCTGGCATCCATCACGAAAACATTTATCACCCTCTTTGGTACCGAAAGTAATAACATCCTGATTGGCCATTATTGCCCCTCCGGTACCGGCGATGCAGCCACCATCACGTCATAGATATCTTCGTGGTGAACATATGTAATCTCTGCGCCGTCGATAACTTCAACACTAAGATCATTGGCTGAAACCCTGGCGGCCTGAATCATCTCCGGAGTAGATTTAATCGGTACCAGCTTCCACTTCTCAGGGTCATATACCGACCGTTTGACTTTCTGAAATCCGGCGCTGGTCATTAACGAATCAAGCGATTGCTTCATTCGTTCTGTTTCTTTAGGGGTAGCATTTTCAGTCTCCCGTTCATATTCAGCGCGGCGGTTTAACGCCGTAATTAAAGTGCTTGTCGTAACGCCTTTACGCAGCCTAAATCCCGGTTCGAGAAGAACATTGCAGGGGAGGGTTTCTGGTATTGCTGCAAGGTGCGGAAAACCGTTCGATTCAGCTTGTTGCTTTTCCAAGCGTTGCAATAACTGACCATTACCAATTGAACTATCAGGCTGTGCTGGTGATGTGGATAGAATTGCAGCGCGGTAAGCGTTCCAGCCGTCAACTCGTCCAACATCGACACCAATTTGATAGGTTCTTGGAAGCGGGCGGCGAGGGTATTTCATCTCATCCAGCACTACCGGTACAGGCGTGGATTCCAGCTCAGCAATCTTTCTCTGGTCATGCATCACCTTTTTTTCAGCGTTATCAATCCAATCACGCCAGTTAACTGCGTGTGGAATTCCTATGACTTGCAGGAAGGCAGCTAAACGAACAAGGGTTTCCTCCGCTTCATTTCTCCAGCTTTCTAAGTATTCATTCCGCTTCTGTTCTGCTTCCAGAGCATCGATAATAAGAATGATATTTCTGATGCTTGCAACATCATTCCACCCGTCAGTCATAAAGCCGCCGCTATTTCTATATTCCTGCTCCAATATCGCGGCTGTTTTCATTTCCTGCACAATTGCGTTGATATCATTACTCATGGCTAACCACCTGTTCTTCAGATATCAGTTGATTGAATCGATCCTCATCAATGACATAAATACGGTTGTAATTGACCATATACTGGGTAACAGTTTGTTTTTTATTCCACTCTGTTATAAATGCGTATAGCCCGTCATAATCGGTGATGTGGTCCTGAGCATCTTCAAACCAGTCCTGAAATTCATTTTCTAAGCAGTCCCCAATATCAATACCGCCCCAATTCTGTGAATCACAGTCATAGACATAACAAGGAAGCTCTACATCATCTTGTGCAGCTTCTTCCTCCAATTCATCAACCGTCATATAGCCTTCATTACGGCTAAAATCTTCGGAGTAGATAAAATCAGTCGTTGGTTTGGTGACTCGCTCGGCGTTGCGCAGCTTGTCTTTTTTATTTCGTTCACTGTTTACTGATCGGCAATTACTACAAACGGATTGAAAATCGTATTGAGGATCAATAATTTGATTGTTGCATTGCCGACATAAACAACAGTTTTCTGCCAGTCCTTTAATTGAGTAAATTTTTCGGCATCCAGAACAAAAATAAATACCAGTAGGCTTATTGTCTTTTGTGTATAGCTCTTCTGCTTTCATGATTATATTTCCCAGTTAATAGAGGTTGCCGCATCCCACAAAATCAGGTCGATGCATTCCAGTTTGCTCAAGCCACTACGTGACAAACCCAGTGACTTAACGATCTTCTTGAGCTGGTGCTTTTGATAATCACGAAACTGAGGGTAAACCTGAGCGATCACTTCCTCATATTTGGGATCGTCATAATCAGCAGAGCTACCGAACTCCTCGATAATGCTGCATTGAGCCTGCGTGAGAGATAGCGTTAGCTTTCCATAGCTGTAAGTCTTAACTTCTTCATTCGATGAGGTGCTAATCATGGCTTACTCCATCTTTTACAAAAGAAATCCAATGTGTATCTGAGCGCTTTCCGCTACGATGACCAACAGCTGGCTTTTGATCTGTTAATTCTAAAATCTGACTGATTGGGATTTGAGTTTCATTCCATTTGAAGATTAAAACACCATGAGACCTCAACACCCTGAATCCCTCTCTAAACCCCGCCTTTAGGTCATCTCGCCATGTTTTTTTATTGAGAACACCATACTTCTTTCCTTGCCAACCATTCGGTCCACACCGACTTAAGTGAGGTGGATCGAATACAACAAGACTGAATTGCTCATCATCGAATGGTAATTTTCGGAAATCAGCCACAATATCAGGCTTAATCTCAAGTTTGCGGCCATCACATAGAATGTGGCCTTCGCTTCTAATGTCGCTGAATACAGCGCGGGTATCTGACTTATCAAACCAGAACATGCGAGAACCGCAGCACATATCAAGAATGGTTTTACTATCAAGGTTTACGTTCATTGGTAATGCCTATTAACTTTCTTCTTCAAACAAATCACCTTGCGACCAGTCGCAGGCAAAAGCCTCACATGACTCTGAACAGGATCCAGAATCGTTACCGCCATTACCTCGGATGGTTGCAAAGATTTCATCTCTCGTATGGTCGGCATACGTTGCAATGATGCTTTCCAGAGAGTGATTGCCTCGGTACATGATTTTATTTTCCTGCTGACGGCGCTCGACAGTACGAACGCTATCGCTGTAAATAACCTCCTTAAATTCTTCAGCTAACTGGGGCTCATCCCGGGTGGCCAATGCAATCTTGTTAATGCCCTTTTTGATACAAAAAACGCAGTTTCCAAGATGCTCGGGCAATTCCAAATCGAATGGCTGAGTCTTCCACCAATTCAAAATATCTTGCTTTGAAAAATCGGATATCTCAGACAAAAGACGCTCGTTTTTCTCTTTCAGCTTCATGATGCGTTTAGCTAAATACTCGTGGTCACCGGGCATAAATGCGTATTCGGTCTGCAGATGAGATTCAATATCGGAAGGATTTTTTAAACCAACAAGATCCATAAACAGCCGGTGCATAACATCGTTATCGAAATACATTCCGAACAGCTTCAGATAAGCCTTCTCACCCCACGTCCGGCGTTGTTCATCACGACGAAGACCAATCCATGAAACGAAATCATTACCGAAGTAATCGCGGCAATAGCGGCGGAAAGGCTCAATCTTCATCGTTCTGGTGCAGAATGGACCGCCGACATATGGGGTACCGTATTTGCTGCAGATATCACGCCAAATTGACAGGTCATAGCCGATATCATCAACGCTCACATCTTTGTAACTGTTGGCTTTTTTCAGTACCGGATTGACCACCAACCGCAAACAAACAAGATCGATGTTCCAGTTCTTCGCCACGTTCCGGATGAACTCGTAAGTTTTCGGATGCTCGGCCCCGGTATCCATGAACACATAGCGAACATCTTCACCTGTAGTCTGGCGATGCTGTTCCATAATCCAAACCAGATAGGCTGATGTGCGGCCACCGGAGAAACTGACAACATTCACAGTCACGGTTAACCTCTGGCCGCAGCTTGCAACTTACACGCTTGATTCAAGAAATCTTTTGTTACGCAGATAAGCGTATAACGATTAGTCCTGTTGCTTCCTTTCGTTAACCGGCATGAGGCATGAGGACTCATATTGAGTGTGGCCATTCGGCTTTTTATCTTCGATATCGTCAAACAATGACCGGGATAGTCACGATTAAGTAAATCAAGCATTTCTCTGCATGACAGCGTTTTACCCGCAATCGCAGACAGGAAATGGCGACCGTCAAAATTGCCGTTATATGGGATGCTTTTCAGCTCCTCGGTAGAAATAATATTTCCGGAAAGCTCAATCTCACCTAACGTGCTTTTCGGTTTCTCACCGATTGTGATAGTTCGAACCTCTGCAACCTGCTCTTTTTTCGGTGGTGGTACATAACACGATTTGGTTCTTGCTCTGGCTGCAGCGTTAATCCTCCAGCTCCAAATTTTGGTAAAGTCTGTGCCATCATCGATGATGACGGTACCTGCTGCTGGTGCTTGTTCGATAAATTCTCTCATTGGTAAATGCCTCGCTATTTCACGTATCTGACGCCTGCAGCTAACTGCTGTGCTGGTGTCAATCCTTCGTGCTTTGGTGCGTCTAACGCTTTCCTGACTGGTGGTACCGAATACCCCATTCCTACTTTCTGAATCCACTTGGCCAACAACTTACCGGCCATAGAACTCAGTTCTGAATATCCCGGATTTCGGCCAATGCTCAGGCTGCGCATTTCAGTGCAAATCTGATACAGCACCGGGTGACGCCATGGAAACTGTTCTGATGTGCCATGGAGATAGCCATCGCGACGCCAGCGTTGATACTCTTCCATCACATTGGTCTGAGTCAGGCCAAATGAATTTGCGCCCGTTTCAGCCATCAGCGCCATGAACTCTGCCAAATCCGGTACCCAGCTGTTGCCTGACATACAGCGATTGACACACAGCTGTGTGACGGATTTAAGCTGCTGCTCAGTCATGCTCGATATCACCGCCACCCACATCGGGGAGGGTTCCACGCCATTCTTCGTCAGCCAGCGATCCGAATAGATTCCTACCATCACTTCCCACACCTGCAGTGGCGTTGATGCCGTGCCCTGTGGCTGCCCTGAACTTCTGCATTGCTGCTGATTCTGTGCTGCCGGTAATGATTGGTTTCGCATGATTTACCCTCGCATTAAAATTTGAATGTCCACCCCTGTCCTGCTCCTTAGCCATCCAAGTGTTAATAAATTTCTGAATTCCACGTGAGGTCTTTCGCCGTCGAGGTTCTGCCAACAACCAACCACGTTGTTTCCGTAACTCTTGGTGAATATCGACAGCGGGATACAACTCGGATAACTCAGCAACGAGCGATATCGAAACGGGAAACTCATTCCCATCGTTCAGGGGAAGTGAGATAAATATTTCGTCGTTCGTCGTTCCGGCGTGGAGATTTTTTTCTCCATGCAAGATCTCTTGATCTTTTATATTCTTCTCTTCTCTTCTCTTCTCTTCTCTGGTCCGCATTTTGTCCGCTTCCGATGCGGACGTTTTGCGCGACTCTTTTTTGCGGTTTGCCTCCTGTGCTCGGCGCTTTGCTGACTGGCCGTTATGGGCCTCAAAGTCAGGCATAGAGAGGTGTTTGCCATCAAACTCAAGCCATCCGACTGAAATCATTACCTCAGCAAAATTGTCAAAAGCGATCATTTCATTCAGAGTTTCTGGCGTGTAACCTTCCATGATTCCATCAACTGAGTGCGCTCCAAACAGACACCATGTCGCATGTAATGCACCTATTACGCGCAACCTGTCCGCTTTCAATGCGGACGCAATGCGGACAACTTTCGGATGTGTCTGGAGGTCAGTCCTCATCTTGATCCAGTCTCCAGCCATAGCTTTCCCCTTACCCTTTCCGCTTCATACGAAACAAGCGCTTCAAGGCTTGGCTACGACGAGCCCAAAAAGCAGCAACAAACTTGCGGTTAACAGGCTTTCTGTTCAGGAAATATTGATTACAAAAAGTCAGTCTATTTCTGGCCATACAGATGCCCTCTGAAACCGAGCATGGCTGGTGTAAGAACACAATTACGCTCAAGGATCCTGCTGTAGTGAATGGCAAATCTCTTCGCCCACTGCAGTACCTGATCGTCACTTGCGTTCGGGTTACTACGCTGATAGTCCGCTGCTGCGTTTGCTGCAGCATCAAGGACCTTTTGTTCATACCCGATAACGGATAACAGGCTCTTGATATAACTGATTTGGAGATAGCTCATTGGTTATGCCTCGCGTGGTTTTGAGTCGGTCGCTTTAGCGTTAAGAGCATCTCTATCGCTTCATCGACTTCACGATTGACTTCACTATCAGGGTATTCAAGCAGGCAGGCGTTAATTGCCTCTGTACACTCACGGTTTGCTTCACTAGCCATATATGCAATGGAATTGGCCGCCGTTAGTTTTGCCCGGCGTTCGGGAGGCAAAGCAGCGACGATTGCCGGGATCAACTCAGCAATCTTGATTCTCGACTTACAACTGCAGCTATCGAGCCAACGGAAGATGCGCTGCTTATTGTTGTGAGTGGCATTGTCCTCATCGACTCGCGTAAGAGGTAAATCACCGCCACCGAGTTTGAAATAGGCTTCAGTGATTTCTGCCGCTACCGTTGCCTGTTTTGTGTGCATCGCCCAGTTACGCAGTTCTGCACAAATATCCTCGTGGTTGATATTCATAAATCAGAACCGCTTCTCGTTATGACCGATAATGTCCCTGTTCGAAATTCCATCAGATGGATTAGGGTAAATATCTGGCCGTTGTTGATGTGGAGTAATTCCTGTGATTTCAAAAATAGGGATCACTTTATTTGTAGGTATCGGAACTCCCCGACGACACAAGTTCGTTAGAGATTGACGGGATACATTTAGTACCTTGGCTATATGTACCTTTTTAAAGCCTTTAACCTTGGCTCGTTCAAAAATCACACGAGCGCTTGGTGGCAAAGGGCTGACGTCCGTGGAACTCATCTTGCATGTCATTAATGTCTCCATAGATATGTTATTGGTGACTTAATTAAACCATATGATTACAACTAAGTAAACATTAGGTTTATTCTAATTTTCAACAAGATGGGTACAATGGTCATAAAAATAAACTGAGTGTTTACATCGATGACAACAGAAGATAATAAAAACAACGAGTTCAATCAGGGGCTGGTGGACAGGCTTAACCAGTTATTGGATAAAGGCATCAAAAAAGCAGAAATGAGCAGAGCTGCCGGGCTGTCTCCGCAAGCAGTTAACAACTGGTTTAAGCGCGGGCAAATAGGACAGGAAGCAGCAAAGAAGCTGGCTCTCAAGTATGATTTCTCAGTTGACTGGTTACTGAATGGTACCGATGGAATACTGACAAATGACGGTACCAAGATACTGTCACCAAAGCAGCAGCGTCTGCTCGAATTGTTCGACCGGCTGCCGGATGAAAAAGCTGATGAACTCATCAATCAGCTCGAAGAACAGAACAAATATTACGATAATCTCATCGAAACATTACTCGAAAAGCGTAAAAAAATTCAACTTTAAGTTGATAAAAGACTTGCTTGTTGAATAATTTTGCCCTAATTTGACACCCATAGTGGGATTTTAATACCCATTCACTGAAGCTCTGGTTTAATTTCCAGGGCTTTTTTTATGCCTGTCACTTCTCATTCTGGCCGCCTCTCGGCCGCTTTCATCAACATACACCCCCAAAATGGAGGGGAAACCCCGATAAGGGGGTGGATATGCGAATGGATAAATACAGCTCGCCAGCATCTTATTTTTACTCGGTGTTCATTGCCCTGTTCGGAACACTAACTTTAAACGACTGGGCGATTCTCGTCGGGATAATTACCGGCCTTGGTACCTTTCTCGTCAATTGGTACTACAAGAGAAAAGACGACAAACGGAAAGAACTTGGATTCAGGGAGCCTGAACTGTGAAAAAACTTACAGCAACAGCCGCAGCATCCTGCTCAGTTATGACCATTATCGCGATCGTCATGACCACATTTAGTGGGGATATTCGAACCAGCCAAGAAGGTTTAAAACTGATAGGCAATGCAGAGGGATGTAAAGCTCAACCTTATCTTTGCCCTGCTGGTGTGATGACCGTTGGAGTAGGAAGTACCACCGGAAACATTGAGCCAGGAAAGAAATACTCTGATGAGGAGATTGCCAAGCGCTGGGTATCCGACATCAAGGAGGCGGAGCAGTGCGTTAACCAGTTCGCCAACGGTAAAGGTTTGCCACAAGGCACTTTTGACGCATTCACATCTATTACATTCAATGTCGGATGTACTGCGATGAAGAAATCAACTCTGTTTAAATACTCGCGTTCTGGAAAGATTAAGGATGCCTGCTTTGAGTTAACCCGGTGGGTATATGCTGGTGGAAAAAAACTACCCGGACTCGTCACTCGACGTGATGGGGAACTTCATCTTTGTCTCAGGGACCTAAAATGAAATGGATATCTACTACCGCCATTCTCGCCGTAATCACAGCCCTATTAACCTGGACTGTCTCAAGCCTGATTGAGAAAAACAGAACTCTCAACGCTAACTTAAAAGCATCAGAAAGAAAGGTGGCCACACTTCGCACCTTAAATGATATGGCTGCAGAAATGGATACCAGGCACACAGGGAAACTTAAAGATGAGAAAGGTAAAAATAACCAGCTTCGCACCGATATTAATGCTGGCGTTAAGCGGGTGTACATCACAGCAAAATGCCCAAACAGTCCTACCGCCAGAACCGGCAGCGTGGGCGATGACACCTTGGTCGAACTCTCTCGAACTTCTGGATCAGCTATTCCAGATATCAGAGATGGAATCATCAGCGACCGGGCAAAAATAGATTACCTGCAGGACTACATCAAAAAGATGCGACCGTTCTGCAAAATCCCACAGTAACAATACGGGAACAACGTCATGATGAGAGTTAAAAACACCAACATCACCGGGCAGGTAACCGGTACCGCAATGAACTTCGGTGATAAGTTAACGCGCATTACCTCGCCTGATTTCGAAGGTTGGTTTTACACTGCAGACCTCGAACCAGCATAAAAAAGCCCCTCAATCGAGGGGCAAGATGTTATGTCAACTTTCTTATTGGAGCGCCAAGAGTATTCACCGGCGCTCTTTTTATTTCCATCAAACCATCTTAGATATGCGGAGTATCACGCAATGATTAATATCGACAACGCCCCAGTCTTCGGACGAGTCGCTGGTGAAAGCGGAATAGTCATTGCTGGTATGCCGGTATTCGGTACCACGAACAAGCCAGATTATTCCCCCATTGATCTGACTACAGAAAAGCTTGATGAGCGCATTCGGTTTATGTGCGCCAGTTCTCATGCGTGTTACGACAAAAACGGCCTCATATATTATGCAGGACCAGACGAGTGCCCCGTCGAATACATCAACGGTGTGGCAGTTGGTAGGCATGAGCCGGAGGCTCAGAGCACGAATTATCTGCGGTTCTCCGGGGCTTACTACACGGCATATCGTTGCTACTATCAATATAATCGGCCATCACCAGATGGACTTAACACCGCGGTTAACATCATCACCACTACAGTTAATAACGGGGCGTCTTTCTGTGATGTAGATAGCCTTGTGGGGATTGAATGCACGACTTCTATTATTGCTAAACATGTATCAGGCGCTTGCAACTGGGTTTTCAAGCAGGAAGGGTCCAGCGCCTCTGATATTATTTTCACGCCAGCAGAGAAGGCGTTTAACCGTAAAAGTAGAACATTTACACCAATTTTGTACTCGGGACATGTCCGTATGTCTCTACTTAATTACGGAACATTAGCGGTCGAGGACACGGCGTGCTCTTTTCACCGGCAGATGGAGCAAGGGAAAATTGCAACATCTCCGATAAAAGAGAGCACGGTATTTACAACGCGAGGTGCGTCATTCTTACTTGTCGAAATGCAGGGAGCAGCAGGTATCCGAGTCAGATACACAACAGGCGACTATGACGAATATCCAGCGAATGGCGAAGAATGGTTCCCTCTTCCGTGGTCAAAGAAAAATTGGGGCACCAGGTACATCCCAACAATTGAGTACATACAATAATGCAAAATTATCTGAGATTCACTGATGAAGAGACGGCGAAACGGTGCTGTCCCGAATGGCTGGATGGTGATAACTGGATGCAGCCAACACTACATACTGAAATAGCGGTTCGTGGGACTCTCTACAATGATGATGGAGAATATGACGAGGAAGGAAACACAATCAAAGAACCGACCCAAAAAGTCGGTTTTTTTGTAGACGTTATTCGTGGCGAGATACCATCAGCAGCCCGACAGTATATCGTCCACCCAACAACACCAGACTTCATACTGGGGTAATCATGGCTTCAAAAACATTAAAGAAAGGTACTTGGTACACGGCAACTGATGGTACTCAGTCGGTAATGGTTCAGTTCATTTATGGACGGACAGCTTTCTTTTTGGGAGCGGCACCACCGGATAGCATCCTTGATACCAACGTACCAACCAAAACGGAATTCATCAAATTTGTTCCGCCAGCAATACTTCAACTAACAGCGTTTGATGATGAGTCTCGCGTGGTGATTACACCACTTGATGAATAAAACAAAGCCACCGATAACCTCCTATCCGTTCACCCTCAATTGAACACGGTTACGGTGGCTTTTCTCATATCAGAACAGGGAAAAGTTATTCGATTTCTCCGGTGAATATTCTTCAACTTTATGGCCAAGATTTTCCTCGAACCATTCGGCGATCAGTCTACGGTGACAAAACTCACCAGGCTTTTCCCAACATAACAAGAAAGGTTCAGCACCTCCGGCCAACGTATGAAGATGTTCCCACGTCTGCTGTGGGTTTAATACCCCAAGGATTTCCGTCTTATACAGCTCAATGTATCTCTTCTCACTGACGCTGTTGAACCATGAGCCTGGTGCCAGGGGCTGAAACATGCGAAAGCCTGCTGGTGTGTTGCGGGGTGCGTAACGAGCAATACAAATTCTGCCCTCGCCTTTGTATGTAAAGAATGATGCGGTTTTCATGATTACTCCTCTGTTGTTAATCATGATGATTATAGCATATTTTCCCTTTTATATCATAAGGTTAAGTGATGTTTATTGGCTCCTTACCAAAGAAATTAATCACTCAGATTTTGAATAATATCAAGCTTAAAGACCGGGTATACGTCGGTTGTTCTGGCTCATTCAAAACTGAACACGCCATCAAAACCGTGATGCCTGAAAAGTTCGTAAGCGGCAACGATGTATCTCTGCTTTCCTGCAGTGTCGGGAAGCTGCTGGTGGGTGAACGTCTTGACGTCAAATTCACTGGTCGCATTGAACCGCTTAACGACTTACTCGGTGATGCTATCGATAACGTGGCCGCAGTATGCTTGTCTACCACGCTGGCCAGATTCAAAGGCAACAATCAATACTGTCACTCTCACTTCGACCACATCATTAGAAATCTGCGTGATTACCATCGTACAGAACGCGAGAAAATAAACCGGTACATAGACGGCTTCACCATTGATGATTTCTTCCAGGGTGACTTCAGACAGCAGATTGTCAGAGCGAAGGAAAACGACGGTACCATCATGATGTTTGCTCCTACCTACAAAGGAGGGTATGAGCAAATTTATAAATTCATTTCTGAAAACTCAGAATGGATACAGCCACACTACGACATATGGGATCCCGATAATGTCGAAGCGCTGATCGAAGAACTCATCATCGATAAACAAGATTTCGCCATCGTTGCTGATAAGCGCCTGAACAACATAGAACCCCGCATAATGTTCGCTGGTGGTAACAAGCCTATTTATCTCTACGCTCATGAAGCCCGGTCATCAATTCGTATTGAAGCCAAGAAGTCACAGCCGTTCAAATACAAGCCTATCGACCCTGACAAAATAACTGAGGATTCGAAGATAGAAATAAAAATCCTGAACGGTCAACAGCTCAACTTCCTGAAAGACGTCTATCTGGCCAAAGGCATTAACCACAAAACCGGCATGATTAACTTTGCTGTCTTCATCGACGGAATGCTGGCCGGTGCTTTCATATTCTCTTACGCCCAGTTTGGCGACAAGCTCAAAGAGATTTACATGCTCAGTGACTTTTCAACATCACGGCACAGGAAGATATCAAAGCTTATTCCCATGTTGGCCACCAGCCGGTCAGTCATCGACTTAATCAACCGCAAGTACATGATTGCGATCGAATCGGTATACACCACGGCATTCACCGACAAACCGGTTTCAATGAAATACCGAGGGATATTTGACCTGGCAAAACGCGGCGAAGGTTTCCTTAACTATTCGTCAAAAGTCCGAGAGGCTACGCCTCAGGAAGTATTCAAAATCTGGTACCAGAAATATGGCCATTGAAACCGAAGTCAAAAAAGTAAATCTCAGAGAACTACGAATCCTTGAGAAAAACGCTCACTTCATGGAACCGGCCATGTTTGCACGGCTGGTAGATAACATTAAGCGCGACGGTAAACTGACCAGCTTTCCTGTCGTGTACCAAAATGAAGTGCTTTCAGGTAACCATCGCACTCAGGCAGCAATCAAAGCCGGTATTGAAGAAGACTACATCATCAACATCACTTCAGAACTCACCGAAGATGAAAAGCTGGCCATTCAATTGAGCCATAACTCCATCAACGGGAAAGACGACAACAACATTCTGAAAGAGCTGTACAACAGCATCAACAGTATGGACATGAAACTCTACTCAGGCTTAACGGACGACTCTTTCAAGATGGAAGAAATCAACGTCGAATCGCTTTCATTCGTACAGCCGTCTTATGAAGACATGCTGATTGCCTTCTTACCTGAAGACCGCATTGCCTTCATGGAAGGTATCGAGAAGATAACGAAAAAGGCAAAGGACAAACTCGTCATGACTGCCAACATCTCTGACTTTGACCTTATCTACAAAGCAGTCATCACAACCAAAAGTAAATTGAACATTCTCAATACGGCCGAGGCGTTCAAAGCGATGGCTACTCTGGCTCTGCAAAAGCTGGAAGAGGAGGAAAAGGAAGATGGCGAGGCCACCACTTAACATCGATTTGGTTCAGGTCAAAGACCTTGCGTCACGAGGATTGACCGACGAACAAATAGCCTTAGCACTCGGTATCTCAATCTCAACGATCACCCGCAGGAAGAAAGATAATGACGAGTTTTGCGCAGCCATTAAAAAAGGCAAGGCTCTCGGGATAGCAACAGTAGCAAACGCCCTCTTCAAAAATGCGACTGAAGGGAATACCACTGCACAGATTTTCTTTCTTAAAAACCGCGACCCCAACAACTGGAATGACCGACAGCAGGTTGAACACACCGGTAAGGATGGCGGAGCTATTCAGGTCAACTACACACCAGCTGACTACAAAGCGGCAGCCAAGAAAATCGACGACATACTGGATGATGACGACTAATGAGAAAGCTGCTCGAATGGGAGGAGCTGACCTTTCCTGAGAGAGCAGCAATCAAATCGCGGTCGACGAAATCCTTCCTTAATTTTACAAAGCTCTGGTTTGAGCTGATTCAGGGAGATCGTCTGTTGGTGAATTGGCACCACCGGATGATGGCTTCAAAAGTTGATGACCTGATTGACCGCAAGATTGGCAACCTGATTATTAACATTCCGCCTGGCGGTACCAAAACCGAATTCTTTTCGATTCACTTGCCGGCCTATGTGAACACGCTGGTTCAAGAGGAGAGATTACGCCGGTTCAGAAACTTAAACGTTTCGTTCTCTGAATCGCTCGTTAACCGTAACAGTCGCCGTACCCGGGATATCATATCAAGCCAGGAATACCAGTCTCTATGGCCCTGTGGCTTTGGCGTAAACAAGGCAGATGAATGGGAGATACTGAACCGTTCCGGTCGAAGTATCGGTCAGACGGTTTCGCGTTCCAGTGGTGGTCAAATCACAGGTGGCCGAGGTGGTTATCACGGGCCGGAGTTCTCTGGTCTGGTCATGCTGGACGACTTCAACAAACCTCTGGACATGTTCAGTGAGACACAACGAGCAAAGCAAAACACGCTGTTAACCAACACCGTACGCTCTCGTCGTGGCGACAAGTCCAAAAGCCACCCTACCCCTATAGTGTCCATTCAGCAGCGTCTTCACGTTGAGGATGCGACCGGATTCATGCTGTCTGGTGGCATGGGGATGCAGTTCGATCACCTGGCAATACCGGCGCTGATTGATGAAAGGTACCTCGACGGCTTGCCTGAACCATGGCGCTCACTGTGCTGGAAGTCCATCAAAGACTCTGACTCTGTAACCAAAGGCGGGATCCAATACTGGTCATACTGGCCTGAAATGGAATACATCGGCGACCTCATGGAGTTATGGGAGTACGACCGGTACACATTCCTCAGTCAGTACATGCAAGCCCCCGAAGCACTCACAGGCGGCCTGATTGATGGCTCTTGGTTTCGTACCTACGAAAGGCTACCGCAGCTTACTCATCGTGCTATCTACGTTGATACCAACTCAGGCAAGGTCGAGGACTACAACGACTTTACTGTTTTCACGCTTGTTGGTATGGGCATCGACGGGAACATGTACGTCATCGACGTTGAGCGTGGACGTTGGGATCCTGAAGACCTGCTGCAAAAAGCGATTGAAGTATGGGACAGATGGCAGCCTGGCGACCGCAGTATTTACGCCCCTATTCGATATATGGCCATCGAAGATGCTCAGGCTGGTCAAGGTCTTATCACAACACTGGTGAAGCGTAGAGCTATGCCAGTTCATCCAATCCCACGAGGCTCTGGCCAAAACAAATTGGTTCGATGCCTCAACGTTATTCCTCAGATTAAAACAGGAAAAGTATTCATTCCTGCAACTCACACAGAGGAAGGCGAAAAAATCACACATGTCGTTTACAGCGATGGCTCCTATGCAGGCTCTACCTCATGGGTCGTCACTGCTGTCAGCGAGTGCGTAGCATTCAGCGCTGATGACAGCCATCCCAACGACGACATTCTCGATACGTGGATGGATGCCATAGACGACAACCTCATCAACGTTCAACGTGGATTCTTCGACGTATGAGTATTTTCGATTGGTTTAAAAAGAAACCTGAGCCACCTCAGGAACAAAAGAAGCCCGATTTATCATCGGGTTTTTTTACGACTGATATTGAGCTGGACTCACACGATCAGGTAGCACTGAACGAGGTAATCAGTAAGTCGATACAACAACCATTACCGACGACAGCAAAAGGTGTCGGGATGGACTCTGCAGGTATGAGTTCATACTACGAACAATGTGGCGTTCCGGATGCTCAGTTTGCGTGGTACAACTCTCAGGGGTTTATCGGGTACCAAACCTGCGCGATTTTACTGCAGCATTGGCTTATCGATAAAGCCTGCACCATGCCAGGCCGTGACGCCATAAGAAACGGTTACGAAATCAAGGTGAATGGAAAGGTAGAAGTTAATCCGGAAATTATTGCTGAAATGGACGACCTTGATAAAAAGTTCAAACTCAATGAACACATGCTGCAGTTGGTTCGCCTTGGTCGAGGCTTCGGTATTCGTCATGCTCTATTCATCGTTGATTCAGACGACCCGTTCTACTACACAAAACCGTTTAATCCGGATGGCGTAAAGCCAGGCTCTTACAAAGGCATCTCTCAAATCGACCCTTACTGGCTTGCTCCGGTTCTTAACGCAAAGGCAGTGAGCAAACCGGAAGACCCTTACTTCTACGAGCCGACTTACTGGCAGGTTTCAGGCGGTAAGAAAATCCACCGTAGCCACTTCGTCATCATGAGAACAAATGAAGTACCTGACATTCTGAAGCCAACGTATCTCTATGGCGGTATCTCGGTACCACAGAAGATATATGAGCGGGTTTATGCTGCCGAACGCACCGCAAATGAGGCTCCTCAACTGGCAATGACCAAGCGCTCAACGGTGATACATACCGATGTATCCAGAGCGCTGGCCAACCAACGTGACTTTGAGAAGCGCATGAGCCTCTGGTCTTACATTCGTGACAACTATGGCATCAAGGTTCTCGATAAACAGGAAACGGTAGAACAGTTTGATACGTCTCTAAATGACCTGGACGCCACTATCATGACTCAGTATCAGTTAGTTGCTGCAGCGGCACATGTTCCTGCAACCAAACTAATTGAAACGACTCCGAAGGGCTTTAACGCAACAGGTGAGTACGAGGAGTCCAGCTATCACGAAGAACTGGAATCCATCCAAGAGCATGACCTTTCACCGCTTCTGGACAGGCATCACCTGCTGTGCAACCTCTCCATTATCAAGCCCAAATACGGAGTGGAGTTTGACACTTACGTCAGTTGGAAGCCGGTCGATAGCCCTACCGCTTCAGAGCTGGCTGAAATCAATCTGAAGAAATCTCAGACTGATAAATACCTGTCTGACGTGGGCGGCATTGACGGTGACATGGTTCTCAACCGAGTCGTCAACGACCCTGATAGCGGGTACAGCGGAGTAAAACCAATCCCAACCCCGGAGGATACCGATGGCGAAGAAATCCCGCCTGAAGAAGTCTCGGGCGAAGTCTAACGAAAAGGTTATAAGAGGTTCCCCGCTAAACTACAACGCAGTGCAAGGGGCAAGGTATCAGACGGCAATCCTCCAGTTGATCAAACAGATGACTGCAGAAGTTGAAAAGGAGGTTGAAAAACTATTCTCATCAGAAACAGGCACAGAGTTCTTTTCTCAGGACGCCAGCATAGCCAGTCAATCAAGAATACTGCTCGACAAACTCGAAAAGAAATTTCTTAACCTTTTCTCTCGCAGGGCTAAAGCAATCACTGAGAGCATGATCAATGGCTCACTAAAAAGCAGTTCATCATCACTCAGATCAAGCCTGTCAGAGATGTCAGGCGGACTGTCACTGAAGACAAACGCCTTTACTTCAACGCTCAAAGAAAAGCTCACCGCCATCGTGAATGGGAATGTTGGCCTGATAACCACAATCCCGTCAACGTATTTGGGGGGCGTAAAGGATGCTGTGTCGCGCTCTATCACCAGCGGAAACGGTCTGCAAGATTTGGTTCCTTACATGCAGCAGCATAAGCAAATCACTGAGAGACACGCCCGTAACGTAGCGCTCGACCAAACCAGAAAGGCATACAACACCATCAACGCGGAGCGTATGCAGTCTGTCGGCGTTAAGCGTTTCGAGTGGCTTCACTCTGGCGGTGGTCAGCATCCTCGACCTGACCATGTTGCGATGAGCGGGAATATCTATTCATTCGATGATCTCCCCATCATCGACAAGCGAACTGGGGAACGAGGAATACCCGGTCAGGCTATCAACTGCAAATGCCGGATGATCCCGGTCATTGAATTCGACGGACAAGAGCAATGAGTGAACGAGTATACGACTTCAACAACTGGTACGAAGTTCTCAAGAACCCCATCTCAAAAGTTGGGGTTTTTCCATATTTAGGGGCCAGCATCGGTGCACCTGACCAGTCAAAAATCTATCAAGTTCTGAGGCCGGAAGAAGAACTATCTGACCCGGAATGCATGAAATCCTTTCGGCTTCTTCCGTGGATCGACGAGCACACCATGCTGGGTGACGACGACGATGAAGAGAACGGAAACGTAACCCCGCCTGAAGAGGTGGGTATTCAGGGCGTCATTGGCGAAAACATCATTTATGAAGGAGGAACGCTATACGCAAATATCAAGGTTTTCTCTAAGCGTCTGGCTGAACTGATAGCCAAAGGCAAGAGAGAACTCTCGTGCGGGTACCGTTGTGTGTACGTCCATAAACCCGGCACTTGGAACGGCAAGCCTTATGAGTATGTACAGAAAAACCTGAGGGGCAACCACCTTGCCCTAGTTGAGGAAGGTCGAATGGGGCCGGATGTTGCGGTACTCGACCATTTCAAATTTACAGTCGATTCAGCGGAGTTGATCAAAGTGGAAAACGCAGAAAAGAAAACAACAGACGAAGGTACCGAAGGCGATATGACTCTCGCTCAGGTAGCCGCAGCCATCAAGTCAATCTTGCCTATTGTTGAGCAACTAAAGCCGCTCATCACTGCAGGTACAGAACCTGGCCAACTTGATGAAGAACCAGAACCATCAGAGAAAACACCCACTGATGAAGAAGAGATCGTCACTGACGAAGAGGAAGGAAAAGACGACGTGCCAACGAACGGCGAGAAACCGGCAACCGGAACCGATGCCACAGAAATTAAGCGTCTGAAGGCTCAAATGAAAAGCCTTCAAGCAACGGTAGATGGCTACGAGAAGAACGGAATGAAAAAGCTGGTCGGTCAGATTTCCGCTCGTGACCAGTTGGCCAACCGTCTGTCGGTTCACATTGGCGCTTTCGATCACAGTGAAAAAACACTCGACGAAGTCGTTAAATACGGCGTTGCCAAACTTGGCATCAAATGCGCTAAGGGGCAGGAACACGGTGCCCTTAACGGATATCTTCTGGCCCTCGATTCAATCGACATTGAAGACACCACCGTACCTCGCTTCGCTGCTGATGCTGGCATCGGTAACGACGACGCTGTTAATAAATACCTGAGCGGAGAATAAGCATGCCTTTCCAAAAAACAATCAACCGAGAGCTGGCTATTGGTATTCCTGGCGAAGTCGCCAATAACGGCCCTCGCAGAGCTGTAACCGCAACGTTGAATTCAACGGATGCGAAAAATAACGTGTTCGGCCGTGTATTCACTTACACCGCAGATCATGAAGTCGCAGCCGGTAAAGGTAATGGCGGCGCAATCGCTGGCATTCTGTCAAACCCTAAAGCCTATGCGCTATACGGCACTGACGGTAACACCGTAGGGCCAAGCATGGCACTGCCTAACGGCGGCGATGCTGAATTCACCTACATGGCCGAAATGTACGTCGTTCTGCCTCGTGCTGCAGCTATCGGTGACAAAGTCATTTACGACGAAACAACTGGCGAAATCGACACAGTGGCCAGAGCAGCAACCGACCCGGGCGCGGGGAAAGCATTTCTCCCTAATGCCTATGTTTCCAACTTCTACACTACCGGTAACTCTATCGGTGTTATCACCTTGACCAACTGAGGTAAAAGATAAATGTCTCAACAATCAACTCAATATTCTTCCCTTGGCCCTCGTGATGTACGAGCGTTAATGCTGAAGGATGCAAAAGCATACCGAAGCCTTGGTCGAATCGGTATCCATATCGGCGGCGATAATCTCCGTCGAATGATGAACGGTATCGGTATGGATGCCTTGCCAAACATGGTGACTACGCCAAGTATTGCCACACCTGAACAGTTCCTTCAGAACTGGTTACCAGGCTTCGTGGCCGCATTAACCACGCCTCGTGAAATCGATAATCTCATCGGTATTGCCACCGTTGGTGAGTGGGAAGACGAAGAGGTTATTCAGGGTATTCTGGAAATGACGGGTAATGCCCGGGTTTACGCTGACTATACCAATATCCCGATGTCATCATGGAACCTGAACTTTGAGCGCCGTACCGTCGTCCGCTTTGAAGAAGGCATGGGCGTTGGCGTTCTGGAAGAAAAGCGTGCCGCCAGAGTACGAATGAACAGTGCGGCAACCAAACGCAGTGCTGCGTCAACATCTCTTGAAATCAACCGCAACAAGGTTGGTTTTTACGGCTACAACAACGGTACTAACCGCACTTATGGCATGATGAATGAACCGTCATTATTTCCATACATCACCCTACCAGCTGGTCTTAGTGGTGATACTAAGTGGAAAAGTAAGACCTACCTTGAAATCACCGCTGACATTCGCTTTATGTTCTCAACCCTGCGTCAGCAATCAAAGAACACTATTAAAGTGGAAAAACATCAAACGACCATGTGTGTTTCCATTGCCTCGATCGACTATCTGAGCGTGACCTCCGAGACAGGAAAGAGCGTCAGAGAGTGGTTGAAAGAAACCTATCCTAACTGCCGCATCGAATGTGCTGATGAGTTCGACGGCGCAAACGGCGGGGAAGATGTGGTTTATCTATACGCAGAAGTTGTCGAAGGCGCTGATGGCTCAACGGATGATAATCGCGTGTGGGTTCAAATCGTACCTTCTAAATTTCAGGTTATTGGCGTAGAGCAAAAAGCAAAAGGCTACGCTGAGGATTACAGTAACGCTACCGCAGGGGCAATGTTAAAACGCCCGTATGCTGTCGCCCGTTTCACAGGACAATAAGACATGCCATATATTTACTCGACCTTAACAGCACCTCAGAGCTATTCACTTTATGGTAAAGGTGGCGGCGATATTCCTGTTCTTTTATCCAAAATCACCGTTGCTGGTGGTGCTGGCGTGGCAAATAAGCACTTCATTACACCTGAAGGTTCTGTCACTAACGTTACCGTTGAGGAGTTAAAACTTCTACGGGAAAACCCTGTATTCAAGCGTCATCTGCAGGCAGGGTTCATCAAGGTTCAATCTGATAAGAAAGAAACCGAAAAAGCTGTATCCGATATGAATAAGCGTGATGGCTCTGCACCACTGCAGGATAACGACTTCATTGCTGATGGACAGGAACCACCAACCACCGGTACTGGTACCAGCAATAAGAAAGGCGGAAAGAAAAAAGAAACGGAGGAATAATCAATCATGCCGGCGACAATCACATTTGACGCCATCCTCTTCCGAAAACGATTCACTGTATTCTCCGACCCAGACAAATACCCAACCGAAACCCTGCAAGACTTTTGGGATCAGGCTACCGATTACATTAGCTCTGAGGATTACGGCTGGCTGTCTGGTGGGAAGAGGAAGTCGGCTATCAACATGATGACCGCCCACCTGTTAGCCCTCAACGATATCCTGACTACCGGAGAAAGTGAGGGCATCGGTACCGGGGGCATCACCACCAGCGCAACGATAGATAAAGTATCAGTTACACAAGCACCACCACCACCAGCAAGTGATGAATGGCAATACTGGCTTTCTCAGACACCGTATGGCTTGGAGTTATTAGCCTTATTACAGGTTCATTCTGTTGGTGGTTTCTACATCGGAGGACTTCCGGAGCGTTCGGCATTCCGTAAAGTTGGGGGGGTATTCTAATGGCGAGACTGGTCCGGATATCCGGGCCTGCTCGTCAAACGCTTGAGAATGCTATTAAGGATTTGAAAAGCAAACGAGCACGCGCCGGATGGTTTGAAACAGCCAAATATGAAGATGGTACCCCTGTGGCAAGCGTTGCAGCTGGTAACGAATATGGTTCCCCTGACACACCTCCACGGCCATTCATGCGACCTACAGTCGCTGAGAAAAAGCCGGGATGGGCAGCCATCTCCAGACAGGTAGCAAAAAACGTGGTCAACGGGGCGCAAACAGCGACTCAGATGATGGACTTGTTAGGAATGAAGGTTTCCGGCGACATCGCCAAAACCATCACGCAGTTAACATCTCCACCTCTTAAACCCGCAACCATACGTAACAGACTCCGTAAAAGAGCGAACCAACATACTGTTGGATCTCTGGATAAGCCTCTTGTCGATAGCGGGATCATGCTTGGTACCCTATCTCACGATGTGGAGGATATCTAATGTTAGTACCTGGCGGTAACCTTCTTAAATCCGCTCGTCGCGTTATCAGATTCCAGACAGTCAATCACTACGCATTTGCTGGAACATTGACGAACGAAGCCGGATTGAAAGTAACGCAATACTCTTCACCTGCCCCAATGAAAGGAAGCTTTCAGCCGGTACCACGAGCGCTCTATGAGCAGTTGGGGCTTAACCTTCAAAAGTCATACTGGAATTTCTACGTTCCGGGTGAAGTCCTCGATATCGATCGGGACGTTTCCGGTGACCAGATTGAGTTCAATAATGTTCGGTATCAGTGCCAATCTATAACTGAATGGGGAGTAATTGACGGCTGGAATGCGGTCTTGTGCATAAGGTGCAGCTGATGAAAGAAAATGAATTAAAGATTCTATTTCGCCGTGTATTGCTTAGTGGGCTGGCAGCGAAAAATATCATTGCTGACGTTGAACAAGGATATCAACCTACTCAACAAGGCATAAACCCACAGCCAACGATATTTTTCTACCTCATCCACAATCATCGATACGGCTCACCTAAACGAACGGATAAGTACGATCGTGATAACAACGTCATTATCCATACAGAAACGCAGTGGTGGGAATCACAGTTCCAGATAAGCGCCATCTCTCACCAAGACCCGCAAGATATTACGTCATTAACTGCAGGTGATCTGGTATCTGCAGCATCAACGATCTTGCAGAGCGAAAGAGGATTGGCCGAGTTAAAGGAAGGTGGTGCCGGAATATACCGAATCACCGATGTTAAGACCCCTTATTTCAAAAACGACAGGGACCAATCGGAGCAGTTACCAATGTTCGATATAACCCTTACTCACAAAGACATTCATGTAACGGAAACCCCAACCGTTGAGAGCTACAGCCTCAATATAACCGGAGTGTAAAATGACTATCAGTTTCAAAAAATACGTGGACATAACGTCCGGCGTAGGCGCTGGCGCGAGTGTAAGAACACGCGACCTGATCGGGAGAATTTACACATCAAACCCTGCTCTCCCGGTAGGAACCTACATCGATTCAATCAGCATCGAAGACGTAGGTGCTGTTTTTGGCATTGATTCAGAAGAGTACAAAAGAGCCACTCTGTATCTGGGATGGATAAGCAAACTGATATCAAAAGCCAAAATGATCAGCTTTGCTCGCTGGACACCAGAAGCAGCAGCGCCGGTAATCATCGGAAGCAAAGTATCCATCAATCTGAACGATTGGGTACACACCACTGATGGTACCTTAACGCTGGTGGCTAACGGCGTGGCGTCAAACATAACGGCCTTAAACTTCTCATCAGTGCAAAGCTATACCGAAGTTGCTCAAACGCTGCAGACGGCTATTCAGGCTCTCACTGATGACATGTATAAAACCGCTACTGTTGTGTGGGACCCGGTTAATCAGAAATTCACGTTAACTGGCGGAGTCGCTGGCAAAGGAACGCTAACCGTTTCATCTTCCGGATTAAATACCGATATCTCACAGGTAATCGGCTGGAGTAACCCAACGTACAGCGATGGCGCAGAAGCCGAATCACCTGTAGCAGCACTAACCAATTCAACGAACACCTCCAATAACTTTGGCTCATTCCTGTTTATGGATGCGCTCGAATGGGAAGACGTCGTTAATGTTGCGAAGTGGAACCATGCACAAAACATCACGTTTATGTACACGATTTGCGTCAAAGCATCTGATGCTGAACTGGCGTATGAAGACCTGAAAAATTACTCAGGTACCGCAGTGGCATTGATTGGTAAAGATGGTGAGTTTCACGAAATGCCACCAATGATTATCCAGGCTGCAACGGACTACACCAAACTCAACGTTTCTCAAAACTATATGTACCAGCAATTTCCGCTGACACCAACAGTGACAGAAACGATGATTTCAAACGATCTGGATAGTAAGCGAATCAACTACTACGGAAGAACTCAGACCGCTGGCCAGAATCTCGATTTCTATCAGCGTGGCGTGCTCATGGGGGATGCGAAAGCCCCGGTAGATATGACCACCTATTCAAATGAGCAATGGTTAAAGGATGCTGCAGGTTCAGAAATCATGACGCTGCTTTTAGCTCTGGCCAAAGTTTCTGCAAATGCCAACGGTCGCAGTCAGTTAATTACAACGCTCCAGTCCGTTGCTGAAGATGCTATCGATAACGGTACCATCAGCATCGGCAAAGAGCTCACTACGACTCAGAAGCTCTACATCACTGACCAAACTAACGATTCGTTAGCCTGGCACCAAGTTCAAAACACGGGGTATTGGCTCAACTGCGTTATGCGGGCTGAAACCATGCAAGATGGCCGAGTCGAATACAAAGCCGTCTACACCCTTCTCTACAGTAAAGATGATGTTGTGAGAAAAGTCGAAGGCACTCACACCCTTATCTAATCCAACCAACACACACCAGCCGGGTTAATCCCGGCTTTTTTGTATCCAAAATTCAAGGTGAAAACGATGGAAGATATTTCTGGCTTTGGGTCAGTCATTGACCTTAAGGCGACTAAAACATTCCCGTCAGGCTTTTCTATTACTCAGTTTGCTGATGACGCTGACCCATTCGATGTGCCAAGCATCCAGATCGCAGACAAAGGAATGGGCGTAAATGGTGATCTGGTTGTCTGGAGCAAACCAGCCGCAATCACTGTGGCCGTTAACGTTGTACCTGGCGGGGAAGATGATAAAAATCTGGCCACCCTTCTCGATGCCAACCGGGTATCAAAAGGAAAGAACAGCGTTCGGGACGTTATCACTATGACGCAGGTTTATCCTGATGGTTCAACCATCACACTTAGCAAAGGGAAGATCACCGATGGCATGCCTGTTAAAAGCATTTCCAGTGCTGGTCGTCTGAAAACTCCTTCTTATTTATTCGTCTTTGAAAACGTTACCCGGAGCAATTCATGATTGAGCCAAAAGAAATCACCATAGTAAGTGGTGATGGTACCGAGTACACCTTTACTATCCACAAATTCCCTGCAATTGAAGGCCGGGAAATCGTCTGCAAATACCCTATCTCGGCTATCCCAAAAGTTGGGGATTACAGCGCCAACGAAGAAACCATGATTAAACTCATGGCTTATGTAGGCGTGAACACTGGCGACCAGTTAATCATGCTTAAAACCAAAGCCCTGATTAACAACCACGTACCCGACTGGGAAATTCTGGCCAAGATTGAAATGGCAGTCATGGAGTACAACGTGAGTTTTTTCGCCAAAGGGCGGAGCTGGATTTCCTCAGGAACTTTAAAAGCGAAAGCCCTAGCGTTGACTTCAGAAATCTTGACGGCTTTATCGGAACTATCATCGCCGAAGGAAAAGCCACGCTCCAAGAAATGAAAACTATCTACAGCCTTGAAGATGCTTTCTTGTTGTGGGAGTCCATCGTTGTACCTAAATACAACGAGTACCTTTCCATGAAGTATCAACAACAACTCAACGGACGTTAATTATGAGCGGCATTCTCGAAACCTTCCTGCTCCTTTTTGAATCTGATGCCGATGACGTAAGGCGTGGAACCGATGAGGCTAACAATTCAGCCGAACAACTCGACGAAACGCTTCAACAAATCGATGAAGACACAAAAAAAATCAACGCATCAACAGACACCATGATAAAGATGGCTCTCGGTGCGCTGGGAGCCTTTCTTTCTGTTGGCGCGGCACTATCAAGCATTAACGCCAGTGCAGAGCTTGCTGATGGCTTAGGGAAAGCCGCTGACGCCATTGGTGAAAATGTTGAAGACCTTCACGCATGGGCTGAGACCGTAGCGCGTTCGGGAGGAACTGTAGAAGGATTTATTGGTACCTTAAAAAACTTCAACACCTCTGTTGTTGCGTTGGCAACAACCGGAAAAGGACAGCTTGAACCTTTCTTCAAACAACTTGGGATCTCGGCAAAGGACTCAAACGGAAAAATAAAAGGCACTCTCCAACTTCTTCCTGAACTGGCGGATAAGTTTGCAAAAATGGACAGCGCTAAATCTGCAGGTCTTGGCCAAAAGCTGGGGCTTGACCCTGGCACTATCGCCCTTCTTCAAAGTGGACGAAGAGCAACAGAGGACGCTATTCGCAGGCAAAAGGAGTTCGGCGTTGTTACCAAAGAACAGGCTGAAATAGCCGGGAAGTATAACGACACGGTTGATGATACAAAGCAAATTATGCAATCCCTATCCATGTCATTTGCTACGTCAGTACTGCCAGCGCTGACAAAAGGATTCGAGTGGCTACAGATAGGCTTGCTGTGGGTTAAAGACAATCAGCGGTTTATCATCACCTTCTTCAGTGCCATTGCTGCAGTCGTTACCGCAATATACTTACCGGCCATGCTATCCGCTGCTGCAGCAACTATTGCGGCAACCTGGCCAATCCTGGCTATCATCGCAGCATGCGCCCTTCTTGCTCTCGTTATCGATGATGTTATCGCCTTCATTAATGGTGAAAACTCGGCTCTCGGCGAACTTATCAAGCAGTATCCGCTGCTGGGTGAAGCCATTGATTTTGTCGTTAGCCAATTTAGGGTGATGATTCGTACTGGCCAGGCTGTTATTCAATTCTTCAAAGACCTCTGGAATGATCCTGAGAATGCAGTCAAAAACTTTAGCAACACGCTCGGTAAAATTTGGGATGATTTTCTTGCCAGCAATCCACGCCTTCAGGCGGCAATGAAATCAATAACAGATGCCTTTTCTAAAGTCGGTGATGCAATCAAGGGCATTTGGGATTCGGTCAAGCAATATTTTATCGATATGCTAAACGGGTTGCTAGGACCATTAAACAGCCTACTTACACGCCTTGGGAAAGAAAAAATAGAGTTTGGTGGTACATCACCTACCAACGAGTCAGGAAAACCAATCTCCAACGCCGATGCATTATCACGCCTGCAGGATGGCGTAGCAAAAGGCCAATCGATGATATCCCAGGCTTCTAATAACCCACTGGCAGCGCAGTCCTCCAACAGCATTGCCAACAGCCAAAGCCAGCAGGTATCAAAAACTATCAGTGTCAATACTGGTGATATCAACGTATCAACTCAGGCAACAGATCCAATGGGCGTGGCGAACGCCACCCGGGATATGTTAATGAGTAGCTTTGGCCAAGGTATCGACCAAATGGACGACGGAGTAGCGGGATGAGTCTATTACCATTATCCGGATTAAGTACCACCACAACCTCTATCGGTCTTGTGGCCATCTATAACAAAAGCTTTCGCAAGCTTTTTGATGATGCCATTCCAATGAAAGCCACCGTAAAAGAAACATCAAAGCTGATGAGTCACCCACTTGAAAACGGGGCTGACATTTCCGATCACCGCGTCATATTACAGACCGAGATTGAGATCGATATGTTGCTGCAGGGTGGACAGTACCGGAGTGTCTACCAGCAGATTAAACAGGCGTTTCTTACCGGAGAAAAGCTGACTGTAACAACTAAAACAGACACCTACAACGACATGATTATTGAATCAATGCCGCACGAAGAAACGTCTGAATTTTACGATGCTATTCCGCTATTCCTGAAACTCAAAGAGGCTCAGTTTGTTACGCCTCAATACGAAGAGGCTCCAATCTCTCAGCCATCTAATAAATCTGATGGCAAGACAAAGGATCGCGGACAACAGCAGCCTAACGATGCAACCAAAGAAGAGGAGGAAAAAGGCTCTACTATTTACAAGGCGGGGAAGAAAGCGAAAAAGAAAATTGAGGATATTTTTAAATGAAGAAAATCAACCTGGCAGTAACACCAAACCAATCTTTCAGCATTCTTCTTGATGGCCATAACTACGAAATCACACTGAAAGAAACTCGCGGAGTTATGTCATGTACCATCATTCGTGATGAAATCACGATCCTTTCCGGTTGCCGTATCGTCGCCGGGTATCCACTAATTCCGTATGAATACCTTGAGACAGGAAACTTTATTTTCCTGACCGACAATGATGAGCTGCCAAATTGGGAGAAATTCAGCACACAGACTCTGCTCTATGCATCTCAGGCTGAATTGGAGGTAATTACAAATGTCTGAACTTGATCCACGCGTGGTCATAGTCGGTATTGAAACTAACGGGATGATAAAGAAGTATGAAGGGTTGCACATTGTTGCTCGTGGTACCAAGTTCGGAAACGCCAACCAGAACGAATGTGAAATCAAAATAGCTAACCTTGACAAAGATACCCGCGATTACCTAATCACCGAAACCTCGCCGTTTAATAAGAACAAATCACCGAAACGCATTTATCTGTATGTTGGCCGGCAGTCCACTGGCGCACGATTATTTTACGTTGGAGATATTACCCGTGCCACCCCGACACAGCCGCCAGACATTGAACTATCAATCAAGGCAATGACTGGAAACCACCAGAAAGGCTCTGTGATTGCACGGAATCATTCAGCCAAAACACCACTCTCAGAGATAGCCAGCCAAGTGGCCGGTGACCTCAATATGAAGCTGGTGTTTGAAGCTACCGACAAGAACATCGGAAACTATTCGTTCACCGGCTCGGCATTACGACAAGTTGAAAAACTGGCTGATACCGGAAACCTAAACGTCTACATCGATGATGACAAGATCGTCGTGAAAGACTACGGCGTCCCGATGAAAAACTCAGTCAGAGTGCTCAATCTTGAAACCGGTCTGGTGGGAATACCTGAACTAACCGACGTCGGTATCAAAGTGAAATACCTCATTGACCAGGCAACATCGGTCGGTGGATTACTCCGCGTTGAAAGCAAATTAAATCCAGCAGCGAACGGCAATTACACTATTCACAAACTCTCGTTTGAGATAGCCAGCCGTGACACTCCCTTCTATTTTATTGCAGAGGCTACCCGAGCATGAGTGAACAAGCAAAGCCCTCAAGGGACCCCGCAAATGACGGCAGTATGGTAGGAATGCTTCAACAGGTCTTCGATAAATTACTGCAGAAGATCGATGATATGTTACCAGCGGTTGTCATGTCATATGACCGAGATTCAAATATGGCCACCGTCCACCCGCTGGTATCTGTCGTTACCACTGAAGGTGAGCCAGTATCAAGGGCACAGCTTACCAGTGTACCGGCAATGCAGTTCGGCGGTGGCGGGTTTGTGCTCAACTTTCCATTAAAGGCTGGTGATCTTGGATGGATTAAAGCCAACGACCGTGATATCTCGCTCTACTTACAAAGCTTTGGTGAGTCTATGCCAAATACAAAGCGAAAGCATAGCTTTGAAGATGGCGTTTTTATTCCAAATGTTCTGCGTGATTTTATTATAAACGCAGAGGATAAAGAGAATGCGGTACTCCAGTCCCTCGATGGATCAGTCCGTATTTCTCTGTTTCCTGACAAAATCAAACTCACCGCAGCAACAGTTGAAGTTGACGGCAATTTTAAAGTAACCGGTACTTCTGAACTTGCTGGCCAAGTTACAGCAACCGCAGGCGCAACTATAGCGGGAATTGAATTCCGAACTCATAAGCATACTGGTGTTGATACTGGTACTGGTACCTCCGGAGGGCCAACATCATGACAACCACCCTATCGGTAAATAGCAATAACGATATCTTTATTGCTAATAATGGACGATTGGCCATATCAAATGATCTCGCCGCTGTCATGACAATTGCAGAGCAAGCAGTAAAAGCCCAGGCCGGAGAAATGATCTACGCGACAGATAAAGGTATGCCCACTTTGTCACTCATCTGGACAGGAACACCAAACTTACAGATGTATGAAGGATATCTTCGCTCAACGCTTATGAGCGTTAAAGGGGTAAGCAAGGTTCTCAGTGTATCAATGGGGATACAAGACGGAACGCTGTCTTACTCGGCGCAAATAGAAACCATCTACGGGAGCGAGATACTCAATGGAGAATTATAAGTATATCGATTCTACCGGTGTCATTATTCCCGATACTGGAGACATAAAAACAGAAGTTCAGAATGAGTTCCGGGCAGTATTTGGCGATGACTTAGACGTAAGTGATAGCACTCCTCAGGGCTTGCTAATTGCTGCAGAAACCAATGCCAGAGCAAACGTTGTAAGAAATAACGCAGCGCTGGCCAACCAGATCAACCCCAACATATCAGGTGGGATTTTTCTTGATGCTATCTGGTCACTGACTGGGGGAGAACGAGACAAAGCTACTCGCTCACAAGTCATGGCTACTCTTATCGGTTCGCCAGGCACAAACATTCGTGCCAGAGTTCGAGCAAGAACAACTGCAGGTGATACCTTCGAATCAGTCTCATCAGCCAAAATCGATAACACCGGAAAGGTAAACGTTCTCTTCCAGTCTCTTGAGTTTGGCCCGGTGCCCTGTGGAACTGGATCATTAACTGAAATCGTAACTTCTGACGCTATTCTTGGATGGGATGGCATAACAAACGATTCACCTGCAGTCATAGGGACGCTTTCACAATCTGACCTGTCAGTCAGAAACCTACGAAGAAGAACCCTTGCACTGCAAGCTGTCAGCATGCCAGAGGCCATTATATCCAGGCTTTATACTGTCGATGGAGTTCGTAGTCTGTCGTTTCGTGAAAACATTAGCAACCAAACCCAAACCATCGACGGGATCGAAATGAAACCACATTCGATTTTTGTTTGTGTATACGGAGGAACTGACGACGATGTGGCCAGAACATTACTCAACACAAAATCTGGAGGATGCGCATATAACGGAAATACTAACGTAAGCGTCGTTGAGCCAATCAGCGGCCAAACTTACGAAGTAACATTTGAGCGCCCGGAGATTATCAATCTGCTGATAAAAGTATATATCCGAAAGGGATCGCTAAACACCACAGGTATAACCACGCAGGCACAAACAGCGATCATGATGTATGCCAACGGAGAAATTGAGGGCGAATCAGGCTTCGCTGTTGGTGAGGATATATCCCCCTTCGAAATAGCTGGCGGGGTGAATGAAGTTTATCCTGAACTGTTCGTCTCAAAGGTAGAAATAGCTAAGGAAAGCGATGGCGTTTTCTCTACTAACGAGATCCCGATCGCTCTCGATGAAGTCGCAGCAATCACCATCAGTGCGATAACAGTCATTATTCAATAGGGGTAAGCAATGCGTATTCAGGAGTTCGACTTTTCAGTCGACCTGATGCGTGTACTTTTATGGGAATATAACGATGCCGAGAACCTACAGGCATTGCTGCAGAAAAAACAAAACTGGTACAACGGAAATCAAACCACGTTCTGGAATGACTGGTATACCAACGTTTTCAATCTCAATACCGCCAATGCTTTTGGGTTATCGGTATGGGCAATCATTCTAAATATTCCCCTTTCTGTCACACCATCAGATCAACCATCACAGCACATATTCGGTCTTGGCCAATATAACGAAAACTTTAACAACGGTACCTTTCAATCCATTGATTCAGAGCAAATCACTCTCTCAGAGGAACAAACCAGGCTCCTTTTAAAGCTCCGTTACTACCAACTGACCTCACGCGGAACAATCCCTGAAATGAACCATATTATTGCCGATATTTTTGGTGATACAGGCGGTGGCTATGCCTCAGACAGTTACGACATGAACTTAGTCACGATCTTTCTTAACTCAACAATTAGCCAGCAATACAGATTCGTTCTGGAAAAGTTCGATATCTTTCCCCGACCTGCTGGTGTTGGTATCCAATTTAAGAGAGCAATCACCGGAAATGTGTGGGGGTTAGGCAGCGAGCGCGAAAACTTCGGACACGGTAATCTGTACAGAGGTAATGATTAAATGAAATACATCAATACGCCATTTGCACTATCAGGCGACAAAAAAGAGATACCAGACACCGAGGCTGGAACTGTTACCGGAGAAGTGAACTTCGACAAAGGATATGGTCCGGATTATGAAAAAGACCTGGCAACATCTGCAGACGCAAAAGTAATTGAGCGTGACTATCTTAACTATCTTTTCTACCTACTAACAAGTGAGTTGCAACGCTATCAACGCAACGGCGTTCCGGATTATGTGTCTGCAGCGGATAACGGTGGAAGCGCTGTGGCATACCCACTAGCGGCAATGGTTAGATATGATGCTGGTAGCGGGGTTGATATCTATTACTCAATAAAAAACAACAATACTTCAACACCTAGCGATACAGCAGCGTGGAAACGGCTACCTTATAAAAATCTGACAGAATTTGGAAGCGGTTTGATATCCTCTAATGACGCTCCTGCCGCAAGATCGTTGCTTGGTTTGGGGGATGCATCAACCAAAAACATTGGGCAATTATCGGGTAACGTTATGTCTGTGGGGGCCTTTGGTCTTGGGGCTATCCCTCCAGAAACCAATAGCATTGCTGGCCAGACGGGTTTTACTCAAGGGTTGGGCTTAAACGGCATTGATAACCATAATACATATATCTATATCCCCCATACAGATACACGTTATTCAACAACTCTTGCTATTTGTTTTTCTGGTTCAACGTTTGGGCGAGTTTTGGCAAAAGTTACCGACACAACAAGAACTGTTTACGTTACGATGCGGACAGATTTAAATACAACTGTTGATTCCAATGGTTTTATCAAACAAGCCTCGCCTGTTGTGAAACTTTTCGGCAATGGGAGCAACGAAGTTAACGACGAAGCTAAAGGGGTACTCACCTCCCGGATATCGGAGGGGGTATATATAGTATCGGGTGCAGCTATGGGGTTTAATTCTGATACTGCATGGCATATTGAAATACCGTGTGACGAGAATAAGCAGCCGCTCATATGGGTTGATTACGTTGTGGAAGGTTCCGGCGATATCGTTATCAAATCTTATCATCGCACACACCCTGCCTCCCCAAATTTTGCTCAAAACATCAAGACGGGCGTTAACGATGGTGATCCTATTGATATCCCTAAAGGGCGCTGGGTAGACCTGCGCGTTCAAACCTACCCTGTATCTGATTAAAAGGAAATTAGGCATGCGATATATAAAAACACCTTTCGCTAACTCCGGTGACAAAATTGCAGTACCCGTTCAGCAGCAGTCGTCAGGTCTGGTGAGTATGGAAGCTGGATATACCTATGACTATGAACGCGACAAAGATACTGACCCTGATGCCAAACCCATCGAACGGCAAAAAATGAACTACCTTCTAAATCTGGTAATGGAGTGCATCCAGCAGTATCAGCAAAATGGAGTTCCGGATTATATTCAGCCTGAAGATAATGGTGGGGTAGCATTTTCATACTCTGTCTATGCGAGAGTACGCTATACAGACGGTGAAATTTATCAATCAATGAAAGATAACAACACCGATCTACCAACAGTGAAGCCCTCATGGCGTCTTGATCGAGGAGTGGATTATGACCAAATCTATCCAATCGGGATCGCTATTTTCTTTGCTTCTAATATAGATCCTAACACCGCATTCCCTGGCACTGAGTGGAGATATACCGGAGAAAATAAAACAGTTCGGCTTGCAAAATACGACGGTTCCGATGTTTCAACAACGGGAGGCTCAGACTCTGTGGCATTAAGCACTACAAACTTACCTTCTCATAACCACAGTTTTTCAGCCGGTACCACGGCATTTGATTACGGCACAAGAGCAGTAAGCTCATTTGACCACGGAACTAAGGCCACCAATACAACAGGTAATCATACTCACCCTATAGCTGGTGGATACTGTACGCTACAGGGAGGCTCTGCCAGTTGGGTGGATGGTCACTTCATGACAAATCTATTTCACAGTACCGATGCTTCTGGAATGCACAGTCATACCGTTGGTATCGGAGCGCATAACCATACAGTTGGTATAGGGGCGCATTCTCACAGTGTATCCGGCACAACTTCCAGTGCGGGATCTGGTTCAGCATTCTCAGTGACAAACTCGTACATTAAACTAATGTGCTGGTACCGCTCCGCATAAACTGAATTTTTATTCAAAATCATTTCCTAACATGACAGGTTTAAACTCACATAACCCCGGGCTTCTTCGTGGTTTTCGTCCTGTTCATGTTAGGAACTATCTCTGTAACCATTTGATATTTAACAATCATGAAAGGGATTTAAAATCCCTCGGCGGCAACGCCGTGCGAGTTCAAGTCTCGCCCCGGGCACCATTTCAAATTTGATCTTCCCTGCTCTCTTCATTCCATTACTAATCTCAAATAAAAAGCTCAAAAAAAGAGCCTGAATATATCAGACTCTCTTAGCCATTCTATCCGCGTTTTAATGGCCGGATAACGTTATCCAGCCCTTCTATCTTTAACGCTAACGTCAGTTCCATCAATTGCCCTAATGAACCCGCAGGAAAACCCTTTTTAGAAAACCATAATAGATACTCATCGGGTAAATCGACCAACATCCTACCCTTATATTTACCAAACGGCATTGGCGTATTAGCAATCTGAAGCAAATGCTCTTTCTCTATCATTCCATCAATATCCTGTTTATCCGTCATGCACCAAGTAAGCGAATCATCTCCGCCTCATCGATCACCGGAATATCCAACTCTTGAGCTTTAGCCAGTTTTGAACCTGCAGCTTCACCAGCAATCACCATATCGGTTTTTTTAGATACGCTACCGCTAACCTTTGCCCCCAAAGCAATTAGCCGGGCTTTAGCATCATCCCTGGACATTTGACTAAGAGAACCGGTAAGCACCACGGTTTTTCCTGCAAAGGGGCTGTCTATTTCCTCAGGGATAATCACTATCGGCGCAGGCCAATGTATACTAATTTCCGGGCCAGTTAATTCGCTGATGATTTTCTGGTTATGCTCTTCCCGCAGGAAATTAAAGGTATGTTTAGCCACAACCTCGCCAACATCCTGCACCGTTTTAAGCGTCTCCATATCCGCAGCTTGTAAAGCCTCAAGAGAACCAAAATGGCTGGCAAGATTCGCAGCAGTCGTTTCCCCAACTTCGCGGATACCTAAAGCAAACAGAAAACGGGCAAAAGTGGTATTTTTGGATTTTTCCAGCGCCTCAACCAAATTTTGAGCAGACTTTGGTCCCATACGTTCAAGACGACTCAAAATACCAATTGATAAGCGATATAAATCGGCAGGTGTATGGACATACTCTTTATCCACTAACTGCTCAATGATCTTATCTCCCATCCCTTCCACATCCATGGCCCGACGAGATACGAAATGCTTTAGCGCCTCTTTTCTTTGTGCAGCACAAACCAGACCTCCACTACAACGAGCAACAGCTTCCCCTTCTATCTTTTCAATACTCGAACCACAGACGGGACACTCGGTCGGAAAAACGATTTCTTTTGCATCTGAGGGGCGCTCTGAGGCGATAACCCCCACTACCTGAGGAATCACATCACCGGCACGACGAATTACCACCTTATCGCCAATACAAAGCCCTAAACGAGCAATTTCATCAGCATTATGTAACGTGGCATTACTAACAGTAACGCCAGCAACGGTAACCGGCTCCAGACGAGCAACCGGAGTTATTGCACCGGTACGTCCAACCTGAAACTCAACATCACGCAATACCGTCATCTGTTCCTGAGCAGGAAATTTAAATGCCGTTGCCCAACGGGGCGCTTTCGCCACAAACCCCAACTCTTCCTGCAGGGCTAAATCATCCACCTTGATAACAACACCATCAATATCAAAACCAAGGTTAGGACGCTGTTCCTGAACATGATGATAAAAATCCAGTACCTGCTGACTACCTTTGCATAACCGTATACGATCGCTGACAGGCAATCCCCAACGCTTAAATTGCATCAGACGTTCCCAGTGACTATCGGGAAGCTCCCCACCATCAATCAGACCAACACCATAACAAAAGAAAGTTAGTGGCCTTTTAGCAGTAATACGCGGATCCAACTGTCTCAGAGACCCTGCTGCGGCGTTGCGTGGGTTAGCAAATACTTTTTCATGATTACGCCGGGCATGCTCATTTAGTTGTTCAAAACCAGATTGAGGCATAAAGACTTCTCCGCGAACCTCAAGGCGGCGTGGAATATTTTCGCCAGTCAGGCGCAAAGGAATAGCACCAATTGTGCGCACATTTGAGGTGATGTTTTCTCCGGTCGTACCATCACCCCGGGTGGCACCCTGCACCAAACGACCGTCTTCATACAATAAGCTAACGGCCAGGCCATCCAGCTTAAGTTCACAACAAAACGTTATCTCTTCATCACTCTTTAAACGGTCATGCAGACGTTTATCAAAAGCTAAATAGCTATGTTCATCAAAAACATTATCCAGCGATAGCATGGGAACTTCATGAATGACCTGCTCAAACGCAGACAAAGGAGCGGCCCCAACCCGTTGTGTTGGTGAATCATCGGTTATCCACTCAGGATGAGCAGTTTCAATATCACGCAACTCTCGCATCAAACGATCGTATTCAGCATCAGGAATTTCTGGTGCATCAAGAACATGGTACAGATATTCGTGATGACGCAGTTGTTCACAGAGTTCAATTAAACGTTGCTTAAGGGATTCCATAACTCACTCACTGATAATGATAAAAAACCCCCGGCTGGCGGAGGTTTTTTGGATAAACAGATAATTAACTGACAGCCCTATTCATTCTTACTTAGGCATATTCTCAAGTACTTCTCTGATTTGGGCTTTATAAGTTTCAAGCTTTTGCGGAGTTATCATGTGGCGGGCATCATCTAAAACCACACCACCAACATCATCAGCAATACGCTGCGCTGACTGAAGCATCAGCTTAAAGTTCTGATGAGCATTACCATAAGATGGCACCATCATAAACATCGAAATACCTGGCGTTAAAAAATCAGCCATATTTTCCGGATCAAACGAACCCGGTTTTACCATGTTCGCCAGACTAAACAACACCGGACCGCTTCCCGCAGGATCAACATGGCGATGGAAGATACCCATCGCACCAAATTTAAATCCTGCATGCAAAATACTTTGTAGCAATACATCGCCAGCAATACTACCGCCGTTCAGTGCAGAAACATGTAATACAATAACCAGCTCCTGTGGTTTATCAGTCAGCTGAGCTTTTGTTTCTTCCTGTACCTGCTCCGAAGCAGTAATAACCTCAACCATATCTTGTTCTGCTGGCTCAGGCTCTTTTGGGAAAGCAAGAACATCATCAAAGGACATCTGAATTGGCGAAACTTCATCATCCTCAGGTTCCAGCTCCAGCTTAGACTCTGGTTGTTTTAACTCATTAGATACTAATGAGAACTCTGGCAGTGGTTCACTTTCTACAACCGGTTCCTGGGCAGATAACGGATCGGTTCGGGATACTGAAACTGGACGAACACGAACCTCTCCAACCCCCTCTTCTAAAGAATCAAAGGGTTTTGAGTTTTCTTGTGTTATTCCACGCTTCAGTGGTTTATCCCGAAAAATTGACGAGCGCTCTCTACGGCTGATCCATAAACCGTGTATTAACAACGCTAAAATTGCTATAGCTCCAACAACTATCAATACTAGACGCAAATTCTGCATCATCGCTATCTCTGCTCTTCTAATACATGCCACCGCGGCAAACATTCACCCTACTAATCTATTTGTCCGCGTATCCAAGTGCAAGCCTGTGCTTGATTATATTATCGATAAATACACTTTTTTTACTTTTTTGCTTACTTTTTGGTCTTCACAAAGTTCGCAATGTATTTATCATAGAATATGATAACCTGATTTGCGTTTATAACTGGAACTTTTAATGCATGACAATACAATCTAATCAATATGGGCAAACCGCTAAAAGTGGTTTTCACTATATCACACAAGGCTTTAAGCTTGTTACTCTTCCTGGTATCAAACGCTTTGTTATTCTCCCTCTATTAATCAATATTTTGTTAATCGGTGGGGCGTTCTGGTGGTTATACAATCAGTTAGGTGAGTGGATCCCCACTATCATGAGCTATGTTCCGAACTGGCTACAGTGGCTGAGTTATTTACTCTGGCCTGTGGCAGTGCTCACAATTCTGCTCATTTTTGGTTATATCTTTAGTACTATTGCCAACTGGATCGCTGCACCATTTAACGGTCTGCTGGCAGAAAAGCTTGAAGCAAAGCTAACGGGCAAGCTGCTACCTGATACCAGCATTATTAAAGACATTCCACGTATAATGAAGCGGGAATGGCTAAAACTGGTCTATTACCTGCCCCGTGCTCTACTGTTGTTAATTCTTTATTTCATCCCAGGCGTTGGCCAAATATTATTTCCGGTTTTGTGGTTTTTATTCAGTGCATGGATGCTTTCTATCCAGTACAACGACTACCCTTTCGATAACCACAAAATCAGTTTTAGAGATATGAAACTAACGTTGAGTCAGGAAAAAGTCCGCAATATCCAGTTTGGCGCAATTGTCAGCCTGTTTACTATGATACCGTTTCTTAACTTATTTATTATGCCGGTTGCCGTGTGTGGTGCGACGGCGATGTGGGTTGAGAGGTATCGGGGGAAGTTGGTTGGGGATTGAATCTATATAAAGGCCATATAATATTTTATGGCCTCAGATTTACTTGCGAAAGTACTATTGGAGAAGTAGGGAGAGTATTAGTTCCGTCTTTTGTTTCATTAATTCTATATTCCCTCTAGATTCAACATTCAAGCGTACTACGGGTTCAGTATTTGAAGTACGTAAATTAAAACGCCACTCTTCGAATTCAAGGCTAATACCATCAGTTTCATCAAGATGTAAAGCCTCATTCTCAAAAGCTGCTCGTATAATAGAAATACTCTTTCCAGGATCACTCAGCTTACAGTTGATCTCACCCGATGCAGGATAGGCTAACATTCGTTCGCAAACCAATTCCCCTAATGTTTTTCTTTTTACACAGAGAAGTTCAGTCACTAGTAACCAAGGTATCATTCCACTATCGCAATATGCAAAATCACGAAAATAGTGATGAGCACTCATTTCACCACCATAAACCGCATCCTCTGTCCGCATTTTTTCTTTAATGAAAGCATGCCCTGTTTTGGACAGAACCGGTATTCCCCCAGCCTTATATACAGTATCAATAGTATTCCAAGTTAACCGTGGGTCATGGATTATTTTAGCCCCTGAGTTTTTTTGTAAGAATGCCTCGGCTAATAATCCAACAATATAATATCCTTCAATAAAAGAACCGTTTTCATCAAAAAAAAAGCAACGGTCAAAATCACCATCAAACGCTATCCCCATATCGGCATTATATTTTAAAATAGCATTTGTTGTATCTTGGCGACATTCCGGTAACAATGGATTAGGAATACCATTAGGAAACTCACCATCAGCTTCATGATGAATCTTAATAATATCAATTGGTATAGACAATCTTTGGAAACATAACTCAATTGCATCAATTACGTGTCCTGCAGCGCCATTTCCTGAATTAATGACCAATCTCTTTGATACAAAATTCTCCGGATTAAAATACAAACTAAGATGCTTAATATAAGCATCCAAAATTGATATTTTATTATAGCTACCTCGACAATCATCTTTGACAGGTAAAAATTGATTTCTCTCAGCCAGCCTTTGAATATCACGCAATCCTGAGTCACCACTAATTGGACGAGCACCAGCTTTAACTAATTTCATTCCATTGTAATCCAAAGGATTATGACTAGCGGTCACCTCAATCCCACCATCAATACCAAGATGAAATGTAGCAAAATAGATTTCTTCCGTACCACTTAAACCTATATCAAGAACATTGCATCCTGAATCTCTCAACCCTTCAGCTAATGCTGATTTTAAAGATTCGCTGGTTAAACGAACATCACCACCAACAACCACTGTCTGGGGATTTAAATATTCACCATAAGCCCTCCCAATGCGATAAGCAATATCTTCATTTAATTCATCTCCCAAACGACCGCGTATATCATAAGCTTTAAAACACGATAAATTACTCATAAAAACTCTCGATTAAATATAACTTATTTAAATTAGGAACGCCCATATCTATCATCAAAACGAACGATATCATCCTCTCCTAAATAAGCCCCTGATTGAACTTCAATAAGTTCTAATGGTATTTTTCCTGGATTCTCTAATGCATGTATTGTTCCTAAAGGGATATAAATAGATTGGTTTTCAGTCAATAATTGTATTTTATCCCCAAGGTAAACATTCGCTGTGCCTGAAACCACAATCCAATGTTCTGCGCGATGATGATGCATTTGAATTGATAATTTTTCTCCTGAGTTGACAGTTATTCTTTTTACCTGATAACGTTTTCCTGAATCAATAGCATCATATTTCCCCCAAGGTCTATAAACCTCTCGATGAATACGATATTCATTTCTTTCTAATATTTTCAATTGCTCAACAATTTTTTTTACATCTTGAACACTGTCTTTATCAGCAACTAACACTGCATCTTTAGTTTGAACGACTATCGTATTATTAACCCCAACAGTAGTAACCAATCCTGTTTCTGCATATACATAATTATTAGAGCTTTCATAAGACAGTACATCACCTTTATGAACATTAAAGTTATCGTCTTTTATTGAGATATCCCATAAAGAGGACCAAGAACCAATGTCACTCCAACCAGCATCCATAGGCACAACTACAGCATCTTCTGTTTTCTCCATTACGGCATAATCAATTGAATCACTAGGACAGGAATTAAAAATATCTTTATTTATACGAATAAAATCATTGTCACAATTTATTTCAGACAAAGCATCCTGACAGCACATTAGAATCTTTGGACTAAACTTGCCGAGTTCCTCGATATAGCGGCTAGCCTTAAACAAAAACATGCCACTATTCCAATAATAGTCACCACTTGAAACATATTTTTCCGCCGTCTTAAAATCAGGCTTCTCAACAAATCTTTTGACAAAAAAGCCATTATCAGATGCGGCACCACCTTGTTGAATATAGCCATAACCTGTTTCAGCATAATGGGCCAATATACCAAAGGTTACAAGCTTATTATCTTCAGCCAACGAGATAGCATTATTTATTGCTGAAACAAAAGCAATCTCATCTTTAATTAGGTGGTCAGCAGAAAGAATTAATAATAAAGGGTCATCACCATGAGATAATGCATATAATGCAGCTAATGCAATTGCAGGTGCAGTATTTCTGCCAAAAGGCTCTAAAATAATATTTTTATCTAATTTATTTAATTGTCGCAATTGTTCGGCAGCAATGAATCTATGTTCCTCGTTACAAACGATCAGAGGTTTAGTACTATCGCTTATATCATTCAATCTTGCCACAGTTGACTGTAACATAGTAAGTTCACTATCCAACTTCAGAAATTGCTTTGGATAAAGCTCTCTTGAAAGAGGCCAAAGTCGACTACCCGTCCCACCTGCAATTATAATGGGTTGTAACATTTTCATTCACCTTTATAAAATAAAAACCAATTTAAGCAGAAAATATATTATTAATCCAACTAGAAAGACTATATTTTAAGTAAATTTCTTCATCAATCGGCTTATATGGCAACCTTATAAAGTCCTCATCAATGAATATATTATTAGGATCTACTATACAGATGTTTTGTTTATCATAGAAATCATAGCTACTAACGTTAGTATTAGTCGTTATTAATTTTTTTTCAGCGCCCAACATCTCTATTGTTCTCATTGTTAATCCACTCTGAGACGGATGAGAAATATCAATTACAAACTCAGATTTAGAGATCATATCTAATAACAATTCATCATTAATTGGCTCAAAAGAAACATCCCTTAAAGAAACGCCTGACATTTCTTTAGTAAAAACTCGTTTAAATAGAAAAAGAATTTCACTAGGGCAATAAAAGAAACTAAACCCATAATGGTCATTCTTAAAAAAAGATGATATATGTTTGACTAAATTAAACCGCCCACTATGCAGTGTACCAATAAAACAAAATTTCAATTCATTTTTTTTATTCTTTCTCATTTCACTATACTCCTCAGTAAAAAAAAGAGGCTGAAATATTATTTTTGGATATATGAGTGAGTCTTGATTATCAAAAGTAAAAAATCTATCAACCACATTAATATATTGGTAACTATTTTTTTTATTATTAATTGAATCCCACATATACACAATGACTTTGGTCTCAGGAAAGATATTTTTAATATAAGACATTATCTCTGGAGTTACACTTTCCGGGTTAATGAAAAGAATATAATCCGGGTAAAAACTAAAAAATGAATTTATTTTTTTCAAATAATATCTGTGAATAAAATAACTAATAAGCACAGATACATTTAGCCTTAACAATATTTTACCAAAACTAGAAGAAAATGGTCGCTCATCAAATAATAAAACTTCCGCCCCCTTCTTTTTTAATTCATCCCTAATTTTATATTCATAACCAAAGAATTTAGGAGAGAATAAAACAATTCTTTTCCCCAAAAGATTTCGCATAAATTAACTCAATATATTCAAATAATTATTATGTATGGTGACTATTAATCCAACTACCACTTTCAAAATTATAACATTTAACTATTTTAGCTGGCACCCCAACGATTACTGAATATGGAGGAAAAATCCCTTTAACAACAGCATTAGCCCCAACAATACAATGTTCACCCAAAACAGTTCCTGCTTGAATAATTGCACCAGAACCAATAAAACAATTTCGTCCAATTATTGTATCTGAAAGAATAAATTGTTGACAATGAATAGGGATGATAATGTCAGAATAATCATGATCAATGTTAGTGATAACTACATTTGCTGTAATTAAAGTACCTTCCCCTATAATCAAATTACACCCTGATGTAATATGAAAATTCTGCCCTATAGCAACATTATCCTTTATATCAATTATACCGTCACCATGAGTCTCAATTCTTGAACCGGGAAATATCCTAACTCTCTTTCCGATAGTAACTCTTTTTAACCCACAAGAAAAAATAGGCCATGCAATATAAGTAGGAAAGCCAATTTTCTTAAGAAAAATAGATAATATAATAGCGGATAAAAACCATTTTAGCTTGTAAAGCATAACCTAACCTCGTCTAAACATCACAATTAACATTCGCCGTATATATTTAATCTTATAAAAAAACAAGAAAATATAAAGTTGTGATTGAGAAATTATGTTATTTGAATAAGTAAGATAAAGCATTTCTTCTGTACCGGCTTGCATTTTCTTTATATTTGAAGATAAACCACTAGCACCAAAATTATATTTCCCGTTTCCCGTAATAACTAATGATTCTGGATAATAGTAAAAATTGCTACTAGCACAGATACGTACCCATAATTCTCCATCTTCTGCATATCTCATTTTTTCATTATAATTTCCAGCCACATCAAGAACAGACTTTCTAACTATCGCTGTCGAAGTTTGAGGAAACATTTTGATCAATAAATCGGTGACATTTGCTTTATATAACGTATTAATATGCCTAAATAATATTCTAAGTTTCTCATTATTTCTAGCACATCCTAAAAAATCTATGCGCACATTAGAACTTAAAATAATATCAAATTGTTTTCTTATTTTTGCCGGTAGCCATATATCATCGGAATCAAGAAATGCGATCCATTCCCCCTTAGCTATATTTATTCCATAATTTCTAGCTGAAGATACTCCGCCATTCTTTTTATGAAAGATATATAAGTTGCTTTTTTTATTTTCTACTTTATATTTCTCTAATAAAATTAATGAATTATCAGTAGAACCGTCATCAATTACAATAACTTCCATTTCAATGTTATATTCACCAATTTCTTGCGAATAAACTGAATCTAAACAAGATAAAATAGTTTGCTGAGAATTATATACTGGAATTATTACTGAAAGCTTCATTTGAATACCTTAAACCAATGCTGGAGTATTATATTATCATTCCATTCCTCAGCTTTTATTAATGCATTTCTACCCATTTCCTCTCTCAAATCAGACTCTTTTAATAATATACTTAGCTTATCAATGTACTCTTCAACATTATTTAATTCTGCTAAAAAGCCATTATAACCATCTTCAATAATATCTCTAGGTCCAGATGGACAATCAAAAGAAACGCAGGGAACACCAAAAGATATAGCCTCTAAAAGCACCATACCAAACCCCTCAAATCGAGAGGTCAATGCAAAAATAGAAACCTTACTATATATACTTTCTATTCTAGTTAGTGTTCTAAGCAATGTAACAGAATTTAATTGATTATCTTTAATGAATTTCAATAACTCATTTTCCAACTCCCCTTCACCTATAATAATTAAGGTCCAACCATCAGGTAATAATCCCCGTATTACTAATTGGTTCCAACAATACAGTAATACAAGTTGTTGTTTATCGGCAGTAAATCTACCGACATTTAACACTATTTTTTCCTTTTTATTATTCAAAGAAAAAACCATATCAGAACGAAAATGAGGTATGTAAACAGCTGGAAAACCCTTTGACATATAAAGGTTATAATCTTGTTTTGTTGGAATACAGTAAAATAGACATGACTTATACGTCAAACGCTTTATTATTCTGTAAAAAAAATTATAGCCATGAGAAGAGCCATGCTCAGAAATAATAAGCTTATCAGTATTTCCTCCAGCCAATAAATACTCAACATGATTCATAGGATGCGTAATATATATATAATCATACCTATTATTATGAATAAAAGATCTTAAGAATTTTACAGACGTAAAAACACTCTTTCCTATTTGAAATATTCTAAATAATCTATTATTCATATTAAGTATTAATGGATTATTCATTGAGACTAGTTTGACATTATCACTAATAGCATAAAATGAATCGCCATCATCTTTAACTAAAATAGTAATTTCATATGAACTAGAAAGCTTACCTACAATGGTAGATACAACTCGCTCAATACCACCTGCAGGTTTCATACTATTTAAATAAAATAAAATTTTTTTCATTAAACACCATTTTTTTGGTACAAAACCAATTATAAATATTTAATTTTTACACGTCTAATTGACAAAAAAAAGAAATACAAAACTCGCAAGATAATTATAGATTGGAAAAGCATTGATAACTCCCAAATATCAGCAGATAAATTTACCATATAAGTTGCTAAAAGGAATATCACTACTCTATGTTCTTTTCTTTCATACGGGGTCAAATAAAATATCAATATATATATTGTGAGAATAAATCCAGAGTTAATACAAGCTATAGGGAAATCAGATCTAAACATTACTAATAAGTGACCGGGCAGACTCATAAATATAGAGTAATCAGCGGAATCACCAAGTAAAAAATCATTAAATAATATACTTGGAGTAATAGCAGGAAGAAGGCTTATTCCTGTTAATCGTTCAAGTATAATTCCTAATGAGAAGAACGGGGAAATAAGCTCACTATGAAAATTAATCATATCAATATATATATACGAAGATAGTGACGATATCCTACCTAAAGCAAAAATAAATATATCATCAGCAGCAATCCCTTCACCCCCTCTAGTAGATTGACGAACATCATAAATAAAAAGAAGTAAATCTTTAACTAAAAAGGATAAAATAAATGGCATTAAAAAAAGTAAAAATAACCTAAATTTACTCATATTGTAATTTATTAATATATAAACAAATGAAGATATTGCAATTACAAAATATCCTTGTAATGACTTTTGACAATAACTAATATATGCGATAAATAACGCACATAATATAAATCGTTTGATTGATAATCTATTAGCAGATATTATCAACAATAGAAAATATGGATTAATCTTTACTAAAATTGATTGAATCACACCTAATATTCCTGACTGAGCATTTTCACCAATAGCCATACCCCCAAAAATAAATGCACCCACACCACAAATAACAATGAGATAATAACAAAATGATGTAAAATGACCTTCTCTATCTTCAAAACCTTTTACATTATTAAAAATAATTAATATGACAACAAATCCTAATAAAACTAATATAAATGCTAGCAAATAAAGGAAAATATCAAATAAAGAACCATTATATTCGACACTTCTAAAATCACCAATTAAATGACCACTAGAATAAATATATATGGCATTGGTTATTAATGGAGTAAAATATAGATAAAATAGGAAAAACCATAATTTATTTTTATATCTGTAAATTTCGTTAATCATATATTCCATAATTAACTCTGGATTATTCGTAGCAAGTTATCTCTAAAATTATTGAAACTCATATCATCTCTTGCAGACTTCATATTATCGAAATACTCTTCACACTTTTCACGCTCTAAATAAAGTAATTTAATAAAATCAGCCATCTCATCAAGATTATTACATAATTTTCCCATGGGGCCATATTTTTCAAAATATGCTTGAAATATTCTATTTTTCAAAGAAATAATAGGGATATTAAAAGAAATACAATCATAAAAAATTCCGCTAGGTACTAACGCATATTGAGTATCACCATTATAAAAAAACAATGCAAAATCAATTTTATTTACATTCATAACGAACTCTTCGCGAGGAATAAAATTTTTTCCAAATACGCCAGCACAATAATGAAGAATATTATCTGAGCGGCCATATTTAAAATACCCATCACTTATACCAACAGTAATTATATCAATAGATTTAATTATATTCTCATCAATACATAACGCTAGGTCATATATCTTTTCACTATTTTTATCCTTTGAATGAATACCAAAAGAACCAAAACATAATTTTTTATCGTTTTTTTTACTAAACGTAATGTCATCCAAAGGATGCTCTACTATAGTTATATGTCCAGCCAATGACGGATAAATTTCTAATAATAGGCTATAGATAGGAAATCCCAGAGCAATATAAGTTAATTTTTTTACTTTATAGCTTAGAAAGCTCTTATTTATACACCAACCACCAATCTTTTGCCCTAATCCAATAGGATGATTCAAATAACTTAGCTCCCCATGCATTATTATGTATATATTCAAATTCAATATTAATAAAAATTTTGATATTATATAATAATGAAGAGGGGTTGCAGATAAGAATAAAACACTTTCCTTCCTAAAATAAGCCCTGAAAAGTATATAAACGGTAATAAATGAAGAGATAAACCAATAATAGAACTTCGATCCAAAGCTTCTCACATTTCTTTTTTTTACGTTGATTTCTCTATCTAATAAAACGTTACAAGTAGAGTTTTTTGTTAACCAGACCTCGGTTATAGTAGATGTACTCAGCAAAGCAGTAATAGCCTTACTATTAAACACATTGTGCTCATCATTTTGTCTCAAAATATCAACAATAATTGTCATATCAGACCTTTTTGCTATTAGTTAAAGCCCCACTTAATGATAAATATGCAATTTTAAAAGGCTCAAAAAATGTCAACCCAAGATTGTTATATGCAATAACTGGCCAAAACCAATTGTTAAAGCACACCTGGACTATAAATAAGGAAATAACTAATGTCCCAATTCCATACCCTAAAAATTTAATACTAATTAAACTAAAGAAGACAATTAATATACCTGAAATTATAGTCGACCACATAAATGGTACTCTATTTAAGGTTGTTAAATAAGCGGTGCATAATGAATGATTCATTTCTAGAAATCCAGCAAGAAAGAATAAGACTAGATATTTTAACTCAAATAACTTCGTACCTGATGAAACTAAATTAATTAATGGTATCCCAATATATATCAAACAAAGAAAACCAAAAATAAAAATGAACCAAGCAATAACAAGTGATATAGAAAAGATTTTTTTGATTTTGTCTTTACTATTCGTAAATTGTAATGAATTCATATGGGGTAATTGCAATCCAAAATACATAGATGCTACTATAATTAAAACACTTAGAAGTTGAGTTGCCAATCCATAACTTGCTGCTGCAGCTAACCCAAGAAAGCTAGAAGCAATAAATAAATTTGCTCTAAGTATTAGAAATGAACCTAATTGTACAAAACCCAACCGCCAAGAACTGGTCCAAATTAATGATAATAAATTTTCAGTAATTACTGTTGATATTGCTAACTTAGTTTCATTATAGCGATCATTATAAAATGCTCTACTTATTAAAAATCGGTCTACAATTACAGAACACAACATTCCAATAGAAAGTGCCATAATACCAAATCCAAATACTAATAAGGGTATCACTACAACTATATTTGTAACTTTCGAAATTACAATCACTTTGTTTAATGCTGTTTGATCACCTCTTCCTTTTAGGATTCCATTATAATAACCAAAATAAAACAATGTGACATTACTTATTGAATATAATACCCATGAAAAAAATATAGTATGTGAATCAATATTACTATTTAAACTATATATATATAATGTACCAATAATTAATAAAATTATTGATGCAGCTATAGAAACTATAAAATAAACTTTTCGGGAGGCTAAAATAAAATTAGCTAATAGTTTTATATTAATTTCATCTCCAGAGCAATTTCTATCAGGAATGCCGACTGACGATAATTTTTTTGCTCCAGAATATATATAAGATGTATGCCTTGATATCGTTGGTTGAAAACCAAACTCTAATAATTGAGTAACACCAGCAATAGATAAAAAAACATACCATAACCCCATTTGCTCTTCATTAAGATAATATAGAGCAATTGGTAATAATATAAGATAAGATCCCATATTAAGAAACTGAGATAAATACCCCCAGAAAATATCTGATTTTACGACGTGATTATTCACTATATAATCTTCATTATTTAATTTACCATGATATATAAAATTTATTAGCGATACATATGCTTATAAATTATTTTTCATACTACTCTTAAAGTCATCAATCATATAATTCAAGTCATCTAGTATTTTCCTTGGATTATATTCTGGTATATATTTCAGAAGATTATCTACTTCAATTCTTGGAAAATACTCCTCTGCAAAATCTATATCGTGCCAAATAATCTCACAATTCGTTTTTTTATGCAGAATATCCGCTATTTCTTTAGCCGAAACGTTATAGCCAGAAGCAACATTGATTATTTTTTCTTTTATAGGTATATCATTCTTAGCTAAAAGAATAGTTGTTAATGCGACATCATCAACAGATACATAGTCTTTTGAATATGACATAGGAACATACATATCTACTTTCCCATTATTAATTGCATTACGTGTTATTGTCGGTAAAAATAAAGGACTATTAAGTGTTATACCATAAACATTGCTAGGTCTTAAAATGAATACATCTCGACTACTACGCAAACATAGTTCCTCGGCTAATAATTTAGTTAAATTAAATAATCGCCTACTGTCATTTACACATATTCTAATATCATCATTTTCATTTGCGGATACATTATTCATATAAATGCGAGTTGACGAAATATATAATAACTTACTAAAATTTGCTTTTTGCAATAACTCACTTAGCAAATTAACATTTGCCTCATAAACATTAAATGGTGTTTTTACACAATCTCCATTTCCCGCGCAATAAATAACCACACCTAAATTTTTAATAAATATCGATGAATCATTCCGTTCTGGAATCCATACGGAGTAACCTTGGTTGATCAAATACTTTACAACCACTGAACCAATAAAACCATTACCACCAAATATAGTAAAATCCATTATCATTTTCGCTATTAGCTAAAAATATCTCTGAACATAGGTAATATACTATCTTTATCAGATATAATAGGCTTCAACAGAGGCCAGTCAATATTTAATGTAGGATCACTCCAATATATACCTCCTTCATCCAAAGGATCATAATAATCTGTACACTTATATTCAAAATCAGCCAACTCACTTAATACACAAAAACCATGAGCAAAACCTGGTGGTATATAAAATTGAATGTGATTGCTTTCACTTAATATAACTGACTTATGTTTACCAAATGTATCAGACTCGACTCTAAGATCCACCGCCACATCAAACACAACACCTTGTGTTACTGTTATAAGTTTGCCTTGGGGTTTAGTTTTTTGAAAATGTAATCCTCTTAATACATTACAAGATGAACGAGAACGGTTATCTTGAACAAATTCCGACTCAATACCAATATCTTTGTATCTTTCTAATTGATATTTTTCATAAAAAAAACCCCGACTATCCTCAAATACCTTTGGTATTATAATGAGCAACCCATCAATACCTGTTTCAATAACATTCATTTGATTTCTCTACATGGCTATATATTACTATTTTTTAATGAGATGCTTTCAGTCAATATTCAAAAGTAAACTATAATCAATCTCTAGCTTTTATTATTATAATTAACAATCAAAATCTTCCCTAAAAAGTACCCTATACTTATAAATAAACCAATAATCATTCCGCTAAGCAGTATCAATAATTTTTTAGGCTTGTCTTTAACAAGAGGTACCGCGGGACTTTTTAAATACGCAAATGCTTGAGCCTTATCTCTGTTGATATTAAAGCTTTCCAGATTAATGTATTGGCGTTGTAAGTCATAATATCCATCAGTTAAAACTAATGGTTGCTTTTCGATATTGTCTAACATTGCTTTCAATGCATCATTTCCTAATAAAAATAGATTTGAATTATCAATTCTTGTTAAACCATTTAATTCAGGTCTTTTTATATTAGATTTTTCAGCTATAACTAATGCCATTTTTATATTTTTAGTTTCTGCCTGACGCTTTTCCTCTGCAATTACCTTTAAAGTATCCATTTGGTTTTTAATACTAATTATTTTATTTTTAATTTGTAACGTTAATTGGTTATATTGTAATTCACCAACATTGCCATTGACTGTTCTCATATAATTTTCAAGTAATTTCTGGGCACTATTTGCTTCACTAGCCGGAAACTTCACGATATAAGAAGTACTATCTTTCTCTTTCGTAAAGCTTATATTATCCACTAGCTCATTTAATAAATTGGCCATTTCATCTGTGTTTTTACCACTAGCAAATCTTTTAAAGTACTCACTTTGGCCAACAAATTTACTTAATTCATTGTAAGAACTAGCCTGATTAATAAACTGCCTAAATAATTTTTCAGCTACATTATCTGGACTAGAAATTCTTTCAGAATTACCTTCAACAAGATGAACACCTTCATAATAATTACTAATTGAATCATATCCAGGTACATCTATTACTGCTGTTGCAGTCCACTGCTCTTTTGCAGTAAAAGCATAAATTCCAGCTATCAATGTGGCCACAATCATACAACTTACAATCCAAAATTTTTTTTGCCATAATTTTACAAGAAGAGCAAACAATTCTATTTCATCATTTTTTGATGCTAAATACATTGGATAGTAAGCAGGTAACACAGGTTGCTGTGGTGGTATGGATTGGTCTTTATCACTCATTAATTATTTCCAATTAATTGAAATTAAATTATTTAAATTCATTGCCTTACTTAATCTAACATAATAATTAGATATCATTTTGACATGCTACCGCCCTTGAGTTACGGCCCTCAAAGGCGCAATACTTTTCCAAATCTAGAGCCACAGCTGCTCTCCACTACACTAATATCTAATTCAATGGTTAGCGCCTGTCGCTCTTTATGTTGTAATGTAGAGGAGTATTTATATGAGTGATTATACGCACTTACCCCCTAATCGCAAGCGAAGCACGTCATAGCTCACAAGCCGAATTAATTATAACCAATTGATTAAATAGAGAAATTAAACATCATTAGATAAGTAAATCTAACGTTAATCACTAATTTTTCCATTACCCATAAATACTGTTTTGTTATAAAAGCAGATAATATCAACCTTAGGCGATTTAACTATAACCATCAACTAATAGCGTGCGGAATAGTAAATCAAGTTAAGGGAACTCAGCCTGGATTGTACGATCTAAACAATCGCCAAACCAACCATAATTACCAACTAAACTAAGTTATGCTAATCATATCACCCATCCCTCAAAATGAACGACACCTGATAAAAATTATGCCCGACAGCTCATGACCATGCTGATGTTGCACCGGGATGAATGTGTCAGCAATATCGCCAAAACATTTTGCTGCGCCTGTTCATCTGTCGGATGCAGAACTAATTGATTTATACTATCAGGCAGGCGTTGAAGGGTTGATGTAAGTGTAAGTATCCCACATAATAGACCCATTCACTTTTAGAGATCTTCTGACATACTGATTATGTTCCTGGAGGAGATCACCATATGTAAAATCCGATTTACAGAGCACCAGATAATCGCCGTTCTTAAATCTGTTGAAGCCGGACGAACAGTGAAAGATGTCTGCCGTGAGGCTGCTATTTCTGAAGCCAGCTATTACAACTGGAAGGCGAAATATGGTGGTATGGAAGCTGCTGATATCAAAAAGCTCAAAGACCTTGAGGACGAGAATCGTCGTCTGAAACAGATGTTTGCCGATCTGAGTTTGGAATGCCGGGCGCTGAAGGACGTCATCGAAAAAAAAGCTTTAAAACCAGCGATAAAGCGTGAGCTAGTCAGCTATTTGATAGAGCGGTTTACGATGAGCACGCGTCAGGCGTGCAGGACATTATCGCTGAGCAGGACGGTATTTCGTTACCAACCGGATACAAGACGTGATGAACCGGTGTTTCAGGCACTGACTGAAGCAGCGGAGCGTTATCCCCGCTACGGATTTAAGAAGCTTTTTCAGATGCTTCGCAGGCAGGGGCATCTCTGGAACCACAAACGTGTGTACCGGATTTACTACCTGCTAAAACTGAATTTTCGTCATCAAGGTAAACAACGCCTGCCGGTGCGCAACCCGGCTCCGCTGGCAACACCGGACGCACTCAACCAAAGCTGGTCCATCGATTTTATGCACAACGCACTGGTCTGTGGCCGACGTTTTCGTACCTTCAACGTCGTGGATGATTTTAACCGAGAAGCGCTGGCCATAGAAATTGACCTGAATATTCCGGCACAGCGCGTTGTCCGGGTACTGGACAGGATAGTGGCAAACCGGGGATATCCGTTGAAGATGCGAATGAATAACGGGCCGGAACTGATATCACTGACGCTGGCACAAAGGGCTGAAAAGCATGGCATGATGCTGGAATTTATCAAGCCCGGCAAACCGACGCAGAACGGGTATATCGAACGTTTTAATCGAACATACCGGACAGAAATATTGGATTTTTACCTGTTCAGAACGTTGAATGAAGTACGGGAAATCACGGAGCACTGGCTGAACGAATACAACAGTGAGCGACCCCATGAATCCCTGAATAACCTGACACCGGAAGAATACCGGCGGATGACTAAAAACCAGAAATCTCAAAAAGTACGTAGTACTAAAACGGGTGTACTTACATTACAGTTAATAAATAGACAACCAACGTTCAATTATTTTATTCAGATCAAAGTTCTCATGAGAATGCATTCTGGCTTTTTTCATCAAAATCAAAGATTCCTCTGCAGGTAGCTCCAATGCATGTACCATTGCACAAGCAAGTTTTTCACTATTTCCAGGCTCAACCAAAAAGCCTTGCTCCCCCAGAACTTCTTTTACTCCACCACTATCTGTAGCTACAATTAATCGCTCACATAACATTGCTTCAGCAACAACCATGCCAAAACCTTCCCAAGCAGATGACAGCACGAACAGGTCTGCTGCACTCATCCACCCTGGAATATCATTCCTTACACCTAAGAAATAAATAAGATTAGTAAGACCTAATTCTTCAGCTAATTTTTGTATATCAGGCTTTAATTCACCATCACCTATAATAACCACTTTAATATCTGGTATTTTTTGAAAAACACACTTGATAGCATATAATAAATTAGGATAATCTTTCGCCTGAGTAAATCGCCCAACGGAAAGAATAAGTTTAGTACGTTCATCAACACCCAACTCTTTTCTTTTTAGATTTCTTTCTGACTCTGAAAAACTAAACTCACATGAACTAATCCCATTATAAACAGTGATAATCTTATCATTATCCACAGCATTATGATTTAACAAGGAATTCACAGCTGAATTACTTACATTAGTAGATAAATCAGGAATACATTTCGTTACTCTATAAAGAAACATTCTCATTTTCCCACCTTCATTATTGCTATGAGAAGTATTTATTAATTTCCTTATAGGCGTTATGATTCTTAACATCCTAACAAAAATATTTGCATGATACATATGAGAATGAACAACATCTGGAATTATTTTATTAATAACCTCTCTTGCTTTTAACAAAGCAATAAAAATTCCCCATGGATTTTTCTTTATATTTAATGAGATAATATTAATCTTTTTGTCATTAGGCTTTAATATAACATTCCCATTAAGTGATATAATCGTAACCGAGTGCCCCAGTTTACTCATACCATCAGCAAGATTACATACCTGCCGTTCAGCTCCCCCTACACCAAGCCCTGTAATAAAATACATTATTTTCATAAAAAATTCTTCTTTTATTCTTTTATAAGAACTAATATCCATTATTATAAATATTTAAATGCGACTGTATGACAATATTAATGTCAAAAACTCCTTCAGCAAATAATCTCCCTTCATTTCCCATTTTTTTTCTTCTGTCAGGGTTTAATAATAACTCTTCGATAGCGTTCGCTAAACTCATTGCATCTCTAACAGGCACTAACAATCCTGTATTATTCGGAATGATAGCATCTCTACACCCTGGAACGTCTGTAGTAATAATACTTCGTGCACACGCAGCCGCTTCAATTAAACATTTTGGTAACCCCTCACGATACGATGGAAGTACAACTATATTTGATTTTGATATAGCCAAAGGCACATCGTTCGTGTATCCCCAGTGTTCAACTAATTCGATAGATTTCCAGTTATTAACTTCCACAGGCTTAATAGATTTTGGATTATCATCAAAATCACCAAGTAAAACCATTCGAACATTGACATTGCGAAATTTTAAAATTTTTGCTGCCTCAACAAATTCATATACTCCTTTGTCCTTTAACAATCGACCAATGAACATAGCTGTCGGCTTAGCAGAAACAGGTTCATCTACAACATGATACTGTTCTAAATCTACACCAGACCCTCTAATTAAAACAGACTGCTTAGGATTAATAATTCCTAACTTTACAAATAAAGACTTATCATCATTATTTTGAAAAATAACAGTAATACGCTTACCATTTATAGATAATTTATATATTCGAATTAAGAAAAAACGCAATAACTTTGCCTTTAAACCTTCAGCAAGAAATACATAACCCAACCCAGAAATTGCAGCCACAACCTTTTTAATTCTTAGTAACTTACTAGCCAGACCTCCATATATCACAGGCTTAATAGTAACCAAATGAATAATATCTGGAACATTATTTCTAATAGCATTAAGTATTGATAAAAAAGATAATGCTTCTGATAATATATTCATTCCACAACGAGACATCTTTATTGGATGTGTTTTAATTCCAAGATCACTTATATATTCTTGCCGATCGGTAAATTGACATACAAGATGAACCTCATAGCCATTATTCATTGCAGCTATCGCTATAGGAAGTCTATGTGAGATAAAAAAAGTATCCACGTTTAATATAAACATTAACCTTTTCATAAAAATACCTAAATCTGTCCTTGAATTTATAACCAAACAAATTATGATTATGTGCTGTATCATAATTTTACGGACATTTAATATATAAAACACTCATAACAATTATTTCATATATATTTCAATGGCCATTATTTAAAACATTACATATTATTATCTATATTAATTAGCACACATAAAAACACCAAAAAACGTAATGTAAATCCTTACATTTAATTTATTGAAAAATTAATTATATTATAAAAAATCAACAGCATTTCAGATAATCCTATAAAAAGACATACAAACAAATCAGTTATATTATCATCCAAAAACTATAAATACTGAGTCATATACCAGTGCATCGCCACCCTAATTCCATCATTAACGGTATAAGTTGGTTCATATTTAAGCAATGACCTGATTTTTTCAATATTGGCTAATGAGTGCTTTACATCACCTTCACGAAATTTACAGAACTCAGGAGGAAAAATATTATGAGAGAAACCATTTTCTTTTAAAGCATTAGATATCATCTTAAAAAGCTCATTAAGTGATGTTCTCTCTCCTACTGCCACGTTATATACTGTATTAACAGCTTCTTCATTACATGTTGCAGCTAAAATATTAGCCTGTAGTACATTCTCAATAAAACAAAAATCTCGACTAGTTTCACCATCGCCATTAATTTTTATTTGTTCTCCAGCTAAAATAGCAGCAGTCCATTTTGGAATAACCGCAGCATATGCACCATTAGGATCTTGACGAGGACCAAAAACATTAAAATAACGTAATCCGATGCTATTAAAGTTATAGCATTTTGCGAAAACATCAGCATACAACTCATTTACATATTTAGTAACAGCATATGGTGAAAGAGGCTTTCCAATTTTATCCTCAACTTTAGGTAAACCTGGATGATCGCCATATGTCGAACTACTAGCAGCATAAACAAAACGTTTAACACCTTCATCTCTTGCCGCAACAAGCATATTCAAAAAACCACTGATATTTGTTTCATTGCTAGCTATAGGATTCTCAATAGAGCGAGGTACTGAACCTAAAGCAGCTTCATGAAGTATATAATCAATACCACGGCATGCGGATCGACAATCATCCAAATTACGAATATCACCTTCGAAAAAAGTAAACCTTTTCCATTGCTCCGTAGTTACAATACTTTCTACTAATCTCAAATTATGAACGTGACCCGTTGAGAAATTATCTAAACCTATTACTACTTGATCTAATGATAATAATCTTTCTAATAAATTACTTCCTATAAAACCAGCAACGCCTGTAATGAGCCATACTTTAGGTTGAGCTTTCAATTCATTAATAGCAACATCAATATATTTCATTATTATAGTCTCCAGAAATGATAACCATTAGATAATATTTTCTTAGCAGGCCATGCACTTTTAACATCGACAAATACACCGCCTGATGTAAGTTTAGATAATATTTTATCTATCTTCATTTCTTGATAAACATCATGATTTACTGCAGCTACTATTGCGTTGACTTCAGGAATATAATCCCATTCACAAAGAGTAATATTATACTCCGACTTCGCTTCCTCTATATCGGCCAGAGGTTCATGTACGATAACTTCAATACCATAACTTTGTAATTCTTTAATAACATCAACTACCTTACTATTACGTAAATCAGGACAATTCTCTTTAAATGTTAATCCTAATACTAATACTTTAGCACCTTTAATTGATTGACCTGCTGCAATTAAATTTTTTATAACTTGTTCTGCAACATATTTTCCCATTCCATCGTTAATGCGGCGCCCAGCTAAAATAATTTGGGGGTGATATCCCAGCATTTCTGCCTTATTAGTTAAATAATAAGGGTCAACACCGATACAATGTCCACCAACTAAACCAGGACGGAATGGTAAAAAGTTCCACTTGCTACCCGCAGCCTCTAAAACCTCTAAAGTATCTATTCCTACTTTTTCGAAAATCATAGCTAATTCATTCATTAGTGCAATATTTAAATCACGCTGTGTATTTTCTATTACCTTCGCTGCTTCAGCAACTTTTATTGAACTTGCAGAATAGACGCCAGCAGTAATAATAGAGCCATATACACTTTTAATTTTTTCTAATGTATCCTCATTATCACCTGAAATAACTTTTACAATTGTTGTAACTGTATGGTTTTTATCCCCTGGATTTATTCGTTCAGGGCTATATCCTACATGAAAATCTTTCTTCCAAATCATATTAGAATATTTTTCCAAAACAGGTATACAGACTTCTTCTGTAGCTCCCGGATAAACTGTAGATTCATATACTACAATTGCTCCCGGTTTAAGATTTCTTCCTACTGTTTCAGAAGATTTTATTAAAGGAGTAAAATCAGGTTGATGTGCATCATCAACAGGTGTTGGTACAGCAATAATAATAAAATCAGCTAACTTCAAAACGTCAGGATTTGAATAGCATGATAAATACTTTGCTTCTTTAATATCATCACTACTAATTTCACCTGTTGGATCGCAAAAGTTTCTATACGCGTTAACTTTTTCTTCTGATAAATCAAATCCTATAGTTTCAAATTTTTTACCAAACTCAACAGCTAAAGGAAAACCTACATAACCCAAACCAACAACAGCAACTTTCATTCACATCTCTCCCTAATTGCGACTAAAAAACAATCCATTTATTCAACTATAAAACTGAATATTATTAATAACTATATTAATTTTTTAAGAGACTCAGATAAATAATCTCCTACTCTTAATTTTCTACCTATATTCTTAGCAGACATTATATGTTTATAATATTCTTTATTATCATTTAATATAAAATCTAATTCATTAAGCGATGAAATACTAAAACCACAATTATTTAACTCAACATATGATGACAAGGCCGACTCTTTCCAAACAATAACAGGTATACCAAGTGTTAAATAAAGTGATAATTTGTGAGGATTATTAAACCGTAAATATTCACCATAATTACCACTACATGTATCTACTGAATCGCCATCCCAAACCAATCCATAGCATTTATAATCATCTAACTTAAGTAATTCTGAAGGATCGTTTGAATCGAAAACCCCTCTGTATGACATCATCTTTGATACCTTTGCAGAAAGATTAATCCCAAATAAAAACACATTAAAATTTGGATTCCAATCATACAGGTATCTGGCCTTAACTGGTGATAAGTTCCCAGCCACAACGACAGCACAATTACTATCAGTTTTAGGCGAAAAATATGCATCATCCTCAGGTATCAAATAATCAAATATCCCTAGATTTACCATCCTCTGAGGTTCAATTCCTTCTTGCAACAATAAATCGAACATTCTTTCGTTATGAACAATTAGACCTTGTGCGCACGTAAGAAGGTTATTTCTTTTTTGTTCATGGCCTCTTAATGAATCAACATCATGAACTAAAAAGTAAGACTTAAAATTCCTAAGCCTCATAATAACCAGTATTATGAAATTATATGGTTTAGCTAATGGATAATTAAAAATAATTCTATCCCGGCTAGAAAGGGATAATAAATACATAGAAAGCCTAATAGAACTAATAATTCTCCCCCAAAAACCTTTTATAGATAGAGGAATTGTTTTTATATCGAGATTGTTTTTTTCTGCTATCTTTAAGGCATCATATTTAGCTTTAAAACCAGCATGATTCCCAATCAAACTTAAATCATTAAAAAATATCATTTATAATGCCTTTCTTTTGTAAAAGAATGAACTTATTAATATAGAAAGAAAAACTATTTGAATCCAATAACTAATACTTGTAATAAAACTCTCATGATAAAAAACAAATATTATACTATATGCAAAATAGCCATAACATACTTTTGCCCATGGATAATTTTTTGCTAAACGCCACATAATGCCAGATACAGCACCATGAAGAAAACTCAATAGAAAAGATGTCCCCATAGAATAATATACATAATCAGAGTATGCCGTATATACGTTTGTTGGAACACCAACATTAACAAAGCCTCTATGTAATGATGACAAATTATTACTGCCTGAAATAGTATTCAGGATTTTTTCAAAAATGCGAAATAAATTTGAGCTTTCAGGAAATTGGTTTAAAAAATAATATTCCTGGAAAGCGATTGTTGGGCTTGATATATAAAAAGCCATATACTTTTTCATATCAGAAACAAGTTCCCCATCCCCCCCATTTCGGAGAATAAAACTAAAGAAAAAGAATACAAACATCCCAAAAGCAAAAAAAAGCAATAATGAAGATAATTTTCTTTTACTAATTATATAAAAAGCAGAAATCAACAGTAAAAAAGCAGATTGTTTTGACGTTGTGAATATTGTAACAATGAATAGTAAAAAACCTAGAACTATGTACAATAGTGTTACTGATGGTTCTTTTTCTCTTTTCCAAATAAGACAGTAAGCCCAAATCACATATATAATAGGAAGAAGATATGTAATTAATGAAGTTCCATCTACAATATCCTCTTTTCGAATATCATTGATAATCTTACTTATTGAATCCAATGAAATTGAATAGCTACTAACACGAATTACTATATAAATAATGCATAATACAGCCAAAAAAAGCTGAATGGATGATATATTATCTCTTAATTCTAAATTGTTATTTATTGAAAATTTTCTTACTATCTCATCAAAAATAACACAGGATATAGAAAAAAACATTATATTTATAAATATAAAAACTTGTGTTTCCAGAAAAAACGAGCTAGTTAATATATCTCTAGTCCAGTAAATGGAAAAAGACACAAATATATATGAACTACTTATCAAAAAAACTGGGTAAAATGAATCTCTACGAATATAATAAATTAAACAGGACATTAGTAACAACAGAATAATTAACATTCTACTTACCCATTTAATTCCTGCTTAATACAATAAAGAGCAGAACGAATTACTTGATGCATATCATAATATTTATATTCAGCTAAACGCCCCCCAAAAATAACATTATTTTCCTGTTGAGATAGTTCTCTATATTTAGAAAATAGGGCCATGTTTTTTTCATCATTAACTGGATAGTAAGGCTCATCGCCAACCTTCCATTCCGCAGGATATTCCCTGGTGATAATGGTATGATCGGTTTCAATAGGGTCAAAATGCTTATGTTCTATTATACGAGTAAATGGTACCTCAGCTTCCGTATAGTTTATTACTGCATTTCCCTGGTAATTGCTTTCTTTCAAACACTCATTCTTAAAACACAAAGATCGGTACTCTAATAAACCATAGATATAGTCATAATATTCATCAATAGGGCCTGTGTATATTACTTTAACGGCACGCTGAGACAAACTTTCACGCTTCGATAAGTAATCGATATTAAGCTCAACATCAATACCTTCTAACATATTAGATACTAATTTTGTATATCCACCTACTGGAACACCTTGATATTTATCAGAAAAATAATTATTGTCAAAGGTCATTCGAACTGGCAGACGTTTAATAATAAAAGCTGGTAAGTCAGTCGCTTTTCTACCCCACTGCTTTTCTGTATAACCTTTTATTAAAATCTCATAAATATCCCGACCAACAAGAGATATTGCCTGCTCTTCTAAATTAGATGGTTCTTTTCCTTCCAATTCTTTACGCTGTTCGTTAATTTCATTTAATGCTTCACTTGGTGTTTTAACTCCCCATAGCTGATAGAATGTATTCATATTAAAGGGCAAGTTAAACAATTTCCCTTTATAATTTGCTAATGGCGAGTTAGTAAAACGATTAAATTCAACAAAAGAATTCACATAATCCCAAATATCCTTTTCGTTAGTATGAAAAATATGAGCCCCATACTTATGCACATGAATACCATTATTATCTTCAGTATATAAATTACCTGCAATATGAGCACGTTTTTCTATAACTAAAACTTTTTTTCCATTCTTTTTTAACTCATGGGCACATACAGATCCAAACAGACCTGCACCAACAATCAAATAATCATACATCAGTATGAACCTCTATCATTTGAATAAAAATATTTTCTTTTTACGTAAAAATAAATACATTAGTAATGTAACACAGGATTCTGTCATCAAAATAGAAATCGCTGCGCCATTGGCGTAAAATAATAAGACCAAAGGAAAAACAATAAACAAACTACAAATACCACAAGTAATAAGTATAGTACTAAATTGCTTTTTATAATTATGAGAAAGCATCGTTTGCACACCAAAAATATTACTTAATGAAATTATAAAAGGCAAAAATGACATCCATCGTAAAATACTAACTGAGCTATGATATGCTTCTCCAACACTGTATTCAATTATAACAGGAGCAAATAAAAATAATAAACAAGAAAAGAACATTGATATACAAGCAATATATCTTAACGATCTCCTTATTAACTCAAGAGCCTTGCTATAATCTTTTTCAATTAAATTATTAATTCTGGGATATAAAGCCTGAGATATAGGATTTAACAATCCCTGAACCGCACTTCGTATTGTATTTGCCGCATTGAAATATCCAACTGCTGCAGGATTGACTAAAAACCCAAGTATTACAGTAGTACTTGTCGTGTATAAACTGATTGCAGATGTTGATATAAAAACATGCCAACCGTTTCGTAAACAGGATATTATATTCTGAGATTTAAACTCGATTGGCTTAACCCAGTCATTTTTAAAAACCAAATAAAGACCAATTACTCCGGCAATAAAATTCACACTACCTTGAATTAAAGCAGCCACCCACAAATCACTAATATTATTAACAAAGATAAACACTAACGGGATCAGCATACAACGAGAAAAAATACTGCATAAGGTAATCCATTTCATTCTTTCCATGCCCTGGAAAAACCAAATTGGATATATTACATTCCCCCAAACCATTGGGGAAAATGACAGTAAAACAAACCAAATCTCTTTATATTTATCTACATACAAACACATTACAATCAAAATAGAAAAAGATAGCAATGCAAGAAAGAATTTACTCCACAAAACAGCCCAAAAAATACTGCTTAATTTCTCTTTATCATCCCTATATTTTGCTACTTGTTGTGTTGCGGTCCAGTTAAAACCGTAGTCAGTTAATAGGACAAGATATTGTATAGATGCTTGACAAAAACCTAAAACACCAAAACCATCCGGCCCCAATACTCGAACCAAATATGGGAACGTAAGCAAAGGAAGTATATATGCACTACCTTGAACCAAGGAGAGATATAATATATTTCTATTTAGAACCGTATTAATTTTCACATTAAAATACTTTTAATCATTTACTTTTGAATATAATGCTCTTAAATATACATTATAAAGCATCCATTTACAATTTGTTAAAAGGAACATAAAAAGAGAGAATGAATTATACCAGAGACAGTTATGTACTTTTAAAATTTATTTATGCTAACATAATGATTAATTAGCTTGGTAATTAATCAAATCTATTCTGGATACTTTTCATTTTTTCCAATTTACTTTTAAATCCAATTTATTTACAACGTTCTAATTTTTTAGAAAACAAAATATTATATAGTCCATATTAAACCTGCATTCATACAGGTACTCTTCAGTTTTTCTAGGATTATTTCTTATTACAACACTATTCCATTAATTGAAATTAAGAATATAAACATAGTTATGAAAACATATTTGACTAAAATTATGACATGCTACCGCCCTTGGCATAATAGTCACTAATAGAATAAAATTGAATAAACTCACAATCATATAACAAACTAATTATCATTCAAAATAACTTAATATCTAACCAATAGATGACCTATCAATTACATATTAACAACCACACTTATAGCTCAAGTTAAATATCAGACAGGTTGAAATTTTATTAAAATTTTTCTTAAAACACTAAATTCACAAATAAGCACCCCGTTGAAAATGACTATTTCAACTATCGGATAGAGCTCTGCTGATTTATTTACTGACTATACTACTACGCTTACTAAATTTCATCAAAGATTATATTACTTCCTATAAAACTTATTCCCTAATCACATATCGATATACCAAAACTTTCCTTCACTCTCATAAGATTGGCGCTATGCTATATGGGTTCTCTAAAAAACTCATAATATTAAAGGATAAGCCATGACTAAGATTTATGAAGATAACTCACAAACCATAGGCCATACCCCCTTGGTACGCCTGAATCACATTGGGAATGGTAGCATCCTGGCAAAAATAGAATCGCGTAATCCCAGCTTTAGTGTGAAGTGCCGGATCGGTGCAAACATGGTTTGGGATGCTGAAAAGAGTGGTGCGTTAAAGAAAGGTGTTGAGTTAGTCGAACCAACCAGTGGTAATACCGGTATTGCCCTGGCGTTTGTTGCTGCTGCCCGTGGGTATAAGTTAACGCTTACTATGCCAGAATCAATGAGTCTTGAACGTCGTAAACTGTTAAAAGCCTTGGGTGCGAATCTGGTTCTGACCGAAGCAGCGAAAGGTATGAAAGGCGCTATTGCTAAAGCAGAAGAAATTGTCGCCTCCGATCCTGCACATTATTTGATGCTGCAGCAGTTTAATAACCCCGCTAACCCTGCAATTCATGAGAAAACTACCGGTCCTGAGATATGGGAAGATACTGACGGTAATGTTGATGTGTTCATCGCTGGCGTAGGTACAGGTGGTACATTGACGGGTGTAAGTCGCTATATTAAAAATACCAAGGGTAAAAAGATTATTTCAGTAGCCGTAGAACCAACGGATTCTCCGGTTATTAGTCAGGCATTGGCCGGTGAAGCATTAAAACCTGGACCACATAAGATTCAGGGCATTGGCGCTGGCTTTATTCCGGGTAACCTTGACCTTAGTTTGATTGACCGGGTTGAGAAGATCACTAATGAAGAAGCGATTGCTACTGCTCGTCGTTTGATGGACGAAGAAGGTATCCTGGCTGGTATTTCATCAGGCGCTGCTGTTGCTGCCGCTTTACGTCTGATTGAGAAGCCAGAGTTTGCTAATAAGAACATTGTGGTGATTCTGCCTTCATCCGGGGAACGTTACTTAAGTACCCCACTTTTTGCTGATTTGTTTACGGAAAAAGAGTTGCAGCAATAAGTTAGTGCTCACAAGTCATTATGCTAAAAGCCACCACAAAAACGAATGTGGTGGCTTTTTTATCTAACTATACCATCTGATTTTTCTGACTGTCTGATAGCTAATTTTCTATTAGAGATTCGATCGTTACAAAATATTCATTCTGTTTAAATTCATATCCCAATCAAATAACATTTTCGTAACCAACGTCATTTTCCAAACAATTTTATGTGCACAATATCTCGTTTTTAAATAAAAAAATTTGATTTTTTTTACCTCAGCGAGTATCAAGCTAAATACTTTTTTCGATGCACGAATTAAATCACTTCTTAATCGCTTAGCTCCTTGCTAAAAGGAGTCATATATAATAGCGTAAGTGATATACCGTAGTTCGGAACAACAAAGGAAAGCTATCTAAACCCCGCGTTCGTTCCCTCTATCCCGCGCATTCCAGCATTAATATGGCAATATTGCTGTTACGCTAACGCCATATTAGTAAAAATAATAGGCTAAACTTAAGTGTTAACGCCAAAAGCTTTAATCCAACTAAGTTGAGGATCACTATGTTCCAGCAAGATGTTACAGTAACCGCGCCAAACGGCCTGCATACCCGCCCAGCTGCACAGTTCGTAAAAGAAGCAAAAGCTTTTACTTCTGATATCACTGTTACTTCAAATGGCAAGAGCTCCAGTGCTAAAAGCCTGTTTAAATTACAAACTCTTGGTCTGACTCAAGGTACTGTGGTAACTATTTCAGCGGAAGGCGAAGATGAACAACAGGCTGTTGAGCATCTTGTAAAATTAATGGCAGAACTTGAATAAGCCCTGTATTACATTTTAACACCCGTTTTAGATTAAGGTAGGCTTATGATTTCAGGCATCCTAGTATCTCCAGGCATTGCATTTGGTAAGGCTCTCATATTAAAAGACGATCCAATCGTCATTAATAACAAAAAGATTTCCAGCGATAACATCGAGCAAGAAATAGCCCGTTTTAAAGCTGGTCGCGATAAAGCCAGCGCCCAGCTTAATGCCATCATGGAAAAAGCGAGCGAAACGTTCGGTGAAGAAAAAGCGGCCATCTTTGAAGGTCATATCATGCTGTTGGAGGACGAAGACCTCGAGCAGGAAGTTGAAAGCCGAATCAAAACGAAATTAGAGACTGCTGATGCCGCCGCTCATGGTGTGTTTGAAGCTCAGGCAATCGAGCTTGAAAGTCTGGAAGATGAGTACTTAAAAGAGCGCGCTGCTGATATTCGTGATATCGGCAAGCGCTTATTACAAAACATTCTGGGTATGACTATTGTCGATTTGGGAGCAATTAAGGATGAAGCTATTCTGGTTGCAACCGATCTGACCCCATCAGAAACCGCGCAGTTAAATCTGGATAAAGTTCTTGGTTTTATCACCGATTTAGGTGGTCGCACATCTCACACATCCATTATGGCTCGTTCGCTGGAAATTCCGGCGATTGTAGGCACTAATGATGTGACTAAACAGGTGAAGAATGGTGATTATCTGATTCTGGATTGCGTAAACAACAAAGTTTATGTTAATCCACCAACAGAAACCATTGAGCAGTTAAAAGCAGCTCAGGCTCAATACCTGAGTGATAAAAACGAATTAGCCAAACTGAAAGATCTACCAGCCATCACGCTGGATGGTCATCAGGTTGAAGTAGCCGCTAATATTGGTACCGTACGTGACGTTCCTGGTGCTGAACGCAATGGTGCTGAAGGTGTCGGACTCTATCGTACTGAATTTCTGTTTATGGATCGCGATGCATTCCCAACAGAAGAGGAGCAGTTCCAGGCTTATAAAGCTGTGGTTGAGGCCATGGGTGATTTGCCTGTTATTCTGCGTACAATGGACATCGGCGGTGACAAAGACTTGCCGTATATGAACCTGCCAAAAGAGGAAAACCCATTCCTTGGCTGGCGTGCTATCCGTATTTGCTTAGACCGTAAAGAGATCCTTCATGCACAGTTGCGTGCAACTCTGCGTGCGTCTGCTTTCGGCAAACTGCGTATTATGTTCCCAATGATCATTTCAGTAGAAGAAGTACGTTTACTGAAAGCTGAGTTGGAAATGCTAAAAAATCAGCTTAGAAAAGAGAATGTTGCCTTTGATGAGACAATTGAAGTGGGTGTAATGGTAGAAACACCTGCAGCCGCCACTATTGCACATCATTTAGCAAAAGAAGTTGATTTCTTTAGTATTGGGACAAACGACTTAACCCAGTATACTCTGGCAGTAGATCGTGGCAATGAGCTGATTTCTCACCTCTACAACCCACTCTCTCCATCTGTGTTAACCTTAATCAAACAGGTTATTGATGCTTCTCACAAAGAAGGCAAATGGACTGGAATGTGTGGAGAGTTAGCAGGTGACGAACGTGCAACTCTGTTGCTGCTCGGCATGGGCCTGGATGAGTTTAGTATGAGTGCTATCTCAATACCTCGCATCAAGAAAATTATTCGCAACGCGAACTACTCTGATGTGAAAACACTGGCGGAAAATGCATTAGCACAACCAACAGCTGAACAGGTATTAGCGATTGTAAATAAATTCATTGAAGAAAAAACGCTCTGCTAAGTTAGCTTTATAATAAAAGCCGAGCCCTGTAGCAGCTATTGTTACAGCCACTTTGGGCCGTGTTAGTGAACAAATATCTTAAGCGACAAACGTATAATTAAGGTATCTGACACTACTCAGGCCCAAAATAACATGTAAAATAGTCTAATGGGTAAGCATTAAGGCAACGCCGATTAAAATATTATTGCTGAGGAGAAAATCATGGGTCTGTTCGACAAGTTGAAACAACTCGTTTCTGATGATAAGAAAGACGCAGGCAGCATTGAAATTGTTGCTCCGCTGTCCGGTGAAATTGTCAACATTGAAGATGTTCCAGATGTTGTATTTGCTGAAAAAATCGTTGGTGATGGTATTGCGATTAAACCAACCGGCAACAAAATGGTTGCTCCTGTTGATGGCACTATTGGTAAAATCTTCGAAACTAACCATGCGTTCTCTATCGAATCTGATAGTGGTATTGAGCTGTTTGTTCACTTCGGTATTGATACCGTTGAACTGAAGGGTGAAGGCTTCAAGCGTATTGCTGAAGAAGGCCAGCACGTTAAGAAAGGCGATTTAGTAATCGAATTTGATCTGGCCTTACTTGAAGAGAAAGCGAAGTCTACACTGACACCTGTTGTCATTTCTAATATGGATGAAATCAAAGAGCTGACTAAGCTTAGTGGTAGCGTTGTCGTGGGAGAAACGCCGGTTATTCGTATTAAGAAATAATGATTAGATTTTAAATAAAAACGGAGCCTTCTGGCTCCGTTTTTATTTATTCGATTTTCTGCTGATTCAGCTATTTTCCCAAAGCGGAAGATGAATATAGATAATCAATCCACTATCAGTGCCATTTTTAGCTTCAATAATACCACCGTGGGCATTAACAACCTTGCGGGCAATCGCCAGGCCCAGCCCGTAGCCTTTGCCTGAAGCTGCTGATTTCACCCGCACAAACGGATCGAAAATGCTTGAAAGTTTATCTTCATCTACACCAGGCCCCTGATCGCTGACCTTAATGACAAATTCACTTTCAACTTTGCTCAATACCACACGTATCTGCTGTCCGCCTTTGGAAAAACGCAACCCATTACGCACAATATTTTCTACGGCTCGTCTCATCAGTTCAGAGTTGCCCTTTATTGTGGCATCCTCTTTCACTGCCTCATCAGCTTCAAGAACAATCTCAACCCCAGGCACCTGAGCTTCATAACGGACATCGCTGACTACCGCTTCCAGTAAACCATACAGATCAAAATACTCTTCATCTGAGATCCCGGTAGCATCGGTACGGGATAGCGTCAGCAATTCGCCGATCATCTTATCTAACCGCTCCGATTCATGTTCAATGCGCTGTAATGAATTTGCGACATTTTGCGGATTCTGCCGCGCTAATCCTATGGCCAGTTGCAAACGTGCCAGAGGAGTACGCAATTCATGAGATACGTCGTGCAATAGAGCCTCTCGTGCCCCCACCAGTAATTTTAAGCGCTCCACCATAGAATCAAAATCCCGCGCCATATCACTGAGCTCATCCCGACGTTTATTCATCACGGGATAAAGGCGCACATCCAAATCCCCTTGTGCAACCCGGTCAAAACCGGATCTCAGCAAACGCATAGGTCGGGTTAAATGCCATGCCAGTATAAAGCTAAACAGAAAGCCCCCTATTCCACCTAATATCAATAATGGATTAGGGATATTGAAAAATAACAATCGACCCGAACGATTAGGACGATACTCTTTTCTGAGTGCTTCTACATCGTATTTCAACAGATAGTATTTGCCATCTCCGCCTTTAACATGTTCAACCCACACATCATCCGTCAGTGGAATTAATGATGTTCGCTGAGAATTGTGAGTTAATGGAATTTTTAACGGAATCACCGCAATATGTCGTTGGTCTATAACGGGCCATCCATCCGTCATGCGATTAAGGCCATCGATACCCTCCGCTTCCAACACAGTTACCGCAGAAGTAAATTGAAGCGAAACAATACGATTGGCTATTCGATTTTCAAAGGGTTCTTTCTGGCTGGCGTAATAATAAAACACCAGCCACACTGCCTGGGTGATCACAATGAAGGTCACCCAGAAACCGATTAATATTTTCCAAAACAGACTTCGGCGCATAATTTATTACCTGATACGGTAGCCAATACTACGTACTGTCTCAATCGATAATGTATCGCCAGCAATCTGACTCAGTTTTTGCCGGATATTACTGATATGAACGTCTACGCTACGGTCATAAGCTTCCCGTGGGCGCCCCAACCCCAGCTCAGAGAGTTCATCTTTGGAGACCACCCGGTCCTTCTCTTTCATTAACAACATCAGTAAATTAAATTCAGATGCGGTTAATTCAAACGCATCCCCTTTCCATTCACTGGTGCGTTGAGATGCATCCAGGCATAAATATCCCAGACAGATAATCGCGTCATCCTGAGGCTCGATATGCTCCTCAAAACGACGCAATACGGCACGTAAACGAGCAACCAACTCCCGTGGATAACAAGGCTTGGGAACATAGTCATCGGCACCCATTTCCAGCCCAATGACGCGATCGATATTGTCCCCTTTCGCCGTCAGCATAATGATTGGCAAACGACTTTTTTTACGTACTTTATTCAGTACATCAATGCCACTCATATCCGGCAGCATAATATCCAGAATCATAGCGGCATAATCGCCTGACATGGCCCCGTCTATTCCCGCTTGCCCGGTTAAGGCAACGGTAGCCGAGAAGCCTTCAGCCTGAAGATACTCTCGTAGCATATTGCCAAGTTCCACATCGTCATCGACCAAAAGAATTTTCATGCCTTTCTCCTGATTATTATGTTTATATTCGTTAAATCCCGCATCGCAGAAAGACAACGATCTCACAAGATAATGGATATATTTTTTATCATTCTTACGTCTTCGATTGTAATATGCAGCTACTTTTACTTAAACCTTACACTTTCCTTATGATGAGCTTACCCCTGATGCCATAAACTCGTTGTACATTAGTGCATAATTAGCAGCGGACAGTGACATCCTCAGGTTTTTATTCAATATTTAGTACTTTTAAGGCAACTGAAACTTATGCAATTACCTACATCCAAACTTCGATATGTGCTGATTATTGCAGCCATTTTGATCGCCGGTTGGTTGATAAAGCTATTCTTTTTTCCCGAAGTAGTAAAACCTAACTACATTACTACCCCGGCAATGAAGACCAGTATAGAGCATACAGTTCTGGCTGATGGCTCCATCAAAGCCTTAAAGCAGGTTAACGTAGGTGCACAGGTTTCAGGTCAGATTAAAGCATTACATGTGGAACTGGGTGATAAGGTTACCAAAGGGCAGGCGCTGGCAGAAATCGATGACCTGCCGCAAAACAATGACTTGCACAATGCTGAAGCGGGTTTAAAAAGCGTACAGGCTCAACGTCAGGCCAAATTAGCCACGCTGAAAAATAATCAATTAGCCTTTAATCGTCAGAGTCAAATTCTGGCAAAAGGTGTTGGCGCTCAGGCGGATTACGACGCGGCTAAAGCCCAGTTAGACGCCACTAAAGCGGAAATCGAATCGCTGGATGCACAAATTGTTCAGGCACAAATTGCCATGGATACCGCCAAGTTAAACCTCGGTTATACCAAAATCAGCTCCCCGATTGATGGCGTTGTCGTAGCAATACCCGTTGAAGAAGGGCAAACGGTTAACGCGGTACAAAGTGCGCCAACCATTCTGAAAGTGGCCCAACTGGACACCATGACCATCGAAGCTCAAATTTCTGAAGCGGACGTGCCAAAAGTTAAAACCGGTATGCCGGTTTATTTCACCATTCTGGGAGAACCTGGCAAGCACTATAGCGCTAAGTTACGCGCTATCGAACCCGCGCCAGACTCCATTAATAACAGCGACACCACCACGACCAGCTCATCCAGCTCAACGACTACTGCTATTTACTACAATGGCCTGTTTGATGTGGAAAACCCGGATGGCAAGCTACGCATCTCCATGACGGCTCAAGTTTATATTGTTCTGGATCAGGCTAAAGATACCATTGTTATCCCGACCACTGCGCTTAACGATACAGATAATCAGGGAAACGCCAGCGTTCAGGTTGTTGGCGCTTCCGGAAACATCGTACAAAAGAAAGTCAAAACTGGTATTAATAATGACGTTGATGTACAGATTATCTCCGGTCTGGAAGAGGGTGAAAATGTGATTGTCAGCGAAACCGGTGCCGCTGGCTCAACTCAACCGACACGTATGCGGATGAGGATGTAGTCTGATGAGTCAACCGTTACTGCAACTGGATAACATTTCCCGCCAGTTCCCGGCGGGAGAACAAACCGTTACCGTTCTGAAAGGAATCAATCTGACGATTCATTCTGGAGAAATGGTAGCGATTGTTGGCGCTTCCGGTTCAGGTAAGTCTACGCTGATGAATATTCTTGGCTGTCTGGATAAGCCAAGCAGCGGAACTTACCGCATTGCCGGACGAGCAACCAATGAACTGGCTCCTGATGATTTAGCGGAACTGCGCCGTGAACACTTTGGCTTTATATTTCAACGCTATCACCTGTTGGGAGATCTGAGCGCTGCGGGTAACGTCGAAGTGCCGGCTATCTATGCCGGAACCGAGCGTCAAAAACGCAAGGAGCGGGCCGTAGCGCTGTTAACTCGTCTGGGTTTGGATGAACGTACCAGCTATCGTCCCAGCCAGCTCTCCGGCGGCCAGCAGCAGCGTGTCAGTATTGCTCGTGCGTTGATGAATGGCGGTCAGATAATTCTGGCCGATGAACCCACCGGTGCGCTGGATAAGCACAGTGGGCAGGAAGTACTCAAGATTCTTAAGGACTTGCACGGTCAGGGACATACCGTCGTCATTGTTACTCACGATATGCAAATTGCTGAACATGCTGAACGCATTATTGAAATCAGCGATGGCAATATTATTGCCGATAGAAAAGTGCCTAAAGGGCCAGAAGATATTGTTCAAAAGTCTTCCTCATCATCCCATGCAACCAAAACCAATAACGGCTGGTTTGCCCTCAGGGACCGTTTTGTAGATGCCTTTAAGATGGCACTATTGGCTATGTTTTCCCAGCGTTTACGCACCTTTCTGACCATGTTAGGTATTATTATTGGTATTGCTTCGGTCGTTTCCGTGGTGGCATTAGGGGAAGGTTCTCGTCAGAAAATTCTGGCAGATATCAGCTCAATGGGTACCAGCACGCTGGAGGTCTTTCCCGGTAAAGACTTCGGCGATAGTAAAGCTTCCACCATACATACGCTGCGCGGAACCGATGCGGATGCCCTGAGCCAACAAAGCTATGTACATAGCGTAACCCCCAGCGTTTCAACTTCCACTACCTTTCGGGTAAACAATCAGTCAGTAACCGGAACGGTAAACGGCGTCGGTCAACAGTTCTTTGATGTACGCGGTTATAAAATGGAATTGGGTATGGCCTTCAGTCAGAGCAGTGTAGATTCTCTGGCTCAGGATGTCGTCATTGACTCCAACACCAAAGAACAGCTGTTTGGTAAGAACAGTGATCCGGTTGGACAGGTGATTCTACTGGGTAATCTGCCAGCCCGTATTATTGGCGTAGCGGAAGAACAACAGAGTGGCTTTGGCAGCAGCGAAAATCTTGAGGTCTGGCTGCCCTATACCACCGTGATGAAACGTATGCTTGGGCAGTCCTATCTGCGAAGTATCACTGTACGTATCAAAGACGATATTGATATGGATGTGGCAGAACAAGGGGTCACCAAGTTATTGACCCAGCGCCACGGCACTCAGGATTTTTTTATTCTGAATACCGATAGCATTCGACAAACCATTGAAAATACCACGGCAACCATGACGCTGTTAGTCTCCATGATTGCCGTTATCTCTTTGGTGGTTGGCGGTATTGGCGTAATGAATATTATGCTGGTTTCGGTCACTGAACGAACGCGGGAAATTGGGGTGCGTATGGCCGTTGGTGCCCGTTCCAGCGATATTATGCAGCAATTCCTGATCGAAGCGATTCTGGTCTGTCTGTTAGGCGGCTCATTAGGTGTAGGACTGGCGCTGGGTATTGGCGTTATCTTCGATCAGTTGGTCAGCAGCTTCTCCATGATCTACTCCATAACCTCGATCGTTGCTGCATTCGTCTGCTCAACCATGATTGGTATGGTATTTGGTTTCTTTCCGGCCCGCCGGGCGGCAAGAATGGACCCCATCAACGCCCTGGAACGCGAATAACGCTTTTCATAAAACAAAATACCCACAACTATGGTGGGTATCAACTTAATGGCAACGTCTGATTTGTTCAGTTTTGTATTTTAAATAGCCAATTGTCGGGAGGGGATCCCGTGGGGGTCAACTTGACGTAAGCCAACGACAAATAGGCGAAAGCCTGTTTGAACAGCACTTGCACTGGCCCGAAGGGCAAAACACCGAAAGGTGTTTCATAACAGCCCCTAACCCGGCCAGGCCGACACACTCCGTAGCTAAGTACAGACGGTTTACCTACCGCTCACGCTGTAAATATAAGCACATTATCTTTACGGTCGGAATATCCGCAGGTGCGATTTATCAGGTTTCTCAGCACGCTGGGGTCCATAGCTACAACGGGCACCCAACACTAATCATCAAATACCCCGGTAGACAAATAACGATCCCCACGATCGCAAATCACCGTCACAATCACCGCATTTTTATGTTGAGCGGCAATACGTAATGCCCCTGCAACCGCACCGCCGGAACTCACGCCACAGAAAATACCTTCACGCATAGCTAACTGCTTCATGGTAAATTCCGCCTCCACCTGACTGATATCCATAATGGTATCCACCAGTTCAGGGCGAAAAATACCCGGTAGATATCCGGGAGACCAACGTCGAATACCCGGAATGCTGCTGCCTTCCGCAGGTTGTAAACCAATGGTTTGAACTTCAGGATTTTGTGATTTCAGATAGCGACTAACGCCGGTAATGGTTCCGGTGGTTCCCATACTGGAGATAAAATGGCTAACCTGTCCAGAAGTTTGCTGCCAGATTTCCGGGCCGGTAGTAGTGAAATGCGCATAGGGATTATCATCATTATTAAACTGATCGAGGATCTTCCCCTGCCCGTCAGCGGCCATCTGCTGCGCCAGATCTCTGGCACCTTCCATCCCCTGTTCACGGCTTACCAGAATTAACTCCGCGCCATAGGCTCGCATAGAAGCCTGACGTTCACGGCTCATATTGTCCGGCATAATCAAACGCAGAGAATACCCCTTCAGTGCAGTAATCATTGCCAGAGCAATGCCGGTATTGCCACTGGTTGCTTCAATCAGCCGATCGCCCGGATGGATCTCACCCCGCTGTTCAGCACGCTGAATCATCGACAACGCCGCCCGATCTTTCACCGATCCTGCTGGGTTATTACCTTCCAGCTTAACCCAAACCTCGCTCTTCAGCCCTTCCGTCAAACGCTGTAGCCTTACCAGCGGGGTATTTCCAATATAGTCTTCTAAAGTTGACACGTGCTTTCCCGAATGCAGATAGGTATTCACATAGAGGCCTCAGGCGCTTTTTGCATAGGGATAGCTTTGTAGTAACAGTGTATCCCCGGCGTACAGTCGCGCCCACTCGCCTCCAATATAGTAACGCTCACCTTTTTGTGGCGGTGCGCCATGTTCATGACTAAAGGTAACGCTAAGTGGCGTTTGTTGCCAGCCTGAGGGTTGCAAAGTGAGTTGCCAGTAATGGCCTTTTGGTATGCTGTCTGCCACCTGCACCGGCAATACGCAACGGGATGTAGGTTGAGCGCTTAGTTCAACTTCCCACGGGCGCAAATAGAGTTCCACCGGCCCCTGATGTATTGGTGATACCTCCAGCGGCCACTGATGCTGCCCCACCAACAAGCGATTACCTTTGATTTCGGCTTTAATCTGGTTAACTTCACCAAGAAACTCCAGCACAAAGCGACTTTCCGGTTCGCGCATCACCTCATCCGGCGTACCAACCTGCTCAACATGCCCCTGACTCATCACAACGACGCGATCGGCAATTTCCATTGCTTCTTCCTGGTCATGAGTCACGAATACGCTGGTAAACTTTAGCTCTTCGTGCAGTTGACGCAACCAACTGCGCAGCTCTTTACGTACCTGAGCATCCAACGCCCCAAAAGGTTCATCCAGCAACAGAATTTGTGGATCGACCGCCAGCGCACGCGCCAATGCCACCCGCTGACGCTGACCTCCGGATAGTTGGGAAGGAAAACGATTTGCCAAATGGCTCAGTTGTACCATTTCCAGCAGGCCATCGACTTTTTGCTTAATTGCCGCTGCGGTTGGACGCTCACGACGAGGCAATACTGTCAGGCCAAAGGCAACATTATCAAACACTGTCATATGGCGGAATAACGCATAGTGCTGGAAGACAAAACCCACCTGACGATCCCGGGCATGAAGGTGACTGACATCTTTGCCGTTAAAACTCAACAGACCCGAGTTTTGATACTCCAGCCCGGCAATAATTCTCAATAGCGTAGTTTTGCCCGAACCGGATGGTCCCAGCAGCGCCAGCATTTCACCAGAATGAATATCCAGAGAGATGTCCTGCAAGACTCTGGTTTGGTCAAAGTATTTATTAATACCTTTAATCTCAATGCTCATGATTTATCTCCTGAGTATCTTGCTTTTTCTGACGGGCAATACGCCATTGCAGAGTGCTTTTTAAGAACAAAGTAACGATCGCCATCAGGGTTAGCAGGCCTGCTGCGGTAAAAGCGGCAGCGGTGTTGTAATCCTGATGAAGGAGCTCAACCTGTAACGGTAAGGTATAGGTTTCACCGCGAATAGAGCCGGACACCACCGAAACCGCACCAAACTCACCAATCGCCCGGGCATTAGTCAATACCACGCCATACAGCAGCGCCCAGCGAATATTCGGTAACGTGACCCGGCGGAACATTTGCCAGCCGGAAGCACCCAGCAGCACCGCTGCTTCATCTTCCTGGCTGCCCTGGCTCATCATCACAGGAACCAGTTCACGTACCACAAACGGACAGGTAACAAAAATAGTGACCAACACCATGCCTTGCCACGAAAACATCAGTTGAATGTTGTGTGATTCCAGCCAACCACCGACCACACCATTTGAACCGTAAAACAGCAAATACAACAGTCCCGCCACCACCGGCGACACGGCAAAAGGAATATCAATCAGCGTCAATAGCAGTTGGCGGCCACGAAACTCAAAACGCGTAACCAGCCACGCCAGCAAGGTACCAAAAACCAGATTCACCGGTACCGTAATCAACGCAATCAATACCGTCAGCCAAACGGCGTGCAGCATGTCCGGGTCACTCAGGTTATTCCACAGCGCATCGATACCGGCAGAGAATGCCGTAACAAAAATGGCCGCCATCGGTATCACCAGCAGCAACACTGAAATCACCACGCCAATGAGAATAAGCGCCCACTTACCCCAGTTAATCTGGCGGGAACTGAATGTCTGTTGGAAAGTAAAATCCGTCATTAATGACCTCCAACCCGTTTGCCATAGCGACTCTGCAAGACGTTAGCGATAAATAGCAACACCAGCGAAGCCGCCAGAATCACTGAAGCAATGGCGCTGGCCGCCGCATAGTTAAACTCTTGCAGACGAATAAAGATCATCAACGAAGTCACTTCCGTCTTCCAGGCGATATTACCGGCAATAAAAATTACGGCGCCAAACTCACCCAAACTGCGGGTAAATGAAAGCACTGTGCCGGTCATTAATGCCGGAGCCACTTCCGGTAAAACTACCCGACGGAAACTTTGCCAACGGCTGGCCCCCAGAGTTTCAGCGGCTTCTTCATATTCAGGACCCAGCTCTTCCAGTACAGGCTGAACGGTTCTCACCACAAAAGGAATGCTGGTAAATGCCATAGCAACGGCAATACCTAACCAGGTAAACGAAACTTTAATTCCCAGCTCCGCCAGCCAGGTACCGTACCAGCCGGTGGTTGAAAACAGGCTGGCCAGCGTTAACCCCGCAACGGCCGTTGGCAGAGCAAAGGGTAAATCCATCAGGCCATCCAACAGGGTTCGGCCTGGGAAGCGGTAACGGGTTAAAATCCACGCCATCAGCATACCGAAAGCTGCATTGAAGATGCTGGCTACGGCGGCCGCAACCAATGTCACTTTATAAGCTGCTACCACCTGTGGATGGGTGACTACCTGCCAGTATTCATGCCAGCTCATATTCGCGAGCTGCATAACTAATGCGCTCATGGGCAACAGCAGAATTAAGCAGGTAAATAACAGACTGCTCCCTAAACTCAGAGAGAAACCCGGTAATACGCGCCTGGCAGGTATAGATAACAACATTAGCTTTTATGCCCCGCAGCCAGCAGTTGGTCTAAGATGCCATCAGTATTGAAATGCACTTTCATTACCTGCTCCCAGTTACCAAACTGATCTTCAACTTTAAACAGTTTTACCTGAGGGAATTGGCCCTTCACCGCATCCATCGCTGCGTTGTCATATACGCGGTAGTTATAGCGAGTGAAGATTTGCTGGGCTTCCGGGGTATACAGAAAATCCAGATAGGCTTTAGCCTGTTTTTCGGTCCCATTGCGTTCAACATTACGATCGACCCAGGCCACAGGGAACTCAGCCAAAATATCAACCTCAGGAACCACAACATCGTAATTGTCCGCACCGTACTGCTTTTGAATATTCTTCACTTCAGATTCAAAACTAATCAGCACATCACCCAGCCCGCGTTCAACAAATGAAGTCGTTGCACCTCGACCACCCACGTCAAACACCGCTACGTTTTTCAGGAAACGGGTCATCCATTCGCGGGTTTTCTGTTCATTGCCACCGTCAGCCAGATTAGTGGCTCCCCAGGCAGCCAGATAGGTATAGCGTCCATTACCGGAGGTTTTAGGATTGGGGAAAACCAGCTTCACATCATCCCGAACCAGATCGTTCCAGCTATGAATATTTTTCGGGTTTCCTTTGCGTACCAGAAACGCCATGGTGGAATAATAAGGAGAACTGTTATTTGCTAAACGACTCTGCCAGTTGGCCGGTATCAGGTTGCCTTTATCATGCAGAATCTGCACGTCGGTCACCTGATTGTAAGTGACCACATCGGCTTTTAAGCCCTGTAGAATTGCCAGCGCCTGTTTTGATGAACCTGCATGAGACTGCTTGATAGTTAAGTCTTCGCCGGTTTTTTGCTTCCATGCTTTTTCGAATACTGGGTTAATTTCAGCAAACAGCTCACGGGAAATATCATAAGAGCTATTCAGTAACTCAGCCGCAGAGACAGAAGACGTCGCAATCATCGTTGCGATAACCCAACTTTTCAGCCCTAATTTTTTCATTTTATATTCTCACTTATCGCTAAAAATGATGCTTTGATAAGTCATAGTGTATGGGCTGAATTCACTTTTTTATAACAATTTCATATACCGTTTCGCACTGATTAAGAGCAAAAAAGAATATGCAATACAGACACTGATATAGCGGAAATAGCAGATGGGGAATAATCAGACAAAACCATCGGGCAGCGAAGAATGTTTCCGCGCTGCCCCGATTCAAATTATAGAGAGAGCAATTTATCTAACGATGGAGCAAAGAAATAACTGCCGGTAACCGGTTTACTGAATCTTAACAATTGATCGGTTTTACCATCTCGCTCACCAAACATACTCAGCAGTTGCTGCTCAATATTATGCAGATGAGCGCAATAAGCGATAAAGAACAGGCCGTGCTCACCGCTGGCAGTTCCATACGGCAGGCTCTGACGAATAATTTTCAGCCCTTTGCCCTCTTCTTTCAGGTCAACACGGCCCAAATGAGAAGTTGGCTGGCGCTTGTCGGATGGCAGCTCCTCATTATCCACCTTCGTCCGGCCCATAGCATTTTCTTGCGCTTTTACCGGCATGTTGTTCCAGACATCAAGATTATGTACATAACGCTGTACCATCACATAACTGCCACCGGCATCTTCCCCTTCAGGAATGATGCCAACGCCTGGGCGGGCATCCCCTTCCGGGTTTTCTGTACCGTCGACAAAACCGCTTAAATCGCGCTCTTCTGTCCAACGGAAACCGTGCGTCTCTTCTTCTACGGTAATGGCTTTACCAAAGGCTTTTAATGCGGCCTGAGCCAGCGTGAAGTTAACATCATGGCGTTGAGACAGGATATGGATAAGCATGTCGCGCTGAGTGGCTGGCGCTAGTCCATTACCCAGCGGAGTGAAAGGCTTAAGCTCACTGGCACCTCGGCCATCGGATAGTGTTTTCCACAGATCGGAACCGAAAGAGATGACGGCACCTAATGCAGCCTCAGGAAATTTTTGTTGCAGTTCGGTCAAGGTATTCACAAACGTTTTGCAGCCGGTGCGGATCTGCTCTAAGTCTCCGCCAACCTTTGCTTCAATAAAAATACCAAAACGACAATGTTCCGGCAAAATACCGCTCTGAACCTGAGCCATGACTTAATCCTCATATCAATGAAAAGCGGTGCTGTTTGCTGGCACCGCTTTAACTAAACATGAGTCTATAATAACGAAATCAGACAACGCTATCATGCGCTAACTCAAGTATGAATAAAGATTTAACCTATTACTTTGATTGCCATACCATTTTACTGATAGTCCAGACTTTTAGCTTATCGTCGGAGGGCATGATCTCTGAAGGCCCCATCCACTCGCCGCTGAACACATAGGTAATACGGGTACTTTCCGGTGAACGACAAAGCACTTTGCCACTCTCATCTCCGGTGCCAACCCGGCAAACATCAAATGCTTTCTGATAAAGATCGCTAAATGGCATACCTACATGCGAACCTTTAGGCGTCTCAATGGATTTGTCCATCACTTCAATACGCTCAACCCGGTTTGATGGATTACCGTGAAAAACCAGCATCACTTTATCGTCGTTCATCGCTTCATAGTAGCTGGTCACCTGACCGTTACTCATTCCCATACCTTTACGCAAACGGTAATCACCGTCCAGGGCCTGATTCAGCGCTTTTTCTTCCATTGGCGTCACGGAGGAAATTGCCCCCAAGCCTGCATTATTTAATTCCAGAGAACTGCCAAACCAGTTAGTTGGCGATAACTTAGACCAGGAAAAATTACTGACTGTCGAACATCCTGTAATCAAAAATGGAACCAACAGTAAAACAATACGTATATTCATCTATTATCCTATTAAGTGAATAAAATCAGGGTATAATTCAACGCCTTAATACTCCTGATCCTCAATCAGGCGTTTACCAATGCACACCGTATCCTGAATTTCATAACCCAGTTTCTCATACATACCAATAACAGCATCGTTATCATCACGCACTAACAGCTGTAATTTTGGACAACCACGCGCTATCAGCTTCTTCTCCAGACGACTAATAAGGGCATTGGCAATGCCCCGGCCGCGATAATCAGGGTGTACACCAAGATAATAGGCAGAGCCACGATGACCATCATATCCGCCCATAATAGTGCCAACTACCTCACCTCCGACCTCTGCAACTAAAAACAGTTCAGGATCATTATTTTGTTTACGTTCAATATCGGTTTCAGGATCGTTCCACGGGCGCAATAAATCACAGCGCTCCCACAGCGTCACAACATCTTCAAAGTCATCTTGTTTATAGATACGGATTTCCATCATATTCACCGTTTAACCCTGTTATAGTGCACGATTATGGTAAGTTTAGCGTTAAGTGCAACAGATAAGTGAAGATTCCCCGGTTCGTTGCTTAAATTAAGTGCGGAATCTTCACTCAATTTTCCTGATGATGACATCAGATCAATAAGGATCAACTATGCAAATCTGGGTCGATGCCGATGCCTGCCCCAATGTGATAAAAGAGGTACTGTTTCGTGCCGCAGACCGTACACAGGTTATGGTTACTCTGGTAGCCAATCAATACATTAAAACGCCACCTTCCCCTTATATTCGCAGTATGCAGGTTGCATCAGGCTTTGACGTGGCAGATAACGAAATCGTTAAACGCACTGAACCTGGCGATTTAGTGATCACCGCCGATATTCCTCTGGCTGCCGAAGTACTGGAAAAAGGCGGAGCCGCCATCAACCCCAGAGGCGAACGCTACTCCCCCGCCACTATTCGCGAAAAGCTCACCATGCGTGATTTTATGGACACCATGCGCTCCAGCGGCATCCAAACCGGCGGCCCCAGCACTCTGAACCAACGCGACCGTCAACAGTTCGCTAATGAGCTGGATAAGTGGTTGTTGATGTTTAAGCAGCAGAAATAGAAGAACACAGCAATGTTGATCGCTGACAAACCAAATTAATCAACATTAGTGAATATTCCGACCGTAAAAGCCATGTGCTTTAATGAACACCGAATGCGGTCGGGAGAACCGCTATACTTAGCTACCGTGTGCACCGGGCCTAGGGCGCTTAGGGGCTGTTATGAAACACCTTTCGGTGTTTCACCCTGTGGGCCAGCGCAAGCGCTGGCCCGAAGCTCTCAAATACTAAGTACCTATGGTCTTCCGGCCGGGCACCATACCCAAATAAGCACAATGACTTTTACGGCCGGAATATTCTCAGCGGCTGATTAAAACAATATAATCAGCCACTACCTCAGCATCAGAACCCATTCGGGATCCCCGTCATATCAGGAAGCTTATGCGCAATCCCCTTATGACATTCAATACAGGTTTTACCCTCTTTGATTGCCATAGCGTGCATCTTCCCGGCTACGGTTTTCTGCTCGGTAAAGTCCATATAATCAAAGCTGTGGCAGTTACGGCACTCTTGAGAGTTATTCCCCTCCATTCGTGCCCACTCATTTTTCGCCATTTGCAAACGATGCTCATTAAACTTTTGTGGAGTATCAATAATGCCCATCGCTTTACCATACAGCTCTTTTGATGCCTTGATCTTACGGATCATCTTAGGAACAAACTCTTTCGGCACGTGACAGTCAGAACAGATGGCGCGCACGCCAGTTCGGTTGCTGTAGTGCACCGTATCCATATATTCCTGATAGACGTTATCACGCATCTCATGGCAGCTGATACAGAACTTCTCGCTGTTCATCACTTCCATACCGGTATTGAAACCGCCCCAGAAGACAATGCCGGCTACAAAGCCCATTGCCAGCAAGGTACCTATCGCCAGACGACTGGGGGTTCTGAACCAAGTCCATGCCCGGCGAATTACACCTGGTTTTTTATCTTTACTCATGAATCCCCCGATTACTTACCATATCCCGGTGCCGGTGTGAACGTGTTACCAATGATTGGCGCAGCGTCAGCCTGAGGCGCGTGACAGGACTGGCAGAAGTAGCGGCGTGGTGCCACATTACTGCTGACATGACCAGCACTATCAACAAAGTGAGTTGGGCTGATACGCGGTGCACCGGTAGTACGATAGCTTTGTACTCCGTGACACTTCAGACAGGTATTTACTTTGGTTGTCACCTGATAGCCATCCACACTGTGTGGAATCATCGGTGGTTGGTTAACATAATCGAGCGCCATACGAGGCTGTTCTTTAGGCATAATAATTGAGCCTTCAGGGGTACCAGACACTTCCGGTGACTGACTCAAATCAACGCTATCTGCAGCAAACGCCACGCTACCGGAAACTAATGCCACCAGCATAGTCCATAAGGTAAGCTGCTTTTTCAAGACGTTACTCTTCATTCCTCTACTCCCGAACGATGGAATCGTGTTTTTATTTGAAATACTTTCTCTGAACAGACATCAATACAGCGACCGCAGGAAATACAATCTTTACTCAGCACTAATGGGCTCTCCTGTTTACCAAACAGTGGGCCACGCAGCACCTGCGGTTCCGGACAGATATGAATACAGTCCATACAGCGGGTACAGTTCTGGCGATTTTCCGCACTGATACGCAGTACACCTTTACAGCCTATTGCGCCGTAAAGAGCACCAACAGGACACAGATGACCACACCAGCCATGCTCTACCACCAACAGGTCAAACAGGAATACCACCACAATCAGCCAAATACTGGCACCAAAACCGAAGAGTAAACCGGTAATAATGCCGGATGATGCTGAGTGGCCGAATCCACTGATTAAACCCCGACCAAATGCGGATACCGGATTTACCCACTCCCACACCAGCGTGCCGGTAATGACACTGCCGATGATAATGGCAACCAGAATGCCATAACGCAACGTTGCCGGAATGGCTGCACTACTGCGCAGCCCCAGCTTACGCCGCAACCAGGCAGCAAAATCGGTTACCAAACTTAATGGGCAAACCCAACCGCAAAACAGCCGACTGGCAAACAGTGCATAGACCAGCGCAATGATCACACCGCCAATCAGGGCATACCATTCAGACCATGCTGCCCAACCAGATTGCTCTGGCACCTGAGGAAGATGACCGCTGGCCAGCGTTTGCAGCATCATTAACGGATCGCTAAGCGGGATAGTATCCAGCAGCATGCTACCGCTGTAGTTACCCCGCAGGATCCAGACGCCGAGAAGTGGCCCGGTCAGATACATCGACAGAATAAGCAGTTGACTGATACGGCGAAAAACCAGGAAGCGGTGGCTATACCACCATCCGTACTTCACCAGAGCCTCATGGCCTGCGTTCTTAGGTGCATTTGCCATTATTGCCCCCCTTCCGGTTTACGGGTTGGCAGAGTCAGCGCTTCAGGGATTAACGAATGCCCCGCTTTATCTTTCTCTATCCATCCCAGCCGATAGTGTTTACCCAGTTTGCCCTGTGCCAGTGACAGTGGAAGTACCTTGATTGCGGCTTCTTCCAGTACACATGCCTCTTCGCATTTACCACAGCCGGTACAATATTCACTGTGCACGGTGGGTAAAAACATCGCGTGTTTATTGGTTCGCTCATTACGATGCAGTTCCAACGTAATAGCTTTATTAATCAACGGACATACGCGATGGCAAACGTCGCAACGCAAACCCTGCCAGTTCAGGCAGTTCTCGTGGTCAAGCAATACCGCCAGCCCCATCCGGGAATTATCAATATCTGTCAGAGAAGAATCGAGGGCGCCACTCGGACAGGCTTTAACACAAGGAATATCTTCACACATCTCACAGGGGATCTGGCGAGCCACAAAGTACGGAGTGCCCGTAGATACCGGTGACAACAGCGTTGCCAGCTTTAACGTATCGTATGGACAGTCCTGTACGCATTGCCCGCAGCGGATACAGGCGCGGTTAAACGCCTCCTCAGGTAGCGCGCCAGGTGGACGCAACGCGACCCCCTCACGTGCCTGAGACTGTTTCTGCGGAATACCCAGCAGCAGCGTCAGCCCGGCCAGGCCGCCTGCGCTGCGTGCTACGTCGCGTAAAAAGCGGCGACGCGCGGGTCCTTTATCCCTTTCATTAGCCATAATCGTGCGCCCTGCTTTCCTTATACTTTAACGACTTTAACCGCACATTTTTTGTAGTCAGTCTCTTTTGACAGTGGATCGGTTGCATCCAGTGTCAATGCGTTAACTAACTGTGCTGCGTCAAAGAACGCCATGTATACCAGCCCTTGCGGCACCCGGTTACGACCGCGAGTTTCCACAATGGAGATGACTTCACCGCGACGTGACTGAATCTTCACTTTATCGCCGCGACGCATACCACGTTTCTGGGCATCCTGCGGGTGAATAAACAGCACTGACTCAGGGAAAGAACGGTGCAGTTCAGGTACACGACGCGTCATTGACCCGGTATGCCAGTGTTCCAGCACGCGGCCGGTTGACAGCCACAGGTCGTATTCCGCATCCGGACTTTCTGCAGGTGGTTCATAAGGCAGAGCAAAAATAACCGCTTTACCATCCGGTTTACCGTAGAATTTAACGCCTTCACCGGCCTTAACATACGGGTCATAACCTTCACGGTAGCGCCATAGCGTCTCTTTGCCGTCAACTACCGGCCAGCGCAGACCGCGCGCTTTGTGGTAATCATCGAATGGAGCCAGATCGTGAGCATGGCCACGACCAAAGCCAGCGTACTCTTCAAACAGCCCTTTTTGCAGATAGAAACCATAATCATGGGATTCATCGTTTAACTGGCCTTCCGCCAGCTCATCCAGTTTGAACTTATTAACCTGGCCGTTAGCGAACAGAATTTCGTACAGCGTTTTACCACGATACTCCGGGTTCTTATCTAACAGCTCAGCCGGCCAAACTTCATCGGTTTTAAAGTACTTAGAGAACTGAACGATTTGCCACAGGTCAGATTTTGCCTCACCCGGTGCCTTAACTTGTTGACGCCAGAATTGACTACGACGCTCGGCGTTACCGTAAGCCCCCTCTTTTTCCACCCACATTGCGGTAGGCAAGATCAGGTCCGCAGACAGCGCACTGATGGTTGGATAAGGATCGGATACCACTACAAAGTTACGCGGATCGCGCCAGCCTGGCATACGGTCTTCATTGATGTTTGGGCCCGCCTGCATATTGTTAGTACACAGCGTCCAGTAAGCGTTTAACTTACCGTCTTTCAGCGCACGGTCCTGAGCTACTGCGTGCAGGCCGATAGAACCCAGAATGGTGCCTTCCGGCAGTTTCCACTTCTGTTCTGAAATCTTACGGTGTTCTTCGTTGGTCACTACCATGTCCGCAGGCAGACGGTGTGCGAAAGTACCCACTTCACGCGCGGTCCCACAAGCAGAAGGCTGACCGGTCAGAGAGAATGGACCGCAACCCGGTATAGAGATCTTACCGGTTAACAGATGGATGTTGTAACACAAGTTGTTCGCCCATACGCCACGGGTATGCTGGTTGAAACCCATAGTCCAGTAAGAAACGACTTTTATATTTGGATCGGCATACAGTTTCGCCAGCTCAACCAGTGAATCTTTTGGTACACCGGTCATTTCAGCGGTTTTCTCCAATGTGTACTCTGCAACGAACGCTTTATATTCGTCGAAGGTCATTGGGGTAGATTTGTCACTGTTTGGATTTTTAGCCGCTTTTTCCAGAGGATGGTTTGGACGTAAACCATAGCCAATATCGGTATCACCACGACGAATGTTGACATGTTTATCCAGGAAGTCCTGATTAACAGCATTATTCTGGATGATGTAGTTGGCGATATAGTTCAGGATAACCAGGTCAGTTTGCGGTTTAAAGATAATCGGGTTATCGGCTAATTCGAAGCTACGGTGTTCATAAGTAGACATTACCGCAACTTTAACATTTGGATTAGACAGGCGACGGTCAGTAATGCGCGACCACAGGATCGGGTGCATTTCTGCCATATTAGAGCCCCAAAGTACGAAGGCATCAGCGTGCTCGATGTCATCGTAACAGCCCATTGGCTCATCCATACCGAAAGTACGCATAAAGCCAACTACGGCGCTCGCCATACAGTGACGGGCATTGGGGTCAATATTGTTAGAACGGAAACCCGCTTTAAATAATTTAGCCGCAGCATAGCCTTCCCAAATGGTGAACTGACCGGAAGCAAACATCCCGCCGCCGTTCGGCCCCTGCTCTTTAAAGGCTTTTTTGTATTTTTCACTCATTACGGTGAAGGCTTTATCCCAGCTAACCGGAGTAAATTCACCATTTTTGTCATATTCGCCGTTCTTCATCCGCAGCAGCGGCTGAGTTAAACGGTCTTTTCCGTACATAATCTTAGGTAAGAAGTAACCCTTGATACAGTTTAACCCGCGGTTAACGGGGGCATCAGGATCACCCTGAGAAGCCACAACGCGACCGTTTTGCGTACCAACCAGTACGCTACAACCGGTACCACAGAAGCGGCATGGTGCTTTATCCCACTTAATTGATTGGTCCCCTTCAGCAGCAACGGCTACTGTCGGGATAGTCATTCCTGCGGCAACTGCGGCTGCAGCCACTGCATTTGCTTTCATGAAGTCTCGACGACTGAGTTTCATGGCGTATCCTCACCTTGCTCATCTTGCTGGTGATAAACCAGCGACACCGCCAACACACCCGCTATATCACGTGCTGACTCAATTTGGGCAAACAGAACATCTGAATTGTCCGCCTGCATAACAACAATTAACTTTCCTTCGTCTTCATTCACTCCGGGAATCTCTGTTCCTGGTAGTGCGTACAACGCTTCGCTTACTTTAGGTATATCCTCCGGACGTACCTGAACAATCAAACTACAAACGTGCCAGTCATTGTTTTCCGTCATTATCTTTATCACTCTCACGGGTTGTTATTGCCTGAACCGGACAGCTTCGGACACAGCCCCCGCATCCTGTACAGCTCTCTTTTTCCAGTTCCGGCTGGGCAATACCACCCAACCGTAATTTGAATTTAATTGCATAGGGCTCACAGGCATCCTGACAGCTTCGACAGGCCACCCCCTGATAGGTGAGACACGTTTGGTTAATCACTGCATAACGCTGCCATGGCTGACTTTCCGTCGAATGAAATATCGGCTCTGGACAAACTTCTACACAGCGTTTGCAAAACGTGCACTCTGCACGTTGAAAATCCAGCTCAGGAAAGCCTTGGTTACCACTGACTGTGATGACCCCGGTTTCACAGGCCTCAACGCAAGCATGGCAACGACTACAGCCATCGGTAAACAACGCTTCATCTACCGACCACGGCGGCCTGATAGCATCGTGGCCTCGCCATTGACCACGTAACAGATTTCGCCGGGATAGAATTGACATGCTTTATTACTCCACTCACTCAGGAGGACATCATTTATTACATTCATTGTCTCTGTTATCTGGGACTACGCATTCAGAGACTCTGGCCATGATAAGTTAATCCTTGCGAAGTAGAGATATAATCACTCTTAAGGGGTAAATAGGTAGGTAGCTTGCGCTAGATCAATCGTTCGCTGCATTTTTAACCCAATATTTGACCCACACGGCATTTTATTTGGTTATTTTTAAGTTAAAACCCAGCAGAATAGTCAGTACACTAAAAAGAAAACTGGTTACTATCACTACAGGTTATCTACGACAATCTGATAATTCTCTCTAATACATGAACATGACAAAGTACAAATCAATTAACGCTTTGAGGATGTATGGCTTCTGTTAAACGCTCTGTAACCAATAGTATAGCTCGTATGCTGATCGCAATAGTGATCCTTTCGATTCTGTCCGCCGGGCTTGCTTTGATTTCATTAGCCGCCAGTCGTACAGATGCCGAAGCGATTAATATTTCGGGCTCTTTGCGTATGCAGAGTTATCGTCTGGCCTACGATCTGACGACCAACTCCCCTTATCTGAACTCCCATATCCGACAATATGCGTTGTCAATTAATGCCCCCGCCTTAAAAGAGATCAACGAATTTTACTTTCCGGCGGATATACAGCAGAAATATCAAACCCTGCTGGACCGTTGGCAGGAACTGGAACAGGAACTGACGCATAACGATGGTGATATCTATATCAACCAGTTAGCCGATTACGTTAATGAAATTAATGAGTTTGTACTTGCCATCCAGCTGTTTTCTGAACTGAAACTAAAAACCGCGGTTTTTATCAGTATTATCAGCGTACTGAGCACTATTGGGCTGGTGTTTTACGTGATTCTCTTCAGCCGTCGGGAAATTGTCGAACCGCTAAATCGGATGGTGACTGCCAGCCACTATATTCAAACCGGGCGCTTTGACCACCAACCGTTGGATGTCGGTCAGCATAATGAATTGGGCGTACTGGCAACCGCTTTTACTTCTATGTCGTCTGATTTGGAAAAAATGTACCAGTCGCTGGCAGAAAAAGTAGAAGAGAAGACCGTTAAACTCACTCAGGCCAATCGCTCATTAGGGGTTTTATATGATTGCCTTCAGGCTTTCAGCGTGAGTCAGGTTGACCACCAGTGTTTTGAACAGGTCATGCATATTGTTCGCACCAGCGAAAATCTGGTCGCGATTCGCCTGGAGATTCAGGACAGTGGAGAAGGCCGCTGGGTACTTGAAGAAGGTACCGAAGATAAAGACCGCATTTGGCAGCATCTCCCCTTACAGCAAGATGAACAGATTCTGGGCAGGATGAGCTGGCAATGTTCTGATACGGCAGTACACCCTCAGTTAATTGAAAACGTCAGTAATATCCTGAGTCGGGGCATCTATTTTAACCGGGCACAAAAGCGTTATTTACAGGTTTTACTGATGGAGGAACGAGCCACAATCGCCCGTGAACTTCACGACTCGTTGGCACAATCCCTTTCTTTCTTGCGGATCCAACTGACCTTGCTTAAACGCGTTATTCCCAGTAATAATGAACAAGCTATGAGTGTAATCACTGATTTCGATCAAGCGCTATCCAGTGCTTATCGTCAACTAAGGGAACTATTAGCAACATTTCGACTCACAATTCAGGAAGCTGACTTACACGAAGCACTAAATCAGTTAATCACTCCGTTACAGGCACAAACGGAAGTTCCGATTCAAATGCACTGTGCGCTTTCGTCGCAGGCATTAAATGCACAACAACAGGTTCACGCATTACAAATTGTTCGTGAGGCCGTTCTGAATGCCATAAAGCATGCCAATGCCAGCCTGATTAGCATTAATTGTGAGCCTACAAATGACGGTAATAATATGATTATCATTGCCGATAATGGGGCCGGAATAAAAAGTTTAGATGAGCCCGAAGGCCATTACGGGCTCAATATTATGAGCGAACGTGCTTCACGTTTAGGTGGAACGTTAACCATTGGGCCGCAGGAAAGAGGAGGGACATTAGTCCGACTCATCTTCCCTCAACAATAACAATGACAAAGTTAGATATAGCTTTGCGGCACCCTTCAATAATTTTAAAAAATAATGGAGTAATGACAGTGCAAGAACAGTGCAATATTTTGATCGTAGACGATCATCCCCTGATGCGGCGCGGAGTCCGGCAGTTGCTTGAGCTGGAACCTTCACTCAATATTGTGGCAGAAGCCAGCAACGGCAACGAAGCAATTACTTTTGCCTGTCAGTTGCTACCCGACCTGATTCTGTTAGACCTGAACATGAAAGGTCTGTCTGGTCTGGATACGCTGAAAGCACTGCGTAATGAGGGTATTGCTGCCCGTATTATCGTGCTAACCGTTTCCGATTCCCGCAGCGATATTTATGCGCTCATTGATGCCGGAGCCGATGGTTATTTACTAAAAGACAGCGAACCAGAACTGCTACTGAAGAAGATTCTACAGGCCGCTAACGGTGAAAACGTATTTAGTGACATCATTCTTGAATACCTTGATTCCCGGGATGACCAAAGCGATCCATTTGAGTCGCTAACTGAACGTGAGTTGGATGTTCTACAGGAAGTGGCTCGCGGTATGTCTAACAAACAAATCGCTTCGCATTTACACATTTCCGAAGAGACAGTAAAAGTACATATCCGTAATATGCTGCGTAAGTTGAATGTTCGTTCACGCGTAGCGGCAACGGTGATGTATCTGGAAAGAAAAAGCCAGTAGCGGTTAAGATTCAATTTGGTGAAAGAACCGGGCTTTCAACGAAGAGTCCGGTTTTTAATCACCTACTGTTAATAACCGATCTGTAATTTTATTCGTTTTTCATCTTTGTTTATTCGTTAATACCTTCGAAATACTTTCCCCCTCCCCCCTGATTTAATGGTAAATTTATCGGCTATCCTCCCTGCTTTATCAGCCTTTTGCTGAACGGGTAAATTTACGGCAGGCGTATTAAATTTTGACTGATGAGGGAATCTCTTTGAAAACGACATACAGCCTCTACGGCATTAAGAACTGCGATACGATTAAAAAGGCCCGCCGCTGGCTGGAGGAACACCAGATAGACTATCGTTTTCACGATTACCGCACTGATGGTTTAGATAACCAATTATTGCAGCAGCTTATTGATGGATTAGGCTGGGAACCACTGCTCAATACCCGTGGAACAACCTGGCGTAAGCTAAGTGACGATCAAAAAGCGACGGCAACCACTGAAGCGGGTGCGAAAACACTGATGCTCGAACAGCCGTCCATCATTAAACGTCCGGTATTAGTTGTTGATCACAAAATGCTGTTGGGTTTCTCTGTGGACAGCTATCAGCAATTTACCGGTGGAGATAAATAATGTTCTGTCCGGTAATTACGCTGGCCCAGCAGCTCATCAAACGCCCTTCTTTGAGCCCTCATGATGAAGGCTGTCAGCAAATTATGATTGAACGGTTAAAAGCCATTGGCTTTACCGTTGAAGAGATGAATTTTGGCGATACCCTTAACTTTTGGGCATGGCGTGGCGGTCATGGTGGCGCACCGACTTTAGCCTTTGCAGGCCATACCGATGTGGTTCCCGCCGGTGATGAAAGTCACTGGCATCAGCCACCGTTTGAACCCACTATTCAGGATGGCTTCCTGTATGGCCGTGGCGCAGCAGATATGAAAGGTTCGTTGGCCGCCATGGTGGTGGCTGCCGAACGCTTTGTGGCGGCCAACTCCAATCATAGCGGGCGTCTGGCCTTTCTCATCACCTCGGATGAAGAAGCCAGTGCGGTTAATGGTACGGTTAAGGTGGTTGAGGCATTGGCCGCTCGTCGTGAACGCGTTGACTACTGTCTGGTGGGAGAACCTTCCAGTACCGAACGCGTAGGTGATGTGGTTAAAAACGGACGCAGAGGCTCAATTACTGCCAATCTGACTATTCATGGCACTCAGGGGCACGTGGCTTACCCTCATCTGGCGGATAATCCGGTTCACCGCGCTACGCCATTTATCAATGAACTGGTGGATACCGAATGGGACAGAGGCAATGAATTCTTTCCCGCAACCAGCATGCAAATCGCCAATATTCGCGCCGGAACAGGTAGCAATAACGTGATTCCCGGTGAGATGTTTGTGCAGTTTAACTTCCGCTACAGTACCGAGCTAACCCATGAGCAAATAATGCAGCAGGTACAAGCCATGCTGGAGCGCCACCAGTTACGCTATACCATTGAATGGAATCTGTCCGGTAAACCCTTCCTGACCCCTCGCGGTAAGTTAGTTGATGCGGTATCCCATGCGGTAGAGTATTACGCAGCCATCACCCCACAGTTACTCACTAACGGCGGTACTTCTGATGGCCGCTTTATTGCCCAACTGGGAACTCAGGTGGTAGAACTTGGGCCGGTTAATGCCACCATTCATAAAGTCAATGAGTGTGTTAAAGCATCTGATTTACAGCTACTTAGCCGTATGTATCAGAAAATAATGGAGCAGTTATTAGTATGATAACGCCAGCCATGTTGACCGGCCAAAGCGAAGAGCATCTGGTTACGCTAACGGGAAATCATCGTTTGCAGCCGGAAGTCGTTAATGCATTTCTTGCTATGCAGGCCGCCGCAAAAGAGGCGGGATTTAATCTTCAACCCGCCAGCACCTTTCGTGATTTTGCCCGTCAGCAAATGATTTGGAATGAAAAGTTTATCGGTTTACGTCCGGTGATGGATACCATGAGCCAACCAATGGATATCTCCACGCTGGACGATGAGCAGCGCTGCTGCGCAATTTTGCGTTGGTCAGCGATGCCAGGAGCCAGCCGCCATCATTGGGGAACCGATCTGGATATTTACGATCCAGACCTGTTACCTGAGGGGATAAAGTTACAGCTGGAACCCTGGGAATATGAAGAGGATGGCTATTTTTATCCGCTAACCTGCTGGTTAAGCACTAATATGAATAGATATGGCTTTTATCGACCTTTTGTCAGCGATCGGGGGGGCGTTGCCGCAGAACCCTGGCATCTCAGCTACTACCCTCTGGCTCAACAGGCCGAACATCTGTTAACGCCAGAACTTTTGCTATCGGCCTGGCAGGATAAAGACATTGCGGGTTTTAGTTGGCTCTCTTGCCATCTTAACCAGATATTTAAACGTTTCATCACCCCACCCAACGGAGTGTCATCATCATGCATTGGCTCGCAGACTACTGGTGGGTAATCCTGATCGTTCTGGTCGGTATGATTATCAATGGTATAAAAGCACTGTATAAAGTGAATTATGACCGCTCAATGAAAGAGAACTCAAAGCTTCCTCCGCACCGGGATAACAACGCCGCATGGGATAAAGAGGAAGACGAAGAGTGGAACCGCAACAATAAAAAGTAAACTATCCCCTGTTAAGCTGCCGGGCTAATCACCGGCAGCCGGGCGACTACCCAATTTTTCCAATAGTGACATCGCTCTGAATCGAGCGCCAACAGCGCTTCAGCAACTTCTTGTCGCCACTGCTGCATCAGCGCCTTACGCCCGTTAAGATTTCCCTGTTTTAGCAAGAGTTCTACTGTCATCTGCCCTTCCAGCAACGGCCTTAAACTATGGCATATAGCAACCTGATGGCGTAACAGACGATACAGCGATACCTGGCTGGCCTCCAGCGTCCGATAAGCAAACGCAAACCCTGCCAGCTCTCGCCAGTCTTCTTCCGCCAGCTCTGCCGCAGCAATATCGTTAACATGATGTAATTTGACGCAAGATAACAATTGATTAAGTAAAAACTGCCGCTTTGCCCTTCTGGCAAGTAATACCGCATCCCGGCTAAAAGGTACTATCGCCATTGCGGCATAACATCCACTACTGGCTTCCCGATGGCTTCCCATATGAATAAGCTCAAAGCCACAGGCCTGCCAAAATTGCCATAGCTCTTCGGTATAACCAAAGCTCACCGACAGATAATCTAAACCCCGTAGTTTCGCCCGTTCAATTTGCTGAGTAATCAGGGTTCGGGCAATTCCCTGACGACGCAGGGAAGAGACCACGGCAATACGACTAATTCTGACAGAACGTAATTGAGGAGCCAGATATTCAGCGCCATGAGCCGCCAGTGACTGCGCCACCAGATTTCCCCGAGGTCGCCGACGCCCGGCCCAAACTTCCCGGGCCAGATCCGGGGAGAGCCCACCTTCATCTACCAACCACAGCGCGGCGATAACCGATTGCTTATCATCTAAGCCCAGGGAAAAAGATAATCCCGGCGCATCAAACAGACGGCGTAAATCTAACGGCGTGGTGCGATAATGGGCGCTGGTTAGTAAACCATAAAATTGATTAAGCCGATTTTCATTCCCCATCAACTGCTGCTGATTAATCTCCACAATCTGCTGTAGTTTACCCGGTTTTTCACTCAGGCTATTTTCAGCTTCCACCAGTAATAGTTGATGAATACAGCGTTCCAGCGGATCGTTATTCGCCCAGCGAATCGGCTGCTGCAAATTTAACAGGTGCATATCCGTTAAACCTGCACAGAACTTTAATAGAAAGCCCCTTCCGCTACCTTCATAACCCTGAACGGTGGTGGTCAGCAGCACCCGGGGGAAGCTGGAAATTAAGCGATAGAGCTGTGGGGCCGGTATTGCCGCAGCCTCGTCAATAATCAGCCAGTCTACATGCTGCGGTGGTTCTGCCTGACACTGCGCCAATAATGCATCCGGTGCCCAAAAGCTCACCTTACCCTCAGCCCATTGCTGTAGCGTATTCCCCGATGCCTGAGCCGGTGCCGTTAACCAACATTCACCTTTGCCAGCCCATTGGGCCGCCAGCATTCCCGCCAGCGCAGATTTTCCCCGTCCGCGACCGGCAATTAGAACATAGGTACCGGCATCTGCCCGCAACAGACTATCCAGCAGATGTTGTTGCTCTTCTGTGGGAGAGCCATCAGGCTTCACCCATACTTTTCGTTCTGCCAGCAGTTGACCGGTAAATTCGCCATTCTGAAGCCAGAACAGCACATCCGAATCCGCATTCAGTTGGCGTTTAATATGTTGAATAAAATGGGGGATACAAATGGGTTCAGGCGCTTCACTCCAGCGCAAACTGTCGTTGTCCGGCTGCTGCTCCAGACTGCCCCATTCCGGTAACAACAACACCAACAAACTTCCGGATGACAATGTACCGGAAACGGCAATTAACGACTCAGCATTAATGCCGTTACTGGCATCAAACACCGCGTGATGAAACTCTGAACCTAACAGATTTTGTACAGCCTCTGGTTTGCGCTGTAGATGAGGGTAATTCGGTAATGGTGTATCGGCTATCCACAGCCAGTCACCGGAATATTGACGGGTAAAACCCAACGCCTGCTGGCGACACCACGCCGCCTGACCGCTTAAAACTAGCAGGCGGCGCACGCCATACTGCTGCATCTGACTAAGATAATGCGCTAAATCAATATTCATCGCTGGGCTATCACTTTATGATTTATTCGTTTTTTGATGGCTGATTATATTCATAATATTGACGAATACATATCAGTTAAATCTGAGACGTAGCTGTTCAGCCATATAATCCAGAAAGGTACGGCAAACCAGAGACAGCCCTTTGCTGGAAGCAAAAATGGCATGAACGTGAGTGGATGGTGAACGCCACTGCGGTAATACCTGCACCAGCCGTCCGTCATTGATGGCTTTGTAACAGTCATATTCCGGAATTAACGTAACACCACTCTATCTCCAGTCATCTGAAAACCTGGCTGGACCTGATTTGTCAGGCAGGAAAAACGTTCCGTTACGCATCTGGCGGCCCGGTTGGTTTACTGAAAGACCGACCGGTGTTTATTGCCTCATCACGCGGTGGTATCTACAGTCATGTGAAGGTTTAACCCACGATTTTCAGGAGCCCTATCTGGTTTCTATGCTGGGTACATTAGGTTTAAAGGACATTCATATCGTTCGGGCGGAGGGTGTCAGTATGTCTCATCCCGGTAGAGACGTGGCAATGGCTAACGCTATGCAGCAAATCAGACAGATATTTAATTTACAAGCAATTGCGCAACCAGCCTGAATCACAACCAGACTCTAACTCCCAGGAGGGAAAAACCATGTTCCACGCTAATGTCATTAATCAGCTTACCAACTGGATTGAAGATAATCTTCAGGAACCCCTGAATATCAAAACTGTCGCATCAAGATCCGGCTATTCACCCTGGCACTTGCAGCGAATGTTTAAGAGCATTACCGGTTATCCACTTGCTTCTTATATTCGTATGCAACGACTGAATAACGCCGCCTGCGAACTAAAAAAGAGCCGGGTAACCGTGGCAGATGTCGCGGCAAAATATCAGTTTGACTCGCAACAAAGCTTTTGTCGGGCGTTTAAAAAGTATTTCGCAACCTCGCCATCCCGCTATCGTCGATTTTCGCTAACCAATCGATCATCAGGTTCGACCAACAATCAGTGATACCATCCCGGCAGCAATTAATGGGCCAACCGGCACTCCGCGAAAAAATGCCACGCCAATAATAGTACCAATCAGTAGCCCCGCCACGATGGTAGGCTGACTGGTCATCAGCGTTACCCCTCGCCCTCCCAGCCAGGCAACGGCAATCCCGATAATGATTGCCACTATCGACTTCCAGTTAACAAACACCTGTAACAGCATGGCCGGGCTCATTTTGCCGTTAGCCAATGGGGTCATTACAGCGATAGTTAATATGGTAATACCCAAGGTTAATCCATATTTTTGTACCATCGGAAATGCAGCTTCAAGTGGCGTAAGGCGCAGGATAAGCAGAACAAGAATGGCGATAGTGACTGTATTGTTATGGCTAAGAATACCTAACCCGGCCAATACCAGCAAGATGATGAGTGTGGGGTCAATACTGGGCATTTGCGGTAGTTCTCATAAATGATGATACAAATGATTGCTTGATGAATATCGGCTAATAACTGCCGATATTCATCATACCGCAAATAATCAAAAGCGTTACAGTTTATCGGTCGAGAAAGTATCACACTGGCGGAAATCACCCGAATCAAAACCGCGTTTGAACCAGGTATAACGCTGTTGTGAGGTACCGTGAGTAAAACTATCCGGAATCACGCGGCCACTGCTTTGCTTTTGCAGACGATCGTCACCAATCGCCTGGGCAGCGTTAAGCGCCTCTTCCATATCGCCCATTTCCAGTACCTGCTGCTTTTGCATACTGTGCCCCCAGACCCCGGCAAAACAGTCTGCCTGCAGTTCCTGCTTAACAGAAAGACGATTCACTTCAGCCTGACTACGGACCTGCTGCTGCATGGCGCGAACTTTATTAGCGATGCCCATCAGGTTTTGTACATGATGGCCAACTTCATGAGCAACAACATAGGCCTGGGCAAAGTCACCACCGGCTTTCAGACGAGTTTCCATATCCTGATAGAATGACAGATCGATATAGACGGTCTTATCTACCGGGCAGTAGAACGGCCCCATCACCGATTCGCCGGTACCGCAACCAGTACGGGTAGCACCGCGATACAGCACCAGTTTAGGGTCCTGATAGTTGCTGCCCTCTCTTTTAAAGATAGCCTTCCAGGCATCTTCCGTTGAGGCCAGTACCACCGAGGTAAATTTAGCTTTTTCGTTATCCTGCGGAGAAAGAGCCTGGCTTTGCTGCGTAGGTTGTATATCGCCACCGTTTAGTAATGGAGTCAGATCTACACCGTAGTATCCTGCCACCAGCACCACTACCAGCAGAACCAATCCACCTTTACCTCTGGGCACCCGCATACCGCCGCCGCCCATTCCGCGTGAAAAACCACCTGACTCACTGCGACGATCTTCAACGTTATCGCTTTCCCGACGACCTTGCCAACGCATAATCTTGTCTCTCATTATCAACGGCCATAATTCAGGCCTGTCGTTACATTATATAACCTGAGTATATGCAGCAAAACATAAAAAGCCCTACTGATGCAGGATAAAACAGATAATGAAGTAACATTTTATTGTGAAAGCCCCTATCGCCAGACAAGCAAAAAGCCGGATAAACCGGCTTTTAACAGTAACGCTGAGATTACGAAATCGATTGCGCAATTAGTCCAAATTAATACCGAGACGATGTGCTACCTCTTCGTATGCTTCAATCAAGCCACCCAGGCTTTGGCGGAAACGGTCTTTATCCATTTTGTTAAGCGTTGTTTTATCCCACAGGCGGCTACCGTCCGGGGAGAACTCATCACCCAGCACAATCTCACCTTTAAACAGACCAAACTCCAGCTTAAAGTCCACCAGAATCAGACCCGCATCATCAAACAGCTTTTTCAGCACATCGTTAGCTTTATAGGTTAGCTCTTTCATGCGCGCCAGATTAGACTCATTCACCCAGCCAAAGGTGGTGCAATAAGATTCATTGATCATTGGGTCGTGCATGGCATCGTTTTTCAAAAACAGATCGAATAACGGTGGGCTGAGTTCCATTCCCTCTTTTACGCCTAAACGACGCACCAGAGATCCCGCCGCGCGGTTACGAATGACACATTCAACCGGCACCATCTCCAGCTTCTTAACCAGTACTTCTGTATCAGAAAGCAGACGTACCATCTGAGTCGGAATTCCCGCCTCTTCCAGCTTGCTCATAATGAAATAGTTAAATTTATTATTCACCATTCCTTTACGATCGAACTGCTCAATACGTTCACCGTCCAGGGCTGAAGTGTCATTACGAAACTCCAGAACGAGCAGGTCCGGATCCTCTGTTGTATAAACGGTTTTTGCCTTACCACGATAAAGTTCGGCTACCTTTTGCATCTTCAGTTTTCTCCGTTGATTTCAAATGTGATGGTTTTATTACTAAACGTGGAATAAAAAAGGGGCGTTCAGCCCCTTTTTTCATTATTCAGCTATCGAGCTATGGTTAAACGCGGATTGCAGAACCGTAACCAGTGCGCTGTTTTCTGACTCTTTCAACACCTGGCCTTTATCGGTACTAAATTGCAGGCTACTGCGGTTATCTAAATCACCCACCTGAATTTTGTAATCACCGTTTTTCAAATCTGGATTTGACACACTCAATGCCGCCCAGTTGCTGTTTGATGACTTGAAGGTCACTGTAATTAAGCCCAGTTGCTTGTTACGATCGTTGATCTTCATGCCCACACTTTCCAGCACCGTTGGCAGACGTTCCCAAACGTTAGTATAAGGCGCGCGTACAATCACGACCGGCAGACCGGTATCGTCATGAGCAGATTGCAGAACAATACTGCCACCCGCTTTTGCTGCCTGCCGGGAACTCAAATTGCTCTGAGTTTTATCTAATCCTTCAGTAATGGCATTCAACATACTGATGCTGTAACGCTGCATAGACGCCGCGTCAGACACTGTCTTATCGCCCGCTTTCAGTTCCAGCACTTTGACTGATAGCTGATTCTGATAGCCTTGAGGCTGAACCGCTATCTGATAACGAGCCGTGTGCGCAACGTTTTCATCACTACGCTGCCAGTTAACCCAGTCAGTCGTCAGCGTCTGATTGGCATCCTGGCGATCGGCAATGCGATAACCTTTCTGCTCAAGAACGGCAATAACCTGCGACCAAAGTGCCTGATTCTTGCTGCTGTTCTCTAATGAAAGCGTGGCGGTATTGGCGCTGTACTGTACTCGTGACCCGGTCATCAGAGCCAAAGGCTGAGATGGCGGACGAATATCCAGTGCTAAACCAACGTTGCCCGCTGAAACAGCGCGGTTACTTACCGCATATTGACCGTTCTGGACAGGCAATATCATTCCTGCCGGCGCGCGTAATTCCTTTAACGCAGGGGCTTTTAAATAGTCTTCATCGCCACTTACCTGATGCTTATATGTTTGATCGTTAGAACAAGCAGCCAGCAACACAACCAGCGAGACACCAACTATTTTCTGTAATGAATGAACCATTAATTTTTCCTAAAATTTATAGCAAACCAGCAGACTTTAACGCCTGTTCAACTATCGGCCGGGCACTTTGCGCCAGCGGAGTCATTGGTAACCGCATTGTATCATCAGCAATTAAACCCAAACGGTAACATGCCCACTTCACTGGAATTGGGTTGGATTCAACAAACAATTTCAGATGTAAAGGCATTATCCGTTCATTAAGACAACGGGCTTCAGCAAAGTTTCCTTGTGCAGCCAATTCACATAATTTCGCGATTTCACGCGCAGCAACGTTTGCCGTAACGGAAATCACACCGTGACCACCCAACTGCATAAACTCTAAAGAGGTCGCATCATCGCCGCTGAGTAATTTAAAATCATTTCCTACCAGTGCCTGAGTCTGGCTAACCCGGCTTAAGTTACCGGTTGCATCTTTCAATGCAACAATGTTTGGCACTTCCGCTAAACGGGCAACGGTTTCAGGTAACATATCACAACCGGTACGACCAGGAACATTATAAAGGATTTGAGGCAAATCAGTATGCTCGGCAATCGCTTTAAAATGCTGGAATAAACCTTCCTGAGTTGGCTTATTGTAATAGGGTGTTACGGACAAACAACCGATAACACCGGTATCGTTGAAATGCTGAGTCAAAGAAATGGCTTCTGCCGTCGCGTTAGCGCCCGTTCCGGCGATAACAGGAATACGACCATCGGCTAATTCTAACGTTAATTTCACCACATCAACATGCTCATTATGATTAAGCGTGGCTGATTCCCCGGTGGTGCCTACGGAAACTATTGCGACAGTGCCGCTAGCCACATGATAATCAATCAGTTTTTTCAAACTGGCGCGGTCAACTGAACCTGTTGAGTCCATTGGCGTAACCAGTGCAACCATACTTCCCGTAAACATAAGCGATTCCCCTTAATAGACATATCGAACATGGTACTTTTGACCAATAGCGAAAAGCAAGCAACAACATCACTCTAACTGCTTGTCTGGGTGATTTTTTTATGTTTACCATAGTATCACCATTTTCAGACAGGAAGTTTTAACGTGCCACAGCAATCTGAATATTACCTTGTCATTACCGCCTTGGGTACCGATCGCCCGGGAATAGTCAACACTATTACCCGGCACGTCAGTAGCTGCGGCTGTAATATAGAGGATAGCCGTCTGGCACTGTTGGGTGAAGAGTTTACTTTTATTATGCTGCTTTCCGGTGGATGGAGCGCCATGATGCTGCTCGAATCTACTTTGCCACAAAAAGGGGTGGAATTAGAGCTATTGATTGTGATGAAGCGCACAACTCAACATCCTCGCCCTCCCATGCCGGTTACGATGTGGGTAAAAGTAGAGGTAAAAGACTCCCCCCACTTAATTGAACGATTTACCAACTTATTTGATGCAGCAGAAACCAGCATTGCTGAACTTACTTCCAAAACCAGCATTTGCGAAATAACAAAAGAAGCTAAGCTTTATATTGAGATTACATTACACAGTGCCCTGACCGGCACGCATAAAAAGGTTGAACAAGATTTCTATTGCCTCTGTACAGAACTAAATGCACAAGGCAGTATTAACATCGTAATCAATCCACAAGCATGAAAAAAGGACGGAACTAGTGATAAACCCATTAAAAGCCGGTGATACCGCCCCTGAATTTACACTCCCGGATCAAGATGGTGAAGATATCAGCCTGAGTGATTTCCAAGGGCAGAGAGTTCTTATCTATTTTTATCCAAAAGCTATGACACCAGGCTGTACCGTACAAGCCTGCGGATTACGGGATAACATGGATGAACTGAAAAAACTTGGCGTGGACATTCTGGGTATCAGCACAGATAAACCAGAAAAGCTGTCCCGCTTTGTTGAAAGAGACCTGCTGAACTTTACGCTACTTTCTGACGAGGAACATCAAGTTTCCGAACTGTTTGGCGTTTGGGGTGAGAAAACCTTTATGGGTAAAACCTATGACGGTATTCATCGCATCAGTTTCTTAGTTGGCACTGACGGAAAAATTGAAAAAGTCTTTGATGATTTCAAAACCAACAACCACCACGAGATTGTACTTAACTATCTGAACGGTAAAGGTTGACGGATTTTTATAGCAACGGCTACCCCATCAGGGGAGGTAGCCGTTGTTTGTTTCGCCTTTATTAGCGCAGGTTCTCGGCAATCAGATCGTCGGGCCAGACATGAATGACCGCTTTAACCAGAGTGGCCAGAGGGATGGCAAAGAACACCCCCCAAAAACCCCACAGCCCACCAAAAATAACGACCGACAGAATAATCACCAACGGATGCAGGTTAACTGCCTCTGAGAATAAAAATGGCACCAGCAAGTTACTGTCCAGCCCCTGCACCACCAGATAGGCAATGACCAGCGTCCAGAAATCAGGCCCAATCCCCCACTGAAACAGTGCCACAATAAACACCGGTATGGTGATCAGTACCGCGCCAATGTAAGGAATTAACACCGATATCCCGACCAGCACTGCCAGCAACAGGGAATAACGCATATCCATAAACCAGAACACCAGATAAGTCGCCACACCCACGATCACAATCTCAACCACTTTACCGCGAATATAGTTAGTGATTTGCTGATTCATCTCCAGCCAGACCTTGCCAGCTAATCCACGGTTGTGGGGTAATATGCGGTGTACTGCATAAATCATCTGCCGCTTATCTTTCAGCAAAAAGAAGGTCATCAGCGGCACCAGGATCAAATAGATCGCCAGCGTTAACAGCCCCATGAGTGATGCCATAGAGTATTTCACTACCGAATCTGCCAACCCGGCCAGTTTGGTACGCAGATTCTCCGCAAACAAATCAATGATACCGGCATCAACCAATGCCGGATAACGGGCAGGAAGCGTTGCGGCAAAATCATGAAAGCGATTAAGCATCTTCGGCATATCCGCCACCAGATTAACCCCTTGCTGCCATGCTGCCGGCATCACCACCAGAATGGCGACACACATGATTCCACCAAACAGGATAATTACGCTGGTGGCGGCTAACCCACGAGAAAGCCCCATATCCTGTATTTTGGTGGTTGGCCATTCCAACAAATAGGCCAGTACAATCGCCACCAACAGCGGAGCCAAAATGCCATGGAAAAAATAGATAATACCGAAGCCTACGACTAAAATAATTAGCAATGCCACGGCCTGGGGGTCAGTGAAACGCCGGCGATACCAGCGAGACAACATCTCCAACATAACAACCTCCGGGGGAGAAAACCTTTCATTGAATCTGTTTCAGTGCTTCATATAGATTCAAATCAAAAAACCTATAGGAAGAACAGAAATAGACAGGACAAAATATGATATTCGTTGTCTACATAATCAGGCGAGTAAACCATCACTCGGAAATGCCTCAACATAAGCTTCAGTTATTCGGTGCAACCGCCGCATAACAGTGATAATTTATCATGTATTGCATACTGAAGAATGGTTAACCGGAGCTATCGCTATAATAGCAACAAACCGACTGTTAACACGATAAGATTTAAGGTAACCCGATGGTTTTCTCGGGAAAATACAGGCAAATGTAAATTTAGGGAAAACAGCTCTTACTGCACCAGCATCAGAGTGTGTTCTGTAGGTTAATATAACTTCTGGAATTGATATCGATATGTCTACCCGTTTTGGTAAATCCTTACTCGTCACCCTATTAGGTAGTACGCTGCTATGCAGCCCGGTCATTCCTGTTATTGCCGATACTACCAGCGACCTGCCGGACATTGGTACCACTGCCGGTGGTACCCTCAGTATTAATCAAGAACTGCTGATGGGTGACTTTTACCTGCGGCAGCTGCGTTCCGGTGCACCACTGATTTACGATCCCCTGTTGACGGATTACATTAACAGCCTGGGCCAGAAGCTGGTTGCCAAAGCCGATGCGGTAAGAACGCCCTTTCACTTTTATCTCATTCAAAATAATGAGATCAACGCCTTTGCTTTTTTTGGCGGTAATGTGGTGCTGCACTCTTCACTGTTTCGCGAAACGGATAACGAGAGCCAGCTGGCTTCAGTCATGGCTCACGAAATCTCCCACGTCACTCAACGCCATTTAGCTCGGGCCATGGAAGAGCAACAGCGTAATGCGCCGCTTACCTGGGTAGGCGCTTTAGGCTCTATTTTACTGGCCATGGCCAACCCTCAGGCGGGTATGGCGGCATTAAGCACCACCATTGCAGGAACCCAACAGGGCATGATTAGTTTTACCCAGTCCAATGAGCAGGAAGCCGACCGTATTGGCATCCGCGTACTGCAACGTGCCGGTTTTGACCCCATGGCCATGCCGGACTTTATGCAAAAACTGGCAGACAAATATCGCTATGCCAGCAAACCACCAGAAATGTTACTGACGCACCCCATGCCGGACAGCCGAATGTCAGATACTCGCACACGAGCCGAACAGCTGGGTCATAAAGTCGTTGCCTCCTCTCAGGATTATCTGTTTGCTAAACTGCGCGTATTGGGCATGTACGGCGATATGGATGGGTTAAGCCAGTTTATGCTGGACGACTATAAAAAAGGCAACGCCCGTGAACAAATGGCTGGAAAATATGGTCAGGCTATTCTCTATTACAAATCCAAGCAGTACGATGCAGCTCGCAACATTATTCAGCCACTGTTAACCCAACAACCCAATAATATTTGGTTTCTGGATCTGGCCACCGATATCGATCTGGAGCAAAACCGCGCCCCACAAGCCGTTAGTCGCTTAGAACAAGCGATTAAGAGCCAGCCAAACAGTGCGGTGTTACAGCTCAATCTGGGTAATGCCTATGTCGAAGCGCGTCAGGCCGCTAAAGCTACCACGCTGCTTAACCGTTATACCTATAGCCATCCGGAAGACCCTAACGGTTGGGACTTGCTGGCTAAAGCCGCGGCCGATCAGGGATTACGAGATGAAGAGCTGGCTGCCCGAGCTGAAAGCATGGCATTGGTAGGACGCCTCGATCAGGCAATTAATATGCTGACTACCGCCAGTTCCTCAGTTCAGGTTGGAAGCCTGAAGCAGGCACGTTATGATGCGCGTATCGACCAGCTGCGCCAGCTACAGCAGCGCTTTAAGCAGTTTGACCGCTCTTAAAAACGATCTCAGGAGAACAATAACAATGACTAAAAATATCACTATCTTTCATAACCCTCGTTGCAGTACCAGTAGAAAAACACTGGAACTGCTGGAAGAAAAAGGGATTAAACCTGATGTTGTTTTGTATATGGATACACCACCTGACAGCACACAGATTCACCGCCTGCTAAAACAGTTGAATTTCAGCTCCGCTCGTCAGCTTATCCGTACTAAAGAAGATTTGTATAAAGAGTTAAATCTGGCAGATACCTCAGAACAGGCGCTAATTGACAGCATGGTCGCTAACCCTAAGCTGATTGAACGACCCATTGTGGTTGTTGGTGAACAGGCTCGCTTAGGCCGACCACCAGAAAACGTTCTGGAAATTATCTGAATATACACCCGCGTTATTTAAGGATGAATAATGAAAAAGCCACATTTACACTCATTATTTATGGCTAGCCTGTTCTCTGCCGGGTTGATGATGTCCGGCAGCGCTTTCGCCGCAGAGTACATTCCTTCGCTGGAGAAAACCAGACTGTTTACCGAAATAACCCATGACTGTCGGGATGTTGTACTGAAAGACTGGAAGCCAGCAACCCGGGATGTTTTAGCCAAATATGGTATTGATGTCACCGCGGCTAAACTATGCAATAACAGCGATTACCCGATATTTTATGTCAGCCTCAAATACGATCCTCAGGGGCAAACCACTGATTTTTACCAGCCGTTTTATGAAGCGATGAAAAAAGCCAATAAAGATCTGCCCTATTCGATGGTCTCCGATCTTGATGAGCTGATTATTAATGTGACATATGGTCAGATGGGTGAAACCAGAACCGATTTCGAACGTTTTCAGCCCTGAGTACTCCAAAGTAGAGCATAAAGCTATAGCTGCAACGCTTCCTTAACAAAAGGAATGGTTAACTTACGCTGGGCCGCGATGGATGCCGAATCTAAACGATCCAGCGTTTCAAACAGGGTGCGCATATCCCGCTCAAGTCGCTTAAGCAAAAAACGCCCCACGTCCTCCGGTAGTTCAAAACCGCGTAGCTTTGCCCGCAAAATCAGCGTCTGAAGCTTATCTTCATCTGACAGTGGATGTAACCGATAGATTTGCCCCCAATCCAGACGTGAAGCCAAATCGGGCAGTGACAGATTAAGCTGGCGGGGTGGAACATCACCGCTAATCAACAACCGGGTAAATCCGGTTTCAAGGATACGGTTATACAGGTTGAAGATTGCCATCTCCCACTCGCTGTCACCGGCGATACATTCAATATTATCAATACAGACCAGCGCCAACTGCTCCATACCATCCAGCACTTCAGGTACAAAATAGGTTCGCTTATCCAACGGCACATAACCTACCGCCATCCCCTTTTGAGAGAGTGCTGAACAGGCGGCACTCAGCAAATGGCTCTTTCCGCTGGCATCACCAGACCAGAAATAGATATAAGTGCTGTGTTCCTGTTCCAGTGCAGAATGGATAGCAGAAAGCAGCGACGCATTTTCGCCGGGATAAAAACTGGCAAACGTCTCGTCATCAGAAAGATAGAGAGGAAACGATAGCTGCGTCGATGTATTCAGAAACACCTCAAACTAAAAAAATCGAAAACCGGATCAGTCTATCATACCGAGGTAAGAGGGAAAACCGACAACACAAGGTTGCCGGTAGCCAAATTAATGGGCTGATTTCTCTGAGTCGTGATGAACCGGCGCTTTAGGCAGAATCAGGTTTAACAGGATCGCAATCACACCACACAGGCTAATACCCTGTAGTGAATACTGACCAAAGTTAAACACCATACCTCCGATACCAAACACCAGAACGATAGAGACAATACACAGGTTGCGCGCAACGGACAGGTCCACGCGGTTTTTCACCAGGATATTGATGCCTACTGCGGCAATCGAACCAAACAGCAGAACCATAATGCCGCCCATAACCACCGATGGAATGGTATTCAGGAAGGCGCCAATCTTACCGATAAATGACATAAACACCGCCCAACAGGCGGCAAATGTCATGACGAGTGGATTAAAGTTACGTGTCAGCGTTACTGCACCAATAACCTCTGCATAAGTAATACATGGAGGACCACCAAAACAGGCTGCCGCCGAAGTAGCCAGGCCGTCACCCGCCAGAGTACGGTGCAAACCGGGATCTTTGGCATAATCTTTACCGGAAACCGAACTAATCGCCATAATATCACCAACGTGCTCAATAGTTGGTGCGATAACTACCGGCAACATAAACAGAATGGCCTGCCAGTGGAATTCCGGCGCGGTAAAGTTAGGAATAGCAAACCAGGGTGCATCTAATACCGGTTGAAAGTTAACAATCCCCATCATCAATGCGGTAACATAACCAACCACAATACCGGATAAAATAGGGATTAAACGGAAAATACCTTTAGCCCAAACCGCAACCAACAACGTGGTTAACAGTGACAGCATGGAAATAAACAGCGCGGTACGGTAATCCCCCAGAATGACTGAACCACCATCACCGCTTTTGCCTAATGCCATGTTTACTGCCGCAGGCGCCAGCGTCAGGCCGATGATAGCAATCATTGGGCCGGTAACAACCGGCGGCAGCAACCTTTCAATAATATTCGAGCCACGCAGCTTAATCAGGCCACCAAAAATCATGTACATCACGCCCGCAGCAAACAACCCACCCATGGTCGCCGGGATTCCCCAGGTTTGAACGCCGTAACTGATAGGAACAATAAAGGCGAAAGAGGACGCCAGAAACACCGGCACCTTACCTTTTGTACAGAGTTGAAACAGCAAGGTACCAAAGCCTGCGGTAAACAGCGCTACGTTGGTGTCTAACCCTGTGATCAGCGGTACCAGTACTAACGCACCAAATGCCACAAACAGCATTTGTGCTCCCACCAGAACGTTCTGCCAGGCAGGTGGCTGTGCGCCGGTCATTGACGGCTGTTGCATAAAATAAACCTCTAGTTTGAAATGATGATGTTGTTATCCGGCGCGGCTACACTTAATGCACAAACGCCGGTCGTCTTGCCTGTTACTAATTTCTTATGACTTATTTATTACTACTGCAGGCTAATTTTTTTAGCCTGATAACACTCGAATGCTTAGTAAAACCTGCATACTATTATCCAACTTGCAGCCATAAATATGGGCGATCCTGTCGCCCATATTTATCTGTTTATTGCTCAGTCATCCTGAGTTCCGCCACGATGGGGAGATGGTCACTGACCGATGGCCAGTTAATACCTGCCCATTCACCCGTCGCATTTGGAATAGTCAGATTATCCAGATGCCAGCGCTGCGCATTACCGGTAAAGATATAGTCTACCTTGATTTTGGCATTTTCCGCAGGCCAACTGCGGCCATCTTTGTCACCCGGTTGAATATCATTCCAGTAACGATTTAACTCCTGCCAGGTTACGCTCTGTGGTACATCATTCATATCACCGAATAACAGCTTGATACCGCGGATTTCAATGGTGCGATCGTTCAACTCTCGCACCTGATCCAAACGCATGGCTGGATCTTCTTTGGTATCCAGATGGGCATTCACTACGGTAACCGGTACCGCAAAATTAGGTACCTCTACCTTAGCAACAAACGCAATACGTTGTTCCCGCTGACCGGAAGGCAGTGGATAAATAACCTGATCTTTAATGGGGTATTTAGACAGATATGCCAGACCGTATTCGCCACCATCATAATCGATAGCCCGACCAAATACACCGTACATACCGGTTAGCTTCATTAACTCAGTCAGTTGATCCACTTTGCCGCTGCGAGCGGTGAGTTTGTCCACTTCCTGCAAAGCGACAATATCAACATTCATGGCTTTAATGGCTTTGGCTATCGCCGTCATATCGCTGACTTTACCGGCAGCCATATTGAAAGAAGCCACCTTGAGTACCGGTGCTTCTTTTAAGGAAAATGTCTTGTTGGTAATACCACCCAGCGCACTGGCCACTTCGCGGCTATTGGCATTGCTGTTGGCATGATTAACCGGGGCTGCACTACTCCATACCGGAGAGGCGAAAGACAGAGAGAATATTGCAGCTAAAAAATAATTGTAACGTGGCATACGACACACCTTATTTTTATTAATAACTAAACGGGTACCGGCTACTGATGCTCTGCCATAATTATCAGAGGTAGAGTGGGTAGCGCAATCAACACCGGCCCCGGCGCAACATCCTTGTTATATATCAGTAAAGTAGTCTGATGATTACTTAGTACCGAAAATCTTATCACCTGCATCACCCAGGCCCGGGATGATATAACCTTTCTCGTTTAAGCCCTGATCGATAGAAGCGGTATACAGTTCAACGTCCGGATGCGCTTTTTCTAATGCAGCAACACCTTCAGGCGCAGCAACCAGTACCAGAACCTTGATTGACTGACAGCCCGCTTTTTTCAGCAAGTCGATGGTTGCAATCATCGAGCCGCCCGTTGCCAGCATAGGATCAACCACCAACGCCATACGCTCTTCAATATTGGAAACCAGTTTTTGGAAATAAGGCACCGGTTGCAAGGTTTCTTCATCACGATACACACCCACTACGCTGATGCGCGCGCTTGGAACGTGCTCTAATACCCCTTCCATCATGCCCAGACCGGCACGCAGAATTGGCACTACGGTGATTTTTTTACCTTTGATTTGCTCGATTTCTACCGGGCCATTCCAGCCATTGATGGTAACTTTTTCAGTTTCTAAATCTGCGGTTGCTTCATAAGTCAGTAAACTACCAACTTCTGAAGCTAATTCACGAAAACGTTTAGTGCTGATATCTTCTTCGCGCATCAGGCCTAACTTATGTTTAACCAGTGGATGCTTAACTACAACGATCTTCATTTATTCCTCTCCCATATCGCGGATGGTGCACTGTCGCCCTCAAAAAAATCGGCAAATTATACCTGATAATGCGTGAGCCGTAACAAAGAAATGCATGATTCGGATCATGATAGGCTATAGATTGTGCTAATACTGTTAACAGAGCGCTGTTTTTTCAATTAATCGTTAACGGCAACTAAAAACTTTATGTCAGCCATCAGGGAGTTCAAATTCAGGGATATGAAGACACCATTTAATATCAACCCAAAGTGGCTACAGATTGCGATGACTTGTTTAGGTAAAAAGCCTGATGATGAGAGCTAGTGACTTACCGGTTTTACTCATTGAATGCCTCATCATTCATTCCCGGTATCGATTATTCTGACCATCTGCACTACTGGAAGCGGGGCTTTCCGGCGGTAATGAACCGATACGGCATTTTACCGAAATCACCACCATCACGAATCTAACGGAGATACCTGAGAGCAGTTGGATTATCAACGAATGGCAAAAGTAGTACAGGGCGTTTATGCCACGGTTCAGAACCTGGATTAACGTCAGATGCGCAAAGGTAAGCCGTGGGTTTATACGTCAGAGATAAAAACCATAGGCAAACGTTTGCTATAACTGATAGAATTACGTTGTTTCTGTTAAATATCACCTATCTCCATGGGGAACCCCGCAGTGACCGATAAAACTTCTCTAAACTACAAAGACGCTGGTGTTGACATTGATGCTGGTAACGCTTTAGTCGATAGAATCAAAGGTGTAGTAAAACAAACCCGTCGCCCAGAAGTTATGGGTGGGCTCGGTGGGTTTGGAGCACTTTGCGCGCTGCCGCAAAAATACCGCGAACCAATTCTGGTTTCCGGTACCGATGGTGTAGGCACTAAACTTCGGTTAGCCATGGACTTAAAACGCCACGATACCATTGGTATCGATCTGGTTGCCATGTGTGTTAACGACCTGATTGTGCAGGGTGCAGAGCCATTATTTTTCCTCGACTATTATGCCACCGGCAAACTGGATGTTGATACCGCCGCTCGCGTCGTCACCGGCATTGGCGAAGGCTGTAAACAGTCCGGCTGCGCACTGGTTGGTGGAGAAACTGCCGAAATGCCCGGCATGTACCACGGTGAAGATTATGACGTGGCCGGTTTCTGCGTTGGCGTGGTAGAGAAATCCGAAATCATTGACGGCAGTAAAGTCTCCGAAGGTGATACTCTTATCGCTCTGGCCTCCAGTGGCCCGCACTCCAACGGCTATTCGCTGGTGCGTAAAATTCTGGAAGTCAGCAAAACCGATCCGCAAGCGACGATACTGGCTGGTAAATCACTGGCGGATCACCTGCTGGCCCCCACTAAAATTTATGTGAAATCCATTTTGCAAATGCTGGAGCAAATAGAAGTTCATGCTATCGCTCATATCACCGGCGGCGGCTTCTGGGAAAATATTCCTCGCGTATTGCCGCAGGGCACTCAGGCGGTTATCGACGAGTCCAGTTGGCAATGGCCAGAAGTGTTTAACTGGTTGCAGCAGGCCGGTAACGTCAGTCGCCATGAAATGTACCGGACCTTTAACTGTGGTGTTGGTATGGTGATTGCTCTGCCAGAAGCTCAGGCCAATGCGGCCATCGCGCAATTACAATCCACCGGTGAAATTGCGTGGAAAATTGGCACCATCAAAACCTCCACGTCTGACGAGCAGGTGGTTATTGGCTAATGAAAAGTATTGTTGTACTCATCTCCGGTAGCGGCTCCAATCTTCAGGCCATTATTGATGCCTGTGATAGTGAGCAAATCAACGGAACTATCAGTGCGGTGTTCAGCAATGTTCCCGAAGCTTATGGTTTGGTACGGGCACAACAGTCTGGCCTTGTCAGTGAAGTTATCGAGCCTAAGTATTTTACCAGCCGTACCGATTATGACTTAGCGCTGGCAGATACCATCGATCGCTACAAGCCCGACCTGATTGTTCTGGCTGGCTATATGCGTATTCTGAGTCCGGTATTCGTTAATCGCTATGCGGGTAGATTATTGAATATTCACCCTTCTCTGCTGCCTAAATACCCGGGTCTGCATACCCACAGCCAGGCATTAAACAATGGCGATAAGCAACATGGCGCAACCATTCACTTTGTTACCGAAGAGCTGGATGGTGGTCCGATTATTCTGCAAGCGGCAGTACCCGTATTACCACAGGATAGCGAAGCCGAATTGATCAAGCGGGTACAGGTTGAAGAACATCGCATCTACCCGCTGGTTGTCAGTTGGTTTATGGATGGCCGACTGGCTATGCGCGATGGCAAAGCCTGGATGGATAATCAACCATTACCGCCTCAGGGCTACACCGAAGCCTGATAAATGGTGTGATGGCTACGATATTGATTACCGATATTGTAGCCTTATCGCCCGCCCTGAACCTGAAATAGTGCTTGCCCGCAACACATTAACCTGACTAAGCTAGTAGAGCTGTAACCATGTTACAGCTAATTATGTCCAAACAGATAGCTATCAGGAGTTCCCATGTCGGGTAAACCCAGCGTCAAGCTACGTCCGCTTGAACGTGAAGACCTCAGATTTGTCCACCAGCTTGATAACAATGCCAGCGTTATGCGCTATTGGTTTGAAGAACCCTACGAAGCCTTTGTTGAGCTGTCGGACCTGTACGATAAACATATCCATGACCAGAGCGAAAGGCGCTTTATTATTGAAGCGGACAATAACTCTGTAGGGCTGGTTGAACTGGTAGAAATTAACCATATACACCGCCGGGCTGAATTTCAGATCATTATCGATCCAGCCTGGCAGGGGCACGGCTATGCCAGCGCCGCAGCACAATCCGCAATGGAATACGGCTTTTCTGTGCTAAACCTGTATAAACTCTATTTAATTGTTGATAGAGAAAATGAAAAAGCCATTCATATTTACACCAAACTGGGGTTTGAAACCGAAGGTATTCTTAAGCATGAATTCTTCATTAACGGAGAATATCGCGACACCATCCGTATGTGTATTTTTCAGCCTCAATATTTGGCCAGATTAAAACCGCAAAATTAATCAATAAAGGAGAGCAATTTATTCCGTGCTCTCCTGCTTATTTATTCATCTTTAACCCCTTATTCCATTTGATAAAGATAATCCCCCTTTCCGGCTATTCTTATTTATAATGTGTCCAAAATAAAAATAGCGTCGGTTGTTATTCAACAAAATATTCAGCGCGATGTAACAGATTGAATATTTAACCAAAAAATAAGATAAACTGTATGAAAAATAACGGTATTCTTATAGCAGAAGCTCAGAGAGGTTCGACTATGCGCCCATCAACAAAACTAAAACAACAAAAAATTATTGAGGTAGCAACCCAACTCTTTCTCAAGCAGGGATATCACCAAACTAATCTCGATCAGATTATTGAGCAATGTGGGGGCTCCAAGCAGACTATTTACAGTTATTTTGGTGATAAAAGAGGCTTGCTGATCGCAGTTATTGGCCGTTGTATTGAAGAGGTTGAATCCATATTCAACTTTAAAAACGATGACAATAAAACGTTAGAACAGCAATTGATCCAATTTGGTACCAACTATCTGGATACTATCCTGTCGCCTACGTTGCTAAATACGTTTCGTATCTTACTTAGCGAATCTCAGCACGATCAGGAACTGGCTGATTTTTATTTAAATCAGGGCCTCTATCGTATAACCGATTATTTAAGACAGTTTTTACTCTCCCATATGGAACAAGGACATCTTAAACACGGCGATCCATCGGTCGCCTGCGGCCATCTGCTGAGTTTATTAAAAGGCTACATTCAACATGAAGTGCTGTTTGGCGTAAAAGTGCCACCTAAAACAGTAATCAGGCAACATGTACGGTCAGCAGTAGATTGCTTCCTTAACGGTTATCGCACGGTTTAACCTATTATTATCAAGACAGATAATAATGGCGATCCGGAAAAATGCTGAAGTTTACAATCTGGATGGACAACGGATACGCCACTTTACTTTAGGCGACGGCATTGAAGATATTAACATCACTGCTGACGGAGTCATCTGGGTTAGCTACTTTGACGAAGGCGTATTTGGCAATTACGGCTGGGGACAACCTCTCGGCCAATATGGTTTGGTGAAGTTTGATGCGGAAGGTAATATTCTCTGGCAGGCTGAGCAGTTTAATATTTGCGACTGCTACGCGGTGAATGCTGAAAGTGAACACTCATTCTGGTTTTATTACTATTCTGATTTCCATCTGGTTCATTTAAACAAGCTGCAAGCAACCTCTTATCGGGTTCCCGTTCAGGGCAGCCACGCCTTTGCGCTATGCCATCCTTATCTGGTAATGGGTGGAGGCTATGGGAAAAATGATAATTTCCACGTATTTAAATTCAACGCATCTACATTAAAGGAGACGGCGGAACTGATATTTACCGATTCCGACAGCAACCCCCTGAAACAGTGCGTTTATAACATGCGCGGCAATCAGGTTATCGCCTTTAACCAAAGCGGAATTTATTACACCCAGCTGACGCCGGAATGCTGCCAGTAACCGAGTGTTGAATGCCGGTTACCAGCCAAATATGCTCCCCTGATCGGTAGATTTATCCGCCGTGCCCTGATCCCGGACCCGTTCCATACGGCGGTCCCGCTTCATGCTATCTGAGTCGGGATCATAGTTATAAATCGGTCGCGCCCGATCGTTAACAATACAGCCTGAACCTCGCGGGCAAGGCTCAGTGTAAGACTCGGTAGTACATCCCAGTAAAAACAGGGCAAGACAAGAGATTAACGATAGTCTAATCATAAAGGCTCCAACATCATCGCTACGGTATAATTACTACAGTTAATTATAATTTATAGCATTATACAAGGATGATATTAGCACGCTTTACACCAGCACCTTAAGTCTGTCATCTTGTTGATTATCTCCTGGCATCAGCAGCGCTATTATCTCCGGACTGACTATTGATATTGTGATCTCACAACACTCACATTTCTTTGCATTACATTATGCTAATCATCCGGCATGATAACGAACAATAAAGGTATAACATGACCATCCGAGTAGCTATTAATGGCTTTGGCCGTATTGGCCGCAGCGTTTTACGCGCTTTGTATGAATCAGAACATCATAAAAAAATCAGCGTGGTGGCAATTAATGAACTGGCCGACCCCAACGGTATGGCGCACTTATTGAAATACGATTCAACCCACGGACGCTTTGCCCGTCGCGTTCGTCAGGAAGGAAGGATGCTTTGGGTGGATGATGATGCCATACAGTTATTCCACCAAAAAGAGATTGTCAACCTGCCATGGAAATCATTAAACGTTGATATCGTACTGGATTGCAGCGGCGTTTACGGTAGTCGTGCAGATGGTGAAGCGCATATTGCAGCCGGTGCCAAAAAGGTGCTGTTCTCTCACCCAGGAGACAACGACCTGGATGCCACTATTGTTTATGGCGTCAACCACCATGAATTAAGGGCAGAGCATCGCATTGTTTCCAATGCCTCCTGCACCACTAACTGCATTATTCCGGTAATCAAGCTGCTGGATGATGCCTTTGAGATTCGCTCAGGCACAGTAACCACCATTCACGCCGCGATGAACGACCAGCCGGTCATTGACGCTTATCACAAAGATTTGCGCCGTACCCGCGCCGCTAACCAATCAATCATTCCGGTGGATACCAAACTGGCAGCGGGAATCACCCGTATCTTCCCTAAGTTTTGCGATCGGTTTGAGGCAATTTCGGTGCGTGTGCCCACTATCAACGTAACGGCCATTGACCTGAGCGTTACGCTGGAAGTCCCCGTCAGCGTACAGGACATCAACCAGTTGCTGGAACATGCGGCGAACAATACCTTCCAGGGCATTGTGGATTATACCGAATTGCCACTGGTCTCTACTGATTTTAACCATGACCCACACAGTGCCATTGTTGATGGCACACAGACCCGTGTCAGCGGTCAGCATCTGGTAAAAATGCTGGTATGGTGTGATAACGAATGGGGTTTTGCTAATCGTATGCTGGATACCACAATGGCAATGGTTGCCAATGAGCAGCTATCAGAAGATAGCTACGCTGAAAAAATCACGGAGCAAAGCTTGTAGCATTCGCTGTGTTTGTTACCTGACGGAAAACCTGATAAATAAGCTTCAATGGACATTCCGGTCGTAAAACCTAAAGCGCGTATATTGGTTTCGTGCCCGACCGGAAGACCATCTATACTTAGCCATAAAGTGCGCCGGACCTGGCCCGCCCAGGGGCCTCCGGCGGCTAAAGCTGCTACGACCCCAACGGCGGCCTCTTCCGATGATTAACTATGTTAAGGCATCAATCTAGCCCGTTAGTTAATTACAGAAGATTTTATTTTCACCACCAGCGATGAAAATGATGCACCGGGCCAATGCCGTGCCCCACTTCCAGGCTGTCTGCCATCACCAATGCCTGTTGCAAATAATCTTTAGCTAACTGTACCGTCTGCTCCCAACTATTACAGCGAGGACGCAACGCAGCCAGCGCAGCAGAAAGCGTACATCCGGTTCCATGGGTATGTTTAGTGGCGATCCTTTGGGCGCTAAAGCGTAACGTTTGATGCGGGGTAATCAACCAGTCGGGGCTTTCCGCTTCACTTAAATGCCCCCCTTTCATTAACACCGCCGGGCAGCCCATTCCTGACAGCGCTTTTCCCTGCTCCAACATTTCAGCTTCAGTGGTGGCAATAGAGCAATCAAGCAGAGCGGCAGCTTCCGGCAGATTAGGAGTGATCAAAGAAACAATCGGCAGTAATTGACGACGAATTGCCTCTACCGCATCCGGATCCAGTAACGGATCGCCACTTTTCGCTACCATCACCGTATCCAGTACCACATAAGGAATGGGATAACGTTTTAATGACTCGGCCACCACCTGCACAATATCCGATTCAGCCAGCATACCAATTTTGGCACTGTCGATACGCACATCATCCAGTACCGAGCTAAGTTGGGCAGCCACAAAATCAGGTTCAATGCGGTAAACAGACTGCACACCGCGAGTATTTTGTGCAACCAGCGCGGTCATCACGCTGGTGCCATAGGCTTCCAGTGCAGAGAACGTTTTTAAGTCTGCCTGAATACCCGCTCCGCCGCTTGGGTCGGTACCGGCAATAGTTAATGCATTAATTCTCATAGCGTTTTACCCATCAGATGTTCTGGTTGCAATTGATATAGCAAATCAAGAAAACGGGGAACAAAGCTCCCCGGCCCGGCAGACTCTTTAGCAGCAGCACCGCCACAAAAAGCCATTACCATACAGGCGCAGGCAACCAGCTCGAGCCTCTTTCCTTTATCCAGCGATAAAAATGCAGCCACTACCGCCGATAACGCACAGCCCGTTCCAACTACTCGAGTCATTAACGGATCGCCAAAAGGTAAGGCATAGCAGGTTTGGCCATCGGTAACATAGTCAATCGCGCCGGTCACGGCCACAATAGCTCCGCAGCGGTTAGCTAATTCAACCGCTGCCGGTAGCGCGTCCAGGGAATCATCAGTACTGTCAACGCCACGCCCTGCGGAACTAAAACCCGCCAGTGCCATAATTTCGGAGGCATTGCCACGAATGGCAGCAGGTTGCATGGTCAATAATCGATGAGCAAAGTCGGTACGATAACCCAATCCCCCCACTGCCACCGGGTCCAAAACCCAGGGAACACCCGCGCCATTGGCCGATGCCACTGCCAGTAACATGGCTTCTACCTGAGTTTCATTCAGGGTTCCCACATTAACCAAAAGCCCGCTGGCTATGGCGCTAAAATCCCCGGCTTCCTGTCGGGCTACCACCATTGCCGGTGAAGCGCCTAAAGCCAGCAGAACGTTTGCAGTAAAATTCTGTACCACCTGATTAGTCAGGCAGTGAACTAAGGGGGAAGCGGTCCGCAATTGCGTCAGCCAATGGGCCGCAGCAGAACCAGGAAAAAGTTGAAGGTTGTGAGGTGAATTCATAAAGCTCCCAACCGGCGTTAAAGAAGGCAGTACCGGTGGGATACCGTGACTTCCCTACGCTGGCATAATCCAGATCAGGTAATACGGGTGATATCTCAGCCGCTGTACCTATTGCACAGGGCACCCCGAGTCGAAGTTACATATTAGTCGATTGGGCAAAAGGATCAAGGAATTAACTACCGAAAAACAGCAGGAAAGGGTTTTGTAAAAAATAGATATAACTGGCTGAATTATCATTCAATTAGCCGATTGAATAGAATCTATACAAAAACAGACAAATCCGGGAAGTGTTTGATTAGTAAAAAGGGAATTGCTGATTTTATGTACAAATTCAGGCAAAACACACAACCATTAATACTGCTTGAGCTATACTCAATATACAAGCGGAGAGTTATAAATCATTATGGTTATCACACTTCTGTCATCTTTGTTTTAGGGTACTTAAAAAATTGATTCAGATCACATAATTGTCTGGCCACATCGGTATTCTAAAATCATATCTGACGGCAATTGACTGACAAAGAGGTAGGTTATATGACATTAAATATTACTAGCAAACAAATGGACATTACACCGGCAATCCGTTCACACGTCGAGGACCGTCTTAAAAAGCTAGATAAATGGCAGGCTCAGTTAATTAATCCGCATATTGTGTTATCGAAAGAACCTAAAGGTTTTGTGGCTGATGCGACAATCACTACGCCAAATGGTCCTCTGGTTGCAAGTGCTAAACATGAAGATATGTATGCCGCGATCAATGAGTTACTTCTGAAACTCGAACGGCAACTGAATAAAGTACAGCATAAGAGTGAAGCCCGGCGTACTGAGGGCAGTGTCAAAGAGGCTAATCTGCAACAACTTGAAGAAGATTAATCGTTTTTATTCTGTTTATCAACGCGCCTTCGGGCGCGTTTTTTTACTCTCAACCTTTACATCACTAAACGCGTGATAACTTACTAAACAATAATAGCGGTTGACAGAACCAAAACCGCGCGGTTAAGTTAGAAGTATCATTTACCGGAGTTTTGTTATTTATGTACCGTATACCGTTTTTCTTCGCTTTCTTTTTTAGCGTCCCCTGACCGGGAGGCGATTCGTCCGTGGCTTGGAAACGAGCAGAGAGAAAGCGAAGACGAACATTAAAGCCTCCCAACGGGGGGCTTTTTTATTGGATAAGATAAAAATAAGGTAAGACAACATCATGAGCGATAACCCATTATCAGGGCTGAGAGAACGTATCACCGCACTCGACCTTAAACTGCTGGAGCTGTTGGCAGAGCGTCGTGATTTGGCACTGGACGTAGCCAGAACCAAACAGTCAACCCATTTGCCTATTCGCGATAAAGAGCGTGAACGCGACCTGTTAAAGCGTCTGGTGGAAGAAGGGAAAAAGCATCGGCTTGATGGTCATTATATAACCCGTCTGTTTCAAATCATCATTGAAGACTCCGTTCTGACTCAACAGGCCCTGTTGCAGCAATATGTTAATCAGGACAAACTGAGCTCGGCGCGCATCGCTTTTCTTGGGCCTAAAGGCTCGTACTCCCACCTGGCGGCCCGTCAATATGCTGCCCGGCATTTTGATGCGTTAGTTGAATGCGGCTGCAATAAATTTGATGACATTTTCAGACAGGTAGAAATCGGTCAGGCCGACTATGGCATTCTCCCTATTGAGAACACCAGCTCCGGTTCAATTAACGAAGTATATGACCTGCTACAGTCCACCAATCTGTTTATCGTGGGGGAGTTAACCAATCCGATTAACCACTGCCTGCTATCGTCAGTGGATACCGATGTTAGCCAAATTGAGGTGGTTTACAGCCATTCACAACCTTTTCAGCAGTGCAGTCAGTACCTTAACGGCTTCCCGGACTGGAAAATCGAATATTGCGAAAGTACTTCAGCAGCAATGGAAAAAGTTGCCAGCCTGAAATCACCAAAAGCCGTGGCGCTGGGCAGCGAACCGGGTGGTGCGCTGTATAACCTTCAGGTACTGGAGCACAGTCTGGCGAATCAAAAAGAGAACATCACCCGCTTTATCGTAGTGGCACGTAAACCGGTTGAAGTGGCACCACAAATACCGGCGAAAACCACCATTATCGTTGCTACGGGTCAACAGTCGGGTGCACTGGTAGAAGCGCTGCTGGTACTGCGTAAACACAATATTGTCATGACGAAGCTGGAATCCCGCCCTATTAACGGTAATCCATGGGAAGAGATGTTCTATATTGATATGCAGGTGAATCTGGAATCAGAATCCATGCAAAAAGCGCTGGAAGATTTAACGCCGATTACCCGTTCAGTGAAGGTATTAGGGTGTTATCCGAGTGAGACGGTGGTGCCGGTTAAAGTAAATTAGTTGATTTGAGTATTAGTAAATCGGCTTTATTGGATATTCCGACCGTAATGGTAATGTGCCTGTATCACCTTCGGTGTGCGGCCGGAAGGTCCATATGCTTAGCTTCAAAATACGTTCGTCCTCTTGGGATGGTTATGAAGCACCTTACGGTGTTTCATAACCATCCCTAACCCAGCTTGGCCCGATGCGCTCTACAGCTAAGTACAGACGATCTTCCGGTCGAGCACAAAGTCGATATAAGCACTTTAGATTTTACGACCGGAATATTCATTGATGCCAATTTATCTGGTTTATCGGTAGTCAGACCGCTATCAAATATAAACGGCAATAATCTTAGTTACCCACCAAACATATCCCTCACCCAATCAGGAGCGCTGCTTTCGCTCTGCTGTTGCTGCTGTTCAACCGGCTGTTGCGGTGCCACACACAAACTTTCAGGGCTATCGGTCCAGACCGGTAACCGGCGGTCACCGCCGTTACAGACAAAGTTACCGTCACTGTTGGTGCCCATCATGCTGATATGTTCAGGAGGGGTTAAGGTGAGTGCCAGTGGCGTTTGGTTCTCCAGATAGCGACGGTACAGGGTTAATGCGCCGTTGGCCCCCGTCAGCTTCGCCGGGCCGTTATTATCACGACCAACCCAGGCAATGGAAACCTCTTTGCCGTCAATTCCTACAAACCAGCTATCGCGCAGGTCATTGGTCGTACCGGTTTTTGCCGCCAGATTATAGTTACCAAACTTACCGGCCAGTGAACGCGAGGTTCCGCGGGCAACCCCTTGCTGCATCGCATAAAGGGTCAGATAAGCGACCTGAGGCTCTACCACGCGCTGGGCCTGCGGCAGGCTTTGGAATAACACCGTATTATCTTCTGATATCACCGAGCGCAGAACCGAAAGCTTCGCCCGCTGGCCGCCGCTACCGATAGTTTGATACATCTGCGCAGCTTCCATTGGCGTGAGGCTGGTTGAACCTAACAACATCGCCGGTACGGTTTGAATTGAGCTATCCGGCACGCCCAAACGCTGAAGCATGTCTTTCACTTTATCCAAACCTAAATCCAGACCAAGGTTGACCGTTGGAATGTTCAGTGAATTTGCCAGCGCATCAACCAACATCACTCTGCCACGGAACTGACGATCGTAGTTTTGCGGCTGCCACGGCTTACCGCCGGGAATGTTGACCGACAGCGGTTCATCTTTCAGTAATGTGTTTAAACGATAATTGCCGGGCTCACTCAACGCCGTCAGATAGGTTGGTGGTTTAGCTAAAGAACCAATAGAACGACGGGCCTGAACCGCGCGGTTAAAACCGGCATACTGTGGCTGTGAGCCGCCCACTACCGCTCGAACTTCTCCACTAAAGCGGTCAACAATCACCATTGCCGCCTCTAAATCTTTTACATTACGTGCCGCACGCAATGCAGGAACACCCTCTTCCACTGCTTTTTCTGCCGCATTTTGCGACACCGGATCCAGGGTAGTGAAAATCTTCACGCCGGACAGATCGTTAACCTTGTCCCCCAGCTTTTCCTGCAATTCATTATGAACTAACTGCATAAACGCAGGTTGAGGGGTAATCACACCACCACGCGGCTGAACGCCCAAAGGACGTGCGCTTAATACGCCGTAAAGTTCCTGATCGATAACGTTTTGCTGCTGGGCTAAACGTAATACCAGATTACGCCGTTCCAGAACGATATCCGGGTTTTTCCACGGGTTATACAGGGAAGCCCCTTTTACCATACCCACCAGCATTGCCTGCTGATCGACACTTAACTCATTGATTGGACGACCAAAGAAATAGATACTGGCTAACGGGAAGCCACGAATCTGATCGGCACCACTCTGCCCCAGATAGACTTCGTTCATATACAGTTCAAGAATGCGTTCTTTGCTGTATCGGGCATCCAGAATAACGGCCATATAGGCTTCGCGTAATTTACGCGACAGGGAACGCTCATTGGTTAAAAACAGGTTCTTCACCAATTGTTGCGTTAAAGTACTTCCCCCCTGAACGGTGCGGCCTGCCGAAAGGTTAGCTAATACTGCACGTCCAATAGAGAACAGACTGATACCGTCATGACTATAGAAATTACGGTCTTCAGTGGCAATAAGCATATCGGCCATTGGATAAGGGAAGCTTTTACCGGCTACAAACAGGCGCTGTTCGCCGTTAGGTGCCTGCAACATAGTAATCAGCTTAGGATCGAGACGGAAGAAACCAAACTCTCGTCCGGAATCCAGATTCACGATACGAGACAATCCGGCGTTATTAAACTCCAGACGAGCACTAATCTGCTCTTCTTTGGCATCAGGGAAATCAAACGGACGGCGCAGCATCTCGATATTATTACTCTGAACGGTATACTCGCCGGGACGGGTAATTTTCGTGACATTGCGGTACTGCATGCCATTAAGCAAATCCACCATCTCTTTCTTGCTGTAGGACATGCCCGGCTCAAGGTTTACCATGCGTCCATACACTGCCGCCGGTAAATTCCAAACCTTTCCATCGATACGACTACGAATTTGCGAGTCAAGATAGATGCCATAAAACACCAACAGGGCAATAGCCACGATAGCCAGCTTGATACAAAGGCCAAAGGTACGGCGTAACCAGCTCGGCTTACGGGATTTTTTTACTTTAGGCGGCATGAACAGCTCCCGATATCATTGCGCTTTTCCTCTTGATTCCAGTCATCATCGTTTAGCTTCACTACGGGTAATAAAATTGCGGACGTATTGTACCCTAATTCGCCAACAGGGTAGACCATTGGTTTTTGCCCGCCAATAAATATCACTCACCCATGATGAAAACGTTTAGTTTTACGGGTGGGCTGCGCATTTGCCGGATCGTCAGGCCACACATGTTTTGGGTAGCGGCCCTTCATCTCCTTTTGCACCTCTTTATAAGCCCCCTGCCAAAAAGCGGCTAAATCCTGAGTAATTTGTAGCGGCCGGTGTGCCGGAGATAGCAGCTCAACTACCAGCGAAATTCGACCATCGGCAATCACCGGCGTCTGCTTCTCACCAAACATTTCCTGTAAACGAACCGCCAGCACCGGTGGCCGTTCGCTATCGTAACGTATTGGCAAACGCGAACCCGTTGGTACGCAATAGCTGACGGGCAATTCACTGTCCAGACGCTGACGCTGTTGCCAGTCTAACTTGCGCTGTAGTGCTTCAGAGAGATTAATTTGTTTAAGGCCCTTAATATCTCTGACGCCCTTTAATGAAGGTAATAGCCAGAACTCCAGAGTTTCCAGCAGTTCGCTGTCATCCACCGATGGCCAATCATACTGAGGCAACCATTCCTGAGCGCGTTGAATACGGGTACGCAATTGCTCCGCCTCTTCATCCCAGGCTAACGCCGGAATGCCCTGAGTTCTTACCCATTCCAGTAACGCGGCCTGTAATTGCTCTTCAGAAGGCTTATTTAACGGTTTGGCTTTTAGCACCAGACGACCAATTTGTTGGCGCTGCCAGGCGCGCAGGGTTCCTCTCTCTTCATCCCACTCAATGGCGCTTTGTTGCGTAACCAATCCCGGCATTCGTTGTGCTAATGCTTCCGGCTCGATTTTAGCTGCCAATAACATGCGGGCATCGGGGCTGTTGGCCCCCTGCAATAGCGAAGCCGCAATCAACCACTCGGAACGGCACAAGCCATCATCGGTATCAATTTGAGCGCCCATTCCGTTAGCCAACAGATAGCGTCCTTCTTCCCCGCGCTTTTGAGCAATGCGATCGGCAAAGCCTGTAGCCAGTAAAAAAGGCACTTCATCACCGTCTGGCGTGCTATTACGACATTTTAATCGCTGCCCCAGTTGTCTGGCACGTTTTGTCCATGCTCCCTGAGGATGCATCAACCAGTAGCTAATATCTTTATGACCATTCCTTGGGGGTTCTTCTATGATGGCGGTCAATAACAGGGCAGTAGCTAATGATTCTGGCCCTTGTTTTGTAGCATAAACCAGCATGGCCGCTAAGCGCGGTTCACAACCGGTTTCTGCCATCTGACGGCCTGTTTGGGTCATATTACCCTGCTCGTCAATAGCGTTAAGTAGAATCAACAGGCGTCGGGCGGCGGCCAGAGACGTAGCCGGAGGGGCATCCAACCAGCGCATTTGCTGAATATCGCGACATCCCCATTGCAGTAATTCCATGGTCAGGCCAGATAAATCACTTTGCATAATTTCCGCTTCACCCTGTTCCGCGGCGCGCTCCCCCTGCTCGCGGGAAAACAGATGCCAACATGCGCCAGCGGATAAACGACCGGCCCGTCCGGCCCGCTGCGTCATGGAAGCTTTGGAAATACGCTGGGTGATTAAGCGAGTCAGCCCGGTTCGCGGATCGAAACGGGCTACCCGCTCAAGGCCACTGTCGACCACCAGATTAATACCGTCGATAGTCAGGCTGGTTTCGGCAATGTTAGTAGCCAGCACTATTTTTCGACGCCCTGAAGGCGAGGGAGAAATGGCTTTTTGCTGCTCCGCCAGAGACAGGGCACCATACAGCGGGCAAAGGTCGATATCATCGGCCAGACTACCGGATAACAAATCATACACCCGACGAATTTCTGCCACTCCGGGCAAAAACAGCAGCATCGACCCCGGATGTTGATTCACTATTTGTCTGACGGCCTGAGCTACCTTATCTTCAAAATACCCACTGACGGGCAATGACAGATAGTGACGCTCAACGGGAAAACTGCGCCCCTGAGCCGAAATCACCGGCGCATCCGGTAAAAACTGCTGCAACCGCTGATTATCCAGCGTCGCCGACATAATCAACAGTTTCAAATCATCCCGCAGGCCATTCTGAACATCTAACAATAAGCTGAGGGCCAAATCCGCCTGTAAGTTACGTTCATGAAATTCATCCAGAATCACCAGCGAAACCCCTTCCAGCATCGGATCCTGCTGTAGCATACGGATCAATACCCCTTCGGTTACCACTTCCAGACGCGTCTCCGGTCCACTCAAACTCTCAGAACGCATCCGATAGCCAATACTCTCTCCCACCGGTTGGTTCAACTGCTGTGCTAACCGCTGCGCCACACTGCGAGCCGCCAGACGACGCGGTTCCAGCATAATAATACGCCCCGACAGCCAGGACGACTGCTCAAGCAACTTCAACGGCAACCAGGTCGACTTCCCCGCACCGGGCGGCGCCTGCAACAATACACAGGGAGAATGCTGCAAAGCATCAAGCAATGGCTGAAGAACTTCACTTACCGGCAGAGACACGCATAACCTCAATCAGATAACTTAGGTATCAAAATAAATTTTATCGGCCCATAGTGTACCAGCCACCAAAACAACCGACAGGATAACTTTCATTGATTTACCAAACTGGACACATGGTGAATAATAAGCCGCGTTAAAATCGACTCCGCGTAAATGAATAGCTCTATCTGTTCACAATATTAATCGTTGGGAGAGACGGGCGTGGGGGTCGACTTGGCGTAAGCCAACGAAGCGCCCGTAGCCCGGCCAGGCCCAACGCACTCCTGAGCTAAGTATATGGCCCTTCCGACCGCGCACTGGAGACGATATAGGTATACTGCCATTACGGTCGGAATATTCCCGAATGATAATTTTAACGGTTACCCGATATCGTTAATCCCAAACCAGGATCTTCCATGAACTTCACCACCCCACTGCAACCCGCCACGCTAATCAAACGCTACAAGCGTTTCCTTGCCGATGTCATCACCCCGCGGGGGGAAGAACTCACACTACACTGTGCTAACACCGGAGCCATGACCGGCTGTGCCGAACCCGGCGATACCGTCTGGTACTCCACCTCGGATAACCCCAAGCGAAAATATCCTCACTCATGGGAACTCACCCAAACTCAGGCTGGCGATATGATTTGTGTTAATACATTACAGGCCAATGTGCTGGTGAAAGAAGCTCTGGAAAACCAGTGGATTGCAGAGTTAAGCGGTTACAGTTCGCTGCGCAGTGAGGTTCGTTACGGTGATGAAAACAGCCGTATCGATTTTCTGCTGGAACATCCTGAACGCCCCAAATGCTATGTTGAAGTGAAATCGGTCACCCTGATACAGCAAAATTGTGGCTATTTTCCCGATGCCGTCACAACCCGGGGTCAAAAACATCTGCGTGAATTACAAATAATGGCAGAAAATGGACATCGGGCTATGCTTTTCTTTGCCGTGCTACACAGTGGAATTGATAGCGTTAAAGTGGCACAACATATTGACCCAATTTACGCAAAGCTTTTTGAACAAGTTAAGAAACACGGTGTCGAAGTCGTCTGTTATAAAGCCAGACTATCGCCAACAGAGGTGATACTACAAAGTCCGGTATCCGTCACAGGTTAAATTTTCAGGTAAAAAGTTATAAAGAAGATATTTTTGGTCAAATAACCAGCAGTTACACCAGTATGAACATGCGTTTCTTCACAGCATTGTCATACTTAAGGCAGGAAAAATTGCTAACTTCATCTTCATCTGTTATTTATAGCGGCCTGATTTTTTCTCTAGTGTAAAACTACAACGCGTATTTTGTAGGAGAAGCAAAATGCAAGAAGGGCAAAAGCGTAAAACATCGTCCTTAAGTATCCTGGCTATCGCAGGCTTAGAGCCTTATAAAGAGAAGCCGGGAGAAGAATATATGAACGAAGCCCAGCTTAAACATTTCAAGCTGATTCTTGAAGCATGGCGTGGCCAATTGAGAGACGAAGTCGATCGTACTGTCAGCCACATGCAAGACGAAGCGGCTAACTTCCCCGATCCTGCTGACCGCGCGACGCAGGAAGAAGAGTTTAGTCTGGAGCTACGTAACCGCGATCGTGAGCGTAAACTGATCAAAAAAATCGATAAGACTCTGCAAAAAATCGCAGAAGACGATTTTGGTTACTGTGAATCCTGCGGCGTTGAAATCGGTATTCGCCGCCTTGAAGCCCGTCCTACTGCCGATCTTTGCATCGACTGTAAAACGCTGGCTGAGATTCGCGAAAAACAAATGGCAGGTTAATCTGTTCGTTACATCTGATTCCCTTATTGGTTCTGCCAACTTTTGATGGCAGAACAAGGGAGTCGCAATGACGGATTCAGGCTGTTCAACCACATTAATGACTAATCGTTATGTGGGGCGTTTTGCTCCCTCTCCTTCCGGAGATTTGCATTTTGGTTCCCTGATTGCCGCGCTAGGCAGTTTTTTGCAGGCACGGTCAAATCGCGGGGATTGGTTCGTTCGTATCGAAGATATAGACCCTCCCAGAGAAGTAGCCGGCGCAGCTTCCCGTATTTTAGCTACCCTGGAACATTATGGATTGCATTGGGATGGTGAAGTCCTCTACCAGTCTCAACGCAGTGACATCTATCGCCAGATTCTGCATCAGCTTTATCAGCAAAATCGTTGCTACTACTGCCACTGCACCCGCGCCAGAATTCAACAGTCCGACGGCGTTTATGATGGACACTGCCGTAACTTATCCTTGCCTTCTCAGGATGCCTCTTTACGACTACATGTGGCACAACCGGTTTATCAATTTCACGATAAACACCTGGGCATATTAAAAGCCGAACCTGCTTTTGCCAGTGAGGATTTTATTATCCATCGTAAAGATGGGCTGTTTGCTTATAATCTCGCCGTGGTGGTGGATGACCACTTTCAGGGAGTAACAGAAATTGTACGGGGTGCAGATTTAATTCAGCCAACCGTGCGACAGATTGCCCTGTACCACCAGTTAGGCTGGAAGGAGCCCGACTATTTCCACCTGCCGCTGGCGTTAGATCATCTGGGGCATAAGCTGTCAAAGCAGAACCATGCCCCACCGTTATCCCTTGACCATCCCCTGACAATACTGGCGGAAGCTATGCTGTTTTTAGGGCAACCTCTGCCTGATGATTGGCAGGATGCATCCATTGAAGCGTTACTGACATGGGGAATTGACCATTGGGACCACAACCGCATACCCGTAACGCCGGAGCTGACCACACACTTTCCATTCTCAAATGATTCAGTGTGAGCTATTATAGACCGCCGTTTACCATATATGGTTTACTGACTACTATTTGATTATTTGATGAGTATCCTGAACGGCGCCGCTCATCACTGACAGATACACTATGACCGAGGTGTCCTATTTTTACCCGCGTAGCTAATTTTTGCCGCAAGGTACTCACCCGAGAGTCTGATTCAGACATACAGGAACAGAACCACAGCACTGATGATGTGGTTGTGATTCCACGTGCCCAGCACAACATTTCTCGTAAGGACATTAGCGATAATGCCCTGAAAGTCCTGTACCGATTAAATAAATCGGGATATGAGGCCTATCTGGTCGGCGGCGGTGTCCGCGACCTGCTGCTAAATAAAAAGCCAAAAGATTTTGATATCACCACCAATGCGACACCCGAGCAGGTACGCAAACTGTTTCGCAACTGCCGTCTGATTGGCCGCCGTTTCCGTCTGGCTCACATTATGTTTGGGCCAGAGATTATCGAAGTAGCGACTTTCCGCGGCGTACACAGCGATAACAATGATAAAAATGAATCTCAACAGGCTAATAATGGCATGTTGCTACGTGATAACGTCTACGGTTCCATTACTGAAGATGCCCAGCGTCGCGATTTTACCGTTAACAGCCTGTACTACAGCGCCGATGATTTCACCCTGCGCGATTTCACCGGAGGGCTGCAAGATTTACAACAGGGCATTATTCGTCTGATTGGCGATCCGGAAACCCGCTATCGTGAAGATCCGGTGAGAATGCTCAGAGCAATTCGTTTTGCCGCCAAGCTTGATATGCGTATTGAGACAGCAACAGCAGAGCCGATTACCCGTTTAGCTCATTTGCTGCGTGAGATTCCCCCTGCCCGACTGTTTGAAGAAGCGTTAAAGCTATTACAGGCCGGACACGGTTATCCCACTTATCAATTGTTACGTGAACACCATCTGTTTAACGCTTTGTTCCCGCTCATTGATAAGCACTTTACGCCGCAGGGCGACAGCAATATGGAGAAGATCCTCGGCCAGGTGCTGAAGAACACTGACCAACGGCTGCAAAACGGCAAGCGCGTCAATCCAGCGTTCCTGTTTGCAGCCATGCTGTGGTACCCGCTGGTTGAGCATGCTCAAAAGCTCACTCAGGAAAGTGGTCTGGCCTATTATGACGCTTTTGCCCTTGCTATGAATGATATTCTGGATGAACAGTGCATGACGCTGGCCATTCCTAAACGTATTACTTCGTTAGTGCGTGATATCTGGCAATTGCAGCTACGTCTGCCGCGCCGTCAGGGCAAAAAGGCCTATAAACTGATGGAACACCCTAAATTTCGGGCTTCGTTCGATTTATTATTGCTCAGAGCCGACATTGAAAAAGGTGAAGTGCAAAAACTTAGCCACTGGTGGGATGAGTTCCAACAGGCCGATATGCAACGCCAGAAGACCATGCTTAACGCGCTGGGAGATGAACCATCTCGCCATCGCCGGTCGCGGCGGCCACGCAAGAATACGGCCAAACCGCAATAACTTTCTGATTTAAGCCTCCTAACGGAGGCTTAATCGCATAATGGACAGAGATCATGACTCAGGTATTTATCGCATTAGGCAGTAATCTTAATCAACCGCTGACACAGGTTGAAGCGGCATTGGATGCTATAAAGCAGATCCCTCAAACTCGTCTGATTGCCTGCTCGCCGTTATATCGAACCAAACCATTAGGACCACAAGATCAACCTGACTATCTGAATGCCGTAGTAGAACTGGATACCCAACTCTCTGCCGAAAGCCTGCTTGATGCAACTCAGGCCATTGAGCTGAATCAGGGGCGCGAAAGAAAAGCGCATCGTTGGGGGCCACGCACTCTGGATCTGGATATTTTACTGTTTGGTAATCAGACCATTAACACCTCACGTCTGACCGTGCCTCACTATGATATGCACAATCGGGGGTTTATGCTTTACCCACTGGCGGACATTGCCCCGGACCTGATTTTTCCTGATGGCGTCACGCTTTCTTCACTTCTGTCTCAGGTATCCGCTGACGGTTTAGAGCGCTGGTTTGCTGAATAAACAATTTCGTTGCACAGCTATAACAGTGGCGATAAACACTTATCAGGCGGGGTATTGAGATAATTACCTGCCTGTTTCTTATATAACATCAAAATATTACCCATAATTTCGTTATGGCTTTTGCAAAAATCCACTACCTATCTATGCTTATAATATGAATTTCAATTATTCAATATAAATATAAATTACCTCCGGTATTTGGAACTTTGCTATGTTTTTTGACGGTATCATTATTAATATCAGCATTATGCTGACTGGGTTTTATTTTATTTCTAAACTGACTACATCACCTCTGGATGCCTGCCTTTCTCTGAGTAAAAAAATACAGATTGGTTTATGTAACGGCTTGTTATGCTTTGTTTTAATGAAGTTTGCTATTCCCACCATACATTATACTTTTATCGACCTCAGACATATTCCACTGGTGATTATCGCCTGTTATGTTGGTCCACTTCCAACGCTTATCACCGCATTGATTATTTCAGTTTCTCGTCTGGCCATCAGTTTTAACGACACCGCGGTACTCATTTCTATGATTTATGGTTTGCTGGGAACCACACTGGCACTTTGCTCACATTATGTTCAACGCTCGTTGTTATATCGGGCCATTTTGTTCAGTATGATTAGCCTGGTATTTATCTGTTCAGGCTCTTTTCTGATTACACAAGATATTAATAAAATCATGAAATTCAGCGTAATGATGACCTTTTCATCATTTCTTGGCATACAGTTTTCCCTTATGTTGTTAAAAGATATAAAACAACAAAAGTTAGAAATGATCACTTATCAGGGGCAGGCACAGCGGGATTTTCTTACCGGTTTACTCAATCGCAGGGTGTTCGATCAGGCCATGCAAGGCGTCAGCCAGTCAAAAAGAGGCACTGCCCTGCTGTTGATGGACATCGACCACTTTAAACATGTCAATGATAACTATGGGCATGATGCAGGGGATAAGGTATTAAAAGATATGGCCCGCATACTGGATTCTTATACGGCTTCCGGACAAAAATTCTTCCGCATTGGCGGAGAAGAGTTCGCCGCTATTCTGACGGATTTCTCCATCCCATTAGCCCAAAAAATAGCAGAAGAGATCCGTCAGAAAATAGAGCGCAATGTATTCAACCTGCCCAATGGGCAACAGATCAATATCACCATCTCCATTGGTATCAGCAGCAGTGAACAGCGCTATGACAATAACCGTCTGTCACTGTTCCAGCGCGCCGATCTGGCGTTATACCAGGCAAAATCAAACGGGAGAAATCAAACCCGTTACATGACCGATACTATTGCACTGACACTGATACCCAACTAATAGACTATTGCTTTGTCACCATGGGCTTAATATCTGAGCGAGTATTGGCAATGCGTTCCGCCATTGCCTGAATGCTATCAGAACTCAGGATATATAAGCGTTTTAAAGTAAAAGGATTATCCCCCGGCTTGACCTTTCCTCTTACGGTGGTCACCGCCAGACGGTAACCTGCCAGTTTGGCCGCCTGAATAGCATTATCGTTATATCCACCAAACGGGTAAGAGATATACTGTACCCGTGGATTAAATTGCGTTAGCGCCCGCCGGGAACGCTCAAAATCCAGCTCAATATTATGCTCATCACGACTTAATAATACCGGACGTTTATCATCGGAGTAACGATGCAGGAAATGAGTATGCGATTGAATATCAAAAACATCCTGAATCTGTTTTAATTCACTGATGCTCATAAACTGCAACGTATTAGGATCCCAGGTTTGAGGATTGTGCTTAATTCTTGATGAAATAATAAAGGCCGTTGCTTCAAGCTCATATTTTTTCAGGATGGGGTAGGCGTAGCGGTGAACCGATTTCAATCCATCATCAAACGTTAATACTACTGCCTTTGCAGGAATATTGACGGTATTATCCAGATAGCCTTCTAACTGATACAGGCTGATAGTTTCATAATTTTCTTGCTTCAGATAGGCCATTTGACTATCAAATGCCGCCACTGAGGTTGTGGTTGACGTATGGCGGAAGTATTTATTCTCACTGTCCTGCAAAATATGGTGATAAGTCAGTACCGGAACACCGTTATCCAGCTCACAGTCATCCGCCTGAATATATTTAGCATCATCACCGATATTAATTTCATACCAGAGAGAGCCATCCTCCCCCCTTAAACGACCAAGAATCGGATAGCGTAAATTCTCATTCAATACCCCAAAAACTTTGCTGGTATCTTTTGGCTGGTCGTAAAGCGTTGTTGTGCGAATGGTAATCAGGTTCTGATTTAGCTTCTGCAGATCGGTTAGTGCCAACCCCAGCACTTTTTTGGATTTACTGAGAGGTAATACCGCATCTTTTGGGATCAACCCATGGGCATTACCAAAAGTAAACTCATAATAATTCGGACTTAGAGGGTAAACCATCATCTCCTGATCTTTATTCAGGTTACCCACGTTAATAATGTCATTGCCAACCTGAGCCATGATCTGGCTGTCACGAATAATGCGTACCTGGACTGGTTTTATATCATTGCCTTGCGGTTCATCTTCCGCCAAAGAACAGGCCGAAAAGATAAATAAAGGTAATGTAATCAGCGTAATGAGAAGAGACTTAAGGCGCATAAGTTATATTTTTCTTATAGGAATACAAAAACACCAGAAATAGTAGAACTGAATAATAAAATTTTTCTTATGTAATTATGAAATAAAACACCCTATTACAGGCTTGGCACACCACACATAGCACTAATTATTAAAATAGCGATAATGCCCATTAATTTTCCATAAAAACAGAATATCTTCAGCCCGAGCTCCGGAACCTATATTGTGAACAACCAACGGCCTGCCTTCGCGAGTATAACGGTCGGTCACAATACCTATATGGGGTAGTCCATTATCCAAACGCCAGGAAACAATGTCACCGGGTAAGTAATCCCTTGCATTGAGTGAGACTGGCTGCTCCATTTTATGCCGTTTAAAATAAGTTTCAAGATTCGGCACACGTCGATGATCAATATTTGTGTCGGGTTTCTTCAATCCCCAGATACGAGGATAAGACGAAAAATTCGTTTTCATATCCTGATGAACCCGTTGTTGTAAATCCGCCCCCTGCTGACGTAAAGCCCGGATCACAACATCAGAACAGACACCCCGTTCAATATCAACATCCCCACCGGGATAGGACAGCGAAACATAAGCCGGATCGTAATAGCGCGTTTTTCCTATCTGGTCTTCGGCGCTTAATGCCAGCGCTTGATTAGTCTGCTTTTTAACTGTAACCGGGGGCGTTTCTGTTGGCAGCGGTACCTGACCATCAGACTGAAGAGAACCGCTGAAAAAGATAAAAATGCCAGACATAAACAGAAGCACTATTAGGGTACTGAAAATCCTCATCCCTGAATCCTTTTCTGACCGGCTTTTATGGCAGAACCCAAAGATAAATGTGATTTGATTCAGACCGCATTTAAATTTGGGTTCAGCACAACCTCAAAATCGTTAGCTACGCAGACCACGCCCACGTGAAATTAACCACCAGCTTAACAGATAAAATGCCACAGTAAACGCAATCAGCACCCCAAAAGTCAGGATCAGCGATACGTCCGAAATACCGAGAAAACCGTAACGGAAACCGCTTATCATATAAACGATTGGGTTTACCTTCGATATCATCTGCCATACCGGAGGAAGCAGCGTTAACGAATAAAACACGCCACCCAGATAGGTCAACGGGGTCAACACGAAGGTAGGGACAATGCTAATATCATCAAAGGTTTCAGCGAAAATAGCATTCACCAAACCGCCTAATGAAAACAGCACTGAGGTTAACAACAGCGTTACAGCAATGACCCACCAGGAATGAATCTCCAGCGAGACAAAAAACAGTGATACCAAAGTAACCAACACACCCACGCAAATACCGCGGGCAACACCGCCCCCCACAAAACCTAAAATAATAATGTGCGTCGGTACCGGAGCAACCAGCAGCTCTTCAATGCTGTGCTGATATTTTGCACCGAAGAATGATGAGGCTACGTTGGAATAGGAGTTGGTAATCACTGACATCATAATCAGACCGGGAACGATAAACTGCATGTAGTCTACGCCCTGCATATCACCAATACGTGAACCAATCAGGTTACCAAAGATAATAAAATAGAGCGTCATGGTGATCACTGGTGGAACCAGAGTCTGCACCCAGATACGGCCGAAACGAGTGACCTCTTTTATCCAGATACTTTTTAACGCTATCCAGTAGAGATTCATCATTCCGCCTCTTCCTTATAATCATTAACCAGATGAACAAATAACTCTTCGAGCCGGTTGGCCTTATTACGCATACTCAACACAGAAACACCCTGAGCGCTCAATTGAGCAAATACGCTATTCAAACCCTGCTCTCTTTCTACTTCCACTTCTAATGTGGAAGTGTCCAGCAAACGGCTGATGTAGCCCTCCAGATGAGGTATGGGGCTCTTTGGCGCTAAGTCGAGAATAAAGGTTTCTGATTTCAGTTTCGCCAGCAGCTCGCGCATTGAGGTATTTTCCACCAGTTCACCCTGACGAATAATACCGATATTGCGGCACAGCATTTCTGCCTCTTCCAGATAGTGAGTGGTGAGAATAATGGTAATCCCCTGCTGATTCAGCTCCTTCAGGAACTGCCACATTGAGCGGCGCAGTTCAATATCAACACCGGCGGTCGGCTCATCAAGAATTAATAGTTTTGGTTGATGCATTAACGCACGGGCAATCATCAGCCGGCGTTTCATTCCGCCGGAAAGGCGCATGGCTTTCTCATTGCGCTTTTCCCACAGTTCTAAACGTTGCAGATAAATTTTAGCCCGGGCCAACGCTTCCTGACGGGGAACGCCATAATAACCCGCCTGGGTTATCACAATCTGCATAACCGTTTCGAACGGGTTAAAGTTAAATTCCTGAGGAACCAGGCCCAACTGGCGCTTGGCATTCACTAAGTCATTATCAATGTCATAGCCAAACACACGCACATGACCTGCGCTTTTATTCACCAGAGAGCTGATAATGCCAATTGTTGTGGATTTACCGGCTCCATTAGGGCCAAGCAGCGCATAAAAATCGCCGGCTTCCACGTTCAGATTTATGCCTCGCAACGCCTTTACGCCTCCGGCGTAAACTTTACTTAATTGCGATAACTCCAACGCGTATGTCATAAATTAGGGATTACCTTGTATCAGTGTAAAAAATAGCAACCGACCGCAAAATGCAATCGTTCTTTATAGTGCCAGCTTAATCGTTACATCAAAAGTTAACAAATTAAAAATTAACACTTTTGAAACATATCAATCGGGTATAACATAATCCTATTGCTGTTATCTCACTGCCCCAACCGGATCGAGCAGACTATTTTTCACTGAATGGCCATAGACGCCCGCACCATCGGCATGAATAACCTGCAACACCATAAACGATAGTCAATCCGTGGTTCTGTTTTGACAAGTTCCACCATTACCTTAATATTAACGCCATTAAAAACTACGAGCTATTAAACTGTATGAAAGAAATAGAACGACTAATGCATAATAATGAGGTCTGGTCAGCCAGTATCAGCAAGGACGACCCCGAATTTTTTGAGCGTTTGGCATTAGCACAACGGCCACGCTTTTTATGGATTGGTTGCTCGGACAGTCGTGTTCCTGCAGAACGGTTAACCGGTCTGGAACCTGGCGAACTGTTTGTACACCGTAATGTTGCTAACCTGGTCATCCATACCGACCTTAACTGCTTGTCCGTAGTCCAGTACGCCGTTGAAGTTCTGGAAGTGGAACACATTATTATTTGCGGTCACTACGATTGTGGTGGTGTAACAGCAGCAATTAACAACCCGGAACTGGGCCTGATTAATAACTGGTTACTACACATTCGTGACCTCTGGTATAAACACAGTTCACTGATTGGTGAACTACCACCGGAAAAACGTGCCGACCTGCTCAGCGAAATTAACGTGGTTGAACAAGTGTATAACCTGGGCCACTCAACTATCGTTCAATCTGCCTGGAAACGCGGGCAAAAAGTGCTGATTCATGGATGGGTATACGGTATGCAGGACGGCAGATTACGCGATCTGGAAGTCAGCGCTAATAGCCGTGAATCGCTTGAATTACTGTATCGCAAAGCGATATCTAATTTGCTCCTGACAGACGCTAAATAGTCTTCAGCGCTAATACGATAAAAGCGGAATGGCTAAACAATGGCTATTCCGCTTTTATTTTACCGGAAATTACTCATCCAGCAGCACAACCTTACCCACATAAGGTAAATGGCGATAGCGCTGCGCGTAATCAATACCGTAGCCAACCACAAATTCGTCTTCAATAGAAAAACCAATATAGTCAATGGGTACCGGGACTTCACGGCGGGATGGCTTATCCAACAGGGTACAAAGCGCAATCGAGTTAGGCTCACGCAACTGCAAAATTTCACGTACTTTGGTCAGGGTATAACCGGTATCAATGATGTCTTCAACAATCAGCACATCTTTACCACGAATATCTTCATCCAGATCTTTCAGAATTTTAACGTCACGATTGCTGTTCATGCTATTGCCATAGCTGGAAGCCGTCATAAAATCGACTTCGTGATTTACCGTGATCATACGGCACAGGTCTGCCATAAAGATAAAAGAACCCCGCAATAGCCCGACCAGAACCAGCTCTTTGCCGCTATCGCGATAATGTTGATTAATTTGGGTGGCGAGTTCAGCAATACGTGCTTTTACGTCTTGCTCGGAAATCATAACTTCAACAATGTGTTTCATAGAAAAATCCGATCAGTTTGCCTGAACGTAGATCCTTTGGCTGAAAGAAAGCACCGGAGTTTATCACAACTCTTCCGCTGGCGCGATGCGCGCTTTGGCTACCGCTCTTGTTGAATTAAGCGATTTATGTATAAAAAACAGCCAGTTAACTAAGGAATCAACCGGCCTGAAAATTAATTTTTTAACCCGGCATCTTCTTCTACCTGACGAACAATGGCTTTTCCCATCCATTGAACGATATCCTGAATTTGGTCTGATTCCAGGTTCCAGATATCCTTAAACACCAGAAAAACTTCCGAGCCATAAATGAGCGAAAAGGCATGTTTCATACGATTCAAATCCGCTTCCGCTATCTGGTTCTTCAGCGGTTCAGCCGCCATTTCCACTAAACGTTTACGGTTACCCCGAACAAACAGTTTCTCTTTATCCACTTCTTTATCCAGCCGCCGGGCGCGTAAATCAGCCCACTGCTGCAAAGAGACCCGTAGCGCTGCCCGCAATGCACCTTCATGCTTTTCCATCTGAGGGTAGGCAAACGACAATAAAGCAGAAATTCTTTCACTGACAGTATCTTGTTGAGGACGCCACTCTTGTATTGGCCCTAAACTTTCATCGACAATCGTCGAGACCAGAGCACTTTGAGTCGGAAAATAGCGATAAGCAGTAGCACGGGATACACCCGCAGCATGCGCCAACTCGGTAATAGAAGGAAACCACCCTTGCTCAAGCATTTCCAGCGCGGTGGAAATCAGCTTATTTAATGTACGGGCCCGAGCACGAGTTAATGTTGATTGCCCTTCATTTGAAGCGACTTTTTTTTCATTTTGTAAGTCATTTCTCATTTTTAATATGATACTTTAGTCTCATTATGGCTATTTTACATACATGGGGTACAGTATGTGACGTTTACTAACCTATTACCTCGTCTAAATAAATTCAGAGCCAAGGAAGTGTTACGATGAAAAGAAAAACTGTTTATGTTGCAACGACTTTTGATACAAAAAGTGAAGAAGCTTTTTACATTCGCGACCTGATTAATGCAACTGACCTTTTAGTCACTACCGTTGATTTATCAACCAAATCTCCAGATAGCCATTTTGACACGACCTTTTCTGCCGGGGAAATTGCCAATCACCATCCTCAGGGGGCTGCCAGTGTGTTTTGCGGCGACCGTGGAAAATCGATGGTGGCTATGGCACAAGCTTTTGAAAAATTTATGTTATCCCGGGATGATGTAGCAGGAATTATTGGACTGGGCGGCTCGGGCGGTACATCGCTAATTACCCCGGCGATGCAAGCTCTGCCCATTGGTTTGCCTAAGTTAATGGTATCCACCATGGCTTCTGGCGATGTATCAAACTACATTGGTGCCAGCGATATCGCTATGCTCTATTCGGTTACCGATATTGCTGGCCTGAATCGCATATCCCGTCAGGTGCTGGCAAATGCGGCCCATAGTATTGCCGGTGCAGTGAAATTTGTTATTCCTGAAGTAAAAAATGAGAAACCGGCTCTGGGTTTAACCATGTTTGGCGTAACAACCCCCTGTATGCAAACTATTTCAGCCCAATTAATCGATAAGTTTGACTGCCTGACTTTCCACGCAACCGGAACCGGCGGCACCGCAATGGAAAAACTGGCTGCCAGCCATTTGCTGGATGGTCTGCTGGACATCACAACCACCGAAATCTGCGATCTGCTGTTTGGCGGAGTACTAGCCTGTGGCCCTGACCGTCTGGATGTTGTGGCCCAAACCGAGCTGCCTTATGTAGGTTCTTGTGGCACACTGGACATGGTTAATTTCGGCAACCCCAAGACCATACCGGCCCACTATAAAGATCGTCTGTTCTACCCTCACAACGCTCAGGTAACGCTAATGCGCACCACCAAAGAAGAGAATCAGCAAATGGGTGAATGGATTGGTCGCAAGCTGAATGCCTGTAATGGCGAAGTTCGTTTTCTGATACCTGAAGGTGGGGTTTCTGCTCTGGATGCACCGGGCCAGTTATTCTGGTCACCGGAAAATGATGCCGCCCTGTTTGAGGCGCTGGAAAAAACCGTAATCCAGACTGAACGTCGTCGCCTGATACGCGTTCCTTACAATATTAACGATCCGCGTTTTGCCGATGAAGCGGTTAACCATTTTAATCAAATCTGGAACAAAAAATAAGGAGTCCCTATGTCACGTTTCACTCGTGAAGAGCTATTGCAAAAATTCCACGCCATGATTGCACGTAAAGAACCCATTATCGGCGGTGGTGCCGGTACCGGGTTGTCTGCTAAGTGTGAAGAAGCGGGAGGTATTGACCTGATCGTTATTTATAACTCAGGGCGCTATCGCATGGCGGGTCGGGGATCTTTAGCGGGCTTACTGGCCTACGGTAATGCTAACGATATCGTGATGGAAATGGCTAAAGAGGTATTACCGGTAGTGAAAAATACCCCGGTTTTAGCCGGCGTTAACGGTACTGACCCTTTTGTTAATCTTGATGTATTTTTAGATGACGTTGCACGGGTTGGCTTTTCTGGCGTACAAAACTTCCCTACTGTGGGTTTAATTGATGGTAATTTCAGAGCCAATCTTGAAGAAACCGGCATGGGATATGGACTGGAAGTTGAGATGATCCGCAAGGCGCATCAAAAAGGCTTGCTGACTACCCCATATGTATTCAGTGAGGCGGACGCCATTGCCATGACGGAAGCCGGTGCAGATATCATCGTTCCTCATATGGGCCTGACTACCGGTGGTAACATTGGCGCAGAAACCGCCATGAAGCTGGAAGATTGCGTCCCGGTGATCAATGCCTGGGCTAAAGCGGCTAAAACCATACGCAAAGACATTATTGTACTTTGCCATGGTGGCCCAATCTCCTCTCCGGAAGATGCACACTATATTCTGGCAAACTGCCCGGATTGTGACGGTTTCTATGGCGCCAGCTCAATGGAACGTCTGCCAACGGAAGTGGCACTAACGGATACCACTCGTCAGTTTAAAAACATCACTCGATAACCACTAAAAAGCCCGCCTACACCGGCGGGCTTTATTATCACCAAATTCTTAACTACTTATAAATTTCAGCAGAAACCTGCCAGTAAGGCGAAGTATCAAAAGAGCGAGCACCTATAACACGAAAATAGGACGCTCCGGCTTTTTCTGCCTTTTCTCCTATGGCCTGCACCGCCTGATCTAACGTTTCAACTCTTACCATATCACTGATCACACCCAAACTAATCAGATTCATCTTTTCAGCTTGTCCGGTGTTAATAATTTCAGTAATGGCATAAGCAGAGTTAAGACTAAAAGCGAGCAGTGCAGCAGTCAGTATCGAAGATAGCTTCATGGCTTTCATCCTTCAGGATATTACATTTTGCTTATCATACGCTGGATTTTCAGGAGGGAGAAGCTATCACTAAGCCGGATACCTGTCGGGCGGCAGGTTATCCATCGCGAGGTTTAACCATCAGAGATTAACGGTAAATCTCTGCGGCAATACGCCAGTTATTTGAATCATCGTTAGAGTTAGCTGCAATAACACGATAGTAAGAAGCATGTTGGCTACCGACTTCTTGTAGCAGCATAAGCATAAGCAGAACCAACTCATTTCAATAAATTCACACACTTATCCTCTTTTGATTTTTAGTGCTATTACAGTTGATTCTTTCTTTTCAATAAAATACTGTACCGTACAGTACAGTACAGTACGAATATGAGGGGAAAATGGGACCGCACAAAGAAGATCGTCGAACTTATATTCTTCAGAAAGCAACAGATATCTTTCTGAACAATGGCTATGAGCGCACTTCCATGGATGAAGTTAATGAGTGTATTGGTTGTTCCAAAGCTACTCTGTATAAGTACTTCTGCTCTAAACAAGAGTTGTTTATGAATGTAATTGACCATGCGGTTCATACCTATACTCAGGCCATTATTAACACCACTGCACAGTTACAAAACCGGGAAATCGATTGCTGAAAGGCGTTACACAATTTTGGCATCAGCTATCTGAATCTGCATCTGTCACCAGTGATGATGAGAATTACCCGCATGATCATTGCCGAGTGTGAACACACCGGTATTGACGAACTGATATATCAACAAGGTCCACAAAAGGGCTGGATGGAGATATCAACGCATCTTAAATCGCTTATGGAACACGGCATTTTGCGTCGTGCTGACCCTTTCACTACCGCCGTGCAGTTTAAGGGGTTACTTGAGTCCGGGCTGATTGATAAACAGCTACGTGGAGCGCTCTCTGATGTCCGTGAAGAAGAGGTTCAGCGTCAGGCAGAAAACGCTCTCGACACGTTTCGACGCGCCTATGAAGTTAAACAGGTTGCAATATCCATAAATAACAAAATGGAAGGAAATAAATCATGATTCAAACCAGCATTATTCAGGATCTGGTTTACTGGATTGAAAGTCATCTGGAAGAACCACTTAATGTAAAACGCGTAGCGTCAAAATCAGGTTATTCCCAATGGCATTTGCAGCGGCTATTTAAAGATATTACCGGCGACTCTCTGGCTTATTATATCCGCAAAAAACGCTTACAAAGCGCGGCCTCAGAGCTAAAACAGAGTAAAAGAAGCATTGCAGAAATCGCCTATCAGTATCAGTTTGATTCCCAACAAAGCTTTACCCGGGCATTCAAAAAAATGTTCTCTACCACCCCTTCCGACTATCGCTACCATAGTTAAGTAGTGCTGTCTGAATGCTTTCAGGCAGTAACTTTTGTCAGTTTGTGAAAATCTTATAAAGCGGATAGTAACAATTAAAATTGTGCCTTAACTGGACAAAACCGCAGGTTCTCTATCAGAATGAATAGATAGAATTCGCTGTATCACAACGGTATAAAAAGATTTGTCATCCTCTAACTGTATGATACCGTCATTACCTTAATGAACTTATTAGCTAGCCAATGAACAACAAATCTCGTTTTAATTTACCATTATTATTGCTGTCGCTTATTGGGTTTTCATCTACCTGTCAGGCATTAACAGAATCAGAAGCAGAAGAGCTTGCCGATCTTACGGCGGTATTTTTCTATCTGAAAAAAGAGTGCGGGTATAAAGATCTGCCTATCCCTGAAATAAAGCGAGCTTTGATCTATTTTGCTCAACAAAATCATTGGGATCTGGCGAACTACAACCAAATAAATATGGAGCAATTAGGCCAGTCAAGTTATGACGATTTGAGCCATATCCCGGTTGATAAAGATAAGAAGTGTGCCGCATTAGCCAAAGACTCATTTGGTATCATGAATAATTAATTCAGGTAAACCACGCATTTAAGTTTATCGGTCGTATCCATCTTCTGATTTCCCTTTCCACCGTTTTTCCCGGCGGAAGTAATCGCGTTTCCCAATTAGCCAGATTCTAATTAATTTCCTTATTAAAACAATTAAATAGCCATTAATCGTGCATAATACCCATCAGTTCGCTATTATATTGCGCTAACTTTTTTCATCCGGCCCGGAGGATTAGCGGTGATGTCAGATAAAAAAACCTGGTTTGAAACCCTGTACAGCGGCTTTGGTCAGTTTTTTTCTATTAATAAAACGTTATATCACAGCAAAACGGAGCATCAGGATTTGATCATTTTTGAGAATGACCTGATGGGCAGAGTGATGGCGCTGGATGGCGTGATACAAACCACCGAGCGCGATGAGTTTATCTACCATGAAATGATGGCCCATGTCCCTATTCTGGCTCATGGTAAAGCCAAGCGGATTTTGATTATCGGCGGTGGTGATGGTGGAATGTTGCGTGAAGTATGCCGCCACCAGAGCGTTGAACATATCACCATGGTGGAAATTGACGAAAACGTCGTTGAATTTTGCCGGGAATACCTGCCAAACCACAACGCCGGGGCCTATGAAGACCCTCGTTTCAATTTAGTGATTGAAGATGGCATAAACTTTGTTAACCAAACCGATCTGAAGTTTGACGTCATCATTTCTGACTGTACCGATCCAATTGGTCCGGGAGAGAGCCTGTTTACCTCTGAGTTTTATCAGGGCTGTGCTCGCTGCCTGAATGAAAACGGCATCTTTGTTGCCCAAAACGGCGTGTGCTTTTTACAGCAGGACGAAGCGGTTAACAGCCACCAGAAGCTTTCTACCTATTTTGAAGATGCCAGCTTCTATCAGGCGGCAATTCCTACCTATTATGGCGGCATTATGACTTTCGCCTGGGCCAGTCAAAATCCGCTGTTACGTCAGCATGATTTGGCGACGCTGGAGTCACGTTTTAAAACGCTGGGGATTCATTGCCGTTACTATAATCCAGCCATACACGTTGGCAGCTTCGCCCTGCCCCAGTATCTACTGGATGCCCTGAATAAATAACACAGCTTTCTTTAACCATAAAACATAAGGCGGTGAACCAAATTGCATAAGCTAAAACTGCACGGCTTCAATAATTTAACCAAAAGCCTGGGTTTTTGTATCTACGATATCTGTTATGCCAAAACGGATTATGACAGAGAGCAATACATTGCTTATATTGACGAACAATATAATGCAAATCGGCTGACTGAAATTCTGACGGAAACCTGTTCTATTATCGGGGCTAATATTTTGAATATTGCCCGTCAGGATTATGACCCGCAAGGGGCCAGCGTCACTATTTTGATCAGTGAAGAACCAATGGATCCGAGCCTGGTGGATCAGTCAGAACACCCTGGTCCTTTGCCTGACTCTGTCGTGGCCCATTTAGATAAAAGCCATATCTGTGTCCATACCTATCCTGAAAGCCATCCTCAGGGCGGCCTGTGTACCTTTCGGGCCGATATTGAAGTTTCAACCTGTGGGGTGATCTCTCCGCTTAAAGCGTTGAACTACCTTATCCACCAGTTGGAATCAGATATTGTGACGCTGGACTATCGGGTTCGCGGTTTTACCCGTGATATCAACGGGGTAAAATACTATATCGACCATAAGATTAATTCGATTCAGAACTTTATGACGGATGACATTACATCCCTCTATCATATGGTGGATGTGAATGTGTATCAGGAAAATATCTTCCATACCAAGATGATGCTAAAAGAGTTCGATCTTGACCATTATCTGTTTAATGCCAGACCGGAAGATCTGGATCAGCACGAACGTCAACATATCACTCGTTTACTGCGCAAAGAGATGCAGGAAATTTACTATGGCAGAAACATGCCGGAAGTCATGGTATAACGAGAAATGCGCCACGCCGGACCGGCGTGGCGATAAAGAAAGATCGTTTTGACTTACTGCCTACTATCGTTGGCCTGACGTAACAGCGTTCGGCTTTCGTTTAAGAAGCGCGCCGCATAATCACCAAACCAGCTCTTCACCTGATTAAAGCTCTCAATAAACTCGCTCTTATCACCGGTTTCAATTAATTTAACCGCCTCGCCAAAACAGTGATAATAGCGCTTAATCAGTGCCAGATTGTCCTGCGACGACATAATAATATCCGCATACAGTTGAGCATCCTGAGCAAATAAGCGACCAATCATGGCCAGTTCCAAACGGTAAATGGGAGAAGACAACGATAATAGCTGCTCCAGATTTACTTTTTCCTGAGACAGGTTTAAGCCATAGGTGAAGGTTGCAAAGTGGCGCAATGCCTGAATAAAGGCCATATTTTTGTCATGTTCTACGGCATCAATGGCATGCAGCTTTGCCCCCCAGACCTGAAGCTGTTCCAGCAACCACTGGTAGCTTTCCGGCTTCCGACCATCGCAGTATGCAATCACCTGCTTTGCCAGACTGCCAACATCAGGTCCAAACATGGGATGCAGGCCTAATACCGGCCCCTGATGCACTTCCAGCATTGCCTGTAGCGGTTGATTTTTTATCGACGCAATATCCACCAGAATGCAATCATCAGGCAGCTTTGGTAAACGCTGGATAATATGTTCGGTAATGTGAATAGGCACACTGACGATCACCATACCGGCACCGGAGAGAATGAGCTCGGCTCTCTCCCAGTCTTGCTGTTCCAGTACCCGAACCTGATAACCGGAAAGTTGAAACAGCTTACTGAACAACTGCCCCATCTTGCCGTTACCACCCACAATCACTATTGGCCCCATCTCCGGCTTTAATGTTTTAAAACCTTTATCGTTTTCACTGGAATAGGATTCACGCATAATCCGGCGCAGTACATCTTCAATCAAATCGGGAGGAACACCTAAATCAGCGGCCTCTTTGCGGCGGGAAGCCAGCATACTGCTCTCACGCTCAGGCACGTAAATAGGTAACCCATGCTGGTTTTTTACTTCACCTACTTCTGCTACCAAATCTAATCGTTTAGCCAGTAGCTTTAGCAGGGCTTTATCAACCTCGTCGATCTGATCGCGCAGTGTTGTTAGTTCCGCCACCATTGTGTGTAGTTCTCCTGGGGTAAGGATGTGGTCTTGTTTTTATAAGCACTCAACTTCAGAGAATATTCCGGCCGTAATAACATGATGCCCATATCATCTATGTGCCCGGCCGGAAGACCATTTGTACTTAGCATTAGAGTGCGTCGGGTCGGGTCTTCCTACAGGTAGTTATGAAACACCTTGCGGGCCAGCGCTTGCGCCAAGTCGCCCCCCACGGAAGCCCCTCCCTCCGATAAACTATTTTAAAACATAAAACTGAATCATCAGACTTCGCCATCAAACAATAATTACGTCGCCCAAAGGCGACGTAATATAGCGGGTTAATATATCAACAAATATCACTACAAATCACGGACAAACTAAGGTTTTCTCTTTGAGTTCCTGATGAACTTTGCGTAGTAAGGTATCGGTCGTTTCCCAATTGATACAGGCATCGGTTACCGAAACTCCGTAGCACATATTGGCTCTTGGTTGTTCCGATGATTGATTACCTTCATTGATGTTACTTTCCAGCATCATGCCAATGATAGAACGGTTACCGGCCTTAATTTGCTCCAGTATGGAGTAAACTACGTCAGCCTGACGGCGGAAATCTTTATTGGAATTACCGTGGCTACAGTCAATCATTAGCGCCGGGTTAAGCCCTGCTTTACGCATCTGCTCTTCACAAGCCTGAACGTGTTCCGCTTCGTAGTTTGGCGTCTTACCACCACGCAGAATAATATGACCGTTTGGGTTGCCCTGAGTCTGTAGCAGACAAACCTGACCAGACTGATTAATCCCCATAAAGCGATGCGGCATAGAAGCGGCTTTCATCGCGTTAATTGCGGTTCCCAGGCTACCGTCGGTACCGTTTTTAAAGCCCACCGGCATTGACAGACCAGAGGCCATTTCGCGGTGGGTTTGTGATTCTGTAGTACGCGCACCAATAGCTGACCAGCTGAACAGATCGCCCAGGTATTGCGGACTATTTGGATCTAATGCTTCGGTTGCCAGAGGTAACCCCATGTCAACCAGCTTCAGCAATAATTGGCGGGCAAGGTGTAGGCCATGCTCCACATCAAATGAGCCGTCCATATGAGGATCGTTAATCAGCCCTTTCCAGCCGACGGTAGTTCTTGGCTTTTCAAAGTAAACCCGCATCACAATGTACAGGCGATCCTGTATTTCATCCGCCAGTTTCTTCAGGCGATGTGCATAGTCGATTGCCGCATCCGGATCGTGAATAGAACAAGGGCCACACACCACTAGCAAACGATCGTCACGGCCGTGTAAAATATCTGCTATTGTCTGACGCGCAGCAGAAATATTGACTTCGTCACTGGTACTCAGTGGGTATCGTGCTTTCAGTTCTTCTGGTGTAATTAAAACCTGCTCTGCACTGATATTGACGTTATTAAGTACATCTTTCTGCATAATCATATTAGTTCCTTAAATCACCGCTCCAGTTAGCGGCAAAAACACCAGATAGTTATAGAAATAGAATAGCACAAACAGAGTGTAAACTTTTAAATCCAATTTTGTAAATATATTTTTACTCTACAAATCTCTCCCTGAAAAACTAAAAAAACCTCTGCTGAAGACTGTCTTCAATGACGAGAATTCGCAGATAACCTCCATCATGTTAAACTAAGAGAAATCAATGGAGGGTTTATGCTTAGAGCAATTATTGTTGACGATGAACAGCCTGCCCGAGAAGAGCTGGCCGAGCTACTTTCAGAAGTAGACGATCTCACCGTCATTGGTGAGTGCAGCAATGCTTTAGAGGCGATTCAGACCATCCATCGTTTACAACCGGATGTGGTTTTTCTGGACATTCAAATGCCCAAAATTAACGGTTTAGAAATGGCTACCATGCTCGATCCGGCCAACATGCCCCACATCGTTTTTGTCACCGCATTTGATGAATATGCGATAAAAGCGTTTGAACAACACGCTTTTGATTATCTGTTAAAACCCGTCGACCTTCAGCGTCTTTGTAAGACCATTGCACGGTTAAAAAACGCCAAATACGTAAATAATAATTTACAGCTAATCACTGATACCACTCTAAAACATATTCCCTGTTACGGGCATAACCGCATATTTTTACTTCGTCTGGAAGAGGTAGAATATTTAAGTTCCGAACTCAGCGGTGTTCACGTTGTAGGGACGACACAAAGTGGCTACACTCAGCTTACGCTGAAAATTTTGGAAGAAAAGACCTCTTTTATCCGCTGCCACCGCCAGTATTTAATCAATCTCGATCAGGTCAGAGAAATTCAGCTGTTAGAGAATGGTTCTGCCGAAGTTATCACCCGTACTGGAAAACATATTCCGGTTAGCCGCCGTTATCTGAAGCCACTAAAAGAACAATTAGGTCTGTCATAGTCCCGGGTAAGGTTTTCAATATGATGTCCAATCCTGATATGATGCGCCGGAATGTTAAGACAAAGGCAATGTGATGAAACATATGATAACGATATTTTGTACCCTGCTGTTTATTAGCGGCTGTTCCGGTTCACCAGACGGTATGCCTGACAGTTCAGATAACAGCGGGCCACCATCTAAATGGTTTGAAATCGGTCACTATGAAGCCATCACAGGTAACGGCGTTAAAGATAATACTGTTTTATCTGAATGGTATGGCGAAGCGGAAATTAACCGCACTGCTTACTTAGAGGGTTTTGCCAAAGGGCAGGATGAGCTGTGTCAGCCAGAAAAAATTGCAGATATAGCTAAAGCCAATAAAGATTTTCCGGCCAGTTGCAACAGCGTCCCTAATGCGGAACAGCTAAAAAACAGTTGGCAACAGTTAATTGAGAGATAAGATTTCCTTCCAGCTCTCGCCAAAATGCAGCTCATCCAACACTATGGTTGGATGAGCTATTTTAAATTAAGCTGACAGAAACAGATTACTCTTCAACCGGAATATAATGGAAATACAGAGGTGAATCGTTATTTACCAGGCAAAAAATAGTTCCTAATTTTTCCTGAGCGCTATTAATTTTAGCCGTCACCTCAGTACTAACAAACTGTTTCCCAACTTTACCGTCGAAACGTTCAACCATAACGCTTGATGGATCAATTTTGGCTTGTTTTAACAAATGCACCATATCCGGATTATCTTTCATTACCTTTTTACCGTAATTCAGACAGCTTTGTTCAACAGACGCGGCCATTGCACCAGCACTGCATGATAACGCGCCGATCATCAAAAAGAGCTTTATCGCTTTCATTTACAACTCCATGTTTTGGTATATTACAGGCGTTACCTGTTTATATTCACGCTATTTGGAACTGACCTGAGGCCCAGTCTGGTTTCAATAAACAAAAACCTCATGCCAGATTCTCATTCATGCCGCTCGAAAATAATGGCACCGTTGAATATTGCATGAGGCAATTAAAAATAATCAATATGATTATTAATTTTAATATAGTTAAATTGATAACTATTTAATTCAATATATCGATAACTCTCTCAATTCATCAGGTTAGAATACCAGGATTTCCTTTTTGAGTTTAATAAAGTGCCTGTGTCTGTTCCGGTTTAATCCTATTTTCAACATAATAACTCTGCTGATGATTGAAAAAACCGTGGTGTTTAACCGTTATCATCAGTTGCCCTTGTAATCATCCCCGATTGACGACCTGAGTTACAATACAGATGCAGCGTATCATCTTTATTGCTTATCTGACTGGCAATCTGTTCTTTCAGCTATCTCAGGAGGATATTTTTAGCCACGCTGGCGCGCAGTTTGGTATGTTGCTGATTCTGGTGTTGTTACCGTCACAGATGCTACCCGGCGGCAGTACGCCACGGGAGAGTAGCCTGAGTTTGTACAGGATATTATGTTACTGGCACCCACTACCCACTTTGTTGAACTGGGTCAGAGGATTCTGTTCCGCGGGGCGGGAATTGATGTGGTTTCGACTTCGTTTTTGGCGCTGTTTGTGATTGTGTGTGTTATTTGCCACTTCGCTGACGCGGTTCAGGAGGACGATTAGTCAGATTGCGCAGCCGGTGCCTGCACAATTTAGTAAAGTTATAACCAATCATCCGGCTCACCAACAATCTCGCCAGCAACATACGACCCCATTTTAAAGCACCCCCTGTTTTTATATCATCAAAAATTACGGTATTCTTGCTGACCATCTCTGGACTTCCCCGGATGTAACAGAAACAAAAAAGCCAGCTATCATAATGATAAAACTGGCTTTTTTAGTCTTTACGGGACTTAATGGAACGTTATAAAACTATTCCCACTCAATCGTCGCCGGTGGTTTACCTGAAATATCATAAACCACACGAGAAATACCATTTACTTCATTGATGATGCGATTAGAAACCCGGCCAAGGAAGTCATACGGTAAATGTGCCCAGTGAGCGGTCATAAAGTCGATAGTTTCTACCGCACGCAGCGAAACAACCCAATCATACTTACGGCCATCACCCATCACACCAACAGAACGAACCGGTAAGAACACGGTGAATGCCTGACTAACTTTATTGTACAAGTCCGCTTTATGCAGCTCTTCAATAAAAATGGCGTCAGCACGACGCAGCAAATCACAATACTCTTTCTTCACTTCACCCAGTACGCGAACCCCTAAACCCGGGCCAGGGAATGGATGGCGGTACAGCATGTCATACGGCAAGCCCAGCTCTAAACCAATCTTACGCACTTCATCTTTAAACAGCTCTTTCAGCGGCTCAACCAGCCCCATCTTCATCTCTTCCGGTAAGCCGCCCACATTGTGGTGAGACTTAATCACGTGCGCTTTACCCGTCGCAGATGCGGCAGACTCAATCACGTCAGGATAGATGGTGCCCTGTGCCAGCCACTTCACGTTAGTTTGCCTGGAGGCTTCTTCGTCGAATACTTCGACAAACACGCGACCAATCACTTTGCGCTTGGCTTCAGGATCGTTAATACCAGCAAGCGCGCTCAGGAAACGCTGCTCTGCGGGTACATGAATAATATTCAGGCCGAAACGGTCGCCAAACATATCCATCACCTGCTCTGCTTCATTCAGACGCAGCAGGCCGTTATCCACAAATACGCAGGTTAAGCGCTTGCCGATGGCACGATGTAACAGCATCGCCGTTACCGATGAGTCAACGCCGCCGGACAGGCCGAGAATCACTTCATCTTCACCCACCTGCTGACGAATACGCTCAATAGCGTCATCAATAATGGATGCCGGAGTCCACAGCGCTTCGCAGCCGCAGATGTCCAACACAAAACGTTTTAACAAGCGTAATCCCTGATTGGTGTGGGTAACCTCAGGGTGGAACTGCAGACCGTAAAAATGTTTTTCTTCGTTTGCCATAATGGCAAAAGGACAGGTATCAGTGCTGGCAACCGCAGTAAAACCGGCAGGGATAGCAGTGACTTTATCCCCATGGCTCATCCACACATCCAACTGTGATTTGCCTTCTGCTGACAGAGAGTCGTGAATATCGCGAACAAATTCGCTGTCATTAATAATATCAACTTTGGCGTAACCAAATTCACGCTCGTCGGAGCCCTGAACCTTACCACCCAGCTGCATTGCCATGGTTTGCATGCCATAGCAAATACCCAGAACAGGCACACCGGCGTTAAAAACGTATTCCGGTGCGCGCGGGCTTCCGGCTTCGGTGGTGCTTTCCGGGCTGCCGGACAAGATAATGCCGGTTGGATTGAATTCACGAATTTGCGCTTCGTTGACGTCCCATGCCCAAAGTTCGCAATAAACGCCGATTTCACGGACGCGGCGGGCAATTAACTGAGTGTACTGAGAACCAAAATCCAGAATCAGAATGCGTTGCTGATGAATGTTTTTTGACATGTATCGCTTTCCAAAAACGGTAATGTGAGGCCTGATAGCAGACCGGACAAGAAGAAATTGCCCGGTATTATAGCGTTGTTGGCAAGAAGAATACGAGAGGTGAATATGGATAACTCACACTCCCGCTTCAATTTATTGGCATTCAGAGGCGATCTGAATTAGCCCATACGGTAGTTTGGTGACTCTTTAGTGATGGTCACATCATGCACATGACTTTCCTGAATACCAGCACCGGTAATACGAACAAACTCCGCTTTGGTACGTAGTTCATCGATAGTGCCACAGCCGGTCAGCCCCATACAGGAACGTAATCCACCCATTTGTTGGTGGATAATCACTTTCAGCAGGCCTTTATAGGCCACACGACCTTCAATACCTTCCGGCACTAATTTGTCTGCCGCATTATCGGTCTGGAAGTAACGGTCTGAAGAACCTTTAGACATCGCACCCAGCGAGCCCATACCGCGATAAGATTTAAAAGAGCGGCCCTGATACAGTTCAATTTCCCCCGGGGACTCTTCAGTACCGGCTAGCATCGAACCGACCATGACGCAGGCAGCACCTGCCGCAATGGCTTTAGCAATATCACCAGAGAAGCGAATACCACCGTCGGCAATCACCGGAATACCCAAGTGACCCACCGCTTCCACCGCATCAGCAATAGCGGTAATTTGCGGTACACCGACGCCGGTAACAATACGAGTAGTACAGATAGAACCTGGGCCAATACCCACTTTCACTGCGTTAACACCGGCCTGAGCCAGCGCCAGTGCACCCGCAGCGGTCGCTACGTTACCGCCAATAATTTGTAAATCAGGATAAGCAGCACGCGTTTCACGAATGCGCTGTAATACCCCTTCAGAATGACCGTGAGAGGAGTCGATCAACAGAACGTCAACACCAGCTTCAACCAGTGCAGCAACACGCTCTTCATTACCGGCACCGGCACCCACGGCGGCACCTACGCGTAAACGGCCCAGTTCGTCTTTACTGGCGTTAGGTTTACGTTCGGCTTTCTGGAAATCTTTCACGGTGATCATACCGCGCAGATGGAATTTATCGTCAACCACCAGTGCTTTTTCTACGCGCTTTTCATGCATTTTTTGGAATACGGTTTCACGATCGGTAGCTTCAGTTTCATTAACCGTTACCAGACGCTCTTTTGGCGTCATCCATGCGCTAACCGGTTGGTTAAGATCGGTGACAAAACGTACATCACGACCGGTGATAATACCTACCAGTTCATTATTTTTTGCCACCACCGGATAACCGGCAAAGCCATTAATCAACGCCAGCTCTTTTACTTCACGAACGGTAGTTTCCGGCGTTACGGTGATTGGATCGCTAACAATACCGCTTTCATGTCTTTTCACCCGACGAACTTCTTCCGCCTGGCGTTCAATTGACATATTTTTGTGAATAAAACCGATACCGCCTTCCTGTGCTAGAGCGATTGCCAGGCTGGCTTCAGTTACGGTATCCATAGCCGCAGAAAGCATAGGAATATTTAAACGAATTGTTGAGGTCAACATCGTTGATAATTCGGCAGTATTGGGTAATACCGTGGAGTGAGCAGGGACGAGCAAAACGTCGTCAAATGTCAGGGCTTCTTTAGCAATACGTAGCATGGGCAATATCTCACCGGGTTAGGGGTTTAGAAACAGATAAAATATTGCCGAGGAAGTATACAGAGATATATACCTCCACACCATACTTTTTTCAAAAAAACTTGATTAGCGCAAATAGCTATGTAGTATCGACTAATTAAGTTGCTGTTATTGAGTTTGATCTTCGTCACATTATGCCGCTACCTTCATCTCCTCCAATCTTTACCGTTAGCCGTTTAAACCAGACGGTTCGCCAGCTATTGGAAATGGAGATGGGCCAGATATGGCTATCCGCAGAGATCTCTAACTTCTCTCAGCCCTCTTCCGGTCACTGGTATTTCACCCTAAAAGACGATAAATCTCAGGTACGCTGTGCTATGTTCCGCACCGCCAACCGCAAAACCACCTTCCAGCCGCAAAATGGTCAGCAGGTTCTGGTACGGGCATCAATAACCCTGTATGAACCTCGCGGTGACTATCAACTGATTGCCGAAAGTATGCAGCCCGCCGGTGATGGTTTATTACAACAGCGATTTGAACAACTTAAACAGCGTTTGTCTGATGAAGGGTTATTCAATCCGGCGCGTAAACGCCCTCTTCCTTCTCCGGCAACCTGCATTGGTATTATTACTTCAGCTTCTGGCGCAGCGCTGCACGATATGTTGCAGATCCTTCAGCGACGTGACCCTTCTCTGCCGGTGATCATCTATCCAACCATGGTTCAGGGGAATGAGGCCACATTACACATTGCGCGAACCATAGAGCTTGCCAATCAGCGCAATGAATGTGACGTATTGATTGTCGGGCGCGGCGGCGGTTCCCTTGAAGATCTCTGGTGCTTTAACGAAGAACTGGTGGCCCGCGCTATTTTTAACAGTCGGATCCCTGTTGTCAGCGCCGTGGGCCATGAAACCGACGTTACCATTGCTGATTTTGTAGCAGATTTGCGAGCCCCTACGCCATCCGCAGCGGCAGAGCTTATCAGTCGCAATCAGCCCGAATTAATACGTCGTTTACAGTCGCAGCAGCAGCGTTTGGAAATGGCAATGGATTATTATCTGACTCATTTGCGTCAGCGTCTTACCCGTCAGGACAGCCGTCTGCAACAGCAGCATCCACAACTAAGATTATCTCGCCAGCAAACGGCGTTATTAAAATTGCAAAATCGGCTGGAAGAAGAAATGCAAACCCGCCTGCGTTTAGCAAGCCGCCAGACAGAACGCTTACAGCAGCGTTTGTTACACACCCAACCGCAGGTTAAAGTTCATCGTTATCAACAACAACTGCAACAGTACCAATATCAATTACAGCAGGCGCTGGAACGGCAACTTAACACCGCCCGTCAGCGCTTTAGCGTTGGTTATTCACAACTGGAAGCGGTAAGCCCATTGGCAACGCTGGCCAGAGGTTATAGCGTAACCACCGCTTCTGATGGAAAAACGCTGAAAAAATCAAAACAGGTGAAAACCGGCGATATATTGAAAACTCGTTTAAGTGATGGCTGGATTGAAAGTCAGGTAAGCGATATTTATGCTGACAACAGTAAACCCTGATTCTGAACTAAACATAACTCCGTTTATCATGATTTTCATACACAAGCTATTTGCCTTAATCGGTAGATAAACTGGCTTCAAATACCACTGGCAACAATATAGTTATATTGTGTTACTATAATTAATATGTCTATTTATGCTGATTAATGAAATATGAATACTTGCCAAAAATTGGCAATTCACAATCAGCATATATGGAGGTATGAAATGAAAAATCTACTTGTTGTTATAGCGCTCGCTATGGCATCGACATCTGCTATTGCAGCTTCAGCACAAAAAACCACCAGCTATAGCTGCGACGATGGTGGCTATACCTTTGAACTGACCCACATAAATTCAAATAAGGTTAAGTTTGTAGACGGAGCTGGCAATACAGCCACATTAAAAGCACAGCCATCAGCTTCCGGTGAACAATATGTAAGCAGCCAATATACCCTTTCATTAAAAGGCGATATGGGTATGCTGGTGTATAAAGATAAAAGCAATAAGAAGTCATATCCTCATAATGACTGTAAATTGCAATATTATTTGAATCATAAAAATGGGCGTTAAAATCGCCCATTTTTATATTGATAGCTATGAAGTTAAAGATCCTGTGAATTCCCAAACACCTTCACCTATTTCTCTTCAACATACTTCAGCGTAATACGCTTCTTTGATATCAATCCATGCCCATGCTGGCAGAAATAATCTACCGCACCGCAGGCCTGCATCTTTTCCAGTGGTTTATTGCAATCAGGGCAGAGAGCAATCTGCTGATAAGCCTTACGGCATCCTTCACAATAGAAAATATTACCCTGTTTCCAGAGCATGGCACGATGACAGTGGGGACAGAGTACATCCATTATGGTTCCTCGCTAAACCAGTCCGCTCCCTCTTAACAAGAATAAACCAAGAGCGGTGGTGAAAAATGATGTCAGAGTGGTCAGCGCAATAATGTTGGCTGCTAAGGTCGGGTTTCCCCCCATCGCCCGCACCATAACATAACTGGCCGCGGCCGTCGGGGTGGCCGACAGTAAAAATATAACGCCTAACGGCGCACCGCGGAAGCCGTATAACCATCCACCTAAGAACAGCAATAATGGAACCACGAGAACTCGGGCAATACAGGAGAGTATGGCAACATTCGATGAACGAAACATCGCGCGAAAATCCAGGCTGGCACCGGTACACAACAATGCCAGCGGTAGCGCTATACCAGAGATATAATTCCCGGTCTTGGTTAATGCTTCAGGTATATGAATAGAAAAAGCAGAAAACGGTAATGCTAACAGAATACCAATAATCAACGGGTTAGTGACTACTCCGCGAATAATGCTGGCAAAACCGGGCCTGCCATTAGAGCCGGTTGATAAACTGCGGGCAAGCGTAATGACAGACAAAACGTTATACAGAATCACCGTCACGACAATATAGAACGATGCAACAGAAACGCCCTCGCTACCAAATGCCATTGAAGCATATGCAACACCTAATATTGCAGCATTTCCGCGAAAACCGCCCTGAACAAAGATCCCTCTTTCTCTGCGATCTTTAACCAAATAAGGCGCCACCAGTTCCAACAATAAAAAACTGCCAAGTGTTCCAATGGCTGCGTGCATCATCATTGGTAAATGATTTTGAAAATCGTCATGATTTCCTGCAATACTAAAAAACAGCAGGCAAGGTAGTGCGACATTAAATACCACTCTGCTGGCAGTATCGCAGAAGCGGTCGTCAATCAAACGAAGATGCCGTAAGAAAATGCCAAGTAGCATCATTAATAAAGTAGGAACCGTTACGCTAAAAGCGAAACTCCATGTTTCCCATGACATCATTTCTGTTTATTCCTTTAAACAGCTCATTAGAGCCAGAAAAGATTTATATAATATTATTATTCTATCGGACTAAGACTAAGATCTTACCATTCTATTCTTCAAAATAAATAAGTAAACTCCACCCTTTTAAAAGGTGCTTTAATATAAGGTATCATAAAGTATTATTGTCATAATAATTATAACAAATGAAAATATTTTCAGGCTATTTTAATTAGTTTATCGCAATGAATAAATTCATCTGCGATAAATGGTAACTGTTGAGTATAATAATTATTCGGACGTTAGTGTTTACGGGCTTACTCTCCTCCTCAGCCCTGCGTGATACAACACTTCAAATATGAAACCTAACGATAAAACTGATGATAAGGAATATCTTTCTATGGAGAAACGTACTCCCAATAGCCGTACTTTGCCGGGCAACGGCCACAGGAAGCATGCCTGATGAATGAGCCTTTATTGCTACTGACTATTATCCTGTTTGTTGCGGCGGTTACCGTTACGTTGTCGAAAAAGATCGGATTGGGTTCCATTCTTGGCTTACTGATCACCGGTGTCATTATCGGACCCCATACGCCGGGCCAAGTGATCCATAAAGAATATGTTGATAATATTCTTCATGTTTCCGAATTTGGTATCGTCCTGCTGCTGTTTATTATCGGCCTGGAAATGCAACCTAAACGCCTTTGGTCAATGAGAAGGGTCGTTTTTGGCCTGGGTTCGCTGCAAATTTTACTTTCTGGCGCCGCTATCGGTACCTATTTCTATTTGCTTGGCAATTCAGTTAATGCGGCCATCATTATTGGCTTAACGCTGGCGCTCTCTTCCACCGCCTTTGTAATTCAAATTTTGCAGGAATATAACGAATTCTCCAGCGAACACGGGCGTATTGGTTTTGCTATTCTGCTGATGCAGGATTTAGCTATCGTTCCGCTGTTGGCGCTGGTTCCATTGCTATCCGATAAAATTGCGGTACTGCCAGATGATTCACCTATGTGGATGCAGACCATTTCTGTTATTGGTGCTCTGCTGCTGGTGATTATTTTTGGTCGCTATGTGGTGCCATGGTTACTTAACCGAATGGCAAACAAAGGCTATCGTGAAAGCTTCTCGCTGTTTGTGATGTTTGCCGTAGTGCTGGCAGCTTATGTGATGGAACACTTTGGTTTATCCATGGCGCTGGGTGCATTCATTATGGGTATGATGCTGTCTACCTCTAAGTATGGTTTCCAGATTCACGCCAGCGTTGAATCCGCCAAAAGCCTGCTGATGAGCATTTTCTTTATTTCAGTTGGTATGTCCATCGATTTCGTCACGCTGACGCAGACTCCGGTGCTGTTTGTCAGTAATGTTGCAGTTATCCTACTGATTAAAATTATTATTCTGTTTTTACTGTCGCTGCTGTTTGGTACCTCAAAAGAGGCGGCAACTAAAGTTGCTTTCCTGCTCTGTCAGGGCGGTGAGTTCGGCTTTGTATTATTCGGCGTCGCTAAAGCCTTCGGCGTGATTGACGATACAACCTTTATCATGGGTATCGGTGTTATCTCGGTCAGCATGGCATTTACTCCAAGCCTGTATGCCTTCGGCTGTCGCCTGACCAGAAGAGGTGTACTGTCTGAAATTGATCAAACGTTAACCCCTGACGAAACGGCCAATAATGCGCGAGTCGTGGTAGCTGGTTACGGTGATACCGGTTATGTATTAGCGCAAATGCTACAGGATTCTTCAATTCCTCATATTGTGATCGAAAAGAATCCTGAAGTGGTGAGGAAAGCTCAGAAAGCCGGTATTCCAGCCTATTTTGGTGACATCACCGACCCAAAACTGCTTAACGTGATTGGCGTGGAGCAGGCACAGATGGTGATTGTCTCTATCGACCATAACGCCAGTGCGTTAAAAGCAGTCTCAACACTGCGTTCACTTTATCCAATGCTAAAAATACTGGCCCGGGTACTGGACAAAGATCTGAAAGACCAATTACAGGAAGCTGGTGCCAATTGGGTGGTGATTGAAACCCTGGAAAGCAGTCTGCACATTGGAGCCGAAGCGCTGAAAGTTCTGGGTGTCGCCGATGATGAGGTTTCTGAACTGGTCGATTCTCTGCGTAAAGATGAGATGATGACAATAGTAGAAGAGCCGGAAACTGATGATGCAAAAGCTGAATCGAATACCGACAGTGATCCTATCGTGACCAATACAGATTTTGAGCCTACTTCGGATGATAACAATACTCTGGCGGCCGGAAGCAAATTAATCATAAACCATCGTTTATAGAGTACGATGAATAACAAAGGGGGCGCATATGCGCCCCCTTTGCTTTCTCTAAAGCTTACTTACCGCGGCTCTTAATATGTTGCATCAACCGGCGACGTTTGCGCTGTTGGGTTGGCGTCAGCTTATTCCGGCGGCCTGCAAATGGGTTATCACCCTCTTTAAACTGAATGCGAATTGGTGTGCCCATCACTTCCAGTGAACGACGGAAATAGTTCATCAGATAACGTTTGTAGGAATCCGGCAGGTCTTTTACCTGATTACCATGGATCACAACAATCGGCGGGTTATAACCTCCCGCATGCGCATATTTTAGCTTCACGCGACGACCACTCACTAACGGCGGCTGATGATCGTCCTGCGCCATTTGCATAATGCGCGTCAGTAAAGAGGTACTCACTCTGCGGGTTGCACAACGATAAGCTTCCTGTACTGACTCAAACAGGTTACCCACTCCGCTACCGTGCAAAGCAGAGATAAAGTGAACGCGGGCAAAATCAACAAAACCTAAGCGCAGGTCCAACGTCTCTTTCACCTGTTCTTTTATTTCCTGCGATAAACCATCCCATTTGTTTACCGCAATAACCAGCGAGCGCCCACTATTAATAATGAACCCCAGTAGGGAAAGATCCTGATCGGAGATACCTTCACGGGCATCGATCACCAGCAACACAACGTTGGCGTCTTCAATGGCTTGTAAAGTTTTAATCACGGAGAATTTTTCTACAGTTTCCGTAACTTTCGCCCGCTTCCGCACCCCGGCGGTATCAATCAGGATATATTCCCGTTCATCACGGATCATTGGAATATAGATACTGTCGCGGGTTGTTCCCGGCATATCGTATACCACCACCCGTTCTTCACCCAGAATACGGTTAGTTAGCGTTGACTTACCCACATTAGGACGGCCAACAATGGCCAGTTTGATTGGTAAGTTTTCCAGATAAGAGGAGTCTTCTTCTTCATCTTCCGGGGCGTTTTCATCAAACTCTTCATCCCAGATATCGGTGTCAATATCGGTAAATTCGTCGTCCTGATTTTCTGATTCAGCAGACTCATCGTCTTCAACCACCGGACCCAGCACTTGCTCAATTAAAGAGGTGACGCCACGTCCGTGGGAAGCAGCAATTGGGTAGACTTCGCCTAATCCCAGCGCATAAAAATCGCCTACGGCACTATCCGGATCCAGACCATCGGTCTTATTTGCCACCAGGAAAGTCGCTTTCTCGCGCATCCGCAAGTGTTGAGCAATTCCCTGATCTGCTGGCATCAGCCCGGCGCGGGCATCCACCATAAACAGAACAACATCGGCTTCTTCAATCGCCAGTAACGACTGACCCGCCATATGGGTTTCAACGCCGTCTTCAGTTCCATCAATACCACCGGTATCGATAACAATAAATTCATGACCGGCGGATTCGGCTTTGCCGTATTTTCGGTCGCGGGTTAACCCCGGGAAATCAGCAACCAATGCATCACGAGTACGCGTTAAGCGGTTAAATAGCGTGGACTTACCCACGTTGGGACGCCCGACCAGCGCGATAACAGGGATCATTATTAAAGCCTCTTTCTTTGTAACTCTATGATTTTAAGATGGTTAGTTAAAAAACATCACCAGCTTTATAGAAGACGAAACGGCCCCTGGTGTCAGGAGCCGTTTTTCAACAGACATAATTAAACCACATCATGCCTTTGGATAACGATTAACTCAGCGGCTATAGGAGTAGACGCTACCGCCACGAGCCTGAATCACCAGTCGATCGCCAGCCACGATCGGCGAGGACAAGAACCCATCACTATCAACTTTATTTTGTGCAACAAACTGACCGGTTGAGCTATCCATCCAGTGCAGATAACCTTCCGAGTCACCAACAACAACATAACCATTAAACAGCACTGGTGCTGTCAGTTGGCGATGCAGCAGATCGTTTTGTGTCCACAGAATGGTGCCACCGTTCAGCGTCAGAGCGACCACTTTATCATCCTGATCCACCAGGAAAACGCGACCGCTGTCGATGAAGAAATCATTGACTGAACCCATGTCACGCTTCCAGATAATCTGGCCGGTACGCAGGTCCATAGCGGTAAAGCTACCGTTGTAACCCTGAACATAAACCACGTTATCCAGAATGACTGGCGTACTATCTACGTCAGCTAAACGGTCAATTTCAGTTACACCGCTTGGCTGAGAAATACGCTGTTGCCAGATTAGCTGGCCCTGATCTAACAGTACCGCATTGACACGACCATTATCACCACCAACAACCGCTGCACCATGTGCAACCGCTGGCGCTGATTCACCGCGCAGAGAAAGCAACGGCATACCCAGGTTGGCGCTCCACTTAATGGTACCATCCGCTTCGCTTAACGCCTGCAGCATACCGTTAGTGGTATGAACCAGCACTAAGCCATTGCTAACCACCGGACGAGATAACATTTCACCAGCAACCAGCGTTTTCCATGCCAGTGTGCCATCGGCACTGTTGAGGGCATACACGACCGCATTTTCACTACCCACATAAACATGTGCACCGGCTGCCGTTACCCCACCGGACAACATAGGCGATTTAGCAGAAGAAAAGAACCCTGCGCTTTCAGTCACGTCAGTTTTCCAAATTTGGCTGCCGCTATCGGCATCCATCGCTTTAACCTGACCATTGCGTGCTGCCGCATAAATACGACCATCCTGCCATGATGGACGCAGGTGAGAATAGTATTCACCAACACCGTTACCCACCGAAGTACTCCACTTTTTATTCGGCGAGAACTGGTTATTAACCTGTGGCAGTGGTGACATTTTTACAGCATCATCATCGCCGCCAAACAGCGAACAACCACTTAACATAGTGACAGACAGCAAGCCTACGCAAAAAATTCTACGTAATTTCATTCAAATCCCCTTAGGCGGCCAGATTATTCAGTTTAATGCGTAGTAACTCTTTCAGTACCGGTGATGGATTATCTTCAAAAGCCTGCGTATATGCATCACGCGCACCTTTTACATCACCTTTAGCTACTAATACATCACCACGAATTGCCTGAGCCTGTGCAAACCAACCACCTTTTTGTACGGCATCCAGCGTTTTCAGCGCATCGTCAAACTGCTTCTCTTGCAGTTGAATACGCGCCAAACGCAGATTGATGGTTGGCAATAGATTATCGTCCTTGGTATGAGTCTGCGCCCACAGCAGCTGTTGCTTAGCTTTGGCAAAATCACCCTTTTCAACCAGATCCTGAGCCAGTTTCAGCGCACCAAAAACACCATAAGTGTTGTCATTGGCCTGAATAAATGTCTCCAAACCGGCAGTATTCTCGCTTTGCAACATAGCATTATCAAAGGAGACCGAAGCAGTCGTTAAGCTGGCATGCTGATGTGACTGCCAATAACGCCAGCCAAACAAACCACCAATACCTAAAACGACACCCACCACGATGGCTTTACCGTTTTCACGGAAAAAATTACGCACCGCATCCAACTGCTCGTCTTCATTGTTATAGATTTCCACGGTGTCCCTCTTGATTAACCGATCAATGTTGCTAAATACGCAGCGGCTTCAGCCTGCGCCACAGTTTGTTGTTCGCCATTACGCAGATCTTTCACGACCACCTGCCCGGCTGCTACTTCATTTTCACCCAGAACCAGGGCCACCTGGGCACCCCACTTATCGGCACGGGCAAACTGCTTTTTAAAGTTACCGCCACCGTAGTTGGTCATCAGACGCAACTCCGGTGTTGTATCACGAATAGTTTCTGCCAGCTTCATGGCCGCAATTTGCGTACCTTCACCGGAAGAGACCAGATAAGCATCCACTGCACGTGCGGCCTTAAACTCAGGATTAACCGCCTGAACTAACAGAACCAGACGCTCCAGCCCCATAGCAAAACCAACGCCAGGGGTTGCATGCCCACCCAATTGTTCAACCAGACCATCATAACGACCACCGGCACAAACTGTACCCTGAGCACCCAGACTGGTGGTTACCCATTCAAATACCGTGCGGTTGTAATAGTCCAAACCCCGAACCAAACGTGGGTTAATTGTATAACCAATACCGACATTATCCAAAAATGCGCACAGTCCGGCAAAATGTTGTCTGGACTCTTCATCCAGATAATCCATCAGTGTCGGCGCATCATTTAGCAAAGCCTGAACGCCAGCGTTTTTTGAGTCCAGCACCCGCAGCGGGTTAGAGTACATACGGCGTTTACAATCTTCATCCAACTTATCTTTGTGCTGCTCCAGAAACGCAACCAATGCTTCTTTGTAATTGGCTCTGGCTTCCAGTGAACCGATAGTATTCAGTTCCAGCGTAACGTGCTCTGTAATACCCAGCTCACGCCACCAGCGCGCCGTTAGCATAATCAGCTCGGCGTCAACATCCGGCCCGGCAAGGCCAAACACTTCAGCGCCCATTTGATGGAATTGACGGTAACGGCCTTTCTGTGGGCGTTCGTGGCGAAACATCGGCCCTAAATACCACAGACGCTGTTCCTGATTGTAGATAAGACCACGTTCGATACCGGCACGAACGCAACCTGCGGTTCCTTCCGGACGCATGGTTAACGATGTAACCTCCTCACCATCGCGTTCGCGATCGTTAAAGGTGTACATCTCTTTCTCTACCACATCGGTAACTTCACCAATAGCACGCTTAAACAGTGGGGTTTGTTCAAGAACCGGCGTGCGAATCTCACTATATCCATAAGATTCAACAACACGCTTAATAATGTCCTCTACTCGCTGCCATACTGCGGTGTCTTCTGGCAAATAGTCATTCATACCACGTACAGATTGAATTTTCTTTGACACGTCAATTCTCTATATTCTTTAAAATTTTGATGATTATAGGAGGTATTCCCTCTCTACATCAATGCAAACAGGCGGTTATTACACAGTAACACCGCCCGATTCATCTGTTTTTTTACTGACCGTCACTCATATTGTCACGATTTCTCATTAATCCTGACTGACATCAATACGCTTAGATTTATCCAGCATGCTGGCTCTGGCACGAATTTTCGCTTCCAGTTGATCGATCATATTATCGTTATCAAAGCGTTCTTTCTGACGTTCGCCATTTTCATAGTAACCGCTCTTATTATGGCCGCCAGTAACACCGATATCGGATACCAGCGCTTCACCCGGCCCGTTAACTACACAACCAATAATAGATACATCCATTGGCGTGATGATATCTTCCAGGCGCTGTTCCAGCGCATTCACTGTACCAATAACGTCAAACTCCTGACGGGAACAGGTTGGGCAAGCAATAAAGTTGATCCCTCTGGAGCGAATACGTAACGCTTTCAGAATATCAAAACCAACTTTTACTTCTTCCACCGGATCCGCCGCCAGAGAAATACGCAATGTATCGCCAATGCCTTCTGCCAGCAGCATGCCTAAACCAATCGCCGATTTCACCGAGCCGCTACGGGCTCCCCCTGCTTCCGTAATTCCCAAATGCAAAGGTTGTTCAATCTGTTTTGCTAACAGGCGATAAGATTGCACCGCCAAAAAGACATCGGAAGCTTTAACGCTAACTTTAAATGCATCAAAGTTCATACGATCAAGAATTTCGACGTGACGCAGAGCAGACTCAACCAGCGCTTCGGGGGTTGGTTCCCCGTACTTTTCCTGGATATCTTTTTCTAACGAGCCACCGTTAATACCAATGCGGATAGGAATATTTTTGTCCCGTGCGCAGTCAACTACGGCACGAATGCGGTCTTCACGTCCGATATTACCAGGGTTAATACGCAGGCAATCAACGCCATACTCAGCAACCTGTAGCGCAATACGATAGTCAAAATGAATATCCGCTACCAAAGGAACAGAAACACGCTGTTTAATCAGCTTAAATGCTTCTGCGGCTTCCATAGTTGGTACAGAAACCCTGACGATATCTACACCAACCCGCTGTAGCGATTCAATTTGCTTTACCGTCGCCTCTACATCCGTAGTGCGGGTATTGGTCATTGATTGCACGGCGATGGGTGCACCATCACCAATAGGCACATTACCTACATAAATACGTTTTGATTTACGACGAACAATCGGCGTTTCATTATGCATTATAAGCTCTCCCCGAAAACTACCACGACTGGTTAACCTTGTTTGTTATTCAGCCGCTAACGTCAGGCGAGCAGGACGATTTGAATTTTTATACTGACTCATATCGACAGGTTTGCCTTTATAGCTAATTTCTACTGCTGCCGGTACTCCCACTTTTACCCGATAAGGGGCTTGTCCGGAAAGCGACAACTTACCATCTTTTCTCTGTAAACCGCTGTACAGGTTCTGACCACGGGCATCAATTACCTCAACCCAACAGTCCTGAACAAACGTCATATGGATATCATTAACATCTTGTGCCGACTGGGCAGTCGCCCCGTTGGCGCTCTCAGCTTCAGCAACCTGTGCAGCAACCGCTTCTTCCAGCGTTGGCGCCGTATTTTGAACCGGTGTCTGACCCGCATTATTGGCAACTGGCGTACTGTTAGCAGAATCCGGACTCACTGATGTTGAAGGGCTATTATTCGCAGGTGACTGAGTCGTGCTGGTATTAGAAGATGTTGTCTCTGGCTGATTCGCCGGCAGAAGGATTTGGTTTTGTTCATGTTCACCAGACGATGGTATGAGATCGTTTTGCTGCGCTTTATGGTTCTCCCACCACCAGGCACCGGTTAAGCCGAGCACAACAAACAAAATCAGCCAGGTAAACAGGGTTAACCAACGGTCAATTTTTTTACGTGGTTTACCCAGCGTAAAACCTTTAATCCGGTTAGTTTCAATAATGTTTTTTTCTACGCTATTTTTCGGCAGTAACGCAATCAGCTCATCCTCTGGTACCTGTACCAGCTTGGCATAAGAACGGATATACCCCTTGATAAAGGTTGGCGCCAGATCCAATGGATTTAAACCATCCTCCAGTTCTCTGATGGTACTCACCTTCAAACGCAGTTGCTCCGCCACCGAACGCTGGCTTAAGTTCAATGCTTTTCTGGCTTCGCTGAGTCGGTAACCGATTTCAGCCAGTGGTGTTTCTCTTTCTTGCGGTGTATCAGTATTCATGAGCTAAGAATAATTGGTATTGTTTTGATTGTGAAAAACCTTGCGCCAGCTGCTTACCGTAACGTTTTATATCGTTTAAGCGATTATCCGACGCCGCAAATTGAATCTGTATCCATAAACTTTCAGCACTGACAGGAAGTACCTGCTGGTAGAGGTTAAGCAATGCCTGAGCCTCTTCGCGCTTGCCCTGCTGCCAGTAACGAGCCGCAGTATTTAATACTCGCGCGCCCTTTTCTGGATTCTGCTTTAGTGCCCGGCTTAATTTTTTATCTGCTTCATCTGGTTGCCCGGCCTGTAATAAACAATAACCTGCATACTCAAGGCTATTGGAAACATCATCGAGACGTTTAGTGGCTGCTGCCAGCTCAAAATAACGTTGTGCTGCATCATACTGCCCTAAACTACAGAGAAACGCACCGTAATTATTTAACACATCGCCATTCTCTGGTGCTAACTGCAAGGCTAACTCATAGCGGGAAGCTGCCTGTTCATTCTCCCCGATGCCCTGTAGGTACAGCCCCATACCTAACTGTGTTCTGTAGTCCTGAGGAGCATAATTCACTGCCCGCTCAAGATTAGTTCGGGCAGCAACAGTATCACCTAGCGATAAATAGGCCATACCTAAGGTTAGCCGAATCTCTGCAGCCTGCCCCATATCGGCGGCACGTTCTTCTGCTTTCTGGCTGTTACATCCCATTAAAATTCCAGCCAGTAACGGTATAGATAACAATATCTTCTGCATTGGTTTTACAGTCCCTGTATTCCCAACGCTCTATAATACAACAATAATTCACTTTCATATATTGTTGTAACACATCGTATTTTAGAGCGTTTTAATTGAAATAGGTTCCCCATTCATTTTCTTTTTTAAAGTACGTTTGGTTCTGTCGATAACTTCACCCGCTAATTGACCGCAAGCCGCATCAATATCATCTCCACGGGTCTTACGTACAATGACGGTAAAACCGTATTCCATCAATACTTTAGAAAATCTGTCTACCCGACTATTGGAACTGCGCCCATAGGGAGCTCCGGGGAATGGGTTCCACGGAATTAAATTAATTTTTGAAGGAGTGTTTTTCAAACACTCTGCTAACTGGTGAGCATGCTCTGTTCCATCATTGATATGATCAAGCATCACATACTCAACGGTCACCCGCCCCTGGTTAGCGTTAGACTTGTCCAGATAACGGCGCACCGCCTCCAGAAAGCTCTCGATATTATATTTACGGTTTATCGGCATAATTTCATCGCGAATTTGGTCGTTAGGCGCATGCAGAGAAATCGCTAACGCTACGTCGATCATTTCGCCCAACTTATCCAGCGCAGGCACAACACCCGATGTTGATAATGTCACCCGACGTTTAGACAGGCCGAAACCAAAGTCATCCAGCATAATTTCCATTGCCGGTACCACATTGGATAAATTCAGCAGGGGTTCCCCCATGCCCATCATCACGACGTTCGTAATTGGACGCTGACCGGCAACCCGAGCAGGTCCGATTACTCTGGCTGCGCGCCAGACCTGACCGATAATTTCTGATACCCGTAAATTGCGGTTAAAACCTTGTTGTCCGGTCGAGCAGAACTTACATTCCAGTGCACAGCCAACCTGTGAGGAAACACACAGCGTTGCCCGATCGTCTTCTGGAATGTATACCGCTTCAACCTGTTGATCGCCAACGGCCAAAGCCCACTTAATAGTACCATCCGCCGAACGCTGCTCCGTCACCACTTCCGGGGCGCGAATCTCTGCAACTTGCTGTAAACGGGCGCGCAGGACTCTATTGATATCCGTCATCTGCTCAAAGTCGTCATAACCGAATTGATAAATCCATTTCATGATTTGATCGGCACGGAATGGTTTTTCACCCAAAGAGACAAAAAACTCACGCATTGCCTGTCGGTTAAGATCTAATAAGTTAATTTTTTCTGACGGATTGACTGGTAAAACAGGCGCGTCAGATGACGTTAAAATCTGCTCGGACATGGTATTTAAGGCCTCGTTATTACACTTTATGGCGCTAGAAAATCTAGAGAATTTAAAGGGTATTAAAGTTATCTCTGCGATATTTTATTTGCAGAACGTTATGCGGGCAGCATTGTACTGCTTTTAGTGAAACGTTTCTATGCACATCAGTATAGTTAAAAATGAATATTCAGTCATGAGCCAACAGGTTCAAAAATACTGTTTGATATTAAAGGAGTTTTAATATCGCCCCGGTGATTTTGTCATTAACTGATACACTTATTTACCGCTGAAATAAACCTGAAATCAGTAAAAAGCCAGAAGGTTAACTCTCTGGCTTTTATCATTAAATTGTGCAGGTTATCGGGTGCGTGGACAAACTTCATCATCACTGAAGAAGTAAGCGATTTCGCGCGCGGCTGAGGCGGGAGAATCAGAACCATGAACTGCATTTTCAGTCATGCTATCCGCATAATCAGCACGTAGCGTTCCGGCTAACGCATTCGCAGGGTTAGTCGCCCCCATCAGGTCACGATAGCGCTGGACCGCATTTTCACTTTCCAGCACCTGTACCACTACCGGGCCAGAAGTCATAAAGTCCAACAAACCATTGAAGAACGGCTTTCCATCATGCTCCGCGTAAAAACCAGCTGCCTGATCTCTGGTCAGGTGTAGCATTTTTGCAGCAACAATGGTGAATCCTGCATTTTCAAAACGCGAGTAAATTGAACCAATCGCATTCTTAGCAACGGCATTAGGTTTAAGGATGGAAAAAGTACGTTCGATAGACATATTCACCTCGGGGTTACTGATAACTGTTCTATATATTTCAATTTATAGGGTAAATCATTGTAGCCAGACGTAATTCGCGGCTGATTATACGAGCAGATATCAGGCTTGCCTATCTCGGATGTAACATTTTTTTAAAATAAACCGAAGTTAATACACATTTTTGGAGGTATGCCGCATTTTTGGAGTGAAATAACAGCAAATTGAGACTTGAGATGCAATTTTGAAGGGAAATACGATGAATTTAGTATCGAGGAAATTTCGTCCATTAACCGTACTGAGTCTAAATTAAAAAATGTGTGAGTGGCCCGAGCAGGAGGCGTTAAGACGAAGCAGTACCTCTCTCAGTTATTGGATGAATTCCAGTGCTCTAAGAGAGGCCAGGGACCTAAATATTACTCTAACACAAACCCGACACTATTGACCTGCCCACTCTCATCCAACACGCTAATCTGGTATTTACCGGAGTTTGTCAGAGTATGAATCATCGGTTTATCTTCTTCGGTTTCCATCAGGGATTCACCGTTGATAAACCACCAGCGCTTGCCCCTTCCTCCCTGAGTATCGAGGCGTAAGTCGAGTGATTGCGTTCCCGGAATTCGTTTAAGAATGGCGCCATCCTTTAACCCCAAAATCAATAGCGGCGGGCTGACGTCATAGCTGATAGGCGGGCACGCTGTATCACGTTCAGGCAGGCGGCTGGCTCTGCGTTCCGATAATGGTAACCAGGTCTCTAATGCTATTGGCCACAGCGCAATTCGACGTGATATTGCACCACTACAGTCCGGAGCGACACGCTTTCCTTCAGCATTAATCCAAAGATTCAACCAGCCGCCAATACCGGTATCCTGTCCGATAGAAGGCAGCGTTGGCGGTATAGTGCCATCCAGAATCCACGCCTGACGACGCTGACGGCAGTTAGTATCGTCCGCTTCCAAACTTTGCCCCTGAGGCCAACAAATGACTGCACGACTGACCGAGTATGGACGTGGATCCTTCGGCCAATTTTTTGCCAGCTGGCTATTACGGTTTATCAGCAAATGGTTAATTTGATGCAATATCGGCACCGCGGTAGCATAACCAAACTGGCCCGCTACCGGCGTTCCATCCGGGCGCCCAACCCAGATACCAATCAGATAGCCGCCGTTCATCCCTATGGTCCAGGCATCACGATAGCCATAACTGGTACCGGTTTTCCAGGCCAGAGGGGTGATGTCTGAAATCTGACTATCGGGAACCGGCCGCCCTTCTCCCGCCATAATTCGGCGGACAATCCATGCCGCACCGGGAGAGACCAGTTGCCGCTCTATCAGCGGGTCTTCCGGTCGAAAACGTAATGCAGCAACTTTACCCTGACGAACAAACGCGCTGTAACCGCTAACCAACTGATCCATACGCATGCCGGTTCCACCCAGAATCAGGGATAGATTAGGATCGCTATTAAGAGGGAAACGTAAAACAATACCGGCATTACGCATATTGCCGGTAAAACGCTTAGGGCCATAGGCTTCCAGAACCTGAACTGCTGGCAGATTAAGTGAGCGAACCAACGCATCAGAAGCGCTTACCGGGCCGCTAAATCCGGTATCAAAATTTCCGGGACGATAATCACCAAACTGACGGGGAACATCCTGCAACAGCGATTCCGCATGAATCAGCCCTTCATCCAGCGCCATAGCATAAGCAAAAGGCTTCAGCGTTGAGCCAGGAGAACGCCATGCGGTAATCATGTCCACATGACCAAATCGGCTGCGATCGTTGAGATCTACCGAGCCGATATAGGCTTTCACCGACATGGTTGAATGGTCAACCACCAAAATTCCCATAGACGTGCTGGGAGGTAACTGGCTTTTCCAACCCATCACCATATCTTCCAGGCGCCGCTGTAGTGAGGCATCAATCGTGGTATGAATCACATCGGTGCTGCTTTCAGCCAGCAAACGTCGGGAAAGCAGCGGTGCCAGTTGTGGAGCCTGACGTTCTGCCAACCAGACACTCTCTTGCTTAATATCCTCTACTTGTGCTTTATCCCAAACGCCATACTCTTCAAGGCGATCGAGAACTTTATCTCTGGCGGCCTGCGCCCGCTCAGGGTAACGATCGGGCCGTAAACGGCTGGGGGCCTGAGGTAATACCGCTAATAACGCCGCTTCTGAACGAGTAAGTTCTGATGGAGGTTTATCCAGATAGGCCCAGCTTGCCGCACCTATTCCCTGTAGCGTTCCGCCATAGGGCGCACGATTGATATAAATCGTCAGAATCTGATCTTTGGTGTAATGCCACTCCAGTTGCAGTGTACGAAACACCTGCCGTAGCTTACCGGTAAAAGTTTTATCATGGGGTTCAATCAGGCGAGCCACCTGCATGGACAGAGTACTACCGCCAGAAACAATGCGCTGATTAGTCAGGTTCTGCCACAAAGCCCGCATAATGGCTAACGGGTTTATTCCCGGATGAGAATAAAACCAGCGGTCTTCATAGGTCAGTAAGGCTTGCAGATAGTAAGGAGACACTTCCTTCAGCGAAACCGAATAGCGCCACACCCCTTCCGCATCGGCAAACCGCCACAGTGGCGAACCATCCTCCGCCACCACCACCTTCGCTACTTGCACATCCGGCGCAGGCAATGGCCAAACCTTATCCGCCAGCCACAGCCCCGACGCCGTAACGGCAATCAATACCACTACGACAGCGGTTAGCCTGCGCCAAAAACGAAATGTGAACAATCGGGAAAATAAACTACGCAATTCAGTTACTCATACAAAGCGGAAATTAGCTCGACAACGACAACAATATCAAACCAATATTATTAGCAGAGTTAAACGGAGGGAGACCTTTCCGTTGGGGTCGACTTGGCGTAAGCCAACGACAAACAGGCAAAGCCTGTTTGAACAGCGCTTGCGCTGACCCGGAGGGTGAAACACCATAAGGTGTTTCATAACCGCCCCTAGGGAAGGTAGGCCCGACGCACACCAGTGCAAAGTACAGATGGTCTTCCGGCCGCACACATAAAATAATATAGGCACCATGTCCTTACGGCCGGAATATTCTCTAACGCCAATTTAAATAAGCATAGGGGGCGATGCTCATCGCCCCATTACACCCTTATTTAATCTCCAACCTCGCCGGCGTCGACCCAATCGCATGCCACTCTGGCTTATACATTGACTCGACCTGCGGAGCAGGAACGCTATAGGTACCCGGTGTTACAGCGCGAACCAGATACAGCAGTGTTACCGGATTGCTCTTGGAACCATCCACTTTTACTGCTGCAACATAGCGGTCATCACGGTACTCCTGATACTTGATTTCAGCACTTTGCATTTTGGTTTGTAATGCCATCAGCTCACCGGCACTTTCGCCCAGGCTGGCACTGCTGCTACCTAAGTTCTGGTTTTCCAGTTCAAAACCGGCCGGTAACAGATCCACCACCAACGCATCATTCACCTGATTTTCAGCCCACAGATTTAAATGCACCACTAACAGCTGACCACTGCTTACACGATCAAGAGAAGCGGAAGAACCATCCAGATTCAGGAAGTTACGTTCAATGTGTAAACGGTTACTAACCGGCGCAGGCTGCTTCAATGGATACCCGGTGATATCAATACGCGGATACACCGTTACACTACCGCTGTTAGTCAGATTAATGCCTTTTGCTAACTGAGTTGCATCATACAGTGAAGAAATTGACTTAGTCTCTTCATAGTCCTTGCTTTCAACTCCAGAGACTTCCACTTCCCACTCTGCTGACTCACGTTTTGGTAAATCACGACCCGCCAGATAAACCGCATTACGTTCTTGCGTTGACAGATAGCGGTTTGAAACCAGTGCATCTGACAGCGACATTAAAGCGCTATCCTGCTGCTGAGGTAACAAGTGATATTCATTCAACAGAGCCAGAATTAAGGCATTATCACGCAGATCACTACCATAATCACCTAACCAGGTATTGCGATTAGCACCGCCCATAGAAACGCCCTGCTGAATCAGTTGAGTCGCTTTTGGCATATCACCCATTAATTGCAGTGCAACACCTAACTGAACCAGTGGCAGGCCAGACATCGCCTCACCGCGACGCTCATACAGTTGACGCAATGCCCCTAACGGAGCCTGCTGTTGACGAGCCAGCACCAGTCCGGCGTAAGCCTGTACGCTAAACTTAGCCGCATTAGTTGCCGAAGCGTTAGATATATATTGAGGTTCAATTTGATTGCGATCCTGCAAATAACGCAGCAGACGCTGATTGGCTTTATTCAATGCATCTTCACGTACTGAATAGCCTTGCTCACGCGCACGTACCAGGAAGTCGGTAACGTATGCGGTTAGCCAATATTCCTCACTGCCTTCGCGTTCCCACAGAGAGAAACTACCGTTATCTTTCTGCATACCTAACAGGCGCTCAATACCAACATCAATATTGCGACGACGTACATCGTCACTGTCACTCTTAATACCTAATGCGGCCAGTTGAGCCTGATTACTATACAGCGATGGATATAACCCACTGGTGGTTTGTTCCAGACAGCCATACGGGTAGGCAAACAATTCACGAATATGTTGAGCCACATTCAATGGAGGTACGGCAGTTAATGACATCTGGCCTTCCACCGTTGGTGTGGATAGCCCCAGCAATGCATCCTGCGGCAATGCCCAGCTTTCACCGGCACGTAACGTCATAGCATAACTGTTGGTCTTCGCCGGAGTTGCCGGGCTGACACCCAACGTCCAGTGACGTTCAAACGCAGTTGAAGGCTCTCCCGGTAACACCAGACCATTAACCCGAACGGTAACATCACCCTGACCAAAGCCATTCAATGCTTCAACCGGAATACTTAGCGTTTTACGCTGGCCTTTAGTGAGTTTAACGGTTTGCTGTGCAGCGCCCGTTTGTTTCACCAGACCTTTAGTTTCCACCGTCACATTAAGAGACTGTTCACCATCAGTAAGATTGCTAAGGTCCAGCGCCAGAATGCTGCGGTCACCACCGGCAATAAAGCGCGGCATAGACAGCTCGGCAATCAACGGTGCCGCAACGATCATTTTACGTTCTGCGCTACCAAACTCTTCATCGCTCCAGGCCTGGGCCATCAGTCTGAGCTCACCGTTAAAATCAGGGATCGGCATCTGAATCTCGCCTTCACCCTTATCATTCAACACTACCGGCATAGCCTGTTGAGCAACAATTTTCACTACGGTAACCGGCTTCTTACCACCACGAGCCAGTGCATCATCTTCACCATCACCACCAAAGCTCAACTTGGCAGTTTTACCTTTTCCTTCAATTAACTGGCCATAGATATCCATCTGGTCAACGCTATAACGTTTACGACCAAAGAAAGCTTCATAAGGATCTGGCGTGACATAGTTGGTGATGTTTAATACACCACTATCTACCGCAGACATCAGCACGTTAATCGACTTAGGTAATTCACCATTTTTAACCGAGGCTTTGACTTTTACCGTCAACGTCTGATTAGGACGCATACGCTCTGGAGCATCCAGCGCCAGAGTAATCTTACGGTTTTCATCCACCAGCGGCAGATGCAACAGTCCTACCGCACGTTTTGGCGTAGCCTGTAGGTTCTTATCACCGGGGCGCACCACTAACGCACTCAGGTAAAGATCGTGGCGATTCCACTCTTCATTAATAGGTACATTAAAGTTCGCGCCACCAACCGGCACGTCAATCTCTTGCCACCATAAAGGACCATCGCTGGATTCCAGCATCAGATAGCCTTTACCGGCAGTTGGTGCTTCAACGTGCAGATTCACCTTCTCCCCCGGACGATAGGCAGGCTTATCCAGTTTCAGTTTGACCTGATCCGGGCGTAATGCGCCGGTACCATCGGTATTGTCCTGCCAGCTGTAACCGGCCCAGAAACGCAGGCTGGTTACCATTCCACTATGAGGATCTTCAACTTCAAGACGATATGAACCCCATTCTACCGGATAGCTAACTTTAGCTACCTGATCGGCACCGATGGATAACGTTTCCTGATTAATAATTAAATCTTTTTGATCGTAACGGGAGCTCCAACCATCGCTGGAAGACCATTCCCAGTAATAATCACGACGCTCGCGGACCAAACGTACATTCAGTCCATTAGCTGACAGTTTATTACCTTTAGCATTGGCATAAACAATATCGAAACCGGCTAAACTGTCAGAATCCACCATAAACTGAGGTTTATAGTTATTGGTTTTATAGTCGTACACTTCTTTTTTGTTAAACAGCGGGCGAATACCCGGCATATTCGTCGCTGGCCAGATAGCCTGCTCGGCACGACGCGTTACCGGGCGACCGCCGGATTCCATCAGGCTGGCCTGAATAATCACCTTCATTGGTGATTTACTCTCGGCCCAGTCACTCGGTACCGTTACGCTGGTTAGCCCTTCAGAATCTAACTTCAGGTCAAATTCATTTAACGAACGGCTCAGGTTAGTGTCCAGAACGGAACCAAACTCGTAGCCAGGCAGTTTAGCTACCGCATCACGAGCCGGGCGCAGGAACATTTGCCCTTGCAGGCGGTTGCCTGATGCCGGAGCACCGTATAAATAACGGCCAGTTACATCAAAGGTAATTTCCTGAGAAGGCGAAACCGGAACATCTTCAACCGATTTCAGTTCCAGCGCCATACGCTCGGGCAGAAAGTCTTCTACTTTAAACTTATAGAAACGGGGCTGTTTATCCCCTAAGTTGATGCGTAATGACCATTCACCGGTTGCCGCATTGTTAGGAATGTCATACATAAACTGATAGAAACCGTTCTTTTTCGGCTGCCAGACAAAACTGCGTGTAACCTGATTATCCGGCTTAAGCACATCAACTTTTACCGGCTGGTCAGGCAGCCCGGCACCGTCAGAATCACGCAGTAATCCGTTAACAATCAGCGTTTCGCCAGGGCGATATAAATCCCGGGGGCCAAAAGCAAAGAATTGAGTGGCAAAGCCTTCTGGTCCGGCAATATCAAATTCCGACAGATCGAGAGCCGCTTTGCTCAGATCGATTAAGCTGGTTTGCCCATCTTTAGTGGCCAGCATAATTTTTGCTTTTTCATCTTTAATCAGTTGAGCGTGACCATCCGACGAGGTTTTAGCCTGTGCCAGTGAGTTGCCTTTTTCGTCAAACAGCTCAACTTTAACGCCGGATACACCTTCACCACCTTCCAACGCCTGAGTAAACACATCCAGACGATCGTGATAGCGGTGTAAAGAGATACCAATATCGCTCAGGGTAAAAATAGTGACCGGATTACTGTATTGATAAGCACCCGCCTCCTGCATCACGGCCAGATATACACCCGGCTGTTGCAGCTCTTTAATGCTATTCAGTGGCAGTAGTACCTGCTCACGGGTATTTTTTTGCGGGCTTAAGTCAAAACGTCCGGTATAGACCAGATCAACTTTTTTCAGAAACTCCTGAGATTCCCAGTAGCTTTTGGCACCTGTTCCTTCCCAGTCAGCCAGAAAACCGGAGAGCATTTCTGGCTTAATGCGGTAAAAGTTAACATCAACTTTATTCACATTCAGCGCAATAACCGGTAACCCGGTAATCACTTTGCTCGGCAACAATGAACCACGGCTGGCAAAGCCGATAGAAGGTTCAATATCGCGGGTGGTTAACTTTTGCTGAAATTCTTTGTCCAGCTTCATTCCGTTAACACCACTCAGATTTTTATTAACGGTCAGAATCAGTTTACGGGAAGGATCCAGATGACGGAGACGCAACTCCATCATATTGTCCGACATTTCCCATGCCCCATCGACTTTACCGCTGGCTTCATCCACCAGATTCAGTAAAGAGGCAAAATTCTGATTAGCTGCCAGCGGAATGGAAAAGGTCACCACCATTGCACTGGCACCGTCCAGTTGGACTTCAGAGGCGTCAAGGATAGTAAATGACTTACCGGCATAGCGAGACGCTTGCTGCTCTGCAGTTTGCGTAACCTGTGGCGTTTCCGGTGCGGCATGAAGAGGTAAAGAAGCGAAGCCAAAACAGAAGGCCAGAAGTAGCCCTTTCAGCCTCCCAAAATCAGAATTTCCCTGACGCATAAGCGATTCTCTCTGAAATGAAGATGATTTATTAAACGGACCTGGGACGACATCTTAGCCGGAATATGGCTAAAAAAACAGATGAGTGTGTGAAACAAAAATAGCTTATTTTTAGTAGGGGAAAGCACCTTGTGCAAAGGCATAACGCTATGAGGTTAGCTTGATAGTAGTCACCAAAAAGAAAAGCCAGCCTTAAGGCTGGCTCTATCTTAAGCATAGTCGAACGGAGGGAGAGATTTACAGGCTAACGCTGGCCCGTAGGGTGAAACACCGTAAGGTGTTTCATAACTGCCCGTAGGAAATCCAGGCCCGAAGCGCACCAGAGTTGAGTACAGATGGTCTTCCGTCCGAGCATAAAAGTTATATTCGCTCAATTGTATTTACGGCCGGAATGTCCACTGAAACCAATTGACCAGACTTACTTACCCTGCTTCAGCAGCAAATTCGCTATCGCACGAACCCCTAGCCCCGTTGCGCCTGCTGACCACTGATCAACAGCACCTTTACGATAAGTTGCCGAGCAATCGATATGGATCCAGCCCTGCTGATAATTTTTCACAAAATGGGACAGGAAAGCCGCGGCGGTGCTGGCACCTGCGGTATAAGCTGCACCAGCCATATTATTTAATTCGGCAAAGTTTGATGGCAGTTGGCTACGATGAAACTCGGCCAGCGGTAAACGCCAGAATGGCTCATTTTCACTATTCGCACTGTTTAACATTTCGTTTGCCAGCACATCGTCGAAACTAAACAGCGCATGGTAATCATTGCCTAACGCCATTTTGGCGGCGCCAGTCAGAGTGGCACAGTCGATAATCATCTGTGGATTTTGTGCTTCCGCATCAATCAGTCCATCCGCTAACACCAGACGACCTTCTGCGTCAGTATTCATGACTTCAACGGTTTTACCATTGCGATAACGAATAATATCACCCAGTTTGAAAGCATTACCGCTCACCAGGTTATCGGCACAGCACAGAAACAGTTTTACACGCTGCTTCAGGCCACGGCCGATCGCCAGTGCCAGCGCACCGGCAATCGTTGCTGCACCGCCCATATCGGATTTCATCGAGTCCATAAAGGCACTTTGCTTCATGCTGTAACCGCCGGAGTCAAAGGTGATCCCTTTACCCACCAGACTGGCGAATACCGGTGCATCCGGATTACCGGTTGGGTTGTAATCCAGAGCCAGCAGTGCAGGTTCACGCTCTGAGCCACGGCCTACGGTATATAGCCCCATATAGTTTTGCTCACGCAGCGCTTCACCTTTAATAATACGGTAGCTCACCGCATCGCAGGAGATATTGCAGAACAGGTCAACCGTGCGTTTAACCAGTTGTTCAGGGCCCAGCTCTTCCGCCGGCATATTGATAGTGTCACGCACCCAGTCAATAATTTGTAAACGACGCTCCAGCTCTTGCTGTTCTTGCTGCTCCAGCGCTGCCCACTCAACTTTTCTTTCACCCTTTGGTCCGCGAAAGCCTTGCCAGAAACTCCAACTGCGCTCTAAATCCCAGCCGTCGCCTGCCAATTTAACGTTTTTGATACCCTGACCGTCGATTTTACGGGCTGCCCGTTGAATAGCGCCCAACTTGCCATTTCCATTAAGGTGAATAGTCATTCCTTCACTGCTAGTGCTCAACAGGGCTTTCTCTCCCCAGACTGCGTCCGCAGATTCATGGGAAAGATAAACCGGCATAAATTGATTTGTCATCGTTATGGCTCCCGCTATTTTTATATTTAGTTAAACCAATAAAATAAGGGCCCGCCAAAGGGGCCCCATTAATGATTGCTATTCTGCTTCGTCCAACCAGACTAACAAAATCGCCTCAAGAATTTTTTCATTTGAGGCATTGGGGTCATCTTCAAAATCTTCCAGCTCACACACCCAGCGGTGTAAATCTGTGAAGCGAACTGTCTTCGGATCGGTATCAGGAAACTGATCGTACAGCGCTTCGCCAATTTCGCGACTGTCTTTCCAGGTTAAGCTCATCTTTTATATCCCGTTGTTAATTAATGCTCGCGGGCATGGTTAACCGTATAGCGAGGAAGTTCAACCACCAGATCTTCATCGGTAACTTTCGCCTGACAGCTTAAGCGACTCTCCGGTTCCAATCCCCAGGCTTTATCCAGCATGTCGTCTTCCAGCTCACTGCTTTCTGCCAGTGAATCAAATCCTTCACGCACAATGCAGTGACAGGTGGTACAGGCGCAGGACATTTCACAGGCATGTTCCACTTCAATACCGTTACGTAACGCGGCATCGAGTATGGTTTCACCCTCTTTTGCTTCAACAACCGCACCTTCCGGACATAAGTCCTGATGGGGCAGGAATACTATCTTAGGCATGCTTAAACCTCATCTACGGAATGACCCGCCAAAGCGCGGCGTATTGATGAATCCATACGGCGGGCGGCAAAATCTTGAGTTACAGAATCCAGTGTCTTAATTGATGCTTCTATCGTGGCAGTATTACTACCCTGCACCGCCGCCTGTAGCTGGCTAATGGCGCTATCAATTTCAACCCGTTCAGTTGCAGTGAGCAGATCGCTATCGCTGTTCAAAGCTGCGTTCAGGCTTTCCAACACGCGGGCAGCCTCTACTTTTTGCTCTGCCAGCATACGTGCGCTAACGTCTTGTTGGGCGTTGGTCATCGAATCTTTAATCATGGTGGCAATTTCATCATCGCTCAGACCATAAGAGGGTTTCACTTGAATCGATGCCTGTACGTTGGTGGATTTTTCCATCGCCGTAACGCTGAGTAAACCATCCGCATCAACCTGATAGGTTACGCGAATATGTGCCCCACCGGCTGGCATAGGCGGTAACCCTCGCAGAGTAAAACGCGCCAGTGAACGGCAGTCGTCAACCAGCTCACGCTCGCCCTGCAACACATGCACCATCATCGCCGTCTGACCATCTTTAAAGGTGGTGAACTCTTGCGCTCTGGCGACCGGAATGGTGGTGTTGCGTGGAATGATCTTTTCAACCAATCCGCCCATGGTTTCAATACCCAAAGAAAGCGGAATAACATCTAATAATAAAATGTCGGAGTCTGGTTTATTACCAACCAGGACATCGGCCTGAATAGCTGCGCCAATCGCCACTACCCGGTCAGGATCGATACTGGTTAACGGGGTGCGGCCAAAAAACTCACCCACTAAAGTACGTACCAATGGCACGCGGGTAGAACCGCCTACCATCACCACTTCCAGTACTTCGTCTGCACTGACGCCAGCATCTTTTAGTGCCCGGCGACAGGCTAATAATGTCTTTTTCACCAGTGAAGAAATCAGATCGTCGAACTGCTCGCGGGTAACCGTACCCTGCCAGTTACCGATATTAACTTCAGCACTATGACTGTCGCTAAGGGCTATTTTAACTGCTATCGCTGCATCCAGTAGCTGACGCTGAAGCTGGTGATCGCCATGGGCGCCAAATCCAGCCTGTTCACGCAACCAGTCTGCCAGTAGGTGGTCAAAATCATCACCGCCCAGCGCAGAATCACCGCCTGTTGCCAGCACTTCAAACACGCCACGGCTCAGACGCAGAATAGAAATATCAAAGGTACCACCGCCCAGATCATAAACGGCAATAATGCCTTCCTGACCCGAATCCAGACCATAAGCAATGGCCGCCGCAGTAGGTTCATTCAGCAGACGCAGCACATGCAGACCTGCCAGTCGGGCAGCATCTTTGGTGCCCTGACGCTGAGCGTCATCAAAATAGGCAGGAACGGTAATCACTACACCGTCAAGATCGCCGCCTAATGTCTCCTGAGCGCGCTTCGTCAACGTCATCAGAATCTCAGCAGAAACCTGAACCGGATTAACCATTCCACCCGCGGTGACAATAACCGGCAAGCCATTTTCGCTGGCCTGTAGTTGATAAGGCAGATTGGGATAACGTTGAACAATATCGTTCAGAGAACGCCCCATCATTCGTTTCACCGAACTCAGGGTATTGGAGGGATCGACAGCGGCCTGAGCGCGTGCGCTCCAGCCAACATCCGTTCCTTCATGTTGATAATGCACTACGGAAGGCAGTAAATGGCGCCCCTGATCGTCGGGTAACGTTTCGGCTTGCCCACTGCGAACGGTGGCAACCAGAGAGTTAGTGGTACCTAAATCGATACCTGCTGCGAGCCGACGCTGGTGGGGTGCAGCCGTCATTCCTGGTTCGCTAATTTGTAATAATGCCATGTTCAGTTTCCGTCAGGCGTCGAATAACTTCTCTTCCAGTTGTTCGACCTGCTGTTGAAGCTTATCCAGAAAACTCAGTTTACGTACGGTATCTGCCGCACTTTTCCAGTTCTGGTTATCCAGTTCTTGTTTTAGTTGTTCACTGCGCTGCCGGGTCATTTTTTCTACTCGTTGGCGAAAGGCAGACAGTGCTGATTCGGTCTCTTTCTGACTGGTATTATGATGTTCAATACCATCCAGCTCTTCACGCAGCTCCAGTTGTTCCATCAGGAACGCGGTATCATGCATGGTTTGTTGTTCGTTTCTGACATCTATCCCGTTAAGAGACAACAGGTATTCTGCACGACGCAGCGGATCTTTCAACGTTTGATAAGCATCATTAATTGTTGCCGCCTGTTGAACCGACTGAAGGCGTTCACTTTCAGAAGCCGTTGCATAACGATCGGGATGGTATTGACGCTGTAATTCCTGATAGCGGGATGAGAGCGATGACGTATCCACGACATAGTGGACCGGCAGGTTGAATAGTGTGAAATAGTCCATGACGTGCTCTGATGATATAAGTTAGGCGAAAACTCCCTTACCAATTATTAGCAAGGGAGCGTTTTTCAAAGTCGACATTTTCGAATGCTGTATTTAATCTACAAACGTTACGATAGCAGACTAGACGTTAAAACTTTCGCCACAACCACATTCACTTGAAATGTTCGGGTTATTAAACTTAAACCCTTCATTCAGACCTTCTTTAACAAAATCCAGCTCGGTGCCGTCCAGATAGACCAGACTTTTTGCATCCACAATTACCTTCACGCCCTTGTCTTCAAACACCGTATCTTCATCGTGTAATTCGTCAACAAATTCGAGAACATACGCCATTCCTGAACAACCCGACGTTCTTACTCCCAGACGTAGACCTACGCCCTTGCCCCGATTAGATAAGAATGTCTGAACTCGTTGTGCAGCACTGTCGCTCATGGTAATCGCCATAACCAAACCTCAATCGTTTATTGCTTATTTACTACTATGTTTATTTTTATAATCCGCAATAGCTGCTTTGATGGCATCTTCTGCCAAAATAGAGCAGTGGATTTTCACCGGCGGTAACGCCAGTTCTTCAGCAATTTCAGTATTTTTAATTGCTTCAGCCTGATCTAAAGACTTACCTTTAACCCACTCGGTAATCAGTGAGCTGGAGGCAATGGCAGAACCACAGCCATAAGTTTTAAAACGGGCGTCTTCAATAATACCCTGATCGTTAACTTTAATCTGCAATTTCATTACGTCGCCACAGGCTGGCGCACCCACCATACCACTACCAACGGTAGGGTCTTCATTATCAAATGAACCAACGTTACGAGGATTCTCGTAGTGTTCAATAACTTTTTCGCTGTAAGCCATGTTTATTACTCCTGCTGCTTATCGCGCCCGGTAACGCGGCGCGATATCAAATCATTAATGATGAGACCACTCAATGGTACTGATATCCACACCCTGTTTGAACATTTCCCACAGTGGAGAAAGGTCACGCAGGCGGCCAATCGACTTCTTGACTAAATCAATGGTGTAATCGATCTCTTCTTCAGTAGTAAAACGTCCCAGAGAGAAGCGAATTGAGCTATGTGCCAATTCATCACTCATACCTAAAGCGCGTAACACATAAGACGGCTCCAGGCTTGCAGAAGTACAGGCTGAACCAGAAGAAACAGCTAAATCTTTCAGAGCCATCATCAGAGATTCACCTTCAACGTAGTTAAAACTTACGTTAAGAATGCTGGCTACACCTTGCTCCAGGCAGCCATTCAGATGAACTTCTTCGATATCTTTCAAACCGTCCCACAGACGATCCCGTAATGCCCGAAGGCGAGGGATTTCGGTACCCATCTCTTCTTTGGCAATACGGTAAGCTTCACCCATGCCAACAATTTGATGCACCGGTAAAGTACCAGAACGCATACCGCGCTCATGGCCGCCACCGTGCATTTGAGCTTCAATTCTTACCCGTGGTTTACGACGAACATATAAAGCACCAATACCTTTTGGCCCATAAATTTTATGGCCGGAGAAAGACATCAGATCAACTTTAAGCTGAGACAGGTCAATCGGCAGTTTACCCACGCTCTGGGTGGCATCCACATGGAAAATAATACCGCGGCTACGGCACATTTCACCAATGGTTGCGATATCCTGAACCACGCCAATTTCGTTGTTAACGTGCATGATAGAAACCACACAAGTATCATCACGCATGGCTGCTTCCAGCTCGCTTAAATCGATAATACCGTTAGCCTGTGGCGCTAAATAAGTTACTTCGTAACCTTCGCGCTCCAGTTGACGGCAGGTATCCAGAACCGCTTTATGTTCTGTCTTACTGGTAATGATGTGCTTACCTTTCTTTTGGTAAAAGTTAGCTGCACCTTTAATCGCCAGGTTGTCCGCTTCCGTTGCACCAGAGGTAAAAACAATCTCGCGAGGATCGGCACCCACCAGCTCTGCAATCTGGTTACGGGCAATATCGACTGCCTCTTCTGCCTGCCAGCCAAAACGATGAGAACGCGAGGCCGGGTTACCGAAAATGCCATCGAGGGTCAAATACTGCATCATCTTCTCGGCAACGCGCGGATCGACCGGTGTTGTTGCTGAGTAGTCCAGATAGATAGGTAATTTCATTCTTTGCTCCGTACACGACTTCTAAATAATGCAATCGCCACTGCCAATTAAGCGCGCAGATTGATCTTTTTTGCCTCATCAAATGCACGATGAGTGCTGGTAACCGAACCTTGAGTTTCGTTATTTTGACGGTCGGCTACATCCAGAATTTCTTGATTTTTTACCAATTCAGACAGCGTAATTTCATTAAGAAAGCTGCTGATGCGTTCACTGAGATCGTGCCACAGAGTATGGGTCAGACAACGAGTACCGCTCTGGCATCCACCACTTCCCATACAGCGGGTAGCATCGACAGATTCATCAACAGCACTGATAACTGAACCAACGGCAATATCACCGGCATCTTTGCCCAGCAAGTAGCCACCACCAGGACCGCGAACGCTGGTCACTAAACCATTCTTGCGCAAACGGGAGAACAATTGCTCAAGATAAGACAAAGAAATCCCCTGACGTTCGGAAATATCAGCTAAAGGGACCGGTCCTTCTTGTGAGTGCAAAGCCACGTCCAACATGGCTGTTACTGCATAGCGACCTTTTGATGTCAGTCTCATTGTTAATGCCCATCTGTTTGTGAAGATGCAGATAGTTTGGCATTCCCAACTATTTCAGTCAACTATTTAGTTGAGTAATTTAGTCAAGTATTATTGAACCGAAAAAATATCACTAAATCGTGATATACCCGCTATTGTCGCCCGTATTGTAACAATTGAAAAGGTGTTAATTCAGGATTATTTCTGCCTATTTCTTGTATCGGGGTTTTCTATAGCGCTTAAAATCCCACGCAGAATGTTTAATTCCTGACTTTCCGGGCGAGCGCGATTAATTAAGCGACGCAGTTTATTCATTACCTGCCCCGGATGAGCCGCACGAATAAAACCGATATTCAGCAGTACGGATTCCAGATGCTGATAGAAACGCTCCAAATCTTCCGCCAGTGGATAAACATCATCTTCCACGACTGCGGGTTGCGGTTTATCGCTTTCTTGCTGATCTAACCAGGCAACACGAATTTCATAGGCCAGAATCTGTACTGCCATCGCCAGATTTAATGAGCTGTAATCCGGGTTGGCCGGAATCGCTACATGATAGTGGCATTTTTGTAGCTCATCATTGGTAAGCCCGACACGCTCGCGGCCAAATACCAAGGCTACCGGTGCCTGAACTGACGCCTGAGACATTTTGACTCCGCATTCCCGCGGCTCCAGCATTGGCCATTGCAGAGTACGGGAGCGAGCGCTGGTTCCAACCACCAGACGGCATCCTTCCAGTGCCTGATCTAAAGTATCCACAATAGTAGCATTACCAATAATATCGCTGGCACCGGCGGCCAGAGCAATGGCCTGCGAGTCAGGTTTTACTAATGGATTAACCAGATATAAGTTAGTCAGCCCCATGGTTTTCATGGCTCTGGCGGTAGAACCCATGTTGCCGGTATGGGAGGTTTCGACCAGTACAATACGGATATTATCCAGTCCAATTTTCTCGGAGATAAGCTCTGACATAAAAAACAAAATTCTGTGGGCTAAAAGTTATGAGGATGAATAGTAACACAACCTGTATATTTTGCCGATCCTCTGGTATACTTCGCCCGCTTTATATTTCTCTGTTCTTTAACATTTAGTGGAAGATACCCATGCATCCTATGCTGAACATCGCCGTACGTGCTGCACGTAAGGCCGGTAACCTGATCGCCAAGTTTTATGAAACACCTGACGCCGTTGAAGCGAGCCAAAAAGGTAACAATGATTTTGTCACTAACGTTGACCGCGAAGCAGAACATCTGATTATTGATGTTATTCGTAAAGCTTATCCTCAACATACCATCATCAGTGAAGAACGCGGTGAACTGGCCGGAGAAGACCAGGATGTACAATGGGTTATTGATCCACTGGATGGCACCACCAATTTTATCAAACGACTCCCTCACTTCAGCGTATCTATTGCTGTGCGCGTTAAAGGCCGCACGGAAGTCGCTGTGGTTTACGATCCAATGCGTAATGAGCTGTTTACCGCGACTCGCGGTCAGGGCGCACAGCTAAACGGTTACCGTTTACGCGGTTCAAACGCCAAAGATCTTTCTGGTACCGTTCTGGCTACCGGTTTTCCATTTAAAGCAAAACAGCACTCTGCAACCTATATCAATATGGTTGGCAAACTGTTTACCCAGTGTGCAGACTTCCGCCGTACTGGTTCAGCCGCGTTAGATTTGGCTTATGTTGCCTCTTCCCGCGTCGACGGTTTCTTTGAAATTGGTCTGAAGCCATGGGATTTCGCTGCCGGTGAGCTGCTGGTTCGCGAATCTGGCGGTATTGTGACTGACTTCGTTGGCGGGCATAACTCTTATGTTTCAGGTAACGTTGTGGCGGGTAATCCACGGGTGGTTAAAGCGCTGCTGTCAACTGTACGTGATGAATTAAGCGATGCATTAAAGCGTTAATCATCGGATACCGGGTAGTCTGCTTTAAGATTACCCGGTTATATTCGCTCGTTGATATTACGCCCTCTGCACACAGCTAATTTCACGCTGAAAGATCTTTGCAAAAGCCATCTTAAATATCAGTTCGGATAAGCTATCCCAAACCTGTGATGTCTTAATCTTCCTGATATTTCGACAAAAAATTCTGCGGAAAGTCGGTGAATATGCCATCCACTCCCCAGTTAAACAGCTGATTTGCGCGATCTTTCGCATTCACTGTCCAGACATTCACCTGATAGCCTTTGCTTTTAAAGCGCTGAACTTGCTGTTGGGTTAAACCTTCATTTTGAGGATGAATATACTCGGCGCCGGTCCATTCCATAATCACGTACCAGTCGTCGTTTAGCGTATGGTTTTCAAACAGACAGGCCACTCGTGCCTGAGGCCGTAGCCGTTTAAATTCCGCCAGCAGCATGGGATTAAAACTGGAAATAATATATTCCCGCCCGTCATCCAGCTGATTTAACGCACAATCTAACCCGGCCAGTAAACGACGGCAGACTTCGGCGCTGACATCGCCGGATTTAATCTCAATATTGGCATTGAGCTGGTACTGATTCATTAGCGCAATCAGTTGCTCCAGAGTGGGAATAGGCTCACCGCGATATTCATCACTAAACCAGCTTCCGGCATCAATTCGCTCCAGATCCTGTCGATTTAATTCAAATAACGTACCAGAACGATTGGTGCAGCGATCGAGCGTCGAGTCATGGGATAGCACAATGGTATCGTCCTGAAGAATATCAATATCACACTCAAACCAGCGTACCTGATAATCAACGCATAGCTTAATGGCGGATAATGTATTTTCTGGCGCCAGTGATGACACGCCCCGATGGGCGAAAATGGTTTTCATGACCTCTCCCCGTAAATAAACTCAAATACCATCAACCGAAAGCGCGTAATCCACCGGAAGCGGCTGGCGACACACCATAGTACAGAATCAGACCAAATAAAATCAGCAATACACCGCCCAATAATGAAAAGGAAATCAACGCGACTTTGCTCCATTTTGAACGCTGGCGGTTTGCCGTCACTTTTTCCGCTAACCGCCGGGCATAGTGAACAAACAGCGCTAACAGTGAAATTGTGGTGGCAGTTCCCAGCGCCATCACCATCGCTGCGGCTATTCCCCAAATATAAGCATCAATTACTTTAGAAAACAGCAATACCAGTATTGCGCCGGAACAGGGACGAATACCGATGGAAAGAATAATTGCCAGATTGGTTTTCCAGCCGCCGGAAACGTCGAGCTCGTCGGCATCAGGTAAGTGGCGATGACCACATCCACAGTCTGCGCTATGTACATGCCCCGGCGTCAGGGAATTTATTTTAATGGCTGGTGGCGCAGGATTTTGTTTCGTCATACGGCGTAGCTGTCGAACTGCCCGATAGCAGAGCATTCCCCCCACCAGCACAATCAGTAAATAGCTGCCCTTCTCCATCCAGAAATTACTTTGGTGAATAGTGCGGGTTGAAAGCTGAAACACAGAAAGCACCACGGTAACCAGCAAAATAGCCACCATACCCTGCACCAACGAAGCGGCTAAGGTTAACAGCAGGCTGGCGCGCAATTTTAAGGGGTGGGTGGCCAGATAGGCGGTGATGATTACCTTGCCGTGCCCCGGACCAGCAGAATGGAGTACACCGTAAATAAAACTGAATAGAATCAGCATTCCACCGGTTTCCAGCGGATGTTGCTTAACCTGCTGTAGTAACGAAACCAGTTGTTGATGCAGCTGTTTTTGCCACATGGAACTCTGTAACAAAAAATCCGGCCATTTTAGCCAGACCACTCCTGCCAACAGTACAAGCACTATCAGACAAAGATACAGTGGCCAAAAGCGGCCAGAAAAATTCTCAGGTTTATTATCAATCAATGGCATTTCAACGTCACGATTTGGGCAAATTTGCTGCCCAACATCATATCTTCTCCCGGAGAATCATTTTTATCTAATGAGCGGGCATAAGCCATCAAAGAAGCGTCCGGTTCAGGCGAGGTCAACTTAACGCTACATATTTCAGCTATATCATCAGGCAGATGAATCGACTTTTCAGAGGGATAACGCATATCCACATAGAAACTCTGCTCGTAGGTCGATAACGTAATGGTACTATTTTTCAATGGAATCGGACTGGCTATCGGCAGAACAAAAGTAAATACCGCTTTATTACCATGTCGTAACAGCGAATAATTATCCGCCTTCTCAGCAAACTGAACGGGTTTACCATCAGACTTCATATAACTGAAATAAAGTTGGTTACGGGTATTTTCCATTAGCTCATCCGCCATACTCTGCCAGACGGTAGGCGAATCTTTTGCCGTAGCGGCATCCAGCAATAACTCTGCTGATGTTAGTTCATCCATCTCCCATACCATACGAACGCCAACCAGATTCTGGTTTTGAATAACCATACTGGAATCAAGATCAATAAAACTATGGGGGTGAGCGCCTGCTAATGGACTCAGCAGGCACATCATGAAAAACAGCCGGGTTCGGGTTATCAGCGTCATGGAAATTCGCTTATTGGCTTACTCTTTTACCAACGGATAGTTCGCCTCATTCCAGCCACGGTATCCCCCGTCCATGGAAAGCACGTTGGTATAGCCCATCTTCTGGATACTTTCTGCAGCCAATGCAGAGCGATAACCACCACCGCAATACAGCACCAGCGGAGTCGCTTTATCAGGAACCACAGTTTCAATATCACGCTCTAAAACACCGCGCCCCAGATGTTTTGCGCCGGGGATATGGTCTTTCTGAAATTCGCTCTCTTCACGAACATCCAGAACCAGAGGAATTGTTCCTTTATCCATCATCTCTTTTACTTGCCGGACACTTACTTCATGAACATTTTGACGCGCCGCTTCACACAACTGCTCAAAACCTGGGTTATGCTTTTTCACACACTTCTCCTTGGTTATCATAAAGACACTGTAGATTATCAGTGTCTGTCGTGTCGATTTCCAGTAAAAAAACAGGCGCTATATTATCGATATAGCGCCCGCTATTAACAGCGTTGTTTCCAGACGCTGATTATCACTGTATATGAAAATCAGCGTTATTACTGTTGGAACTATGCGTAAACCGGATAGCGTTTACAAATATCCAGAACCTTGGCTTTTACTGCGGCAATTGCGGCTTCATCATTGATGTTGTCCAGCACGTCACAGATCCAACCGGCCAGTTCGCGAACTTCTGCTTCTTTAAAGCCACGACGAGTTACCGCAGGTGTACCAATACGCACACCTGAAGTGACAAACGGGCTTCTTGGATCGTTTGGTACGCTGTTTTTGTTTACCGTGATGTTGGCTCTGCCTAAAGCGGCATCGGCATCTTTACCGGTGATATCTTTATCTACCAGGTCCAGCAGCATCAGATGGTTTTGAGTTCCGCCAGAAACAATCTTATATCCGCGAGATTTAAACACTTCCACCATCGCTTTAGCGTTTTTAGCAACCTGCTGCTGATAAGTTTTAAACTCAGGCTCCATTGCCTCTTTTAATGCGACAGCTTTTGCGGCAATCACATGCATTAACGGACCACCCTGACCACCCGGGAATACCGCTGAATTCAGTTTCTTATACAGTTCCTCATCACCACCCTTGGCTAAAATCAGACCACCGCGTGGGCCAGCCAGGGTTTTGTGAGTGGTCGTCGTCACCACGTGAGCATGAGGAACCGGGTTTGGATAGACATCTGCTGCAATCAAACCGGCAACGTGTGCCATATCAACAAACAGATAAGCACCAATTTTGCCTGCGATTTCACGCATTTTTGCCCAGTCGACGATACCGGAGAAGGCAGAGAAGCCACCAATAATCATTTTTGGCTTGTGGATTTCAGCCTGACGAGCCAGATCGTCATAATCAATTTGACCGCTTTCATCAATGCCATAAGGCACGATATTATATAGCTTACCAGAGAAGTTAACCGGTGAACCGTGGGTCAGGTGACCACCGTGTGCCAGGTTCATGCCCAGTACAGTATCACCCGGATTCAGTAATGCCATATAAACCGCTGAGTTAGCCTGTGAACCGGAATGTGGTTGCACGTTAGCATAGTCAGCACCAAACAGCGCTTTAGCACGATCGATAGCTAACTGCTCAACAATATCAACATACTCACAGCCACCGTAATAACGCTTACCTGGATACCCTTCGGCATATTTATTGGTTAATTGAGTACCCTGAGCCTGCATTACGCGCGGGCTGGTGTAGTTTTCAGAAGCAATCAACTCGATATGCTCTTCCTGGCGAACATTCTCTTTTTGTATGGCCTGCCATAATTCGGCATCATAATCGGCAATGTTCATGTCTCGCTTTAACATCCGCATCTCCTGAGTAAGCTAATTAACTGGTAAAGGTGTAACTAAGTACAACATCGAACCAGTGTAATATGTTTTCATCTTGTTAAATAGACCCAAATTGAGGTTTTTACGCAAACGTTTGCTTTCTGTTCAATCAAGAGAAAAAAACACCGGAAAACACCGGCATCCTCTGACTTTCCGCCATTATCAAAGCCATCTTGCTGTTTTACTTACTCATTCAATTGTTATTTTTGTACAGGGTAAATCTGTTGACATAGATCAATTAAAACATGCATTTTAAATACATGTTAAATAATCCCTGTCAAAAGGATATGAGAATGCTCGACAATCAAACCATTGCCACAATTAAAGCCACCATCCCCGTATTAACCGCTACTGGTCCATCATTAACCGCTCATTTTTACGATCGTATGTTTCAACACAACCCTGAGCTGAAAGATATTTTTAACCTCAGTCATCAGTTCAGCGGTGCCCAGCGCGAAGCCCTATTTAATGCAATTTGTGCCTATGCCGTAAATATTGAGAATTTACCGGCGATTCTTCCCGCAGTTGAACGTATTGCTCATAAACACTCCAGCTTTAATATTCAACCGGATCAATATGCCATTGTTGGCAAACACTTACTTGCCACGCTGGATGAAATGTTAAACCCCGGCGAAGAAGTCCTCAATGCCTGGGGAAAAGCCTATCAGGTGCTGGCTGATGTGTTCATTAAACGGGAAAGTGAAATATATCAACAGGTTGCTAAAAAACAGGGCGGTTGGGAAGGATTACGTCCATTCCGTATTGCTAAAAAACAGCGGGAAAGTGAAATTATTACCAGTTTTGAGCTGGAACCCGTGGACGGTAAGCCAGTCGCCGATTTTATACCGGGTCAATATATTGCTCTCTACCTGCAAAGCGATAATCTGGAGTATCAGGAGATTCGTCAGTACTCATTAACTCATGCCCCAAACGGCAAATATTACCGTATCGCCGTTAAACGCGAGCCACAGGGTAAAGCCTCAAACTATCTTCATGATTTTGCTCAACAGGGTGACATTATCAATCTGGCCCCGCCTTATGGTGATTTCCATCTGGATGTTAAACCGGATGCCCCGGTCGCGTTAATCTCCGGTGGTGTTGGCCTGACCCCTATGCTGGGTATGTTAAACACGCTAAAAGCACAATCGCATCAGAGCCCGGTTTACTGGTTACACGCCGCTGAACGTTCAGGTGTTCATGCCTTTCGTCAGGAAGTCAGCCAGTTGCTTAATGCCATGTCCAATGCTGAAGCTCACGTTTGGTATCAGCATCCTCAGGATGGCGATCTAAATGAATCCAACCATTATCAGGGTTTGATGGACCTCAATAAACTAAAGCCTACGCTGAACCAGTCCGATATGCACTATTACTTCTGTGGGCCAGTGCCATTTATGCAGCACGTTGCTCAACAGCTAATCACTTGGGGAGTTAAACCACAACAGCTCCATTACGAGTGTTTTGGTCCACATAAGGTGTTATAACCAGTGGCATAAAACAGGATGAATAAGCCGTTGTCTTTACGGACAACGGCTTAAAAAAGAAGCGGTATCAGATAGCGTCTTCGTCTTGCTCGCCGGTACGAATACGCACCACGCGAGCCACATCAAATACAAAAATTTTACCGTCACCAATTTTACCTGTCTGGGCAGTATTCATAATCGTTTCTACGCAGGTATCAACGATGTCATCGGCAACGACAATTTCAATTTTCACTTTTGGCAGAAAATCTACCATATACTCAGCGCCGCGATACAGTTCAGTATGCCCTTTCTGACGACCAAAACCCTTTACTTCCGTTACCGTCATACCGGTAATACCCACTTCCGCCAGTGCTTCACGAACATCGTCTAACTTAAACGGCTTAATGATTGCGTCAATCTTCTTCATAAAAGTCAAACCCTTACCAGTTTTTACGGCCAAAGCCGGAAGTGATCGGATAACGCCGATCTTTGCCAAAGTTACGTGCAGTAATCCTCGGACCTACCGGTGACTGCCGACGCTTATACTCATTAATATCAACCAGACGGATAACCTTACGCACAATAGCCTCGTCGAAGCCTTCTGCCACCAGTTGATCCACAGACATATCCCGCTCCACATAACCATCAAGAATCTTATCCAGAACCGGATAAGGCGGCAGGCTATCTTCATCTTTTTGGTCAGGGGCCAGCTCCGCAGAAGGTGGACGATCGATCACTCGCTGAGGAATTACCGGTGAACGGGTATTGCGATATTCCGATAGTTTAAACACCAGCGTTTTTGGTACATCTTTTAATACATCAAAACCGCCCGCCATATCACCATAAAGCGTCGAATATCCTACGGCGATCTCACTTTTATTTCCGGTGGTCAACACCAGACTGCCTCGTTTATTCGATAACCCCATTAAGATAACCCCACGGCAGCGTGCCTGCAGGTTTTCTTCTGTGGTATCACGGCGAGTGTTAATAAACATGGGTGCTAACTGAGTCATGAAAGCATCAAAAATCGGCTCAATGGAGATGATATCAAACTCAACGCCCAGCGTTTCCGCCTCTTCCCGCGCATCTTCAATACTGATTTCTGCGGTATAACGAAACGGCATCATCACCGCTTGCACCTGATCTTTACCCAGCGCATCCACCGCAATCGCCAGCGTCAGGGCTGAATCAATACCGCCGGATAAACCAAGAATAGCCCCTTTAAAACCATTCTTGTTAGCGTAATCACGTACTGCCAGTACCAGAGCATCATAAATCAGCGAGAGTTCTGATGGCTGTGCTGGCAATACCATAGATTCAATATGATAATCATGAAACTTAACTAACTGTGTCTGCTCTTTGAATGCCGCCAGTTTATGCGTCATATTGCCCGTGGCATCAAAAACCTTAGAGCAGCCATCAAAAATCAGCTCATCCTGACCGCCGACCTGATTTAAGTACAGCAGCGGTAAATGGGTACGATGGCAATGCTCTGCCAGCAGCTGATTGCGGATATAAGGCTTTTCGCGGTTATAAGGTGAGGCGTTAATTGACAGGATCATATCAACATTAGCCACTTTCAGCGCATCAACCGGGCCGTTAAACCACAGGTCTTCGCAGATTAATAAACCAATACGATAACCTTTAAATTCAACATAACAGGTTCTGTCATCAGCACTGAAATAGCGTTTCTCATCGAATACGCCATAGTTAGGCAACTGTTGCTTGTAATAGCGGGTAACCAGATTCCCCTGCCAGAACATGGACAGTGCATTATATAAATGCCCATTGTCCCGCCACGGGTGCCCCACAATAACCGCCGTCTCAGAGGAAGCAGCCTGTAGTCGGGCTAACTGTTCATCACAACGCTGATAAAGATCGTCACGATAAAGCAAATCTTCCGGGGGGTAACCGGTCAGAGCCAACTCAGAAAACATCACCAGATCGGCTCCCGCCTGCTGCTGTTCACTGATGGTTTGTAGCATTCGGTTAGTGTTACCTTCAATATCACCAACCAACCAATTTAACTGCGCTAATGCGATAGAGAGAGCTTTGCTCATATCAATTCACTGTTCGCTATCAGGTTACAAAGGCGGCAGTATAAATGACTGTCGCCCGGATTAAAAAAGATTAAACGCTACTCTTTAAAATCGTTCGCATCTAATTCATGGCGTGACAACAATTTATAGAACTCGGTTCGGTTACGCCCGGCCATACGGGCAGCATGGGTAACGTTACCTTTGGTCATCTGTAACAGCTTGCGTAAATAGAGCAGTTCAAACTGATTGCGCGCTTCAACAAAGGTTGGCAATGCGGTATTTTCACCATCCAAAGCCTGTTGAACCAATGCTTCATTGATAACCGGTGTGCTGGTCAGCGCAACACACTGCTCGATTACGTTAACTAACTGACGTACATTGCCCGGCCAGCTGGCGGCCATTAAGCGCTTCATCGCATCGGTGGAAAAACTGCGTACAAAAGGCTTATGGCGCTTTGCAGACTCACGTAACAGATGGTCAGCTAACAGCGGAATATCTTCTGCCCGTTCATTTAGCGCAGGAATTTTTAAGGTAACCACGTTCAGGCGATAGTAAAGGTCTTCACGAAACTCCCCTTTCGCCATCGCTTTTGGTAAATCACGGTGAGTCGCCGAAATAATTCGCACGTCAATATCCAGATCGCGATTGCTGCCTAAAGGACGCACCTTACGTTCCTGTAATACCCGCAGCAGTTTTACCTGTAGCGGTAGTGGCATATCGCCAATTTCATCCAGAAACAGTGTGCCGCCGGTAGCCGCCTGAAACAGGCCATCACGGCTGCTAACCGCACCGGTAAATGCGCCTTTAGCATGGCCAAATAATTCAGACTCCAGCAGTTGTTCCGGCAGTGCACCACAGTTAATCGCAATAAAGGGTTTATTTCCCCGCGGGCTGGCGCTGTGTATCGCTTTGGCCAATACCTCTTTACCGGTTCCACTCAGACCGTTAATCAACACGCTCACATCCGACTGGGCCACCATTTTAGCCTGTTCAAGCAGGCGTAGCATCAGTGGACTACGGGTCACAATATTTTCCCGCCAGCTGTCATCTCCTGCGGGCACTTTCATCACCAGCGCATCATCAATGGCTTTATACAACGCATCACGATCCACCGGTTTAGTCAGGAAGCTAAATACCCCCTGCTGCGTTGCAGCAACCGCATCGGGAATAGAACCATGAGCGGTAAGAATAATAACCGGCATACCTGGCTGGTGTTTTTGAATCTCATTAAACAACGCCATACCGTCCATTTCATCCATGCGCAGATCGCTGATCACCAGATCTATCTGTTCACGACCTAAGCGGCGTAATGCCTCTTGTCCGCTCTCCGCCGTTGTGACATTGAAACCTTCGCTGGTTAAACGCATTCCCAGTAGTTTTAACAAACTGGGATCGTCATCAACCAGTAATAAATTGGCAGGCTTACGTGATGTCATATCAACTAAACTCCTTAATAACGGCTGGTCTATTTTTTATCTGCTACTGGAGTATCCACTTTAGCCGGAGCAGCTGTGACCGGTGGCTGAGCTGGTTTTGCACTCTCTTTTTCCGCTTTACTCTGAGGCTCTGCTGGTTTATCTGCCGTTGGGGCAGCAGCTTTTGCAGGTTCCACCGGTTTATCGCTTACCGTGGATTTAACTTCTGTTGCGGGCTTGACTGGTTCAACCGCCTTTTCACTGGTCGCTGGTTTGGCATCATGCGTTACTTTTTGAGTACCGGTTACAGGTTGTGTTGCCCCAGCAGGTTTTTCAGGTGTCACGGGAGGTGGAGGAATAATAACGGGTGTAGATTCAGCCTTTGATGCGCTGCTGATAGTGCTATCCGCCGGAAGGTTTTTACGTGTTGAGAGCTGGCGCTCGATATCCGTCAGATTCTCCAGCTTGCGCGTCATCTCATTAAGCTGATGTTTCGTCTCCTGTAGCTGAGCACGCAACACATCCATTTGCGTATCATTATTTTCTTTTTGGCGCTGATGGCGAACTCTTTCATCCGACAGACTAAGCTCCATGGATTGTTCATCGGTCCAGAGCTGAACTAACGAATAGACTGTATCCGGGTACATAGCGCGAAAATTCTTTAACTGTTCCAGTGAACGACGTCGTTCTGAGTTATTGATCTCAACGCGCGACAATAAAACCGCGCGCTTCATGACGCCATCCCAGGTTGTTGTTTCATATTCGGCAGATTGTGCCTGAGCCCGGGAAGCGGGAAATGACTGGGAACAGGTAATCAGGCGCAGCCAATACAGAGAATTGGCATAGGTTTCGCTATCCTGAGCCTTCCAGATATTACCATCGCAGCTGACGCGAGAATAATCACTGACTTTACGATTTGGTGTTTCATATCGGATTTCACCCAATACATTTTCAGTAAATGGCTGATAGCTACATCCGGCCAACATCACCGGCAGTATAAAAGCAGAAAGCGCCAGGGTTTTCTGCCATCGGGCCGTTGTCCCGGCGGGGTTCACCGGACTAAGCGTAGAATGATAATTTAAATCTTGTTTGGAAAACCTTTTAGGCATTATGCATTACTTCTCGGCAGTTAACGGTAATTCAATTCGAAAGCACACATCTGCATAGTCTACATCGACCAGCAACAATTCACCGTCCATCTGGCGGATACAATCACGGGCAATGCTCAGTCCTAAGCCACTGCCTTTTACCGCCCCTTTTCTCTGGCGGCTCCCCTGATAAAACGGCTCAAACAGCATCGTTTTTTCCTGGGGCAGGATTTTTTCTCCGGTATTGGCGATATCTATCTGAATAGACTGCCCAACCTGACGGCTAATAACCCAAATGGTACCGGATTCCGCGCCATAGTGCACTGCATTGGAATAGAGATTATCAAGAACACGCATTAATAATACCGATTCCGCCCAACAATGGCTCAATGCTAACTGACATTCTGTGCGCATAAGTTTAGCCCGAGCTGGCAAACTATGGGCGGAAATTACCGCTGAAACCATAACCTGTAGCTCGAGATGCTCTTTTTCTGTGCGAACATCGGTCTGGTTACGGTTGTAGTCCAGTAGCTGTTCAATAAGCTGCTGCAAGTGTCGGCTACTGTTATCCAGTATAGACACCACCTCTTTTTGGTCGTCCGTTAATGGCCCAACAACCTGATCGAGTAATAACTCCGTACCTTCGCGCATACTGGCCAACGGTGTTTTCAGCTCATGAGAGATATGCCGCAAAAACTCATGACGTTGCGACTCCAGCCACGAAAGGCGTTCACTCAGCCAGACAATACGTTGTGCCAACGACTGGATTTCACGCGGACCTTTAAATGCGGTGAGGCTGCTCAGGGATTTTCCTTCCCCCAGACGGTTAATCATACGCTCAACTCGCTTCACTGGCCCGATAATCATGCGGGTAAACAGGAAGACTAAAAACACGCTGAGTAAGAAAAGCAACAGAGCCTGTTGCCCGAAGAAGTAGCCTTTATCAGCAATAGCTTGCTGTAATTTCTCACCGCGAGAGAAGATAATTGCTCGCGTAGCCTGAACCATATCCGCGTTTGCTTTGGAGAATTGCTCCAATAATATCGATGATTCCTCATTTGGCCCGCTATTCTTACAGTGAATCTCCGCCAACCCGGTCTGTTGTTGTTTAAGGGTTTTATAATAATTTTGGTCAGGGATAATTGCTGCGTGCATATCTAACATTTCAGCGTACTGCTGGCGCTGGTTGAGATAGAGCGTCTCTAACGTTTTATCACCCAGTACACAATATTGCCGATAGCTGCGCTCCATACTTAAGGCCAGATTAGTCATTGCTTCGCTACGTCGCGCATCTTTCAGAGTAGTATTGTTAATATCCGCTGCCTGCTCACTGAGCAAATCCAGGCTTTTATAGGCTTGATAAGCCAAAATCAGCAATGGTAATAGCACCAGCAAGAATGCCAGTAACACCAGTTGACGAAGGGAATGAGGAAAACGGCTCAAATTTTTCAACCTGATACTCTCACGATAAATCAATCGGTAACGATGCTAACTGACCCTGAGGAAAGAAAATAGTTCTTTAACCGATTTTGCCAAAGATTTTCTTACATTAAGGTAGTTATGCATTTATCCATTAGCGGCATAATAACTCAAAAACAACTTTCAAGCTTTTCTGCATTAATCCGTTTGCCAGGCAGATCGCAACCCAAAAAAAAAGCACTTAACCAAGTATGGTAAGTGCTTAACGAATTTCGTTTACTTGTTGATACGTGAGTTCCCGAAGGATGGGAAACATCCTTCGGAAGAAATACGTGGATGTCCTGAATTTTCGTCTTCAAAGTGATGGAGGTATAACCTGGCATCGATAGACCTGACGAATAACATCCATATGTGTCAATAATTGATGAAATGCTGTTAATAACAGAAAACTCATCACAACCTGACACAGGCTGGCACCTCACTCAACGTGTCGTCTGATGTTTGATAAGCTGCCGAAGCAGTGAATATCGGGTTGGTAGACGATAGGTACCATGGCTTTGGCATCATTCTAAGGCTTATGTAGTACCGCAAATTGGGTTCTGACATAAAAAGGTGAATGAGCGACGCATAAGATAATGCACATAGCGTGCCACATTTAAAAAAACAACCATAATTAATTGATAAACAACAGGTTATATTTTAATTCTATTATGCGCACAATTTCACGACACTAGCCTTAAGGTGAATATTTGTCCGATCTGTCTCTAAAAACCGACACTGTTTCACATGCATTTTATTATCCAATAAAATCAAATGATTATATGTCTCTTATTTGAGACAGCTTATTGCATCAATTGTCTGCATTTACCAACAGTAATAAGAGAACCCTTATTTTTCATGCGATTAAAAAGGCGACTTTGTCGCCTTTCCGTTATTCGATGATGCGCGATTAACCAAGCTGCTTCCGCGCATTACGGAATAATCGCATCCATGGACCATCTTCGCCCCATTCCGCAGGATGCCAGGAGTTGCTCACCGTACGGAAAACACGCTCAGGATGAGGCATCATCAGGGTAATGCGCCCATCCCGATTGGTGATGGCCGTAATTCCTTTCGGTGAGCCATTCGGGTTAGCCGGATAGTGCTCCGTCACCTGACCGAAATTATCCACATAGCGCATAGAGACAAGACCGGATTGATCTAACGCCGCCAGATGCTGCGCATCACGCACTTCGACCCGACCTTCGCCATGAGATACCACAATCGGTAAGCGCGAACCTTCCATCCCCTGTAATAGTAATGATGGACTACGGGTCACTTCTACCAGGCTAAAGCGCGCTTCAAACCGTTCTGATAAATTGCGAACAAAACGCGGCCAGTGTTCAGTGCCCGGGATCAACTCACTCAGATTAGACATCATCTGGCAGCCATTACATACGCCAAGAGAGAGCGTATCCTGACGATTGAAGAACGCATCAAACTGATCCCGCACCCGGTTATTAAACAGGACTGATTTCGCCCATCCTTCTCCGGCTCCCAGGACGTCACCGTAAGAGAAGCCACCACAGGCTACCAGCGTATGGAAGCCATCCAGTTGAATACTTCCCGACAGTAAATCGCTCATATGTACGTCAATGGCATCAAATCCTGCACGATGGAAAGCGGCGGCCATCTCAACATGAGAGTTCACCCCTTGTTCACGCAACACCGCAACCCGAGGGCGCGCCTGTTTAGCAATATAAGGTGCTGCAATATCATTCTTAACATCAAAGCTCAGATTGATATTCAGACCAGGATCATTCGCCAGTTGTTTTGTCTGATGCTCCATATCGGCGCAGTCAGGGTTATCACGCAGCCGTTGCATCTGCCATGTTGTTTCCGCCCACCATATACGCAATGTCTGGCGACTTTGCTTATATACAGACTTCTCGCCATAACAAATATCGATCTCATCGCCTGACACTGCGCAACCAATATGATGCACACAATCAGTTAATCCAAACGATGCCAGGCAAGCCTGAACTTCCGCAAGCTTCTGCTGAGAAACCTGAATCACCGCGCCCAGCTCTTCATTAAACAGCACAGATAACATATCGCTATCCAGCGATTGCAAATCAACGTTTAATCCACAGTGACCAGCAAATGCCATTTCCGCCAGCGTCACTATTAATCCACCGTCAGAGCGGTCGTGATATGCCAGAAGTGAACGACTGGTAACCAACGCCTGCATAGCATTAAAGAAAGCCGCCAGCTTGTCTGCGTTGTGTACGTCTGCTGGCTTATCACCTAATTGACGATATACCTGCGCTAATGCTGTTGCACCCAGCCCATTTCGCCCTTCACCAAGATCGATAAGCAGTAATGCATTATCTTCACCAACATGCAATTGTGGAGTCACGGTACTACGTACATCCTCCACTCGGGCAAAAGCCGTGATCACCAGAGACAGTGGCGAAGTCATCTCAACGGTTTCACCCGCCTGCTGCCAGCGGGTTTTCATTGACATCGAATCTTTACCCACCGGGATAGTGATGCCCAACGCCGGGCACAACTCCTCGCCAACAGCTTTTACCGCAGCATACAGCCCGGCATCTTCCCCCGGGTGACCCGCGGCGGCCATCCAGTTAGCGGAAAGCTTAATACGCTTCAGTTCACCGATTTGAGTCGCCGCAATATTGGTTAAAGCTTCCCCCACGGCCAAACGAGCTGAAGCTGCAAAATCCAATAATGCAACCGGTGCGCGTTCACCTAAAGACATGGCTTCGCCATAATAGCTGTCGTAGCTGGCTGTAGTTACCGCACAATCTGCAACCGGAATTTGCCATGGGCCAACCATTTGGTCGCGGGCAACCATACCGCTTACTGAGCGATCGCCAATAGTGATCAGGAAAGTTTTCTCTGCTACCGTTGGCAGGTGCAATACGCGATTAACCGCCTCTTCCAACGATATCTTTGCTTTTACCAGCGGTTGAGACGAGTTATTTAGTGTTTTGACATCCCGAACCATCTTCGGAGTTTTACCCAACAGGACATCTAATGGAAGATCGATAGGGTCGTTATCAAAATGACAATCGTGAAGGGTAAGCTGCTTTTCTTCCGTTGCTTCACCGATTACCGCATAAGGCGCGCGTTCGCGGCGACACAGGCTATCAAACAGCGCTAATTTTTCTGGCGCTACTGCCAGAACATAACGTTCCTGTGATTCGTTACACCAAACCTCTAATGGGCTCATTCCCGGTTCATCGTTAAGGATGTCGCGTAGTTCAAACTTACCGCCACGGTTACCATCGCTGACCAGTTCAGGCATTGCGTTAGATAAGCCACCGGCACCAACATCATGAATAAACAGAATGGGGTTGTCATCACCCTGTTGCCAGCAGCGATCGATCACTTCCTGACAGCGACGCTCCATTTCTGGGTTATCACGCTGCACTGATGCAAAATCCAGATCTGCATCAGACTGGCCAGAAGCCATTGAGGAAGCCGCGCCGCCGCCAAGGCCAATATTCATTGCGGGTCCACCCAGCACAATCAGTTTGGCACCAACGGTAATTTCACCTTTTTGTACATGGTCGGCCCGAATATTACCAATACCACCCGCTAACATAATGGGCTTATGGTAACCACGCAGTTCCAGACCATTATGGCTATTCACCTGCTCTTCATAGGTGCGGAAATAACCTAATAAAGCCGGACGACCAAACTCATTATTAAATGCGGCACCACCAAGCGGCCCATCGGTCATAATATCCAGCGCGTTAACAATACGGTCCGGTTTCCCGAAGTCCTGCTCCCATGGTTGTTCAAAACCAGGGATACGCAGGTTAGAGACCGAAAAACCAACCAGGCCCGCTTTTGGTTTCGCCCCCCGACCGGTTGCACCCTCATCACGGATTTCACCACCGGAACCTGTTGCCGCCCCCGGCCATGGTGAAATAGCCGTCGGGTGGTTGTGAGTTTCTACCTTCATCAATATATGCGCCGCTTCCTGATGATAGTCATAAACCCCACTATCAGGTTTAGCAAAGAAACGCCCAACTTCGGAACCTTCCATTACAGCGGCATTGTCTTTATAAGCAGACAGAACATAGTCCGGCGTCTGCTCATAGGTATTCTTAATCATTTTAAACAGTGATTTTGGCTGAGTTTTACCATCAATCACCCAGTCAGCATTAAAGATTTTATGCCGACAGTGCTCAGAGTTAGCCTGAGCAAACATATAAAGCTCAATATCGGTTGGATTACGCTGTAAACCAGTAAAAGCATCCAATAAATAATCAATTTCATCAGGAGCCAGCGCCAGCCCCAGCTTTTCATTTGCCTTTTCCAGCGCCTGTCGACCTTCATTAAGTACATCAACCACGATAAATGGCGCAGGCTGATGCTGAGAAAACAACGCTTGCGCTTGCTGCGGTTGCGTAAACACGCATTCCATCATCCGATCGTGGAGTAAACCGGACAAAATGTGCCATTGAGATTCAGAAAGATCTTTTGCCTGAATATAGTAGGCAATACCCCGCTCCAGACGGTGGATCTGCGATAGCCCACAGTTATGTGCAATATCCGTGGCTTTTGATGCCCAGGGCGAAATCGTTCCCGGCCTTGGTGTCACCAATAACAGTCGACCTTGTGGCTCATGTTCTGCCAGTGATGGACCATATTTCAGCAACCGTTTTAACTTTGTCAGTTCATCTTCTGACAGTGGTGTGATCAAGTCCGCAAAGTGCACATATTCAGCATAGATATCGCTAACCGGCAGTTGGTGGTCCTGACAAAGTGACAGTAACTTATTGATACGAAAAGCAGATAACGCAGGTGAGCCACGCAAAATTTCCATAGTAGAATTTCTCTGGTCTAAAGAAGCCATCACAATAGGGACTTTAATCGCAATCGGTCTCATATTCAGTACAACCCCGGAAAACCGCCTATTGTGATGGCCTCTAAGGCTTAAGCGGAAAAAACTGCGCCTATTATAGAGAATCAAACTCAATGACGAAACCGTTTGCGTAGCTATTATTTTTAACCCGAATAACCAATCCGATAAAACATAGTATTTGCTATGTTGTCTTTAGTTAAGCAAAATGCCTGTCTATAGATTCAGGCTTATCTTTTTCCTGATACAAAATTAACCGAGAATTCCATTTATTATCAAACGATAAGCAGCTATACGAGATAACCCAAATTAGAGTGATTTCAAAGCCCATGAATGTTTAACTCTATTCGTATTCAGCAAAAAAATTCACCTGATTTAGAGAACCCTATTTGAAGCCATTAAAGATTAACTATCTGTTTATTGGTGTTGTAACTCTGCTACTGGCGCTGGCCATGTGGCCAACGCTGCAATGGCGCGGCGATAACAGCACTCAATTACAGAAAATTAAGCAACGAGGCGTACTCAATGTTGCCACGCTCAACGTGACTCCCTACTACTATCAAAGTAGTACCGGGACGGACGGCCTTGACTATGAGCTGGCTAAACTGTTTGCCGACTATCTTGGCGTTAAATTAAATATAGAAACCGAACACAACGTTACCAGCCTGTTTACTCAGTTAGAAAGTGGTGAAACCGATATGCTGGCTGCGGGTCTTATCTTTAACCCTGAACGTATGAAAAACCTGAATGTGGGCCCCGCCTACTATTCTGTTTCACAACAGTTGGTCTATCGACAAAACACCCCTAAACCTCAATCGCTGAATAATCTTAAAGGTAAGCTAACCGTAGTGGCCGGTGCTGCCAGCATATCTACCATGCATCAATTGAAAAAGAGTAAATATCCAAACCTTAGCTGGGGTGCAACGCAATCCGACTCTTCTGTCGATCTGTTAAAACAGGTAGCAGACGGAAAACTGGACTATACCATTGCCGACTCAGTCACTATTGCTATGGTTCAGCGGGTCTACCCTAACCTGGCTGTCGCTTTCGATATTACGGAAGAAGAGCCTGTCATGTGGTATGTGCGTAAAACGGCAGACAATAGCCTTGATGCTGCCATGCTGAACTTCTTCAATCAGATTAATGAAGATGGCACACTGGCCAAGCTGGAAGAGAAATATCTGGGGCACGTGGGTGAATTTGATTATGTGGACACCAAAACCTTTTTAAATGCTATTGATAATACGCTTCCCGGTTTAAAGCCTCTGTTTGAGAAATATGCCAAAGGAATAGACTGGCGTCTGGCGGCAGCCATTGCTTATCAGGAATCCCATTGGAACCCGACGGCGACGTCGGCAACTGGTGTACGTGGTATTATGATGCTTACCCGTAGTACCGCCGACTCGTTGGGTGTTACCGATCGTCTGGATCCCGAGCAAAGCATTCGTGGGGGGCTAACTTATCTGGAACAACTGATGACAAAAATTCCGGATCGCGTCCCCGAAGAGGAAAAAATCTGGTTTGCCCTGATTGCCTATAACATGGGATATGCTCATATGCTGGATGCCCGAAGCCTGACGGCGCAGCAAGGGGGAAATCCGGACAGTTGGGTGGATGTAAAGAAACGCCTGACCATGCTGACGCAAAAACAATATTACAGTAAAACCCGCTATGGCTATGCGCGCGGCTATCAGGCTTATCAGTTTGTTGAAAATATTCGCCGTTATCAACTTAGTCTGGAAGGCTATCTGCAGGAAAAAGACCGTCAGCTCGCAAAAGCACAGGAAATCTCAAAACAAGACGCTGAGTTGGGTAAATCTTATCCTGCCATTAAGCCCAATCAAGTTCAGCTCAGGCAACCAATACCTGAGGAACCAAACTGACAGTTAATACGCTAGTTAACTCAGCCCCTGCCGCAGCATTTTTTGTTGTTTTATCTGTTCCCGTCTGCGTTTAAAAAAGTCACTCAATCTTGCCGAGCACTCTTCCGCCAGTATACCGGCGGTCACTTCAACATGGTGATTCATTCCAGGATGCCCCAAAATATCCATCAGAGAACCAGCAGCACCGGTTTTTAAATCGCTGGCACCATAAACCAAACGTTGAATACGGCTGTGTACCATTGCTCCGGCGCACATCACACAGGGTTCTAACGTGACATATAATGTCGTATTTAGCAGCCGGTAGTTTTGCAGTACTAATCCCCCTTGCTGTAGCGCCATAATCTCTGCATGGGCCGTCGGATTATGGGTACCAATGGGCCGATTCCAGCCCTCAGCAATCACCTGATTATCCTGAACTAATACCGCACCAACCGGAATCTCCCCTTCTCTGTCGGCGCGTTCGGCCAGCTCCAGCGCATAGCGCATCCAGTCTTCGTCACTGTAATGCGTCATCATCATTGATTACTCTACCTTTTATATTAATTACTACCATCGGTAACCGATGGCTATTCCAGCTCTTTAAGATTACCCTGCTCATCCACTCGCCAGCGGTGTTGGCAGCAGGCAAGCACCGGATCGTCCTGAATACTGTCACTATAACCACTGTATAGCGACAGCGGTTTACCCAAACGCTGTTCCAGTTCAATAACTTTCTGCTTGCCTAAACAGCGCATATCAATAACCCAGCCGCCATAGCGACTTGTCATCTGACTACCGATTAAAATCACTTTTTCCAGAAAAAAAGAGTCCGCATAAGCCGCTTCAACCAGACGCTGAGGCGAACCCGTCAATAGCCATACCTGCGTGTTCTCATCGTTCAGATATTCCGCCAGACGCCCCTGCACAACGGGAAAAGGTACAACATCCTGACGAAAATTTTGAATAAACTGCTGCTCCAGCCATTTCAGCCGAGCTTCATTTTGGCCTGCGGTTATCGCCCACAACATCAGGCTCATTGGCCAGCGGCTATTGCGTCCTTTAATCAATAATCCTAAAAGAATGATCGGCAGCAGAGGTATCAGAATAACCAGATTAGCCGGCAGGCGACGAATCATATAGCGAAGGAAACAACCAAACAGATCCTGCTGGTGCAATGTTCCATCCAGATCGAAAAATACGTTCCTCTGTTGTGATTGATTCTCTGACACACTGACTCCTGAAAATTTTCTGGCTAAAAAACGAGTCTGCTGCCTGTGAATATCCCGCGATTCAGCAACATGTGTAGTGAGTATACCGTTTATTGCACTTTTTATCGCTGATGAAAAAGAATAAACCATTGGTATCAACCTGGGGCAAGCGTATAATCCCCCGTCCGAACTTAAGATATTTATGGCATGGCTTTACTGATCACAAAAAAATGTATCAACTGTGATATGTGCGACCTTGACTAATAAATCTATATATTACAGTCAATTAAATTGACGTATTACTGTTTGCCGCTCTTATAATATTGATATTAAATCAGGTTGATTACATAAAATTATCTGCTTACTATTGCGCCCCTTAAATACTGATTTTATATACAGCAACCAATGATTTTTGGTAGAAAGATTGACTGGATAGACTAGTTTTTGGAAAATAGATAAACATTAAGCCCCAATAAGGGGCTTTTTAGTTGCTAGTTAATTAGCTCTACAGTCGATTTATACACAATACTACGCGTTGTGTTTCCACCCGGCAGGATAAACTTCATAAGTGTTGTACTTGGCACTTCCAAGAGACCTAACCCTTGAGGTAAACCACCTGCACCAACTGAATATGCTTCACACTTATGCAGGTTAAAACCTGAAGGAGATGCAACCCATACTACACCATAGGCATCTAGCGCAGTTGTTGTCCATGATTTCTGTTCATATAATCCTCCTCCGACATAATACCAATCAACTCCCGGTTTAAGTGCGTCAGAAAGACCATTGTTCCGCGTAAAATCAAGCACTCTTTTGTTAGTTCTGGTTACCTTGAGGTAGTTAGTACATACGACATTACCCCCATTGAAAAACAATCTATTTCCTGACAGGGCTGAATATAGATATTTATTAACTAACTCAAGGTTGTTGAATGAGTTAGCCGACGCAGACATATTCATACCATTAACTGTAATGTCATTACCCGTGTTGTTAAATGAGAAAATGGCTCGCGTGGCTGCCGGAATTGTTACTTCGGTCTGAGAGTACTTATTAGCAATGGTATATCTTGCCGTGTGATTACCGCTAGAGTTCATGTAGGTTATACTATAAACGAAACCAAAATTTGCCGTTATATTCTTATTATCCTTATCCGCCAGAAAAAGAAGCCCATTGTAAAATTCAACACCTAATTCAAACGTCAGATACTCGCAGTTCTGCCCCAGTTGTACCGCAATTGGTGTTTCATTCGCCCTATCCCAGATAGCGCCTTCTGTATCATTCAGAACTTCAATATATCCACGGAAAAAACCATACTGGCATTTATCGAGATAAATAGGGAATGGACAACCACCGATCTCCACTCTCAAGTCAAATGATGTTGTTGAACCGGTCACACCGACTGGAGAGGTATGCTCAGGGGTTGAAGCAACAGGATCAAAGTAAATTCCCTTATGGCAACTGAGTACTCTCAATGTACCGACCATTCCCCAGCATCCATATCCATATACGCCAAATTCACCACCCCAAACGCTCACATCAATCTTTGCTTTGATGGCATCATTCATATGCAGACAGACAGATAGGTCGCCTTTAACCGCCGACATCCATGGCACGTTAGCCCACTCAAGAGAAAAACCCTGAAATACTACACCGTTTATAAATCCATTTACTGAAGCTGTATCTGATACATTTTTAACCTTAACGATACATATATCACCAATGTTAGTTGATGATGTTGTTGCTGGTTTATCTTTGCTAATCATCGTGCCGTGAAAATGGTCTGACTGTGGGCCGGCAATGAAACAACTATTGATATCCAACATCAAAGTATCCAAAGATGAAAACCTATACTTTTTCAGCGCTGGACAGCGAACGGAACATTTTAATTCCCTGGCAACCGTATCGGATTTTTGCATGGCTGCCCAATCAATAGACTGTGACAGGCTAGTTACCAGTGGATAGATAGCTTGCGCCTCTGAGAGGGTATTAAATTTCTCTGAAAGGCGATGCAGCGTTCCATCACCGATAGCACCAAATTGTTCGGGAGTGACATAGTATAGTGCCTGAGATAGATTTCCTGATGGCAATACCTTCACTCTTGTTGGATCGACAAGCGTTGCACCCTGAGCGTTAAGTTGCTCCCTTAAAGTCGCATTACCAACACTGAGCCAAGCCCCCGTACCAATTCCACCAGCAGTTGATGGAATAGAACCTGATGGAACCACCTTAGGGAATACGCCATCCCAGCGGAAATATTCCCCGGTATCTGTATCTCTTAACACTTGGTTTGGCTGCGTTAGAGTATTGCCAGTTTGAAATGAATCCATTGTGATATAGCCAATCTCAGCTATTGCCTGCTGAGTGAGATAATTATTCCCCTCAATGGTGGAATTTTCTTTAGTAACATTATTGACTGGATTTTCAGACATAATTTATTTCTCTTTTTAATTGTAATCAACCAAACAACTGTTTGGATATACAGTATATAAAAAGATAATACGCCCAGCTAATTTCTAGCTAAATTATTTTTAAATTTAATTATTTATTTATCAATATGTTATATAAATAATCTATCTAATATCTATCAGGTAAATTAGACTAAAATCTCACTTTATTGATATGTTAATTCTCTTTTTCAGTGCTTATAGTCCTTCTCTTTCGGCTTGCCAGTCCCTGTCTGGTGGGTATTTAACTTCATTTTGGAGTAAAAAACGCACCCCCAAATACTTTTTCATATCTCTTTATTGGTTGTTTTTAAACTAAAATTCACATGATAATGACTCAAAAGATAAACTCAACTTTCTTTATATAAGCAGAAAGTCGTCCGATGGTCAGATAAATAAAACGTTTATATATTAAAAACAGTTAGATAAAGAAATCTACTTATCCACCATGAGGGTATTTTCAGGTCGGGTACTAATTGAAAAATTCGGGTGTTATCTAAATACCGAATTGAAGAAAAAGCCTAACGCAATAAGAAAGTGTTAGCGGCAGTAACACAGATTTTAATATTCTGGTTCGTATAAGGGCTACAATTATCCCATTTTGCAATGCGTTCATTAATTCGACGTTATCAATCAGGATTTGGTTCACTCTATGCTACATAGTGCAACCTCGAAAACCTCATTAAAACTACAAGCTCACACACTATGCATTTTTAATACGCAAAAAAGCTTGTGTTGCTGTTTTGTGTTACTGATATGAGTTTTTCAATGTATTATGTACTGGTTAAATATACAAGACGTGCGTGCGTGTGCGCATCAGTAATGGGCTGATATTGAAATGGCATTATTAATTACTAAGCGCTGTATCAACTGTGATATGTGCGAACCAGAGTGTCCAAATCAGGCAATTGCTATGGGTGCTGAGATTTATGAAATAAATCCAGACCTTTGTACTGAATGCGTCGGTCACTACGATGAGCCAACCTGCATGAAAGTCTGCCCGATTGATAACACCATCATTCATGATCCTGCACATAAAGAGAGTAATGAACAGCTATGGGATAAGTTCGTATTACTGCATCATGCAGATAAACTTTGATAAATGAATATATCAATCAGCAATAAAAAAGAGCGCAATGCGCTCTTTTTTAGTTTTGGTGTTCAGTCGCTATTAGCGAGAGGCATTTTGACGCCACCACTCCGCCAGTAAAATACCGGTAGCAACAGAAACGTTCAGGCTTTCAACATTGCCTGTTCCTGTAATTGACACGCTCATATCGCTTTGTTTCATGGTGACATCTGACAGGCCGTCACGTTCTTCACCCAGCACCAACACGGTTTTTGCTGGTAAAACGGATTCCGACAGAGGTGTTCCTTTATGGCTGGAGGTAGTAACAATGGTATAACCCGCCCGGCGGAACATATCTAACGCCTGAGGGAAATCATCAATACCAATAGCGGTTAAATGCTCTGCACCACCTTCGGCAGTACGAATGGCAGCACCGGACTCAAGCATACCTGGCTCGCGCAGCAGAACACCTTTCACACCAAAGTGAGCGCAGGAGCGCATCATGCCCCCCAGATTATGCGGATTACCTACGTTTTCCAACGCCAGCACACAATCGCTTTTTCCTGCTTTAGCTAAATAGTCAGCCACGGTTAAGCCACCGCGTTTTTTAATCAGGAAACAGACACCACCATGGTGCTCAGTACCCGAAACGCGAATAAGTTCTTCTTCATCAACAACATGATAAGCTTTGCGATTAGCGGCCATCCAGCGTAAAGCTTCGCGGAATCTTGGGGTTACCGACTGAATAAAATAGGCGCGAACAATAGCATCCGGGCGACTTTGAAACAGTGCCTGACAGGCATTTTCGCCATACACCTTAGTCTCTTCATCACGCTGACGACGCAGTTGAGCCGGGTCTATCTGGCTCTTACCGCTAATGCCACCATGATCAAAAGGTTCTGGCTCACTGACATCCTGTAGTTTAGCCTGCCATGGGGAACGAGGTGGTTTTTCATCGGCACTACGGACGGGACGATGCGGAAGATCTTTATCTCCCCAACGTGCATTTTTATCGCCCCGATCGTTACTTCTGTTCGCCGGGCGCTTTTTATCTGAGCGACGGTTATTCTTATCATCTTTGTTGTCGTCACCGCGGACGTACATTACTTTAACTTTGCCGTTCTTACCGCTAAAAGAGTCATTCATACCTATATCTCCACTTCCACATCGCATCCGGCGCGCAGATTACCTGATGTTATGCCGGTAAGCCACTATCATCTGCCAAAAGACTAAATCTATTATAACTATCGACGAAATCACATTGTTGATAGTTAATCATTTGTACATAATAAGTGAAATCAATGTGTAATTTCACTGAGGTAACAGCATGAATACCCTTTGTCCTTCTTGTCTGACTACAAATCGAATTCCTGAAGACCGTATTCAGGAAGATGCAAAATGTGGCCGCTGTGGACATGAGCTTTTTGATGGCGAAGTGATTAACGCTAACAAAGCTTCTTTTGATTCACTATTAAATGACGACCTTCCTGTCGTCGTTGATTTCTGGGCTCCATGGTGCGGCCCATGCGTCAACTTTGCCCCGATCTTTGAAGATGTCGCTCAGGAAAGGGAAAGAGAAATCCGCTTTGTAAAAGTCGACACCGAAGCCGAACAGGAACTCAGTGCTCGTTTTGGTATCCGTAGTATACCTACCATTATGGTATTCAAGAAGGGACAACGTATAGATATGTTGAATGGGGCCCTTCCAAAAGCCTCATTTGACCAGTGGCTGAGTGAAGTTTTAGCTAAAAATCGCTAACGCTCTGCGGTAAATCTGAAGGTTTCGCTAAAAAATTATCCCGGGGGCGCTGAATACGATATCATGCGCCCCTTTATTATTTATCGATCCCAACAGATTACTTCAGGTTACCTTCATGGCTTCTGATATCGCATCCCCTTCACTTCCTGATAATGCCGTACTGCAATTAAGGGAACTGCGGCTGGCTCAATCCACGCGACCTTTTCGCGCCAGAGGGTGCAGAGTCATTCGTTGCCATCGTTGTTTATTACCCAAGGTTCACTGCTTGTGTCACTCTTTTTCCGCAACCCTTGCTGAAAGCACGTTTTGTCTGTTGATGTATGATACTGAGCCGTTAAAACCAAGTAACACGGGTCGTCTGATTGCCGATATTTTGCCCGAGACTAAAGCATTCCTCTGGTCGCGGACCAATATTAATCCACAACTGTTGGCGCTGCTGTCCAATCCGGATTATCAGCCTTATGTCATTTTTCCAGCTTCATATGCGTCACCCGACAGGGTTGTTACCTGCGTTGAAAAACAAAATAATAAACGCCCGCTGTTTATTATTCTTGACGGCACCTGGACCGAAGCCAGAAAAATGTTCCGTAAAAGCCCCTATCTGGACCGTTTTCCGGTGCTTTCCATCGATAACGACCAGAATTCAGATTATCAACTGCGGGAAGCCAGCCGCAAAGAGCAACTCTGTACTGCCGAAGTTGCTATTCAAATCCTGAGTCAGGCTGGAGAACAACATGTTTCAGAGAGCCTGGAACACTATTTCGCTGATTTTCGTCAACGTTATCTTGCCGGTAAAGCAAATCGTTCACTGGAGAGCTTTATCGCTTTTACGGCCGGAGAATGTGAGAAAAGCCAGAATACATAGTTTTGAATGCTATTCAATATCAATCAGTTAAAAAAATGATTGGCGAAAATCTGTTATATCAGCGACAGTTTTGCGATATTAGCGCGGTTTTTTAGTCACAATCTTGGTTAGTGGTGGTAGTATTACCAGATCCTACTGATAATAAATTTGCACGTTATGGCCTGTTGCCATAACCCAACAAGAGAAGAATGCTTTGTGATGTTGTCATCATTTAAACGAAAGAAATCTCAACAACACCTTGCACAACTGCCGAAAATTTCCCAACGGATTGATGATATTAAAATATTATCAACTCCAGGTGATTATCGTTCTACTTTACTTGACTTGATTAGTCGCGCAGAACAACGCATATACCTGATTGCGCTTTATCTTGAGCATGACGATGCAGGTATCGATATCTTGTCTGCAATTTATCAAGCCAAAATGCGTCGCCCCGAGTTAGAGGTCGCTATATTAGTAGACTGGCATCGTGCTCAACGGGGGCGGATTGGTGCCGCTGCAGAAAGTACCAATGCAGATTGGTACTGTAAAATGGCTGAACAGCATCCCGGGGTAGAAGTTCCTGTTTACGGTGTTCCGGTTAATACGCGTGAAGCCCTCGGTGTGCTGCACTTAAAAGGTAGCGTTATTGATAATACCGTGGCTTATACCGGTGCCAGCGTCAATGATGTCTATCTGCATCGCCATGATAAATACCGTTATGACCGCTATCAGTTCATCACCAATGCCGCATTAGCGGATAGCATGATAGCTTATGTCAAACAGTTCCTGTTGCCTGCGGAAGCCGTGCGCAATTTAGATTGCCAGAACCGGCCTCGTGGTCAGGAAATTAAAAATGACATCAAAAAATTCAGACAAAGCCTGCGTATTCATGGATATGAATTTGAAAACAGTGCGACTAATGAGGAGCTTTCCGTTGCTCCATTCGTTGGTTTAGGCCGTCATAGTCCACTGAATAGAGTTATCGACCGGCTGATGAACAGTACTGAGCATAAGCTGACGTTATGTACTCCCTATTTCAATTTGCCTGCCCCATTAGTGAAGAATATCATTTCATTATTACGTCAGGGCAAGCAGGTTGAGATTATCGTTGGTGATAAAACTGCCAACGACTTCTATATTCCTGAAGATCAACCATTCAAAATTATTGGCGCACTGCCCTATCTGTATGAAATTAACCTTCGCCGTTTTGTTACACGATTACAGCGCTATGTAGATCAAGGCCTGCTAACCGTCCGTTTGTGGAAAGACGAAGATAATACTTACCATTTGAAAGGGATGTGGGTTGACGACGACTGGCAACTAATAACCGGTAACAACCTAAACCCACGGGCATGGCATTTAGATCTTGAAAATGCGATTTTGATCCATGATCCTAAGGGAGAGTTAAAAGAAGCTCGCCAGCATGAGCTGGATTGCATTAAAACACATACGTTTGTGGTTAATCACTACCAGCAGCTGCAAAGTATTCAATTCTATCCGGTCAAAATACGTAAACTGATTCGCCGATTGCGGCGTATTCGTATCGATAAGTTAATTAGCCGTATTCTGTAATCTTAAAGCCCCGAAATTTGGGGCTTTTTAATACCCATTCAATCAACCTTTCAACTTATTTTCATTTTGTATTGTATTTCTCCTTCAATACGATATTTATTGCCATTCTAAAACACACACCTTTAAGTGATTTTCCTGTCTTTTGCTGGCGTTCCGTTATGGATTGATGTTAATTAATAACACACATCAAATCACAAGGATAAAAAATGAAGTCTAAATTATTGGTTGGCACCGCATTAATTCTAAGTTGTTTACAGGTTCAGGCCCGTACTATGGATGCTATTCAACAGTCAGGAACGCTTAAAGTGGGCGTGCCGGGCGACTACGCGCCATTGGCATACCGCAATGCTTCAGGCGCACTTGAGGGGTATGACATCGATATGGCTAATGCCTTAGGTAAATCATTAAATCTGAAAGTCGATTTCGTTATTACCAGTTGGCCAACGCTGTCAGATGACCTGAGTGCAGATAAATTTGATGTTGCTATGGGTGGAGTTACCGCAACAGCAAAACGTGAAGCTGAATTTGGTTTAACCAAACCAATTGTTGCTAATGGGAAAATTGCGTTAGCCAGCTGTTCCGTCGCCAAAGAATTGCCTGACTTAGAAAAGATCGACCAGCCTAAAGTGAAAGTGGTTGTTAACCCTGGTGGTACTAATCAAACTTTTGTAGATAGTCACATCAAAAAAGCACAAATAATCCGGGTTAAAGATAATTTCGATAACCTACAGGCCCTGAGAGATAAAACCGCTGACATTATGGTAACCGATCTGATTGAAGGCGATTATTATCAGAATAAAGAGCCAAATGTACTCTGTATGGCAACAGAAAAGCCTTTTTCTGGTACAGAGAGTCACAAGGTATACATGGTTAAAAAAGACAACACTAAGCTGCTGGAAAGTATTAATACCTGGTTACAGGGAGAAACTAAATCTCAGTTAGCTAAACAATGGAAAATTCGTGAGTAAGTGACATTTACCTTTTCTGAGAGATAATGTAGATATTCAGAATTTTTCACGTAATTTGGGTGAGTGAGCAGCATGATGCAAGAAGGCAATCTGAACTCATGGCTTCAATTTGCTGGTAAACCTGACAAATGGACTTGAGCGAATATTCCGGCCGTAACAGCTATGTGCTTATATCACTACAGTGCCTGGCCGGTAGGGCCTGTCTCTGAATATTTCATAGTCCGCATAAGCAAAAAACCCTCAGCTTTCGCTGAGGGTTTCTCCTAATTAAAGCCTGGCAGTTCCCTACTCTCGCATGGGGAAGCCCCACACTACCATCGGCGCTACGGCGTTTCACTTCTGAGTTCGGCATGGGGTCAGGTGGGACCACCGCGCTATCGCCGCCAGGCATATT
>NZ_JAJNAG010000029.1 GCF_021010575.1 Limnobaculum eriocheiris | reverse complement strand
GGAGGTGGAATGACCGTTTCGGATCACATCACTCGTTTCAGAACAGCGGGGACAAACTACATCAATCTTTGCCATCAATCATCCAAAGGGCGAAGAATACCACAACACTAAATATGCGTCACGACCCGATATTCGTCCATAATTAATGAGCTTGAATATTAGAGATAAAGTTGCATGAGTGAGAGTCATATTCGTTTCAACATGGTGGAAGATAATCTGGAACCTGAAGTTGTTACCAGTGAACTTCTGACGGTGATTGATGGTTGGTTAAAACAGGAAGGGGCTTACACCACAGACGTTCAGCAGCAAATGCTGGAGTCACACGTCAAGGCAATGGTCCTGAGGGCTAAAACGGGTGAACCCCTGCCGGAAGTAGATAAATCCCTGTTTGATGAGATTTCTGCGGAATCAATGGCACTGGCCGAGCGCGCAGTAAATGCACTGCCGGGCCTGCCGATTGAAGAAGCTTATCTGCTGTCGGTTCATTTTGAAATTGCGCGTTCAAACGCTTAATCCTATTGGAGATAGAACAGATGAAACAAATCGTAGTCGTGATTGGTGACCGTTTAGGTAAAGGACAAAAAGTTGCTGCTGGCGTTGAAGCGGCCGGTGGTAAAGCTATTGTGATTCCTGGTGTCGCCGCGGATATGAAGCTGGGGGATGTGATGAATGCAGAGCAGGGGGATATCGGGATCTCTTTCTGCGGAAGCGGTGGTGCAGGTGCAATTACTGCTCAAAACAAATATGGCTACAAAGTGCGTCACGGTATGCGCTCTGTAGAAGAGGGTGAAACCGCTATTGCTGATGGTTGCACTGTACTGGGCTTTGGTTTTATGGATAAAGAAGAGCTGGGTGAGCGTTTAGTTAAAGCATTTAATAAAAAATACGGCAACGCATAATGAAAGAACATCTTAAAACATCAGTTCGCGTTAGTGGTCGGGGGGATACGAAACAAAAAGCCATCGCTGACGCATTGAACTCCGTACAACATAAGGTCCTGAAAGAGAGCACCAACATCATCCTGCGCATCGAACCTCAAGATGTCGAAATCGTTAACGCCACGGTGAAAGTGAGTAACGAAAAGTTCCTGTTTTTCTTTCTGCCGCGTAAACGTGAATTCTACTCTGTTGTTTTAGATGTTGCTTTAGATGTGACCTTGCTGAATGTTCAAGAGATACATTTCGATCCGGTTTAATTATCGGCAGAAATGTTTTAGAGGAAAAACAAATGGATGCAAATACCACTGTTTCTATTTTTGAGATACTGATAAAGTCCCTGATTATCGGTGGTCTCTGCGGTTTCGGCCTGGGTGCCGGTGCTGCTCGTATGTTCCATGCTCCAACGGTTCAAGGAATGGGTGCATTCCGTACCCTGGGGGAGTTGAACTCTTGTGAAGGGGATCCGGCTTCTCACTTCTCTTTTGGTTTAGGCTTTTTCTTTAACGCCTGGGCATCTTCTGTTGCTGCCGGTGCGTTTACTCAAGACGTTGATCACCGCATCATCCCTAACTGGGGTGCTGCTGCTCTGATGATCAAAAATCGTAACGTCACTGAAACACTGCATAACCCAAGAAAAATGGCGATTGCCTGTGGAATTATCGGTGCGCTGGTGGTTGCCTTCCTGAATACCACCGCATCTGCGGTTCCGGCTTCTTTGCAAACTACAGCGACTAACGTACTGGTTCCTGCGGCTAACCTGCTGGTTAACACCGTGATGCCAGTTATTTTCTGGTTGGCGGCAATGGATGCGGGTCGTCGTTCTGGTTTCTGGGCCACCCTGTTTGGTGGTTGTGCTCAGTTAATCATGGGTAACGCTATTCCTGGTTTAGTGCTTGGTATCCTGATTGGTAAAGGTGTTGATGACAACGGCTGGAACAAAATCACTCGTACTATGATGATTGCAGTGATTCTACTGTTCGTCCTGAGTGGTTTCTTCCGTGGTTTCGACGTTAAGTTGCTGCAGTCTTTCGCCTTAGGCGTACCAGACTGGTTACAGCACATCCATAACGTATTAAGTGGAAAATAATTAAGTCGAATGAGCTCCTCGGTGCGTGTGGCAATGAGGAACTGGCTCTCTCGGTCATCATATAAATCAACGACAGTAAATGTAATTACCAGGACTTGATGATGAATACAGAATTGAAAAGTGATTTTTGGTACGCAGAGTGGACATTCCCTCTGTTTGTAGGATTGTTGTCTGCCGGGGTATTCGCCGGTACACATATGTACGTAGTACACGGCTTTGGTGCTTTTAACGAAGTGGCATTCGTTGCCATGTTACGTTCAGGTATTGATACCGGAGTTTATGGTGCGGTAGCGGCGTTTGGTGCCAGCTTCCTGTTTGCGCGGATTATCGAAGGTTCTCTGGTCGGCATTCTGGATATCGGCGGTGCAATTCAGACCGGCTTAGGTTTAGGGGTTCCTGCTCTGTTGCTGGCCGGTGGTTTCGACTTTCTGGTCACTAACTTCTACGCTTCGCTGGTGACCGGCATGGTGTTAGGGGTGATGGTAGGTTTGCTGATTATTCTGGCGCGTAAATTTACCGTAGGACAAGGTAATTCAACCTTTGGTGCTGATGTAATGATGGGCGCAGGTAACACTTCAGGTCGTTTCCTTGGCCCTTTGATTATTCTTGCTGCCATGGCTGCATCTATTCCAATTGGTATTGGTTCTCTGATTGGTGCGCTGATCTTCTACGTATGGAAAAAGCCGGTTGCCGGTGGTGCGATTCTGGGTGCCATGGTGTTCGGTTATTTCTTCCCGCTGGTAGCAGCATAAGTCATAGTTTTAATAAGTGAGCAGATATCATGAACGATTTAATCATTAAGCAGGCAAAACTTATTAATGGCGACGTGGTGGACGTGGTGATTAATGAGGGGAAAATCCGTGAAATTGGTGCGTCAGTAGGTAATGGACTGACGGCAAAGAAACAGATCGATCTCGACGGAAAATACTATATTAGTGCTGGCTGGATTGATGCTCACACCCATTGTTATCCGGCTTCCCCCATCTATTTTGATGAGCCGGATTTAGCCGGTGCTGCCTGTGGTGTTACCACCATGATTGATGCAGGCAGCGTTGGTGCTGATGATGTTGACCATTTCTATTCTCTGGTGCAAAAGGCCAAGACCAACGTCTATTCGTTTTTGAACATTGCCAGAATTGGCATCATCGCTCAAAACGAACTCTCGGACATGAGCAAAATCGACGACGAAAGCTTGCAGAAGGCGATTAAGCGTCATCCTGATTTCGTGGTGGGTATCAAAGCCCGAATGAGTAAGAGCGTGGTCGGTGAGAACGGCATTCTGCCGTTGATTCGCGCTAAAGAAATGCAAAAAGAGAGCGGTTTACCACTAATGGTTCATATCGGTAATAACCCGCCTAATCTGGATGAAATTGCCGATTTACTCACGAAAGGTGACATTATCACCCATTGCTTTAACGGCAAACCAAACCGAATTCTCGATCAGGACGGTAACCTTAAGCCCGCGATTCAACGCGCATTAGCACGCGGGGTGATCCTCGATGTGGGGCATGGCGGTGAAAGCTTCAGTTTTTCCGTTGCCGAGCAGGCAATGAGAATTGGTACCTATCCTGACATTATCAGTTCAGATATCTATCACAAAAATCGTATTAACGGGCCGGTTTATAGTCTGGCGGCCGTAATGACTAAATTTTTGTGCATGGGCTTTAGTTTGAAACAGGTTCTTGATTGCGTCACGGTTAAAGCCGCAGATTTGCTCCATCTGGAAGGAAAAGGGCATCTGGAAGTGGGTTATGACGGTGATGTAACGATTTTCGATATTAAAGATGAGCGGATCGAACTTTCTGATGCAGAAGGTCAGGTAAGAATCGGCACTCAAAAATTTATTCCTATCGCGGCGATTGTCGCGGGGGAAAGTATTGCAACTAAAGAAGGTGAGTCAGAATATGCAATCAATTTATGAGAAATATCACTTAAAAAATGTGATTAACGCTTCAGGCAGAATGACCGCATTGGGGGTATCTACCCCGAAACCCGAAGTGGTTGATGTGGTTTCTTACGGGCTTAACCAATATTTTGAAATTAAAGATCTGGTCAATAAGACCGGCGAATATATTGCCAAACTGTTAGGTGTTGAAAATGCCGTGGTGGTGTCCTGCGCTTCTGCCGGTATTGCCCAGTCTGTTGCCGCCGTTATTGTGAAAGATGATTGTGACCTGCTGTTAAATCTGCATAGTTCAGACAAAGTTGTACCTCGAGAAATCATTGTCCCTAAAGGGCACAACGTAAACTTTGGTGCACCGGTTGACACCATGATTTCTCTCGGTGGTGGTAAAGTGATTGAAGCTGGTTTTGCTAATGAGTGTAGTGCTGCACAGGTAGAAGCGAAAATTACGCCGCAAACTGCCGCTATTCTGTATATCAAATCTCATCATACGGTACAGAAAAGTATGCTGAATGTGGCTGAAGCTGCTGCCGTAGCCAAAAAGCATAACTTGCCTTTAATTGTGGACGCGGCGGCAGAAGAAGAACTCAATATTTATTACGACATGGGTGCTGATTTGGTTATCTATAGCGGAGCGAAAGCGATTGAAGGACCAACCAGCGGCCTGGTGATTGGCAAACAGCAATATGTTGAGTGGGTCAAACAGCAAAGCAGCGGTATTGGCCGTGCGATGAAAGTAGGGAAAGAGGGCATCCTTGGCCTGACGCTGGCGATTGAGCTTTATCTGACAGCGAAAAAAGAGACCGGTCAGGAAATGGTGGAAAAAATGACGCCGTTTATTAATGACCTGAATGCGATACCGGGTATTTCTGCCAAAGTAGTATGGGATGCTGCCGGACGTGATATTGCCAGAACCGAAATCTCCTTTGATGAGAAAGCCATCGGCAAAAATACATTTGAAATAATGAAACTGCTAAAACAGGGTGATACAGCCATTTATTTCCGCGAATACAAAGCGAATGAAGGAAAAGTTGAGGCGGATGTACGTAGCGTATCTGCTCCTCAACTAAATGTGATCTCTTCTTCTATTCGTAAATTGGTTACCGGAGCATAAGTAATGAAATTAAGTCCTAATTATTATAAAGATCGCGTTTGTCTTAACGTTCTGGCAGGTTCCAGAGAAAATGCCCGTGAAGTGTATGCCGCGGCAGAAAAGCATGTGGTCGTTGGCGTACTGTCAAAAAGCTATCCTGATTTGGCCAGCGCCATTACAGATATGACGAAGTATGCCAATGATATTGAAAATGCTATCTCCGTTGGTTTAGGCGCAGGAGATCCAAATCAGTCAGAAATGGTTTCTCAAATTTCAAAAGTTATTCAGCCACAGCATGTCAATCAGGTATTTACCGGTGCGCCAGTTAGCCGTGCGCTGTTGGGACAAAATGAAACTGTAGTGAATGCGCTGGTTTCTCCTACGGGTAAAGTGGGTTGGGTTAAGATCTCTACGGGTCCATTAAGCTCCACCTTCCCGGATGCGATCGTGCCGGTTGAAACGGCAATCGCTATGCTGAAAGATATGGGTGCCAGCTCGATTAAGTTCTTCAATATGCGCGGCCTGACTTATAAAGATGAGTTTGTCTATGTCGCTAAAGCCTGTGCTGAAAATCACTTCTATCTGGAACCAACAGGTGGAATTGATTTGGAAAACTTTGAAGAGATTATGCAAATTGCACTGGACGCTGGTGTGGAAAAAATTATCCCACACATTTATAGTTCCATCATCGATTCTGAAACCGGCAACACCCGTCCGGACGATGTGAAAACATTACTGGCGATGGTTAAGAAGCTTATAGGCTGATCGTTTGCTCTTATGCATTAAGAGTTAATCGTTGGGAGAGGCCGCCGTGGGCAGGCAGACTAGGTCTAATGCTCTCCGTGCTTAAGTACAAGCGGTCTTCCGGCCGGGTTCGAAGGTAATATTGGTATATTGTTATTACGGTCGGAGCTTGTCATCTCACTGTTTAAGATACAAATATTCACTGGCGCGGATTTCAAAAGTTATTGACGACTGATTTTTTATTTTTAACTACGAAGTTCATTTCAAGCAAAAGGTCTATTCGTGACGTTATTTCCCTATCAGCGACTTGCTTATCTATTCGATGCCATACAGTCAGAAACGCTGCCACAGGAGGAGCTGGCTAAACGTTTTGATGTATCAACCCGAACCATTCGTACTGATGTTACAGCATTGAATGACGTTCTGGCTGGCTATGGTGCAAGCGTGACTTATGAACGGAGATTGGGCTATCGCCTGAAAGTGGACGATCCACAGGCCTTTGCTGCCTTACCAATGCAGAAATATCAGGTAAAAAGCATACCCCGCACGGCAAAAGAGCGGGTAGATGCTTTGCTATTAAAGTTTTTAATGGCTTCATTACCGATTAAGCTGGATGACATTGCCGAAGAATGGTTCGTCAGTCGGGGAACCCTGCAACATGATATGACCTCGGTAAGAGAGCAGTTAAGCAAATATCAGCTAACGCTGGATACGGTTCCTCGTCAGGGGATCAAGCTGACGGGCGGTGAGTCGGCTATTCGTGCCTGTATTACTGATATTTTATGGCATCAGTTTTCTATGGAAAACGAACGCTCGCTGAATAACTTTAAGCAGGAAATTCTGGCTAATATCGATCTTAACTATATCGAAAAAGTGCTACAAAACAGCGTTAATCGCTTTGATATTCGCCTGACTAATGAAGGGCGTCAGTATCTGATTATCAACTGTGCCGTCTCTATTTTACGCATTACTCGCGGTCATGAAATTGTTAGTTATGATGCCGAAGGTATTGATAGCGTAATTAAGAGTACTGCCAGTGAAATCTCCAAAGGTTTTGTCTACTTTTTGGGAAATGATGTTTCGTTTGCTGAAGAGGAGTACCTGAGCGTACAGATTTCCGCCCGCCGTATTCCGAATAATGTAGCCTCAACAGAACCAGAGAGTGAAGGTAACAGCGATGAGCTGGTGGATTATATTCTCACCTATATCAATGATTCCTACAATTACGATTTGCGTAACGATATCAAGCTAAAAACCGATCTCTCAACCCATCTGGCGGCAATGTTAACCCGGGTGCGTTATCAAATTAATAGCAAGAACCCGCTATTGTCAGATATTAAGCAATATTATCCCTTTGCCTATGACGTTACGCTAAGTGCAATGGCCAATGTTGAACATAAACTACCTTATCCTATCAGCGAAGATGAGCTGGGATATTTGGCAGTACACATTGGTGTTGCTCTGGAGCGTAATTACAGCGTGGGATATACCCGCCATCCTCACGCCTTAGTGGTGACAGATTCAGGTAATTCAACTATCCGAATGATCGAAGCGAAAATAGTGCGGGAATTTCCTCAGCTTAAATTAAGTCGGGTGATCGACCTGCAAGAGTACGAAGAGCTGTCATCAGTGGATGAGGACTTTGTTATCACCACGGTCAGGCTAACAGAAAAAGATAAACCAATTGTAAAAATAGCCCCATTCCCAACGCCATATCAATTGGAACAGGTAGGGCGACTGGCAATGATAGACAGAACCAAGCCTTATATTCTCGAGCGTTTCTTTGATGAACGACACTTTATGATCGTAAAAGAGAAAATGACTCAGGAAGCTTTATTTAAACGCGTGTGTAAAAAGCTGGAGGCCGATGGTTATATCACCAGGGAATTCTATCCTTCCTTGGTTGAACGGGAATCTATCGTTTCAACGCTGTTGGGTGAAGGCATTGCATTACCGCATTCGCTGGGCCTGCTGGCGAACAAAACAGTAGTCGTCACCATACTGGCTCCTAATGGTATTGAGTGGGGTAAGGATAAGAAAGAGACTGCTAATGTGATATTTCTGTTGGCGATCAGTAAAGCTGAGTATGAAGAGGCAATGGCAATTTACGATCTATTTGTTACCTTCGTGCGGGAAAAAGCCACCAAAAGACTACTGAATAGTAAGAGTTTTAATGATTTTCAGGTGATTGCAAAAGATAGCCTTGGTCGAAGTGCATAGCGTTACTATTTATTAATGAATCTGTGGGAAAAATAATAGGGAGTAATACAAATTCGTTGTATTTTGTCTATCCGCGTTATAACTCCGGCAGAAAAAGCTAATAGAAATATGAATGGAATTAATAACTTTTATCAGTAAGGCATAAGAGAATTAAGGTTATTTATTACTGCACTACATTCATGTTTGTCTTTTTTCAATATGAAAAATAAATTATTCTGCTAAATTGTGCAGAACATCACTAATACCCATACTTCTCAGGCAGCAAAAATCGAAATGTTATAGGCATGTTGTAGCCCTCCATCATGAAAACACCACCGTATATTTATTCTTTTAATATTAAATTACAGGTGGTTAATAATAAATGATAACCACGCTTACATTATTCGAAATGAGTTAATCGTTTACATCTTTGATACACATACTTTTTTTAGTTATTGAATTTCTTTTTTTTGACATTCATCAACGATATCAGCGGGCCAATTGTTATAGTGCAGTAGTGCGGAAATAGAAATTTGAGATTATAGTTTATTTGTACCAAGTATTAGGTAATTATAGTTCTGATATATTTGTAATTAAGTGTGGAAGCAATCAAGTGATTGTAATTTTAATAAAGCAGATGGTGAGTATAATATGCTACAAATAATTTCCCTGGTGGTTGTCGCAATCACTATTTATTTACTGATAAAACAGTATGAAACGCGGATGGTGTTAATCGGTTCCGGCTTGGTAATGTGCCTGTTAGCACTGACACCAATGGCGGGTTTGGACGCATTCAGTGAACGTATGACCTCAGGTAGTCTGATACAGGCAATCTGTGCGAGTATGGGTTTTGCTTACGTGATGAAGTACACCGAGTGTGATACGCACCTGGTACGTACTTTAACCGGAATGATGAGCCGCATGGGTTTCTTCCTGATCCCAATGACGGTTGTTGTAACCTATTTTATCAACATCGCTATCCCTTCAGCAGCGGGCTGTGCGGCAGCGGTAGGGGCGACGTTAATTCCATTACTGATTGGTGCTCGTATCCACCCGGCCATTGCCGGTGCTGCGGTACTGAGTGGTACTATCGGTTCTTTCTTAAGCCCGGGTATGTCCCATAACGCCTTTGTATCTAACCTGTACAATGAAGTGATGGTGGGTACTGAAGGTTTCACCAAGATGGAAGTTATCGATCTGATTAAACACCATGCGCCAACCAGTATTGCTGTGGGTGTTATCGGTGCTGTTTCTCTGTCAATTGTGGCGCTGGTACGTAAAGAGTTCCGCGTTGAGCTGGCTGAAGGCGTAGAACAAGGCGCTGAAGTTAAAGAGAAGCCAAAAGCTAACTACCTGTATGCTACCGCGCCATTTGTTCCATTAGTGCTGCTGTTGATTGCTGGTTTAACTAACTGGTTCGGCGCAGTTAAAATAACGGTTCCATCAGCGATGGTTATCGGTGCTATTTATGCGCTGGTGATTACTCGTTGCAATCCAACAACCATGACCAAACAATTCTTCAGCGGTATGGGGAATGCATACGGTGATGTTCTGGGTATCATCATTGCAGCAGCCGTGTTTGCTGCCGGTCTGAAAGTGTCTGGTTTAATTGACAGCTTCATTTTCTTCCTGACTAACCATCCTGAACTGGCTCGCTGGGGCGGTACTATTGGTCCATTCCTGATGGGTATCATTACCGGTTCGGGTGATGCTGCAGCATTAGCCTTTAACGAAACCGTTACCCGTCATGCCGCCGATCTGGGATATACCATTCCTGACCTGGGTATGGCGGCGGCTATCGCCGGTGCATTAGGTCGTACTATGTCACCAATTGCTGGTGTAACTATCGTTTGTGCTGGTTTAGCTGCGGCAAACCCGGTTGAGTTAATCAAACGTACAGCTCCGGGTATGCTTATTGCAGTATGTTTCGTGGCTCTGTTTATGTTGTAAACCGTTATGCAGTAACTATCAGATAATAAGGAAGGAAGAGTAATGTCGACTATTGATTTAAACCAATTAGTAACATGGCGTCGTGAACTTCACCGTTTTCCTGAAATCGGTTGGTCCGAATTTACTACTACGGCACGTTTAATTACTGAATTACGCAAGATGGGGCTGGACGTTATCGCTGGTCCAAAAGTGATTAACCCTGAGTTTGTTCGTGGTCGTAAAGCTGACGTAGTAATGCGTGGGTTGGAGCTGGCCAGAGAAAGAGGTGTTGACGAAGCACTGTTAGCTGAGATGGATGAATTAACCGGCTGTATGGCAACATTTGACAGCGGTAAACCTGGTCCGACAGTTGCTCTGCGTTTTGATATTGACTGCGTTAACGTGCAGGAGTGTGCGGTTGGTGAGCACGTTCCTAATAAAGAGGGCTTTTCATCGAAAAGCGCGGGTTTAATGCACGCATGTGGTCATGATGGCCATATGTCCATCGGTTTAGGCATTGCCAAATGGTTAGTTGAGAACGGCAGTTCACTGAGTGGTAAAGTGAAGCTGTTGTTCCAACCGGCTGAAGAGGGCGTTCGCGGTGCAAGACCAATGGCAGAAAGCGGTATTGTTGACGATGCTGATTACTTCCTGGGAATGCACCTTGGCTTTATTGCTAAAACCGGTGAGATCGTTGTTAATCCAAACAGCTTCCTTTGCACCACCAAGTATGACTTCCGTTTCTACGGCGCGCCTGCTCACGCCGGTGCCGAGCCTCATTTAGGTCGTAATGCGCTGGCAGGCGCCTGTCACGCCGCGACTCAAATGCTAGGTATTTCCCGTCACGGTAAAGGTATGTCCCGTATTAACGTGGGTGTTATCCGTGCCGGTGAAGGCCGTAACGTAGTACCGGCTTATGGTGAGCTTCAGGTTGAAGTTCGCGGTGAAGATGAATCTATTAACACCTTCATGGCAGAGCAGGTAGAGCGTATGGCTGCCGGTGCGGCTCATAGTTTTGACTTACGTTTAGAAAGCGAAGTTATGGGTGAAGCGGTTGATCTACAAAACGATAAAGAGCTGGTCGATCTGTTAACCAGCGTAGTGAAGCAAAATCCTGCGCTGACCGTGGTGCCTGAGCGCATCTTTGGCGGCAGTGAAGATGCTACCGTACTGGCTAAACGCGTTCAGCGTCACGGCGGTAAATCACTGTACTTTATTGTGGGTGCGGATCTGAAAGCGGGTCACCATCAGGCAGAGTTTGACTTTGACGAGAAGCAGCTAGAAACCGCTGTAAATCTGTTCATTGGCTGTCTGCAAAAACTGATGGCTAAATAAACATCGTATTGATGTCATTAAGAGCCGCCTTTACGGGCGGCTTTTTTGTCTCTTAAGTTTACAGATTGAACTATTTGGCTGCGCCGGGTATTCGATTCGGCTGGGCATCAAAACTGATGCCAGACTCATTACTGCTGTCATCGCCCATAACGTATAAATAGGTTGGCATAATATCGGCAGGTGTTTTCAACAGACCGGGATCTTCTTGTGGAAAAGCAGAGGCCCTCATGCTGGTACGGGTTCCTCCCGGGTTAATACAGTTAACCCGCAGTGAAGTACCCTGATATTCGTCCGCCAGAACCTGCATCAGGCCTTCGGTAGCGAATTTTGATACTGAGTAAGCCCCCCATCCGCGGCGACCTTTACGGCCTACGCCAGAGCTGCTAAACACCAGCGACGCCTTGGGAGATTTTAGCAATAACGGTAACAGTGCCTGCGTGAGCATAAAACCGGCATTGACGTTTACCTGCATAACCTGTTGCCAGATTTCCGGGTCCTGTGCGCTAATTGGGGCGATCTCTCCCAGCAGGCCAGCGCTGTGTAATAATCCATCCAGACGATTAACCTTGCTGGCAATCTCTTCTGTCAGTCTCTGATAGTCGCTGATTTTTGCCGTTAGTAGATCAAAGGGAAAAATCAGTACAGATTGGTTACCCTGATGAGCAATATCTTGCTGTACTTGTTTAAGTTTGGTTTCACTACGACCAAGTAACAGTAACTGAGCGCCATAGCGTGCATAGGTTAGAGCTGCTTCTTTGCCAATACCGTCACTGGCACCGGTTATCATAATAATTTTGTTATTGAGTAAATTAGACGGTGGCTGGTAGTGCATAGACTCTCCTTACGGTATATTTGTCGGTATCACGAACAGATGACAGGCATAACGAATATAGAATTGTAGCGTATAAACAAACTTTTGCATGAGTAGCAAAAGTGTATAGCTATACTTAATGAGTTATTGTTCATCATGTTAGTTCATTGCGGATTTGATTCAACTATATAGGAATGTGTCTGTGGAGTGGATTTCTCAGTATGGTCTTTTTTTGGCAAAAATTGTGACTTTTGTGGTGGTCGTTGCGGCGGCGGCGTTGCTGGTGGTAAGCCTGAGCCAGCGTAAATCCGGACTTCGAGGGGAGTTAACTCTGGTTGATTTAGGCGAGCAGTATCGCAATATGCAGGAAGATATGCAGTTTGCCCGTTTGCAACCGGCAGAGCAGAAATTATGGCATAAAGAACAAAAGAAAAAGGATAAAGCTGAGGCTAAAAAAGCCAAACTGGCGGCCAAAAATGGTGAAAAGGAAACCCTGAAACCATGCCTTTATGTTTTATCGTTCAAAGGCAGTATTGATGCCCATGAAGTGGAGTCTTTAAGAGAAGAGGTATCCGCTATTCTGGCAGTCGCTAAACCGGGTGATGAAGTATTATTGAAACTGGAAAGCCCCGGAGGAATGGTGCATGGATACGGCCTGGCGGCCTCGCAGTTGAATCGCTTACGTAAAGCCGGTATTCGCCTGACGGCTGCGGTAGATAAGGTTGCCGCCAGCGGTGGTTATATGATGGCCTGTGTAGCCGATCGTATTGTGGCTGCACCTTTTGCGGTGATTGGTTCTATCGGCGTTGTTGCTCAGTTGCCAAACTTCCATCGTTTGCTGAAGAAGAATGATATTGATGTGGAACTGCATACCGCCGGGGAGTTTAAACGTACTCTGACGCTGTTTGGTGAAAACACCGATCAGGGGCGTGAGAAGTTCCGTGAAGAGCTGAATGAAACCCATCAACTGTTTAAAGATTTTGTGCGTGAACAGCGTCCGTCGCTGGATATCGATCAGGTTGCTACGGGAGAGCACTGGTTTGGTATTCAGGCCAAAGAGAAGGGGCTGATTGATGATATTAGTACCAGCGATGATTTAGTGATTGCTCAAATGAAAGATCGTGATGTGATTGGTGTTACCTATGCTCAGCGTAAAAAACTGATGGATCGTCTGACGGGTAGTGTTGCTGAAGGGGCCGACCGCTTGTTGCTAAGGTGGTGGCAGCGAGGGCAGAAGCCGTTAGTGTAGTTGTTATTTTGGATTTTTGAAGATATTCCGACCGTAAAAACAAAGAGCTTATATTACCTTTGTTCTCGGCCGGAAAACCATGGGTACTCAGCATTGGAGTGCATCGGACCTGGATTTCCTACGGGCTGTTACAAAACACTTTTGGGCCAGCGCAAGTGCTGTTCAAACAGGCTTTCGCCTGTTTATCGTTGGCCTTACGGCAACCCCAATGGACAACGTTTTGCGTTGCTCCGAAGGGCAGGCGCCAGTCTGTAAATCTTTCTCTGATTGATTTAGGTAAGAAATTTAGTTAAAAAAAGAAAGTGAGATGGACAACCGCCACAACCGTTATAAACCAACTACACTGAAAAGACTGGACTCGTGGAGGTGGTGTTATGACTCAGCAGATTTTTATCAATTTAGCCGTTCGGGATTTACCCCGTTCCGTTCAATTCTTTACTCAGTTAGGGTTTAGTTTTAATCCCCGATTTACCGATGAGAATGCAACCTGCATGATTGTCAGCGATTCTATTTATGTGATGTTACTAACCCATGCGCGTTTTAGTGATTTTGCACCTAAAGCTATTTGTAATAGTCAGGAAGCAAATGAAGTGTTGATTTGTCTCTCTTGTGAGAGCCGGGAAGCGGTAGATAGTCAGGTAGCGAAAGCGGTTAGTGCCGGTGGAAGTATCTATCGTCAGCCGGAGGATCATGGATTTATGTATGGACATGGTTTTACCGATCCGGACGGGCATGTTTGGGAATTAGTGTATATGGATATATCACAGATGCCAGATTAACCAGCAACCCATTTGCCGGATTGCTGGTAACAGAATCAGATTAATCTTGCAGATGATATTTGCCGGACAACACATGAGCCAGATGTTTAAACATATTAAACACGGCGGTAGTTTTCGGGGTCGGTAGTCCATCTTTATCCAGGAAAAACTCTCCCCGAAAAACCAGCACATCGCCTTTTTGTTCTACATCTGTGGCTTCCATACCGTGAAGAAAATCCTCATGGTTGCGAATAATTTCATTAGCTTCAGTCAATAATGCCTGACGAGAAATCGGTGATGTTTGGTTAAGCATGAATACCTCCATTCAATTTTTACGAATGAGCTATTTTAGTCACCTGAGCCTGCCGGAGCAATGCGTTAAATGGGTTGTAATAATACATTTTTTCCGGTTTGACAGGATGAGTTAATCCCGATAAAAACGGTATTAATATGCTAATTTTGTTGCGTAGCGCTTTTTATCAGGTACAGTTATGGGCTTTCAACAGCAGAGTCAGTATGATGTTTAGCGGTGTTAACTGATTGTAAGTAATATCAATATCACTCTGAATTTGGTGTTACAGGTTGAGATCCTATATCTTCGCTACAATATAGAAGCCATGCTTTCTCATCATTTTGCTGAAATTGAAATGTTGAGTTTCATTTAGAAGGACTAATTTAGGTAAACAATATTATGGGTAAAGCGCTCGTCATTGTGGAGTCCCCGGCTAAGGCCAAAACGATTAATAAATATTTAGGAAATGACTACGTGGTTAAGTCCAGCGTTGGTCATATCCGGGATTTGCCAACGAGTGGTTCGGTCACTAAAAGCAGCGCAGCAACAAAAGGCACCAAAGTAAAAAAGGATGCTAAACAGGCGTTGGTTAACCGAATGGGAATCGATCCCTATCATGACTGGGCGGCGCATTATGAAATTTTGCCTGGTAAAGAAAAAGTCGTTGCTGAATTAAAAGCATTAGCTGAAAAAGCTGATACCATCTATCTCGCAACCGACCTTGACCGCGAAGGGGAAGCTATAGCGTGGCACCTGCGGGAAGTTATTGGTGGTGACGATAATCGCTATCGTCGGGTTGTGTTTAATGAAATTACCAAGAATGCGATTCGTCAGGCGTTTGAAGAGCCGGGCGAACTGAATATTGATAGGGTCAATGCCCAACAGGCGCGTCGTTTTATGGATCGCGTCGTAGGGTATATGGTCTCCCCCTTATTATGGAAAAAAATCGCCCGCGGTTTATCGGCCGGTCGGGTGCAGTCTGTTGCCGTGCGTCTGGTAGTGGAACGCGAACGTGAAATTAAGGCCTTTGTTCCCGAAGAGTATTGGGAACTGCATGCCGATTTAAGTCACGGTAAAGATGTTCCTCTGCAAATGCAGGTGACTCACTTTAATGATAAAGCCTTTAAACCCGTTACCCGTGATGAAACTCATGCTGCGGTTGCGCTGCTGGAAAAAGCGCATTATGAGGTATTAGAACGCGAAGACAAACCAACCAGCAGTAAACCAGGCGCGCCATTTATTACCTCTACATTGCAACAGGCTGCCAGTACTCGTCTGGGCTTTGGGGTGAAGAAAACCATGATGATGGCCCAGCGTCTGTATGAAGCGGGTCATATCACCTATATGCGTACCGACTCAACCAATCTGAGTCAGGATGCATTGGCGATGGTACGCGGTTATATCAGCGATAACTTTGGTGATAAATATCTGCCTGAGCAGCCAAATCAATACAGCAGCAAAGAGAACTCACAGGAAGCGCACGAAGCAATTCGTCCTTCTGATGTGAATGTTCAGGCTGAACAGCTAAAAGATATGGAAGCAGACGCCCAGCGCCTGTATCAGCTGATCTGGCGTCAGTTTGTCTCCTGTCAGATGACTCCGGCTAAATATGATTCCACGACGCTGACGGTCAAAGCGGGCGACTTCCTGCTGAAAGCCAAAGGACGTACGCTGCGTTTTGACGGTTGGACTAAAGTCCTTCCTGCATTACGCAAAAATGATGAGGATAAAACCTTACCGGTAATCGCAGTCGGTACGGCACTGAAGCTGGAACAGTTACTGCCGGGACAACACTTTACTAAACCACCAGCGCGCTTCAGTGAAGCTTCGTTGGTTAAAGAATTGGAAAAACGCGGTATTGGTCGCCCATCCACCTATGCATCGATTATTTCGACTATTCAGGACAGGGGCTATGTTCATACGGAAAACCGTCGTTTCTATGCGGAAAAAATGGGTGAAATCGTAACCGATCGTCTGGAAGAGAACTTCCGTGACCTGATGGACTACGACTTTACTGCCCGTATGGAAAGCGATCTGGATAGTGTGGCAACAAATAAAGCCTCATGGAAAACGGTACTGAATAATTTCTTTAGCGAATTTAATGAGCGGTTGGAGAAGGCCGAGCAAGAACCGGAAGAAGGGGGAATGCGTCCGAATCAGGTGGTGCTGACCTCAATTGATTGCCCAACCTGTAGCCGTAAGATGGGTATTCGTACTGCCAGTACCGGTGTGTTCTTAGGTTGTTCCGGGTATGCATTACCGCCAAAAGAGCGCTGTAAGCAAACTATCAACTTGATTCCTGAGTCTGAAGTGCTGAACGTGCTGGAAGGGGATGATGCAGAAACCAATGCATTGCGTGCTCGTCATCGTTGTAAAAAGTGCGGCACAGCAATGGACAGCTACCTTATTGACAATCAGCGTAAACTTCATGTTTGTGGTAATAACCCTGAATGTGATGGCTATGAAATTGAAGAGGGTGAGTTCCGCATCAAAGGTTATGACGGTCCGGTAATTGAATGTGAGAAGTGCGGTTCTGAAATGCACCTGAAGGTAGGGCGTTTTGGTAAGTACATGGGCTGTACCAATCCGGACTGTAAAAATACCCGTAAGATTTTACGCAACGGCGATATTGCGCCACCGAAGGAAGATCCGGTGCCATTACCGGAATTGCCTTGTGAAAAATCAGATGCCTATTTTGTGTTACGTGACGGTGCGGCAGGTGTATTCCTGGCGGCCAACACTTTTCCGAAATCTCGTGAAACGCGGGCACCTACGGTAGAAGAATTGCGTCGCTTTAAAGATCGTTTACCAGAGAAGCTTCGCTATCTGGCGGATGCGCCGGTTGCCGATCCTGAAGGTAACAAAGCCATTGTTCGTTTTAGTCGTAAAACTAAACAACAATATGTGGCATCTGAAAAGAATGGTAAAGCGACCGGTTGGTCAGTGTTCTACACCGACGGTAAATGGGCTGAAGCACCGAAAAAGTAACGAAAGTTGCTGATTAAGTAGAATATTACTTGATATATAACGCCCTGTGTGTCATTTAACAACAGGGCGTTTTTATTTTTCTGACGGATGGTGGATAAAACAGGTCAGATTTTCTGATAGCGTCTTTAATATCCGAACAAACCTTCAGTGGTGTGATGAGAGGGATGTTTTCACTGAACTGGACAATGGAATATAACCTTTTATTTTCAGTATTGAGATACTTGTTAAGTGGTGGTGTAAAGCATGAAATTACAACAGCTTCGCTATATTGTTGAAGTGGTGAATCATAATCTTAACGTTTCTTCTACAGCCGAGCGCCTCTATACCTCGCAGCCCGGCATCAGCAAGCAAGTTCGAATGCTGGAAGATGAACTGGGCATCCAGATTTTTACCCGCAGTGGTAAACATTTAACCGAAGTGACACCTGCCGGACAGGAAGTGGTACGTATTGCCCGTGAAGTGTTATCTAAAATAGACGCTATCAAATCAGTTGCCGGTGAGCATACTTATCCCGATCAAGGCTCTCTGTATGTCGCCACCACCCATACACAGGCGCGTTATGCGCTACCAAAATCAATTAAAACCTTTATTGAACGCTACCCTAAAGTTTCATTACATATGCATCAGGGGTCACCAACTCAAATAGCGGAAGCGGTATCAAAAGGGAATGCCGATTTTGCTATTGCGACCGAAGCGCTGCATCTGTATGAAGATTTGATTATGTTACCTTGCTACCACTGGAATCGTGCAATCGTTGTGAAGTCCGATCATCCATTAGCCAACAAGAAGCAGGTCAGTATTAAAGAGCTGGCTGAATATCAGTTAGTGACATATACCTTTGGCTTCACCGGACGCTCGGAACTGGACATTGCCTTTAGCCGGGCCGGGCTCACGCCGAAAATTGTTTTCACAGCTACTGATGCCGATGTGATTAAAACTTATGTGCGTTTAGGTTTAGGGGTTGGTGTACTGGCGAATATGGCGGTAGATCCCGTTGAAGATCCTGATTTAGTTGCGTTGGATGCCAGCCATATATTCTCTCACAGCACCACTAAAATTGGTTTCCGCCGTACTACATTCCTGCGCAGTTATATGTACAGCTTTATTGAGGGCTTTGCTCCCCATTTAACCCGCGATGTGGTTGATAAAGCCGTAGCCGCAAGAACTCAGGAAGAGATTGATGCACTATTTAAAAATATTGAGTTACCGGTGAGATAATCTCAGAATGACAGAACGATAAAGCCCGCCAGTTTGGCGGGCTTTATGCCTGCTGATAAGCGAGTTATTTGGACAACAGATGCCCCATTTTGGCAGCTTTAGTATCCAGATACTTTTCGTTTTTAGGATTACGCCCAACCTGTAACGGTACCCGCTCAACGATATTGATACCGGCGTCGGACAGAATCTCAACTTTTTTCGGGTTATTGGTTAGCAGGCGTACTGACTCAACATTTAGCAATTTGAACATATCGGCACATAGCGTAAAGTCACGCTCATCAGCGGCAAAACCCAACTGATGGTTAGCTTCAACCGTATCCGCCCCCTTATCCTGGAGGGCATAGGCGCGAATTTTATTTAACAGGCCAATATTACGACCTTCCTGGCGATGATAGAGCAGGATGCCACGACCTTCTTCCGCGATATGCTGCAATGCTGCCTCAAGTTGGAAACCACAATCACAGCGTAAACTGAATAACGCATCGCCAGTCAGGCATTCTGAATGAATTCGGGCTAATACAGGTTTTGGATCGCTAATGTCACCAAATACCAGTGCTACATGGTCATGCCCTGTGGCCAGCTCTTCAAAACCGACCATAAGAAAATCGCCCCATGGTGTTGGTAGTTTGGCCTCTGCCACTCTTTTTAGCTGCATGATACTCTCCAATAACCTATTGCTACGTTGTGAATCCTGTTTCTTGCCAATATAACAACGAAAATAAACAGTAATTCTAATGCTTATGACTTTATCAGTCAGATAAAACGTATCAGTATAATCTAATCAAACGAATTTTGTTGCTGAATAGTTAAGAAAAAATCAGCGGACAGGGGAGGTATTTTTACTCTTTTTGCCGTTTTTGTGGGATTATAGACCGCAGTTATTATACCAGAACTGAGAAGTAAGATGTTAAACGGGCTTGCAAAGCGAATATCTGTTGGGGTTTTACTCCTTTTAGTGATGCCGGTATTTGTCTGGTTTATTGACTGGACATGGACACCGGATGAAGATAATCCTATTCTTAAGCCCTTGTTCTGGATGACAGAAACCGCCAGTTCTCCCTGGGGAGCAATCACCAGTGCGGTGTTGGCGTTGTGGTTTGTCTGGCGTTTACGGCTGGCGTTTAAGCCGGGTGTTTTGCTGATAGCGATACTGGCGGTGACTATTGTTGGTGGGCAAGGGATCAAATCAGCGATTAAAGAGACCATAGAAGAATCCCGTCCGTTTGTTCTCTGGATGGAGAATGAATATCAGATTGATGATAATGCGTTTTATGCATTACCTCGTAAAGAACGTGCCCGTATTGTAGAGCAGCATCTTAAAGGTGAGGAGCGGGTTCCACCCTGGTTATCTAAACACTGGGAGCGAGAAACCGGTTACTCATTTCCATCAGGCCATACGTTGTTTACTGCGACCTGGGCGCTGTTGGGGATAGGAATGTTATGGCCACGCCGTCGCTATGTCAGCGCTGTTGTTCTGATGGCCTGGGCGGTTACCGTGGCGGGTAGCCGACTGTTGTTGGGAATGCACTGGCCAGAAGATTTAATGGTTTCAGTGTTACTGAGTGGTTTATTGGCTTTTCTTGCCTGTAAAATTGCAAGGTTTTGGGTATTTTCCCCCAAACCTGCAATAGTCATTGTTGGTAAAAAATGTGAAGAATAACGAATACAAAACAATACTATTCGCCACGGCTCGTCAGAGTCAGTAAGATTATGTGATAGTATTATTAGATTAGGTCAGTGATAAACAGCTCATGAAGAAAAAGAGAGATTTTCTATCTGTGAGTAGAAATGCTAAGTTATAGAACACTAATCAAGTATTCTTGGTATAATTCATCCGTTTATCTCTATATTTGGATAGTATTGTGAAATATTTAATAATTGGACTTATCGTCATTGTTATTTTGGTTATCTCAGTAACTTTAGGCGCACATAATGAACAGGTCGTTACGTTTAACTTCCTGATTGCCAAAGGGGATTATGCATTATCCACTTTACTGGCAATATTATTCGGCGGCGGTTTTATTCTGGGGTGGCTGGTCAGCGGTCTGTTTTATCTACGTTTACGCTTGCGCCTGGGCCGGGCAGAACGTCAGATTAAGCGCTTACAGCAAGCTGAAACCTCTTCTCCGCCACCGGTCAGTGAGCCTGCACCTGTGGCATTGCCGCAATCCATTAAGGAATAAGGCTGTATGCTGGAACTGCTGTTTCTGTTGTTGCCCGTGGCTGCCGCATACGGCTGGTATATGGGCCGGAGAGGCGCACAACAGGAGCGGCAGCAGGAAGCAAATAAACTGTCCCGTGGTTATGTGGATGGAGTGAACTTCCTGCTTTCTAACCAACAAGATAAAGCCGTTGATCTCTTTGTCGATATGTTAAAAGAGGACGGCGGCGCTTTTGAAGCCCACCTGACTTTAGGCAACTTATTCCGTTCTCGGGGTGAAGTTGACCGAGCTATTCGTATTCACCAGTCTTTAATTGAAAGTGCCTCCCTGACGTTTGAACAACGTTTGTTGGTTACCCAGCAATTGGGTTGGGACTATATGGCGGCAGGTCTTTACGATCGTGCTGAACAGATGTTTATTCAGTTAATCAATGAAGCAGACTTCCGGGTTCCGGCGTTGAAGCAGTTGCTGATTATTTATCAGGCAACCAGCGACTGGCAGCAGGCAATAGAGATGGCTGAAAAATTGGTTAAAGCGGGAAAAGATGAGTTTCGCCTTGAAATAGCCCATTTTTATTGCGAATTGGCCTTACAGGCCATGGGCTCTGACGATCTGGATAAAGCGATGGGGTTGTTGAAAAAAGCGGCTTCCGCCGATAAAAACTGCGCCCGGGTGTCGATTATGTCCGGTCGTATCTGGATTGCCCGCGGTGATGATGCCAAAGCGATTACTGAGCTTGAGCGAGTGATCGAGCAGGACAAAGACTTTGTCAGCGAAACGATAACCATGCTGTACGAGTGCTATCAACGTTTACAGCAACCTGAACCTTGGGTGGAATATCTGAAACGCTGCGTAGCAGAAAACACCGGCTCTGAAGCAGAGTTAAGACTGGCAGATATGCTGGAGCAAACTGAAGGTCGGGACGTGGCTCAAACCTATATTAACCGCCAACTGCAACTTCATCCAACTACCCGTGGTTTCTATCGCCTGATGGATTACCAACTGGCAGAGGCAGAAGAAGGGCGCGCTAAAGAGAGTCTGCTCGTGTTGCGAGAAATGGTTGGTGAACAAATTCGTATCCGCCCGCGCTACCGTTGTGAAAAATGTGGGCTAACGGCCAATTCGCTTTATTGGCATTGTCCTTCTTGCCGTGCATGGTCTACGGTAAAACCTATTCGTGGGTTAGATGGTCAATAAACAGATGATAGCCTGATAGCGATCGGGCTTTTTTAGTAAAAATGCATTACAGGAAAACAGTATGTCGATGTCGACTTCACCCATAATTGTTGCTCTGGATTATGATAATCAACGTTCAGCACTTGAGCTGGCCGATAAAATAGAACCAAAAGATTGCCGGCTGAAAATTGGTAAAGAGATGTTTTCTCTCTGTGGCCCTGAACTAGTTCGTGAGCTGCATCAGCGTGGATTTGATGTTTTTCTGGATCTGAAATTTCATGATATTCCCAATACGGTAGCGAAGAGCGTCGCAGCGGCGGCCGAGTTGGGCGTATGGATGGTTGATGTGCATGCCAGTGGTGGAGCCCGCATGTTGGAAGCAGCAAAAAAAGCGCTTTTGCCTTATGGTGATTCAGCGCCTAAGCTAATTGCCGTAACGGTATTAACCAGCATGGATGAGAGTGATTTAAGAGGCATTGGTATTACCTCTTCACTGGAAGAGCATGCAGAAAGATTAGCTCGTCTGGCAAAGGATAATGGCCTTGATGGCGTGGTGTGTTCAGCACATGAAGCGCGCCATCTGAAATCACTGTTTGGTCCGGCATTCCAGTTAGTGACACCGGGCATTCGCCCTGTTGGTAGCGATATGGGCGATCAGCGTCGGGTAATGACGCCGCCACAGGCGCTGGATGCGGGTGTTGATTATATGGTTATCGGTCGACCTATCACTCAATCCGCTAATCCTGCACAGGCTTTGCAAGATATTCTGCAAAGCCTGGCATAATTTTTATGGCACTATCATGACAGATAATAACAGTCGTTTAGTCTATTCTACTGATTCTGGGCGAATTGCACCAGAAGAGGTGAAAGTTGAGCGTCCTAAAGGGGATGGTATTGTCAGAATTCAACGGCAAACCAGTGGGCGTAAAGGTAAGGGTGTCTGTATTATTAGCGGCCTGGACCTTGATGATACTGAATTGCAGAAACTGGCCGCTGAACTCAAGAAAAAATGCGGGTGTGGCGGTGCAGTAAAAGACGGTCTGATTGAAATTCAAGGTGATAAACGCGACGAGTTAAAAGTGCTGCTAGAATATAAAGGATTCAAAGTTAAACTGGCCGGTGGTTGAGTTTAAATACTGGAATTTTGGCATGATATCTCACTTTCCCGGTCAAATTTCTGGCAGTCTGTTTTATAGTTTATGTTGATAAAATGAATAAAAAAGCGTTTTATACCGAGTTGCACCGGGATCTGGCCGCTCTGATTGAAGGGGAACCGGATCTGATAGCCACATTTGCTAACACCAGCGCACTTTTATTTGAGCGGCTGGCGTCGGTTAACTGGGTTGGTTTTTACCTGTTGCAAGGTGATGTACTGGTTTTAGGGCCTTTCCAGGGCAAGATTGCCTGTACGCGCATACCTGTTGGTCGGGGCGTTTGCGGTACAGCAGTGAAAGAAAACAGAATTCAACGTATTGATGACGTTCATCAATTTGAAGGACACATTGCCTGTGATAGCGCAAGCAATGCGGAGATAGTGCTTCCTGTTTATCAGGGAAGTAGCATTATCGCTGTTTTAGATATAGATAGTACGATATTTGGTCGTTTTGATAGTGATGATCAACGAGGTTTGGAAAATATTACTGCGTTGCTTTCTCAGCATATCAGCTAATATTTACAGACGGTTATCATCATTAGTTTAAACTTGAAGTGCGGATAACGTAGCTTTTACTGAAAGCGTGATTATAATGGCGCGTAATCTACGCCTGCGCTTTTGGGTGAGTTCGTTGTAATCAGGATATTTCATGGAAAATCAACCTAAGTTGAACAGTAGTAAAGAAGTTATTGCCTATCTGGCAGAAAAATTCCCGCTTTGTTTTACCCTTGAGGGTGAAGCCCGGCCTTTGAAAATTGGAATCTTTCAGGATGTCGTAACCCGGCTGCCTGAAGAGATCCTGTTCAGTAAAACACAACTACGAACTGCGTTACGCTTATATACCTCCAGCTGGCGTTATCTGCACGGTCTGAAATTAAATGCTCAGCGTGTTGATTTAGACGGTGTGGATTGCGGTCTGTTGGAAGAACAGCACGTAGAACATGCGCGTAAACAGTTGGAAGAGGCGAAAGCCCGGGTTCAGGCCCAGCGCGCAGCCCAGCGTAAAGAATCAGGAGAAGCACCTCAGGCGCGTCGTCCTCGTTCGGCGGCTAAAAAAGCTACGCCGGATAGCAAAGTGGTTCAGCCATCGGCTCAACCAAAAGCGAAGGCGAAACCTGCTCCAACACGTTCTACGGCGCCAGTGGTGAAACTGACCGAAAAATTCCGCCCGGCTTCAACTGCGGATATTGCTGCGCTTAAAGCCGGACAAAATGTCAAAGTACGTGCAGGTCAGAGCGCCATGGATGCAACCGTTCTCGAAATCGCTAAAGATGGCGTTCGGGTTCAACTTGCGTCAGGTTTAGCTATGCTGGTTCGAGCAGAGCATTTACAGTTTTAAGTTGGAGGTCAGCTAAAGCATGAGTAACTTAATCCGGTTAACGGCCATTGCAAGCTTATTTCTCGCAGGATTAAGTTATGCTAAGGAAACGACGATAACCCGTGTTGATCAACTTCCTGTTTTAACGCAGGAAGGGCAGCATGCCACGGTCAGTGAACGGGTAACTGCACGCTTTACGCGTTCGCACTATCGTCAGTTTGACCTCGATGATGCATTTTCAGAGAAAATTTTTAATCGTTATCTGAACGTGCTGGATTTTAGCCACAATGTTTTGCTGGCTTCTGATATCGCTAAGTTTGCTGACAGAAAGACCAGGTTGGATGACGAACTAAAGTCCGGTGAGTTGAATACAGCTTACGATCTGTACAACTATGCCCAGAAACGTCGCTTTGAGCGTTTAACCTATGCGTTAACGCTACTGGATAAACCAATGACGTTTGACGGTGATGATTCTATCGAAGTTGACCGCAGCAAAGCGCCATGGCCAACCAGCGTAGAAGAGCTGGATAAACTTTGGTATGAAAAAGTCAAATATGACGAGCTCAACCTGAAGCTGGCGGGCAAAGAGTGGCCAGAAATTAAAGATATTCTGACCAAACGTTATCAGTCAGCCATTAAGCGTTTGAGTCAGGCGAAGAGTGAAGACGTTTTCCAGTCTTTCATTAATGCTTTTGCCCGTGAAATCGATCCGCATACCAGTTACCTCTCTCCTCGGAATACCGAGCAGTTCAATACGGAAATGAGTCTTTCTCTGGAAGGTATTGGTGCCGTATTGCAGATGGAGGATGACTATACGCAAATCAACTCACTGGTTGCCGGTGGTCCTGCGGCCAAGAGTAAATCCATTGCCGTTGGTGATAAAATTGTTGGCGTCGGTCAGCAAGATAAGCCTATGGTGGATGTCATTGGCTGGCGTTTGGATGATGTGGTTGCGTTAATCAAGGGACCAAAAGGCAGTAAAGTTCGTCTGGAGATTCTGCCAGCGGCTAAAGGGGCTAAATCGAAGACGGTTGTGTTAACCCGTGAACGTATTCGCCTTGAAGACCGGGCAGTGAAGATGACGCTGAAAACTGTCGGTAAGAAGAAGGTCGGCGTACTGGATATTCCGGGTTTCTACGTTGGCCTGACGGAAGATGTTAAAACGCAACTGCAGAAACTGATCAAACAAAATGTCGACAGCATTATTATCGATTTACGTACTAACGGCGGTGGGGCATTAACCGAAGCAGTTTCACTGTCCGGATTATTTATTCCAAGTGGTCCGGTAGTACAGGTTCGCGATAATAACGGAAAAATTCGTGAAGACAGTGATACCGATGGCATTGTTTACTATAAAGGTCCATTGGTGGTATTAGTCGATCGCTTTAGTGCTTCTGCATCGGAAATTTTTGCTGCTGCTATGCAGGATTATGGCCGTGCCCTGATCGTTGGTGAACCAACCTTTGGTAAAGGTACCGTACAACAGCACCGTGCTTTAAATCGTATTTACGATCAGATGCTGCGTCCCGACTGGCCTGAGCTGGGCTCAGTGCAGTACACCATTCAAAAATTCTATCGTATTAATGGTGGTAGTACCCAGCGTAAAGGGGTGACGCCAGATATCATCATGCCTACGGGTATTGACCCGGTGGAAACGGGTGAGAGCTTTGAAGATAACGCGCTACCGTGGGACAGCGTAGATAAAGCCACATACACCCTGTTAGGTGATGAATCACGCTATATTCCGACCCTGAAGAAGGACTATGAGGAGCGGATCGCTAAAGATCCTGAGTTTCAGTTCATTATGCAGGATATCGCCCGTTATAAGGCTAATAAGGATAAACGCGCTACTATTTCACTCAACTATGCTAAACGTGAAAAAGAGAGCAGTGAAGATGATGCTATTCGTTTAAAACGCATCAATGACCGTCTGGAGCGCGAAGGTAAAAGTAAGCTTAAATCACTGGAAGAACTACCAAAAGACTATAAAGAAGCCGATCCATATCTGGATGAAACGGTATTGATAGCGGTAGATTTAGCCGATTTAGAAAAGAATGATGCTGCACAAGCCGTCGCGGTGGAACCAGTGAAGAAAGATTAACTGGCAACGTATTTAAAACAACAAGCAAAAGGCGCTCACTTCAAAATGAGCGCCTTTTCTATCCCCACCGAAGCCGGTGAACGACGGATGAAGTGTGAAGTTAATCACCCGTCATTGTAAAGTTATGATCTAATTGTTATATGACTGTTGTTTAGGCTTGAATTTTGGATATTAGCCCATAAGATCTGTCAGGTAACAACATCATTTTATTTCTCTGAGGAAACTATCATTTTATGATGCGTATAGCGTTATTTTTATTAACAAACCTCGCAGTTATGGTGGTTTTTGGCATAGTGTTGAGTTTGACCGGCATCCAGGGGCGTAGTGTCCAGGGTCTCATGATCATGGCCGGTTTGTTTGGCTTCGGTGGTGCATTTGTCTCGTTGCTGATGTCAAAATGGATGGCATTACGTTCTGTTGGCGGGCAGGTGATTGAACAGCCCGCCAATGAAGTTGAACGTTGGTTAGTTGAAACCGTCAGACGTCAGTCACAACAGGCGGGTATTGCGATGCCTCAGGTAGCTATTTATCAGGCACCGGACATTAACGCATTTGCAACGGGGGCCAGACGAAATGCATCTCTGGTTGCCGTTAGTACCGGATTATTGCAAAACATGAGCCGTGATGAAGCCGAAGCGGTTCTGGCTCATGAGATTAGCCATGTTGCTAACGGTGATATGGTGACCATGACTCTGATTCAGGGGGTGGTAAATACCTTCGTTATTTTTGCCTCACGCCTGATTGCTCAGGTAGCGGCTGGTTTTATGAATCGTGATAACGAAAGCTCATCAGGCAACACCATGGTTTATTTTGCGGTGTCTATGGTACTGGAGTTGGTATTTGGTATTTTAGCCAGCATTATTACCATGTGGTTCTCTCGCCATCGTGAATTTAAGGCAGATGCCGGCTCCGCTAAACTGGTCGGTCGAGAGAAGATGATTGCTGCTTTGCAACGCCTGAAAACCAGCTATGAGCCACAGGAAGAGTCAACCATGATGGCTTTTTGTATTAACGGTAAGTCAAAAACCTTTAGTGAACTGTTTTTGTCGCATCCTCCGCTAGACAAACGTATTGAAGCATTACGTGCAGGTACCCACCTGAAGTAAATATAATATTGAATATCAGCAAGCAATCAGGGAGCCTTATGGCTCCCTGATTTTTTAATCGTTAAACAGATATACATCATCATCGCGAAATTCTAATTTAGGATGACGAATTTCATTCAGCACTAAACGATGAGCGCCTTTGCTCTTATAACCGGCAAACAGAATCAGAGAGTCAGCCGGTTTGCCAGAGATAGGAACATCTTTAACGGTAATTTGCGAACCGGGCAGCATTTTTACTGGCCATACGATTAAGTTGCCGGAATTCTCCTTAAGCAACTGCTGTTTTTGCTCAAACCACTGGCTGGCGGTGAGCCCCTCAATTTTTTTCACTAATTTATCGCTGCGCACAGCAACAAAATCGACATTAAGCGGTTTTCCATCATTGGCTTTATCCGTCACGCTAAGTTGAGCAGAACTCATACGAACGTGAGAAGGCATAAAAGAGCAGGCTGATAATGTCAGTCCGAGTGAAGTAAAAAGGATCCCGAAAAACAGGGGGCGAAAGCGATAGTACAATGTTGAAAATATCATAATGTGACCACTTGTGATTCAAAGACTGTGTATATGCTTTTATCAGACTCTGAATAGGTGATTTATATCCTGTACCTGATTAATACAGCTATTAAAATATAGGCCTATACGCAGGCTGAATCAAACTAACGGCAATAGAACCAGATTGTGGATGGGGGAAATAGGGTGAAAACAAGAGGGAAGAACAGGCTCCAAAACCACCATCTACAGGCGAGAAATGATTCTGGAGCAAGAAGATTAGACGCTGACTATTTTTTTAAGTAAGGTCCGTCAGTTACGGATTTTCGTTCAACCAGCTCAGGATGCAGTTCAATAGAGTGTGAGGTTTCGCGTTTATTGATGATCCGGTCTAACAGCATATCCAGTGCCATTACCGCCAGGATCTCTTTTGGCTGTTGAATGGTGGTGAGCGGTGGATTATAGAAACGGGTATGGCGAATATTGTCATAACCAATAATCGAAATATCTTCCGGGACACGAAAACCCATCTCTCCGGCAGCGCATAAAGCACCCATGGCAATGACATCACCACCGCAGAATAAGGCAGTAGGACGCTTTTTCAGCTTCATAAGCTCCACTACGCCATCGTATCCTTCCTGCGGCTGGAAGTCGGCCTCAATAATCCACTCAGGAAGAATATCGATATTGGCTTCTTTCAATGCATGAAGAAAACCTTTATGGCGCTCGCGACCGGTAAATTCATTTAACTGGCCAGTGATAGTGGCGATTTCCCGGTGTCCACGATCTATCAAATAACGGGCAGCTAAATAGCCACCATGAAAGCCGTTATCTTCGATATTATCGGTAAAACCACTGTGTTTGTTCCAGTCCATTACCATCATCGGGATAGCGTGATAATTTTCCAGCAGTGAAAGCAGCGGGGGATGATATTCGGAACACATTACCAACAGACCATCAACACGCTTCTGTGCCAGCATCGCCAGATAGGCCTGTTGTTTTTCTAAATCATTTTGTGTGTTGCATAAAATTAACGTATAGCCTTTTTTATAACAGGCTTCTTCAACGGCCTGAATGACTTCAGCAAAATAGGGGAAACCGCTGGCCGTTGCCAACAGACCAATAGTTTTTGTGTTATTCACCTTCAGACTACGGGCAACGGCGCTGGGAGAATAACTAAGCTCTTTAATGGCTGCCCATACGGCAGCTTTGGTATCTTCGGCGACAAAACGCGTTTTATTAATAACGTGGGAAACCGTAGTTGTTGAAACCCCGGCGTGTTTTGCCACATCTTTTATAGTTGCCATGAAACAGAGCACTCCTGAGCTTATACTGGTATCAAATACAGTGTAAGCTGATATGTTAACGTTTGCCTTTGTTTATAACCAACGCATTACACATTAAAAGCAAAACGGTGTAGAATTCCTTTAACCATCACTGCTTGTGGCTGATATACCTTTCAGTGATAACAGGCGGTGAATTTTGGCGCATTTGATACAAAAGTCCAAGAGATATCATGGAAAAATCGCTTTGGGGTATACATTTTTGTTGAGCGCCTTACAATGAGCCCGAGTCTAATCACGTTTATGTAAAGGAAAAAGATATGTCTGCTGAATTGAGATGGTCACTGAGTACCGTAGTTTTCGCTTTATTTGTTATCGTTACTTACAGCTTAATTGCAGTAACTCACTAATATATTAAAAGCTCGATTCATCATATGGATCGAGTTTTATACATTCTGACAGGGTATTAAAGATCAATGAATGACTACTCTGTTTGGACATTGTCAGATTATGTTCCACTAAACCGGAGCATAATTTTTTTGTGATTGATTTGATGAAAAATCGGTGTTTCAACATGGAGGCAGAATGACTCACCAACAGGCCAGTGCAGTGGCGTTGATCAAACGTATTGCGGGGATCATTATTTTTGTTCCGGCATTCGTTTCAACAATTATATCTGTACTGAAGTATTTGGTTGTACCTAAAGCTAACATGCAAGAGATGACCGCGACGATTATGGATTTTCTGCAGGTCATTATTAAAATTGTTCGTCAGTACACCTCATTCCTTGAGTATTTTTGGGCGAATTCCCCGATACCGGATATTCTCCATTGGTCTGCCAGTAGCAGCCTGTGGTTTATTGTGATCTTCATGCTAATGTTTATCGGTTTGGCATTGCAGGCTTCCGGAGCGCGTTTAGCTAAACGCGTGTATAACGTGAAGGAAGGCATCAGAGAAAGAGCGATACTGGAAGCGATGAATGGCGATGAAGCTCGCTCATTTGCAGAGTTAGAGAAGCTGATCTCTATACCCAACACTTCGATCTTTGCACAATACGGGTTGCTATACATTTCCCCGGTTTTCTGGGGTATTTTTATCTATATCATCCTGTATCTGATCAATCGACTTTAATAATCCCCCATTGCCTTCTACGCTTAATACTACAGACCGGTAATTGTACCGGATCTGTAGGTTAACCTTTAGGTCTCACGCGGCCTGCGATATAAAAATCAACATGTAGCGATATTTTTAGACCAAAGCTGTGCATTGGATCGAAGTTTCGCTGGAATCAAAAGGTTAACCTGAGTCTATCTTGATCATAATCTTGGGGTGATGTCATGTGGCAATCCGTCAGTCGTTTATTAAGTGAGTATCTGGGTGAGACTTATACAATTACTGAAAAGGAGGAGTTGTCAGGGGGTGATATCCATCATGCTCGTCGGGTAAGCAACGGCAAAAAAGAGGTTTTTATCAAGTATGACACAAGAGATATTCTGCCTATCTTTAATGCGGAGTTCGATCAGCTAACGGCATTAGCCAAGAGTGGTACGGTTCGGGTGCCAGAGGTTTATGGCGTTGGTTACGATCGTGATTTTAGTTTTCTGCTGCTGGAATACCTACCGTTAAAGCCATTGGATGCCCATCATGCTTACTGTCTGGGGCAGCAACTGGCCCGACTGCACCAGTGGAGCGATCAACCACAATTTGGTCTGGACTTTGACAGCGATTTAACTACCACTCCACAACCTAATCGTTGGCAGCGCTACTGGAATGTGTTTTTTGCAGAACAACGTATCGGGTGGCAACTTCAGTTGGCCGCTGAAAAAGGGTTGAATTATGGGGATATTGATACCATTATCGATATTGTCAGTCATCGCCTGAAAAGCCATCATCCACAACCTTCGTTGCTTCATGGTGATTTATGGCCGACAAATTGCGGCGTTAGCGCCGTGGGGCCAATCATTTTTGACCCGGCATGCTACTGGGGCGATCGTGAGTGTGACCTGGCTATGTTACCGCTGTATCCTGATTTGCCACCGCAAATATACGACGGTTATCAAAGCGTTTGGCCATTACCCGCCAGTTTTATCGATCGTCAGCCGTTATATCAACTCTATTACCTGTTAAACCGGGCTAATCTGTTTGGTGATGAACATATTAACGTCGCGCAACAGGCGGTAACACAACTGTTTGGGGATGAGTTGTAATTATCAATTAATGCCTGTCAAAATAACTTTTTGGCGGGCATTCTAGTTTACCAGCACGGAATATCAGGGGCGATAGTGCAGACACCGCTATTTTTTGAGGATTATCTTCATTTGGTTTTTGGAAATAACATTAGATTCATGAACGCTGTTTGTTCCCCGATTATTGTGGAACTTGCTCTGGTATAGCGGAAAAGTCACGTTTGATTGTGAATATGACGAAACGCGGGCCTGTTATACCAAATACCGGATGGAAACTCAGGCGGAATGGGCGATCGCCAGCGTGGAATTGACACAGGATCCTGAAGAGATCTATCTCTCACCCCGAGTAGTTGATTAGTGATGCTCGATTGATACTGAGTCAGCAGGGCTTTTTTCATTTTGTACTATCCAGTTACTGCGCTCGGTGTTAAAATTCGCCCTTCGTTTTTATAAAACGTAAACCGACAAATCAATGTGTGTACACAATTGGGCGGCCGTTCGATAACTGTGAGTCGAGAAAGGTATCAATCCATTGATTTAAATATAAAAAATATTATTTGCATGTGATCTGGCGTATGGGTCACCACTGTAACTAAGGAATTATCATGCCAGTTATTACTCTTCCTGATGGAAGTCGACGTCAGTACGACCATGCCGTTTCAGTTATGGATATTGCTCGTGATATCGGTCCCGGCCTGGCTAAAGCCTGTATCGCCGGTCGTATTAACGGTGAGCGTATTGACGCTTGCGATCTGATTGAAAACGATGCGAATCTGGAAATCATTACCGTCAAAGACGACGATGGTCTGGAAATTATCCGCCACTCATGTGCGCATCTGTTAGGCCATGCGATTAAGCAGCTTTGGCCTGATACCAAAATGGCAATTGGTCCAACTATCGACAATGGTTTTTACTATGATGTTGATATCGACAGAACGTTAAATCAGGAAGATATCGATCAGCTTGAACAGCGAATGATGGAGCTGGTTAAGAAAGATTACGATGTCATCAAGAAGAAAGTTAGCTGGCAAGAAGCACGGGATACTTTCGAAGCCCGTGGTGAAATTTATAAATTACGTATTCTTGATGAAAACATCAGCCGTGACGCACATCCGGCGCTGTATCATCATGAAGAATATATCGACATGTGCCGTGGTCCTCACGTGCCGAACATGCGTTTCTGTCATAACTTCAAGCTGCAAAAAGTTTCCGGTGCTTACTGGCGCGGCGACAGCAATAATAAAATGCTGCAACGTATTTATGGCACCGCATGGGCCGATAAAAAGCAATTAGCGGCCTATTTGCTGCGTCTGGAAGAGGCTGCCAAGCGCGACCATCGCCGTATTGGTAAGCAGCTTGACCTGTACCATATGCAGGAAGAAGCGCCAGGTATGGTGTTCTGGCACAATGATGGTTGGACGATTTTCCGCGAGCTGGAAGCGTTTGTACGCATGAAGCTCAGAGAATATGATTATCAGGAAGTGAAAGGGCCATTTATGATGGACCGCGTGCTGTGGGAAAAAACCGGGCACTGGGAAAACTATAAAGAAGCCATGTTCACCACGTCCTCAGAAAACCGTGAATATTGCATTAAGCCAATGAACTGTCCGGGACACGTGCAGATTTTCAATCAGGGTCTAAAATCATATCGTGACCTGCCGTTGAGAATGGCTGAGTTTGGTAGCTGTCATCGTAATGAGCCTTCAGGTTCTCTGCATGGTTTAATGCGAGTTCGTGGCTTTACTCAGGACGATGCACATATTTTCTGTACTGAAGAACAGGTGAGGGCGGAAGTAACCAACTGTATTAAAATGGTTTACGATCTGTATAGCACTTTTGGTTTCGAAAATATCAGTGTGAAACTGTCCACTCGTCCTGCAAAGCGTATTGGTACTGATGTTATGTGGGACAGAGCCGAGCACGATCTGGCAGAAGCACTGACGGCTAACGGTCTGGAATTTGATTATCAGCCGGGCGAAGGGGCGTTTTACGGTCCTAAAATTGAATTTACTTTGCATGATAGTTTGGATCGTGCATGGCAGTGTGGTACTGTGCAGCTCGACTTTTCATTACCAGAGCGTTTAAGCGCTTCTTTTGTTGGTGAAGATAACGAGCGTCACGTGCCGGTAATGATTCACCGTGCCATTTTAGGTTCATTAGAACGCTTTATCGGAATTCTGACTGAAGAATGTGCAGGTTTCTTCCCGACATGGTTGGCTCCGCAGCAGGTAGTGGTAATGAATATTACCGACGGTCAGGCCGAATATGTCGAAGAATTAACGAAAAAACTGCAGGCTGCTGGTATTCGTGCTAAAGCAGACTTGAGAAATGAGAAAATAGGCTTTAAAATCCGCGAACATACTCTACGACGTGTGCCATATATGTTAGTCTGCGGCGATAAAGAGGTAGAAGTCGGCAAAGTTGCCGTTCGTACCCGCCGTGGCAAAGACTTAGGCAGTCTTGACGTAAGTTACGTGATTGAAAAACTGCAACAAGAAATTCGCAGTCGTAGTCTTAATCAACTGGAGGAATAAGGTATTAAAGGCGGAAAAAGAGTTCAAACAGCGCGTCCTAATCGCATTAACAACGAGATTCGCGCCCGTGAAGTGCGACTAACAGGCATCGATGGCGAGCAATTGGGAATTGTTAGTCTGAATGAAGCACTGCAAAAAGCAGAAGAAGCTGGTGTTGATCTGGTAGAGATCAGCCCAAATGCTGAGCCGCCAGTTTGCCGGGTCATGGACTACGGTAAATTCCTCTATGAAAAGAGTAAGGCTACGAAAGAGCAGAAGAAAAAACAAAAAGTTGTCCAGATCAAGGAAATTAAATTCCGACCTGGTACAGATGATGGCGACTATCAGGTAAAACTCCGCAGCCTGGTTCGCTTTCTGGAAGAGGGTGATAAAGCTAAAATCACACTGCGTTTCCGCGGTCGTGAGATGGCTCACCAGCAGATCGGTATGGAAGTGCTTAACCGCGTCCGTGACGATCTCGCCGAACTGGCCGTTGTTGAATCCTACCCAAGTAGGATTGAAGGACGTCAGATGGTGATGGTGCTCGCCCCTAAGAAGAAACAGTAAGGCATACAAGTAATAATGCCCGGGTGGTTAATCCCATCCGGATTTTATTCGCCCAACTGGTTCGTTTTATTAACAATGCGAAGTGGATATATTTAAAATGCCAAAGATCAAAACTGTGCGTGGCGCAGCGAAGCGCTTTAAAAAAACCGCCTCTGGTGGTTTTAAGCGTAAGCATGCCAACCTACGTCATATTCTGACTAAAAAAGCTACTAAGCGTAAACGTCACCTGCGTCCGAAAGGTCTGGTCTCCAAAGGGGATCTGGGTCTGGTCGTGGCATGTCTGCCATACGCATAACTTTTAATTCAGATAATAAGTCGATAGGAGAGAGCATATGGCTCGCGTAAAACGTGGTGTAATCGCACGTGCACGTCACAAGAAAATAATGAAGCAAGCGAAAGGTTACTACGGTGCCCGTTCGCGCGTATATCGTGTTGCCTTCCAGGCAGTAATCAAAGCAGGACAATATGCTTACCGTGACCGTCGTCAACGTAAGCGTCAGTTCCGTCAGCTGTGGATTGCACGTATTAACGCTGCTGCCCGTCAAAACGGTTTATCTTACAGCCGTTTCATCAATGGCCTGAAAAAGGCTTCTGTTGAAATCGACCGTAAGATTCTGGCTGATATCGCCGTATTCGACAAAGTGGCATTTGCTGCTTTAGTTGAAAAAGCAAAATCAGTTCTGGCGTAAGTCAGATGAAAGAGGGGGTGAAAACTCCCTCTTTTACTTTTTTTGTTTAAATACGTGAAATTAAACGGCATACGTAGTATGGTCAGTTTCAATGCCTTTTATAAGCTTGATTTTTAACACTAACCAGAATAATAACAAGGTAACGCAAGTATGAATTCTGCTATTTTCCGTTTCTTCTTTTACTTTAGCTCCTGACTCCGGGAGGCTTGCGCGTAAGAGAAGAAACGGAAACTAGCGCCAAAAGCCTCCTGATGGAGGCTTTTTTGTTGCCTGAAGTAATATTGATAATTAACAGTATCGTTGTTTTATAAACCGGGTTTCATTACCAGATATCGGAACTCCAGAGCCGGAAGAAGAGGAAAATAATGCCACATCTCGCTGAACTGGTTGCCAATGCAAAGGCGGCTATAGAAGAAGCCCATGATGTTGCCGCGTTAGATTTAGTTCGCGTGGAATATTTAGGCAAAAAAGGTCACCTGACGCTGCAAATGACATCGTTGCGCGATGTTCCAGCAGAAGATCGCCCTGCCGCAGGGCAGGTTATTAATCAGGCCAAGCAGGAAGTTCAAGATGCCCTGAACGCCCGTAAGCATACGCTGGAATCAGCGGCACTGAATGCCCGTCTGGCAGAAGAGACCATTGATGTCTCTCTGCCTGGCCGTCGCATGGAGAATGGTGGATTACATCCGGTAACCCGTACCATTGACCGCATTGCGGACTTCTTTGGTGAGCTGGGCTTTGCCGTGGCTAACGGCCCTGAAATTGAAGATGACTACCATAACTTTGATGCACTAAATATCCCGGGCCACCATCCGGCACGTGCGGATCACGATACTTTCTGGTTTGATGCCAAGCGTCTACTGCGTACCCAGACTTCTGGCGTACAGATTCGTACCATGAATCAGCAGCAGCCGCCTATTCGTATTATTGCTCCGGGTCGCGTATATCGTAACGATTACGATCAGACGCATACCCCGATGTTCCATCAAATGGAAGGGCTGATTGTTGATAAAGACATTAGCTTTACCAATCTGAAAGGAACAATTCACGACTTCCTGCAGAATTTCTTTGAAGAAGACTTACAGGTACGTTTCCGCCCATCTTATTTCCCGTTTACAGAGCCTTCAGCTGAAGTCGATGTGATGGGTAAAAATGGCAAATGGTTAGAAGTACTGGGTTGCGGCATGGTGCATCCAAACGTATTGCGCGGCGTTGGTATTGATCCTGAAGTTTACTCCGGATTTGCCTTCGGTATGGGTATGGAGCGTTTAGCTATGCTTCGTTACGGTGTCACCGATTTACGTGCCTTCTTCGAAAACGATCTTCGTTTCTTAAAACAATTTAAATAATAGCAGGAGCCAAAACATGAAATTCAGTGAATCCTGGTTGCGTGAATGGGTTAACCCTGCGATTAGTCGTGACCAATTGTCTGAACAAATTACCATGGCCGGTCTGGAAGTAGACGGCGTGGAACCGGTCGCCGGTGAATTTACCGGTGTAGTGATTGGCCGGGTTGTAGAGTGCGGTCAACATCCAAATGCGGACAAGCTGCGCGTAACGAAAGTGGATGTGGGTGGCGATCGCCTGTTGGATATCGTTTGCGGTGCACCTAACTGCCGTAAGGGATTAACCGTAGCCTGTGCCACCGTGGGTGCCGTACTGCCGGGTGACTTCAAAATTAAAGCCGCCAAACTGCGCGGAGAGCCTTCTGAAGGCATGTTGTGCTCTTTCTCTGAGCTGGGTATCAGTGACGATCACAGCGGCATTATTGAACTGCCGGAAGATGCGCCAATCGGTCAGGATGTACGGGAATATCTTAAATTAAATGATGCCACCATTGAAATCAGCGTAACGCCAAACCGTGCCGACTGTTTAGGCATTATCGGTGTTGCCCGCGATGTGGCAGTGATTAATAAGCTACCGCTAAACCAGCCTGATATGTCTCCTGTGGCACCAACCATTCAGGATGTTATCTCCATTCAGGTGGATGCCAGTGAAGCTTGTCCACGTTATTTAGGCCGGGTAGTTAAAGGCATTAACGTGAAAGCGGCTACCCCGTTATGGATGAAAGAAAAGCTGCGCCGTTGCGGTATTCGCTCTATCGATCCGGTTGTGGATGTTACTAACTACGTTCTGCTGGAACTGGGCCATCCAATGCATGCGTTCGATTTAGCGCGTATTGACGGCGGTATCGTTGTACGTATGGCAAAAGAGAATGAAGAACTGGTTTTACTGGATGGTAATAAAGTGAAACTGGGTCAGGACATTGTAGTAATAGCCGATCGTCAAAAGCCATTGGCGATGGGTGGAATTTTTGGCGGTGAGCATTCTGGTGTTAACGAGGAGACCAAAGATGTCTTCCTGGAAAGCGCTTACTTTAACCCATTAGCTATTGCGGGCCGCGCACGTCGTTTTGGCTTACACACCGATGCCTCCCATCGTTATGAAAGAGGGGTTGATCCGGCGTTACAACAAACCGCATTAGAAAGAGCGACTCGCTTGCTGCTGGATATTTGTGGTGGTCAGCCGGGTCCGGTTATTGATACCACCGATAAAACCACGCTTCCGATACGCGCGACCATTGTACTGCGTCGAGAAAAGTTGGATAAACTGATTGGCCATGTTATTTCTGATGAACAAGTAAGCGATATTCTGAGTCGTTTAGGCTGCGAAGTTTCTCGTGAAGGTGCTAACTGGAAAGCCGTTGCGCCAGGCTGGCGTTTCGATATGGAAATCGAAGAAGATCTGATTGAAGAAGTTGCCCGGGTTTATGGTTACAACAGTATTCCAAATATCCCTCTACGCGCCAATCTGGAGATGACTCCCCATCGTGAAGCAAACCTGCCGTTACGTCGGGTAAAAGCATTACTGGTGGATAAAGGGTATCAGGAAGCCATCACCTATAGTTTTGTTGATCCTAAGGTACAAAATTTACTGCACCCTCAACAGGATGCGTTAATTTTACCTAACCCAATTTCGGTTGAAATGTCTGCTATGCGCCTCTCTTTATGGAGCGGTTTACTGACTTCCGTCGTGTATAACCAGAACCGCCAACAGGGTCGTGTACGCCTGTTTGAGAGCGGTTTGCGCTTTGTTCCTGATGCGGCAGCAGAATTTGGTGTCCGGCAGGAGGTTATGCTGGCGGGTGTTATTGCAGGAAATCGCTACGAAGAGCACTGGAACCTTACGCGTGAAGCAGTTGACTTCTATGATTTAAAAGGCGATCTTGAGTCGGTGCTAGAATTGACGGGTAAATTGTCGGAGATTGAATTTAAAGTCGAAGCAAACCCTGCGCTACATCCCGGCCAAAGTGCGGCTATTTATTTAAGTGGCGAACGCATTGGATACATTGGTGTAGTGCATCCTGAGCTTGAGCGTAAGCTCGATCTCAATGGTCGTACAGTGGTATTCGAACTGTTGTGGGACAAGGTTTCAGAGCGTCGAATACCGCTTGCCAGAGAGGTTTCCCGCTTCCCGGCAAACCGTCGTGATATTGCAATTGTTGTGGCTGAAAGCATACCTGCTGCCAATGTATTAGAAATATGTAAAAAAGTTGGCGTAAATCAGATGGTTGGCGTAAACTTATTTGACGTATATCGAGGTAAGGGTGTCGCTGAGGGGTATAAGAGCCTGGCTATCAGTCTGACATTGCAAGATACCACGCGTACGCTAGAAGAAGAGGAAATTGCCGCTACCGTTGCAGAATGCGTAGAGGCATTGAAACAGCGATTCCAAGCATCCTTGAGAGATTGAACCTATGGCGCTTACTAAAGCTGAAATGTCTGAACACTTGTGCGAAAAGCTTAACCTGAGTAAACGTGATGCAAAAGATCTCGTTGAACTGTTTTTTGAAGAAGTTCGTAAAGCTTTGGAAAATGGTGAGCAAGTCAAACTTTCCGGATTCGGTAATTTTGACTTGCGGGATAAGAGTCAACGCCCGGGGCGTAACCCAAAAACTGGCGAAGATATTCCTATCACCGCACGCCGGGTAGTCACTTTCCGTCCGGGTCAGAAGTTAAAGAGCCGGGTTGAGAACGCTACGCCGAAAGAATAAGACATCAGACCTAAAAAGGCCGCGCACGCGGCCTTTTTCTTTTGTATCATCAACTCATATTAACTATCCGAGAACCCTGTAACGACATGGGATTGCGTTTTACTCAGCTTCAGCAAAGACAACAGCGTACAGACAGAATAAAACTCTGTTTGCTTGCGCTGCTTTTAATCATCACCATTTTTATCAGCCTGTCAGCCGGGGATATCTGGCTACCACCTCAGCAGTGGTTTAGTGAGCAGGCTCGGTTGTTTGTCTGGCAATTGCGGCTTCCCAGAACATTGGCGGTGGTCGCCGTAGGGGCGGGGCTGGCAATGTCGGGGGCGGTCATGCAATCACTGTTTGATAATCCACTGTCAGAACCCGGATTGCTGGGTGTTGCTAACGGTGCGGGTGTTGCGCTGGTGCTGACTATTTTACTGGGTGGTGGTTTGTTACCCGTTTGGTTGCTGAGTATGAATGCTATTTTGGGTGCATTAATACTTACATTGATTTTATTAGGGCTATCCCGGCGCAAACTGCTGCCGGGGGCCAGACTGTTGCTGATTGGCTTTGCTTTAGGAATTGCCTGTAGCGCTATTATGACCTGGGCGGTCTATTTCAGCTCCAGTATGGATTTACGTCAGTTATTGTATTGGTTGATGGGCAGCTTTGGCGGCATTGGCTGGCAGCAAAAATGGTTAATATTGGCGTTAGTTCCGGCACTGGTTTGGCTGATTTATCAGGGCGATAAACTTAATTTGCTCTCTTTAGGGGAAGATCAGGCACGTCAGTTAGGGGTGCCATTAGTGGTCTGGCGTAATATTTTTGTCATGATTATCGCCTGGATTGTGGGCACCAGTGTTGCTCTGGCCGGAATTATTGGATTTATTGGGTTAATTGTTCCCCATATATTAAGGCTGGCTGGCATTACCGATCATCGTTACTTGCTAACAGGTTGTGCTCTGACGGGGTCAACGCTTTTGTTGATGGCGGATTTAACATCCAGGGTTGCCATGACATCTGCCGAGTTACCTATTGGCGTTATTACTTCAACTATTGGTGCACCGCTTTTTATCTGGATGTTATTACGGCATGCTAAAACTTACTGATATCTCAATTAATTCCCGTTTATCCGGAATAACCGTCTCAGCGGGTTCGGGAAAGTTGATACATGTAATAGGGCCAAACGGCGCAGGAAAAAGCTCTCTGTTAGCCTCAATTGCAGGACTACTGCCTTATCAAGGGACAGTTGAATTGCAGCAACAAAATATTCATGATTATCCGGCGATAAAACTGACCAGCATGCGGGCTTACCTCAGCCAACAGCAGGACAACAGAGCAATGATGCAGGTTTTTCAGTATATCGCCCTGCATCAACCTAAAATGGCAACATCAACAGATGCTGAAGCAGTCGTGATGTTTTTAGCGGAACAGCTGGAATTAACCGATAAGCTTAGCCGACCATTAAGCCAGCTCTCTGGTGGCGAATGGCAAAGAGTGCGACTGGCTGCGGTATTTTTACAGGTTTGGCCAGCTTTGAATCCGGAAGCCAGGTTGCTGTTGCTTGATGAACCAATGAACAGCCTTGATGTGGCACAGCAGGCGACATTGGATAATTTGCTCTCACAGTTTTGTTTACAGGGTGCCAGTGCTATTGTCAGCGCCCATAATTTAAATCATACGCTACACCATGCCGATGAGGTCTGGTTACTATACCAGGGGCAACTGATCGCTTCAGGTACGGCAGCAGAAGTGATGTCAACTCAACAATTAGAAAGAGTCTTTCATATTAAGTTTGACTTATTCCAGATTAATGAACAGCGTTGGTTAAAACCAGTTAGTCAAAAATTTTAATGATTTTTTTGGTTATAAAGATTTTATTTGAGGCACATCACACTAATAGTTTTTCTGTCATTTATTTCAATTAAAGGTCGTGACGCAGATTTAGTGGTAATGATTGATCGTCAGATACCATCCGATGATCTTATCGTGCATTTCTTCTGACTTTGAGAAGCAGATAGTCTTGCGGGTCAACCGTTTAAGATGGGTTCGCAA
>NZ_JAJNAG010000028.1 GCF_021010575.1 Limnobaculum eriocheiris | reverse complement strand
GAAAAACTTCTGACATACTTGGTAAACAGGCATAGAGGTGATCTCATTGAATTGATAGCACAATCAGTAGATCACAAAACTCTATGCCTGTCTTTTTTTACCTGCTCATTACTGGGGATTCCTCAGGACCTATGCGGTTATCTATCAGGCTGCTTATGACAAGTTCTACGAAAAGGAAATGGAAACCTACGGCACCGGCAGCAACGTTGGCCGGGCGATACAGGCGGCTGGCGCGGCGCTGACTGTCGCGATGGGCGGCGGTAGTGCGGGGAATGCGGCTGCTGCGGCTTCGGCACCGTTCCTGGCGCTGGAAGTGAAAAAACTTACAGAAGGCCCAGATACAAAAGATAAAGTTATCAATGCTATTGCGCATGCTATTGTTGGCGGTGTCGTGGCACAGGCGAGTGGCAATAGCGCGGCTTCCGGGGCTATTGGTGCAGCCAGTGGTGAGCTGATAGCTCATATTATTATCAAGGATTTGTACGATGGTAAAAAACCGGAACAGCTGACGGAAGCGGAACGCCAGACGGTTATTACGCTGTCGATGATAGCGGCGGGTGCGGTTGGTGGTGTGGTTGGAGATAGTACTGAATCAACTGCAACAGCGGCCGGAGCTGGATATAACGCCGCGGCGAATAACGCGACTGCTATTATAAAAGAAGTGATAAAATTCGGGGGCAAAGCTTGTGTCTCGAATGCAGTTTGCCGGACAGAGCTGGTTAAAGTCAGTGCAGAATTATTGATAAAAGCAGGAGTTACCGCAGAGGTAGCCAACCAGATATCGAATAATATGTCTGAGGGGCAGATAGATGCACTATCTTCCTTACTGACGGGCGATGCGGTAGGGGCTACGAAATATCTGTCTCAGATAGCTGCTGAATATGTGATGGATGTGGATGGAAATAAAGGTTGGACAACAATCCTGCCAATACCAGAGCAAGACCCTAATGGTGGTAAGCTGGTTAATCCAATTACCGATCAGCAGGGTGGGACGGCGTTAGTTAATCCGGATCAGAGTGGTCAGTGGGGGGCGAGCAATACAGGGAATCAGGAAGGTGTACCTGATGTTGGAGGAAATACTACAGTAACACCAATTGCTGATGGGCCAAGTAAGGACGATCTGGCTTATTTGAGCGATAATTTTCAAAGTGGTTCAGGTAGAGGGAGTGCTATTCCGGTACCTGAACCAGTAGAAGCTATCAATGGATTAATTTATCAATCAAATGGTAAGCATACCCCTGTAAGTATCCCAAATAATAGACCCATTCACTTTTTGAGATCCTGAATTGGTTTTTATCTATTAACCGTCTCAACGTGCTGATTTAGTCATGATTAATAGATAAATCAGGCGTAAAGTTTTTGATTCATTCAGAGATCCCGAGTGATGCAATTTATAGTGTTGCCGCCAGGCGATACAGACAGTGTTTTCGCAGCGGATGACCTTCAGCGAGTGCCGGATGATCAAAATAGTCTGGTGATAGCGTCATTCCCACTCTTTCCATTACCGCTCTGGAACGCTGATTCGCGATAGTGGTAAAGGCAACAATTTCTGGCAGTTCAAGCTGTTCAAAGGCCACTTGCAGCGCGCGTTTGGCGGCCTCGGTCGCGTAGCCTTTTCCCCAAAAATTTTTTGCCAGCCGCCAGCCAATTTCCACACAGGGAGAAAAAGGAAGTTCATAAGCCGGAATATGCAGGCCAACATAACCAATAAATTGACCGGTGGCTTTTAATTCAATCGCCCATAAACCCCATCCACGTTCAGCAATCAGCGACTGACAGCGGTCAGCCATGGCATCGCTGGTCATTTTGTCCAGAGTGGAAGGGAAGAATTCCATCACTTCCGGGTCAGCATTAAGCGCAGCGAAAGGTGCACGATCTTCAGGGCACCACTGCCGCAACCGCAGGCGTTCGGTTTCAGGTTCAATCAGTTTAGGCATCGGGTGTTTCTGTTTAATAGTTATCTATACCAGAGTGTAGGCCTTTTCCAACCCGTCATCTTTGTCATCCTTATCGGGTTTATCTTCCGGTTCATGATGTTCACGAATGATAATCACCGGAGGCTCGATATCCTCACTGGCAGCAGCGGTTGTCTCTGTAGCTTCGCTGTCTGAGTTGTCCGTATCGCCAGCCTCTTGCGAAATAATGATGTCTGGCGCGGGCATGCTCTCCTGAATCATCTGTTCATCAAAGCTGGGGTTAAGGGCCGGAGAGAGCGGAGAACTCATCAGGCTGTCCGGCATGGCGATATGTGGCAATGGTGCATCTTCCACGAAATGTATTTCCTGCTTTTTCGCCATACGGCTGAGTAGTACCAGCACCAGACTACACAGGGCAAAGAAAGCATACAGAATATTGCCCCCCAGCGGCTGCATCAGGGCACCAACAATCAGTGGGCCGATACTGGCACCTACGCCAAATGACATCAGTAAACAGGCCGCCAGCGAAACCCGGCGCTCTGATTCAATCAGATCGTTGGCCAGCGCGACCACCAGAGGATAGAGGGTAAATTGCAGCATGCCTACAACAAACCCGATGCCCAGCAACAGTGCAAAAGAGATATGGGTTAGTATGGCTAGTGGTAATGTGGCTAATGCCAGCGACAGGGCGATAATGCGTAATAAAACCAGCCGGTTATAGCGGTCAGAGAGCCAGCTAAACGGCAATTGGGCAATCAGTCCGGCACAAATGGAGATCGCCATAAACATCCCGGTCTGTTCAGTGGACAGGGATTGCAGGCTGGTATAAACCGGTGCCAGACCGTAAAAGGAGCCAACCACCATGCCGATCACCACAATAGAGGCCAGTACTTTAGGAATCGAGCCAATAAAATAACGCAGCTCCATGGGAGCAGGTGAAATCTGCTGTACGTGACTACGGGTGGTCAGGGCAATGGGAACCAGACACAGCGAGAAGCAGAGGGCGATAATCAGCAGAGTTTGAATACCTAAATCCGGTTGCAGGATTAAAACAATCTGCCCCAGAGCGGTTCCCAGATAGGAGGCCGCCATATAAAAACCAAATACTACCCCTCGTTGATTCGGTTCCGCCTGATCGTTAAACCAACTTTCCAGCACCATATACTGACACATCAGACACAGGCCGATAATCAGCCTCAGGGCAACCCACAGGGTCAGAATTTCGGTAATACCGTGCATCAATACCGCTGCGGTAATAATCCCGGCACAGGCTACATAGGTTCGGATATGCCCTACCCGAATAATTAACGAGTAGCCGACCTTGCCCCCAATCACCAGACCAATGTAGTTTGCGGCAATGATTGCCCCAATAAAGGCGCCGCTAACGCTGGTTGATGCTAACCGCAGGGAGATATAAGTGGTCAGCAGCCCGGAACCCAGCAGCATGATCATGGTAGTGGTATACAGGGGGAAAAATACGCCAAGGGCTTTTCTCACGGATCCTCCGGTGGAGTTTTTAACCAACGTCCCGATGGTAACAAAATATACCCGTAAGAAATAGTGACAGGAGGTTTTAGTCTCTGCTCTGCCTGAATAACATAAAGCGTTCTCAGACGTTTGATTGATCGCTTTTCCCCCGATATGATGCAGCACTGAAGAATTGGAACGAGGTAGTGGTCATGAACGGAGAGCAGGCATCTGTACCGGCAATCGGTATTGATTTAGGGACAACCAATAGTCTTATTAGCGTTTGGCAAGATGGTAAAGCCCATCTTATTCCAAATGCGTTGGGGGAATACCTGACCCCTTCCGCCATCAGTGTTGATGAGGATGATTCTATCCTGATTGGCCGGGCGGCATTGTCTCGCCTGACAACTCATCCGACTAAAACCGCCTCACTGTTTAAACGCTATATGGGCAGCAATCGTCAGTACAAACTGGGTGATAAAACTTTTACTGCTCCCGAGCTTTCCGCGCTGGTATTAAAGTCCCTTAAGGCCGATGCTGAGGCCTGGCTAGGCCAGTCGATTACCGATGTGGTGATCTCCATTCCCGCCTATTTTAGTGATGAGCAGCGTAAACAAACGCGTTTTGCCGCCGAACTGGCCGGGCTTAATGCGGTTCGTTTGATCAATGAACCCACTGCTGCCGCCATGGCTTATGGTCTGCATACCCAGGAGTTCGGGCGAACGCTGGTGTTTGATCTGGGGGGGGGAACTTTTGACGTTACGGTACTGGAATATGCGTTGCCGCTGATTGAGGTCCACTCTTCTGCTGGTGATAACTATCTGGGTGGTGGGGATTTTACTCATGCATTGGTAAAAGCCTGCCTGAAAGAGTGGAAGCTGGATGAAAGCACCATTACCCCAGAAGCGATGGCGCGCCTTAATGACAGCGCTGAAGAGATCAAGTGTGGCCTGAATAATCAGGAAAGCGTACTAAGCTGGAACTGGCAGGATAAGGATTGGAGCTATCGCCTCGACGATCAGCAGGCTGAAAAATTGTGGTTACCGCTGATGAACCGCCTTCGGGCACCAATAGAGCAGGCGCTGAGTGATGCCCGCTTACAGCCAGGCCAATTGGATAATCTGGTATTGGTGGGCGGCGCCTCCCGCATGAGCGTTATCCAGCGCATGGTCGTGCGGCTGTTTGGCAAAATGCCCCATCAGCATCTGGATCCCAGCACGATTGTAGCGTTAGGTGCAGCAGTACAGGCCGCCTGCCGTCTGCGCAATGAAGACATTGATGAAGTTATCCTGACGGATGTTTGCCCTTACACATTGGGCATTGCCACCAGTAACGATAAAACGTCCGGTATATTTTCACCGATTATTGAACGTAATACCGTGGTGCCAACCTCCCGGGTTGAAACCTTCTATACCAATCACCCGGAGCAAAAATTCATTCGGGTGGCGGTTTATCAGGGGGAAAGCCCACGGGTAGATAACAATATTCTGGTGGAGTCGTTTGAAGTTCCGGTAGAACCTAATGGCCGCATCCAATCTTTGGATATTCGCTTTAGCTACGACATCAACGGGTTGCTGGAAGTGGATGTTAACATGCTGGAAACCGGCAGCAGCTACTCCAAAGTCATCGATCATAGCCCCATAGGACTGAGTGAAAGCCAAAAGCAGGCCAGCCATGACCGACTTAAAGCGTTAAAAATTCACCCGCGAGACGCCATCCCAAACCGCGCACTACTGGCCCGTCTGGAACGCGCCTGGTCTCAATCTCTTGGTGAACAACGTATGCAAATTGGTATCTGGCTACAAGAGTTCGACCAAACTCTGGCCGAACACAAAGAAGAACTGATAACTCAGGTACGGGAAAGACTAATCGACTATCTGAATTCGATGAAGCTGTAATGTAAGGTGTTTCATAACTGCCCCAGGCGGACCAGACACCGTTGATAAATGCCTGCTGTTTAAACAACGTTGGATCGTTACGTTTCATCAGATTGACCTCCGGAAATGGTTTTTCAGGGTGGTCTTTAAGGATAGACCATCAGGTATGGGCAATTCGTGATGGGTTATCGACATTCAAATAAACACTGAATGCCGATAACAACGAATAATATGATTTAACTACAGTAATTCAGCGATAGCTTTGCCGACTTCCTGTGTTGAGGCATTGCCGCCCATATCGCGAGTTTTTGGTCCCTGAGCGATAACCTGTTCAATTGCCTGCAAAATACCATCATGGGCCTGTTGATAACGGCTGCCTCCTTCGCCGAGGAAACTGAGCATCATGGCTCCGGTCCAGATCATGGCAATTGGGTTAGCAATATTCTGACCATAAATGTCCGGCGCGGAGCCATGTACCGGTTCAAACATCGACGGGAAGTTACGCTCCGGATTGATATTGGCAGATGGAGCAATACCAATGGTACCGGCACAGGCCGGACCAAGGTCTGACAGAATATCGCCAAACAGGTTAGAGGCTACCACTACATCAAAATGTTCAGGATTAAGCACGAAGCGGGCACAAAGAATATCAATATGCTGTTTGTCCCAGGCGATTTGTGGATAGTTTTTTGCCATTAAAGCCAGGCGCTCATCCCAGTAGGGCATGCTGATCGCCATACCGTTGGATTTAGTGGCAGAGGTCAGTTTTTTACGTGGACGAGTCAGGGCTAATTCAAAAGCATATTTCAGGATACGGTCAACGCCGTGGCGGGAGAAAATTGACTCCTGTACCACAAACTCTCTGTCAGTGCCTTCAAACATACGGCCACCGAGGGAGGAGTACTCCCCTTCGGTATTTTCCCTCACCACATAAAAATCGATATCGCCGGGTTTTTTATTGGCCAGTGGACAAGGAACTCCCGGAAACAGACGTACCGGACGCAGGTTAACATACTGGTCAAATTCGCGGCGAAACTTAAGCAGTGAACCCCACAGGGAGATATGGTCAGGCACTTTATCCGGCCAGCCAACGGCACCAAAATAGATGGCATCAAACGACTGGAGCTGTTTAAACCAGTCTCCGGCATCATGCAGCCGTGTTCGAGATAGTAATCACAGCTGGCCCAGTCAAAGGTATGGAACTCAAGATTGAGATCCCAACGCCGGGCGGCGGCTTCCAGCACGCGAACCCCTTCTGGTAATACTTCTTTGCCGATACCGTCGCCGGGAATGGCGGCAATTCTGTAAGTCTTATTCATCAGGGGCCTCGCTTGTGTGACTAAATTAACTCAGTGGGCATCTTGTGCATTTTATGGCTGATTAAACCATCCGTTAGCAGGTGGTCCGGCTTTATTGGCAAAAGGAACGCCCGGAGCCAGCAGCAGGTAGATAATGCTTAAGGTCATACTGACAGGAAAAACGGCAGATACCACTACCATGATGATAACTGCGGTACTACTCAGGTTCAGGTCATTTGCTCGTCTGATCATGGCGCCAAGGCTGCTAACCAGTAGCAATGCCACTAAGACAATAGGCCCTACTGCGCTATTGGATACTTTGATCATAAGGACGCCGATGATAGAACTGAACAGAGTACTCAATAGCAGTTGAGCGGCAAACCCGGTGCGATTCAGGCGGGAGTTAAAACGCCAGAACTCCCAGAATTTACTGGGCTGTTGGCTCTTCTGCACTGGATTTTTGGCCCGATAGTGGGATTCCTGCAGTAATAATTTAGCCACCAGACGTAACGTAATGTCTTCATTGGGATTTAGCTGGCAATCCAGCAGAACTTTCTGGGATTTTTCCGAAATAACGCGATGGGGATTGCGGTACATATTTAGCGTTTCGCTAATTAACTCTTTTAATCGGGGGTTACGTACCTCATTGATTTGGGCATAAGGCGTTGTGTTAAGCAACGCGTTTCTGAGTGCTTCTTCCGCCGCATTATCAAGTTTCATCTCTTCGATTAGCGTGGTAAAACGCTTCTCCCGACTATTGATACCAAACCAGGCGCAGGCAGTATAGAACACCAATTGATTGATATTTGAGGATTTCTCAATGCATCCCCGCCATTCCAGACTGCTGATATAAAAATGGTCAATAGAATAGGAACGGGTAGTCTGCTGATTCTCCAGATAGTTTTCCGGCGTAATTGGCAGTCGGGTCCATGAGTGGTGTTGAAGAATATGGCTGAGTGTGAGCTTATCCCGATACTGGGTGACGATATCACCCCGCTGTGGATCCAGGTCGTTTATTAACGGGCAGAATTCATACAGCGGATGCTGCTCTTCCGGAGTGATGTTTTTTGCCTGTATCAACATCGATAATGATTCTGCCGGTCTTTCCAATAACAGAACCAGTGCATAGCACTGTCGGCACCATTGCCAGTAATCTTGATTATTATCGGGTTTTGGCAGTGACACGCTGTTATTCAGGGCAATAAAACTGATCCAGTCAGTAACCGTTTCCAGATTGTTGCCAAAGGTTTCGCTATTGGCTAAACGTTCTAACTGTTCATTGGCCATCCAGCGCCGTTGTAGCAGCCAGTGCAGACACTGTAAATGCGCTTCAGAATCGCGCTGTGCCAGTTCTGCCGGTAACGCTTCCGGTTGAGCCGCATACAGCCAATGGGTAAAGGCTCGAATAACCGTGGATGTTTTCAGCCAGTCTAAACGTTGTTGAGCCTGTAGTTTGAATCGACTCAGAATCAGGTCGTCTAACGGATCGCCACTTTCCGGTTCATCAATTATTTGCTGTAGCAGGGTCTCATTTCCCAATCGCAACATACTGGCATGGCGGTAGAGGTGTACGACCGGATCGCTGCCATCATCCAGAATCAGATGACGGGCCATGGTAAGTGGCGTCTCTTTATGCAGTCGCCAGTTAGTGAAATCCTGAGCTATCAGTGGCATTGGGCTCTGTAGTACTTCACCCCAGCGCAATAAGGTTTTGGTGGTTTGGGTTGGCGTAATATAACGCTGTTCCGGCGCGTCAATGGCTACGCCATCGGCCGGAAGATATTGCGCATTATCTAAGGCCTGAATCAGCAGTGGGGTACGCTCAGGTGCATGGTTAACGCACCAGGTTAGCAGCCAGGCTTCTGCGGTGGCGTGACGTTCAGCCTGATACAAACGGATCCAAAACGGCAGCGCTTTTTCATCATGACCGGACATGGAACATTGAGAGGCATATAAATAGAGCCAGTCGCTGTTATCCGGCTCTTCGCTTAGCCGTTGCAGGCAATAGTCGTTGAGATGTTCAGAACCTATTCCCGCCAGCGTGTACCAACGGCAGCGTAGCTCCATGATCTCCGGGGACTCAGGCCAGTAGATAACCATCGGTTGCAGCAGATATTCTCGCAGCATCCAGGCCGGTCTTTCCCAAAACAGGAAATTGATCGAGTTGATATGCTCTACGCTGGCATTTTGTGCCGCCAGCGGCAGGCCAGTAAGCAGCGTCATATCAAAGATATCGCCTTTGGCAATATAGTCGAGGTAGTCGTCCAGATGCTCGACGCTTTCCCCTTTCAGTTCGGTGATCCGCTGTTTCCAGCGCATACGTTCTGCCAAAATTTGAACGCAGTTTCTGGATACATAGCTGGTGTTATATAGCACCATCAACAACTGCCAGCGCAACTGATCGGTGACTTCGATGGAGTAACGGTCAATTTTCTGAATGTAATAATGCCATGCATCCGGCTGATAGCGCTGGTGAGCGTCATCCAACAGCATTTTGAGATCGGCAATTAACCGATCGATGACCGGTTGTTCCGGATGCGGTTCCGGCTCTTCTGGTTCCGCGTCCGGCAGGGGCCGGGTTGGTGCGTCGTTCAGGGCTGAGACCGGGGCAAAGTCTGGCTGAATACCCTTTTTGGCCTGTTCATAAGCCTGACGCAGGTTTTGGAAGCCTTGTGGATCGCTCTCCGGATGATATTCAGGTAATTTTTTACGGTAAGCGTTACGGATGATTTCCTGATCGCTCGTGGGTTCAATGCCTAGTATTTCCCAACAGCTTAGACTCATGACCAGTCAACCTCCTGTAGCGACTGAGGCTTTTCCATCTCCAGACCTGCCGGATCCATCTCCCAGATAAGATGCTGATAAGGGCTATTGGGTTCAGTAAACAGATTTTGGGAAATCGCCATATTCGAATCGAGTGAACCTTTACTGTTCAGGGCGTAGCATTTGAGTTCAGGTCGTTCTTCGCTGATGGATAGCCAGAAGGTTCTGCCAATCAGAAAGCCGGAGGCGTACTCTTGCCAACTGGTGTAGTAGTGGCGGGCGCGCTGGGCGATACGACAGTGAAACCACAGGCTCTCTTGTTCGGTAATCCACTGGTTTAACACGCCAATACGGCATAGAAAGCCCATTCGACACAGGTCCCAGGCGCGAATGCCGCCCGAGCCGCACATGAGTGCGGTATCGGCTACAAACTCCAGTAACACCTGACGCGACTCTTCCTGATGGGCAGAATAATCGCGCCAACGATTTGGTGTTAGCTGGTGCCATAGATAGTAAGGATAGGAGAGTTCATCGGCATGTCCGTGGTCGATCATGCGGGTAACGGTATCGAATAATGTTTCTCTGGAGTCGATGTCCCAGCTCTCTTTTAAATCCAGAGAGGAATCGTCAGGATAGAAGTCTGGTGCGGTGTAAGATGCCCCGTATTCAATGTTTAGCGCGACCATCGGGGCCGACAGAGCGTATAGCCAGTGTTGATATTGTTGGTCCATCAATAAGCTCAACGGGATAAAAAATCATTATTCAGGATACTACTACAGAAAGAAATCGCCTTCAAAGATGGAAAAATGTGTTGTGAGACACTTCATATACTGCTATCACTTTCTTCCTGGAAAAACTGCAACTACACATTGTGATATGTCAAAAGGGATATCCGGAGGTGTGCCTTTGTTTATCAATCAGCGGATTGAGACAAATTGTTCTATGCTTCATCCGCTCTGATATTTTCTGCCTGTTATAACAGGCGCTGAAATTCTACGTTATGAGGATAACTCTGGTGTCACAAGCTACGACTTTACAAAAGACGCTGGTTCAAAAAAAGGTGTCTAAGCATAAGCTGTTGACGATTGCCGGCCTGGGCTGGATGTTTGATGCTTTGGACGTTGGGCTGTTGTCGTTTTTATTGGCAGCGCTGAAACAAGACTGGGGACTAACGGCCCAACAAATGGGCTGGATTGGCAGTATTAACTCTATCGGCATGGCGGTAGGGGCATTTGTATTTGGCGTTATGGCAGATCGTACCGGACGCAAATCGGCGTTTATTGTCACTTTACTGTTGTTTAGCGTTGGTAGTGGATTAACCGCGCTGGTATCAACACTGGCCGCTTTGCTGGTGCTGCGCTTTATCATTGGTATGGGTCTGGGTGGAGAACTGCCAGTTGCCTCAACGTTGGTCTCTGAGAGTGTTGAATCACATGAACGCGGGCGCATAGTGGTATTGCTGGAAAGTTTTTGGGCGTTTGGCTGGCTGGCGGCGGCGTTGATCGCTTACTTTATCATTCCCAGTTACGGCTGGCGTGTGGCGATGTTAATCAGTGCACTACCGGCATTCTATGCGATTTATCTGCGCTGGAACCTGCCGGATTCACCGCGCTTTAAACGGGCAGAAACCAGAGAGGCAACACCTTCAATTATCAGCAATATCACTGCCGTCTGGTCCAGCGACTATCGTAAAGCAACGCTGATGCTGTGGATCCTGTGGTTCTGCGTAGTGTTTTCCTATTATGGAATGTTCCTGTGGCTGCCAAGCGTGGTGATGTTGAAGGGCTTTAGTCTGGTGAAAAGCTTCCAGTACGTACTGATCATGACGTTGGCTCAACTTCCGGGGTACTTTACCTCCGCATGGTTGATTGAGCGCTATGGACGTAAGTTTGTGCTGGCGACCTATCTGACAGGAACGGCTATTTCGGCCTATTTATTTGGCGCATCCGATACTGTTGCTCAACTGTTGATTTTTGGCATGCTGTTGTCGTTTTTCAATTTGGGTGCCTGGGGGGCGCTATATGCCTATACCCCGGAGCAATATCCAACGGCGATCCGCGGAACGGGGGCCGGAATGGCAGCTTCGATTGGTCGGATTGGCGGTATTTTAGGGCCGCTGATGGTAGGTTATCTGGTCGCAATGAATAGCTCGATTACGCTGATTTTTAGTCTGTTTTGTGCATCCATTATGGTGGCGGTGGTAGCCGTTATCTGGTTGGGGAAAGAGACTAAACAGATGGATTTGATACCTTAACCAATAACCTGCCGGGATCCGGCAGGTTGTAACACAGTAGTGGTGTACATCTTGTGGTGTTAACATTAGTCTAATGGGATTTAGTAAACTTTTAGTTGAGAATTTATGGCGACTCTGAAGGAAATTGCTCTGGCAGCAAATGTATCGGTAGCGACAGTTTCACGCGTACTTAATGACGATCCCGGTTTGAGTGTAAAAGAAGGTACGCGACAGAAGATACTGGAAGCGGCTGAACGATTGGAATATAAACTCAGTGCTTCCCGGCGGCACTATGGGCAACGTCTTACCTTTCTGGCTTTGTATTCCTATCCTCAGGTGTTGGAACTCAACGATCCCTACTATTTGTCTATTCGCTATGGTATTGAAACTCAGTGTGAAAAATTAGATATTACGCTGATCTCTCATTATGATTCCGATTTCTCGCGTGAATTCCCTGCTGTTAATGGCGTTTTGGTTATTGGAAAACCTCAGCCAGAACATTTGGCGATGGTGACTAAAATTTCACCCAATATTATTTTTATTGATGGAATTACGGACGATTTGCACCACGACTGTATCAGCGTTGATTTGGCAAAAATCAGTAAAAATATTATTGATTACTTTATTGCCCATGGTTACGCCCGCATTGGTTTTATTGGTGGACGTGATGACATCAGCCAGGCCGATCAACGAGAACAAGCCTTTTTAGATTATGGAATATCTAAAGGGGTCGTGATGGAGCAAGATGTTTACTATGGTGATTTTACCAGTCAGTCTGGTTACCAACTGGCAACGCGCATGATAAGCAGCCATGAGGGGTATCCTGAAGCACTGTTTATTGCCACTGACTCTATTGCTATTGGTGTACTACGAGCGCTGCATGAAAATAACATTTCAGTGCCGGGACAAGTTGCACTAATCAGCGTTAATGATATTCCTACCGCTCAATTTACCCATCCGCCTCTTTCTACCGTGCGTATTCATACTGAAATTATGGGGTGCCAGAGTGTGAATATACTGGCTCAACGCATTCGCGATGAACGTACTATTCCACTGAGTGTCATTATTCCCAGTATTCTCCTGTGTCGGGGTACGACTTGCGATGCCAGGGCGTGATGGTGAGGATAAACGGATAGAGTATCGTTGAAAGGCAATTTTTACTAAAATTTTTCGCTGTCATTAAACGCCATTATCTTCATGATTATATAGAGATTAACCTCTTCTATTTTCTTTCTTTACTATTATATTGGGCGCCTGTCAGGCGCCCTTATGCTGTTTGCCGTACCACGATGATTACCCTCTCCGAATAAATTCTGTTGTTCTGTTAAATTTAATTAGCTGATTATATTAATTATTTAAAATATTTCGTGACCGGTAAAACATTTAGTAAATAATTTAGTTAATTTTTACTTTGGCTCTCTTTATAGTTCTTCCGTCTTAATCAATGTGATGAGTTAACGGAGGATAAGGTGAAGAATTGGGAAAATATTCAGCGACAGTCTGAAAACCGAATGCCTGCCAGAGCCAGCTTCTATAGTTATTTGACCCCAGAGCTTGCCCATACTTTTGACCGTTCTCTCAGCAGTGGATTTCAACTGCTGAACGGGCGCTGGACGTTTCATTTTTTTGAGCACCCGGACTTAGTTCCTCCCGAATTTTACCAACAACCTATGGCCGACTGGGGAGATATCTCCGTTCCGGGAATGTGGCAAATGGAAGGACATGGTCAACTGCAATACACCGATGAAGGATATCCTTTTCCTATTGATGTTCCTTTTGTACCAACCAATAACCCAACGGGCGCGTATCAGCGGCATTTTAGGCTGGATGAAATCTGGCTGGATCGACAAGTTATCCTTAAATTTGACGGTGTAGAAACCTATTTTGAAGTTTATGTTAACGGCCAGTACGTTGGGTTCAGTAAAGGCAGTCGGCTGGCGGCGGAATTTGATATTTCAGCTTACGTACATCAGGGCGAAAATTTGCTTTGTGTGCGCGTTATGCAGTGGGCGGACTCAACCTATATTGAAGATCAGGATATGTGGTGGAGCGCGGGTATCTTTCGCGACGTATATCTGATGGTACGTGAACAGGTTCAGGTACAGGATCTGTTTATTAAAACGGTGTTTGATGAGCATTACAGAGATGCCTCGCTGAACATTGAAATTCTGTTGCACAATGATACTAAACAGCCTGTTGCTGGTTATGGTTTACGGGCGGAACTTTTTGACGCGGAACGGCTAATCGCAAGTCAATCACTCACGCTGACGGACATGGCGATTCAACAGCGCCCGCGTTTCTCAATACCGATAAACCAGCCAAACCAGTGGAATGCTGAAAATCCCTATCTTTATCAATTACTCATTTCACTTTATGACCAAAGCGGTACGCTGCTGTCGGTTATTCCTCAGCGGGTAGGATTTCGTGATATTTGCGTGCGTGACGGTTTGTTTTATGTCAATGGCCGCTATTTGAAACTGCATGGCGTTAACCGCCATGATAACGATCACCTTAAAGGGCGTGCGGTGGATATCAATCGGATTGAAAAGGATCTGGTTTTGATGAAACAGCACAATATTAACTCGGTGCGAACGGCACACTACCCTAACGATCCCCGTTTCTACGAGCTGTGCGATATTTATGGCTTGTTCGTTATGGCAGAAACCGACCTGGAGAGCCATGGATTTGCAAACGTAGGGGATTTGAGCCGGATTACGGACGATCCCCTTTGGGAACAGGCCTATGTTGAACGTATTGAACGTCACGTTCAGGCCCAGAAGAATCATCCGTCAATAATTATTTGGTCGTTGGGAAATGAATCAGGCTATGGCTGTAATATTCGAGCCATGTATCAACGCTGCAAGCAGTTGGATGATACTCGCTTGGTGCATTATGAAGAAGACCGTGATGCTGAATGCGTTGATGTTATTAGCACCATGTATTCACGCGTTTCATTAATGAATGCTTTTGGTGAATATCCTAACGTTAAGCCGCGTATTCTTTGTGAGTATGCCCATGCTATGGGAAATGGGCCCGGTGGCCTATCTGAATATCAGCAGGTTTTTGATCGTTATCCATCGATTCAGGGCCACTATATTTGGGAGTGGTGTGACCACGGTATTCTGGCCCATGATGAACAGGGGCGTGAATGCTACCAGTATGGCGGTGATTACGGCGACTATCCAAATAATGGCAATTTTTGCATGGATGGTCTGATTTATCCGGATCAACGGCCTGGGCCTGGTTTACGTGAATATAAGCAGGTGCTGTGTCCGGTAAAAGTGCATGGTGAACAGATTGATAAGGGTCTGATTCGTATCAAGAATGCCTATTGGTTTAGCACGTTGTCCGATATTACTTTAGGAATTAACATTCAGGCAGACGGAAAAATTATCAGCCGACAAAGTATAAGACTTCCCGCAATCCAGCCCGGAGAAGAGCAAGATATTCATGTTGCTCTGATGGCCGCCGATGGGCGAGAAACCTTTGTTAATGTCATCGTTTATAAAGAGAGTAAAACAGGTTACAGCGAGCGCCTGCATCAACTGGGGCAGTATCAGTTAGCCCTCCATCCTGCAAAACCTAAGCCGATACCGGGCAGTCAACCCGCAATGGCGCTGCGATGCGTTGAAGAGCGACTATCACTGGAGATTGAGGGAAAGGATTTTGCTTTAAGTTTCTGTCGGTTAAGTGGCGAACTTCAGTCGTGGCGAGTCAATGGCGTTGAGATAGTCGCCACCGCCCCGCGGATAAATTTCTTTAAACCGTTAATCGATAACCATAAGCAAGAGAATGAGAGCCTGTGGCAACCTAATCATCTGGCTATCATGCAGCAACATTTTCGTACAATGGCGTGGTCATGGCAAAATGACAATATCGTTATTAAAGTCAGTACGTTAATTGCACCGCCGGTATTTGATTTTGGTATGCGCTGCCAGTATTGCTGGCAGATATCACCATCAGGACAGGTAACGGTCACGCTATCGGGCTCTCCTTATGGTTCTTACCATGACATTGTCCCCAAAATTGGGCTGGATTTTGGTATCAACCGTCGGTTTGATTGGGTGGAATATTATGGGCGGGGACCCGGTGAAAACTATCAGGATAGCTGTGCCAGCAATTTGATTGGTCATTATTGTCAGCGGGCCAGCGAGCTGTTTGAACACTACCCTTTCCCTCAGGATAATGGAAATCATCAGGATATCCGTTGGCTGGCGCTCTCCGATGGAGAAGGCCACGGCATTTTTATTCAGCCTGCTCAACCCATCAATTTTAGCCTGTGGCCGTACAGTCAGCAGATGTTGCATCAGGCTAAACATATCAACGAGCTGGAAGAGAGCGGCTATCTCACGTTGAATCTCGATCACCAAATTTTGGGCTTAGGCTCCAATTCATGGGGCTCCGAAGTGCTGGATACCTACCGGGTCTATTTTTGCGATTTTAGCTATAGCTTCACTTTGGTGCCTTTCCCATCACAACAGGCTAAAGCCAGTGAACTGGCTCGTTACTGTTATCAACCACCGAAAACGCAAGGTCCATCGCTACCGGTTTCAACACTGGAAGGAGTTGAACAATGATTGTTTTGCATGATTTAGCGTTGTTTAAACAACTTTACCACCAGGGGAGAAAATGGCAGCGCTGCATTGAGGCAATTAATCATGTGCCCAATATTCAGCCGGATATTTTTTACTCTATCGGTGATTCTCTGATTTATCGGTTACAGGAAGGAGGCAATGTCTCCGGCTCTGAATTTATCGGTTACCGCCGCTACCTGAACGTGCATTACTACCTGGAGGGGGGAGAGAAAGTCGAAATAGCCGATAAACAGCGGCTACAGCAAGTTAAGGCCTATGACAATTGTACAGATCGGGAATATCTCATCGGGAAAGGCAGCATTGTAGAGCTTAAACAGGGAGAGGTGGCGATCTTTGAAAACCACGAAGCCTGTCGGTTACTGGGCCCATTGGCCGCCAAAAAGCTGATATTACAGGTTACTGTCGAAGGTGGTTATTTTAAGAATAAATAAGTATTCGATGGAGGGCGAATCGCCCTCTGTTTCTACACTACTTAACTCCTTTGTGGAGGATGCTATGTCTGCTACCCCAAGAGCCACAATCGGTCGTTTTATTTTGTTATCGATGACGATTGCTGCTGTATTTAGTTTTCGTAACGTGATTAATAATAATATTGAAATTGGTTTGGTTTCGGCCCCCGCTTTTCTCGTTGCGACAATGTTCTACTTTGTTCCTTTTGTTTTTATTATCGCTGAGTTTGTTAGCCTGAATAAAAATGCGGAATCTGGTGTATATCAATGGATTAAAACATCATTAGGCGAACGGTGGGCATTTATAGGTGCCTACTGCTACTGGTTTGTTAACCTGTTCTATTTCACCTCTCTGCTACCGAATATTTTGGTGTATGCCTCTTACACCTTCTTTGGTTATGAATATGTTTTTACTCCTCTGACGGTTGCCGTACTCTCGATTATCATTTTCACCTTTTCTACCTGGGTATCCACCAAGGGGGCTAACTGGATAGGCAGTGTGACCAGTATTGGCAGTACGCTGATGCTACTGATGTCTTTTGCGTTTATCTTTTTCAGCGTAGTGGCGCTGTTGGATGGCGTAGAACCGGCAACAGAAATCAATGCCGCCAGTCTGACCCCAAATTTTGGTTGGGCATTTATGGGTACCATGGCCTGGATCTTTTTTTCTGCGGGAGGGGCCGAATCAATTGGTGTTTACATCAACGATCTAAAAGGTGGTTCGCGCGCCTTTGTACGCACTATCGTTCTTGCCGGATTACTTATCGGTGGGCTTTACTCCGTGGGCTCGCTATTGGCTAACGTATTTTTACCCTCCAGCGATCTAACTTATACCTCGGGGGTGTTTCAGGTTATGGGGGCGCTTGGGAATTATTTTGGTCTGAACACCAAAATTCTTAACCATATCATTGGATTGGTAATGCTCTCCGCTGCGTTAGGCGGATTGATGATCTGGACTTCTGCCCCGGTAAAAGTGTTTTTCTCTGAGATCCCTGCGGGTATTTTTGGCGAGAAAACCGTAGCGCTTAATAAATATGGCGTCCCTGTACGTGCTGCGTGGATACAGTTTTTTATTGTGGTTCCACTGTTGATTATTCCTGCACTCAGTTCCGGCAATATCAATCAACTGCTGAATATTGTTATCAATATGACGGCTGCAACCTCGTTATTACCACCACTCATGATTATGACGGCCTATTTTGCACTGCGTTTAAAACACGATCATTTGCCGCGTGATTTTCGCATGGGGTCGCGTCTGACCGGATTGACTATTGCCGCTATTTTGTTGGTGATATTCACAATTTCCTTCATTGCTGCAACATTCCCGTCGGGTCAAAGCCTGTGGCTGGCTCTGGCCTATAACGTGGGCGGCGTGGTGCTATTTCTGGGCTGGGCCTTCTGGAAGTATCAGCGTTATGAAAAGCGGCTGGCTCAAAATAGGGCTGTGGAGATAGGTGAACTCGACGAGGCCGCTTCATCTTCATAAACCTTCTGAAAACATGTTGCACCACATTGTCAGACTTCTCTGTTAGCGGTTAATCCGGGAGAGGGAAGTCTGTCGATATTATCAATCTACTATGGCGAGATAACGCTCATCAAAGGCGATGGGTGAGTTTGACGCTGGTAAATACACTGGAAGTATAAAATGAGATTGTTATTAACAAAGAAAGTGTTATGCGCTTGTCTGCTATTCACTGCCTGTAGCGCACTGGCAGAAAATTCACCACCGGCTGGGGAAGATCCGATCGAACATAAAACAATTTCGCCACCTGATATTTCATCATCAGCATCGTCAATTCGGTTTTATGGTGAGATGGGTTTTGGTGGTAGCGTTGCTCTTGAAGGAAAAGATAAGCACCTCTATAGCGATGGCACCTATATCGAAGGTGGACTGGAAATGAAGTACGACCACTGGTTTGGTTTGCTTTATGGCGAAGGCTGGCCGGTTCAGGCGGATAAACAGGGGAATGCCTGGGCGGCAGACCACCGTTGGCGAGGTTTTGAAGGTGGGATAAACCGCTTGTATGGCGGATATCGCACCGATGCAAAAACCGAGATGATAATGAGTGCTCGTAATGACTCGTCCCTTGACGACCTGCAATGGTGGGGCGATTTTACACCCGAGTATGGTTACGTTATTCCCAATACGCGCGATTTGACCTATTCCCTGAAAGTACAAAATCTACAGGGCGCATTGCGCTATAGCATTACGGCGGCACCGAAAAGCACGATGGATGAAAGCGAAGCCTGGCTGGACTTCGGTAAGTATGACTTTTATGCCGATAAATATACTTACCCGGCGATGGTCAATGGTTATATCCAATATGATATTCAGGAAGGGCTTACATTGCTTAATGGCCTGGAGCTGACGGATGGAACCGGGCAGCTTTATTTGCTGGGTTTGCAGGGCAAAAATCTGGCAGGGCGGGTGTGGCGCCATACGGGGAAGGGCAATGGACATGACTCCGGTTCTGAAACAGGTTTTATGGCCAGTGCTGTGTACGAAGTGGTTAAAGACGTTTCACTTTCTACCGCCTACAGCTATGCGAAACATCAGTTAGATCAGGCTCCGGATAATACCACCTCTTATATGCAGTTTGGCGTTTGGTATGAGTATGGCGGAGGGGCATTTGCGACAGCGTTAGACAGTAAGTTCTATATGAATAATGACACGACGGGTGCTAACAATTCCGTATTTCTTATGCAGTATTTTTACTGGTAACCGGCATGAAGCAAGGATTGTATAAAATGATCATAAGTAAAAAAACAGCATCGATCGTGACGGGAACTCTTGCTGCACTGGCAATGACGATAGGTCAGGCTAATAGCACGCAATCGAGTGATGACGCACTACGAGCACTGTCGTTTAAAAATGTGATTAACCGTACTGGCTCGCCGGACTATATGCGGGACTATGACTTTGATGAACACCAACGTTTTAACCCAATGTTTGATTTAGGCGCATGGCACGGGCATTTGTTACCGGATAGTCAGGATGGCACGGGCGGTTTTCCCGGTCCGGCTTTGCTCACTGAAGAATATATCAATTTTATGGCGGATAACTTTGACCGACTCAGCATCTATAAAAACGGAAAAAGGGTTGCCTTCACTTCACAGGCATATAGCATTCCTGGCGCGCTGGTTCAGGAGTTAACCGCTCCGGATATTAGGGTAAAAATGACTTTACGTTTTGCTACCGCGCGCACCTCGTTACTTGAAACCCGCATTACTACCAGCGAGCCACTTGAGTTAGTTTGGGACGGTGAATTGCTGGAGAAATATTATGCCAAAGAGCAAAAGCCGCAGTCAGAGAAAACCATCAATCAGGCTTTTCCTGACTACCAAAGGAAGCTGGTTGCTACTGATGATGGCGTAAAGGTCTTGTTTGGCAAAGTGCGTTCCACCTGGGAGCTTCTCACCTCTGGAAGTTCAGAATATCAGGTACATAAATCTCTGCCGGTACAGACGCAGGTTGAGGGACTTCGGTTTGTCTCAAAAGCAAAGATTGATAACTCTGTCACTCTCTATACCACCTATTCGCATTTGCTAAACGCGGCGGAAGTTGCGCAAGAGCAGCCCAAAATAGCGGATATTTTCCATCAGCCACAAAAATATATGCAGGCTTCAATACGGCGTTGGGAAGGCTATCTGGAAAAAGGATTAACAAATCAACATGCTACACCGGAACAGGAACGAGTAGCGGTAAAAGCGATAGAAACGCTAAACGGTAACTGGCGCAATGCCGCAGGGGTCATGAAGTTTGATTCAGTAACACCTTCTGTGACCGGCCGCTGGTTTTCCGGTAACCAAACCTGGCCGTGGGATACCTGGAAACAGGCTTACGCGATGGCCCACTTTAATCCTGATGTTGCAAAAGATAATATTCGGGCGGTTTTTTCCTTCCAGATTCAGCCTGACGATCCGCTACGTCCCTGGGATGCGGGTTTTGTTCCCGATTTGATAGCCTATAACCTCAGTCCTGAGCGCGGTGGTGACGGAGGTAACTGGAATGAGCGTAACACCAAGCCAAGTCTGGCGGCCTGGGCCGTTATGGAGGTTTACAAACAGACCGGTGAAAAAAACTGGCTGGAAGAAATGTATCCTAAACTGGTTGCTTATCATGACTGGTGGCTGCGTAATCGCGACCATAATGGTAATGGCGTGCCGGAATATGGCGCCACTCGCGATAAGGCACATAATACAGACGCGGGTGAGATGTTATTTACCGTTAAACGCGGTGATAAGGAGCAAACATTATCCGGCCTTGGCAACTATGACAAACTGATTCGCAGTGGAAAATATGACAGCATAGAAATTCCGGCTCAGGTAGCGGCATCATGGGAATCGGGTCGTGATGATGCCGCTGTCTTTGGTTTTATTGACAAACCGCAGTTGGCGAAATACGTCAAACAAGGGGGAAAACGCGAGGATTGGGTAGTTAAGTTTGCTCAAAACCGTACTAAAGAGAATGTGCTATTGGGATATTCTTTATTACAGGAGTCGGTGGATCAGGCCAGTTATATGTACAGCGATAACCATTATCTGGCTGAAATAGCAGATATTTTAGGTAAGCGCGAGCAGGCGGCGGCTTTCCGGAGCGAAGCGAAAAAACTGGCTGACTATATCAATACCTGCATGTTCGATGCAGCAAGCGGGTTCTATTACGATATTCGTATCGAAGATAAGCCTCTGCCTGATGGTTGTGCCGGTAAACCGATTGTGGAACGCGGAAGAGGGCCTGAAGGTTGGTCTCCGCTGTTTAATGGTGTTGCTACTCAACAGCATGCCGACGCAGTTGTGAAAGTCATGACCGATGCAAAAGAGTTTAATACTTATGTCCCCTTGGGCACAGCTTCCCTGACCAATCCGGCATTTGGCCCGGATATCTACTGGCGCGGGCGAGTATGGGTCGATCAATTTTATTTTGGCTTGAAAGGGATGGAGCGGTATGGCTATCGGAAAGAAGCGGTTGCGATGGCGCAGACTTTTTTTGCTCACGCCGATGGTCTGGTAACCGATGGACCTATCAGGGAAAACTATAATCCACTAACCGGAATGCAGCAGGGCGCACCTAACTTTTCGTGGAGTGCAGCTCATCTCTATATGTTATATAACGATTTTTTCACCCGATAATAGCATCACCGCCAGCGCATTTGCGCTGGCGGTTGTAGTCAGTTAAATGGCTGCATGGAGGATTAGATACAACAATAAGAAAAAGAGTAATTAAGAGCAGCGATTATTTTTCCTACCACTATTTCTTCATTTTGATGATGTTCCGACACCGGTTTGGGAGCATGTTGGACGAATCGCGATATGAACTTTGACCTATTAACTTCCAATCTCAACAAAATGTAAAAGGGTACTTTGATTTGTACTCTGCCCGTCTGGCGCCTTGCTGATAGTAAAAAACGATGGTTTTCAGGTTGCCAATATCTCTGATTCGTTATTCATAAATTTCTTTGCCCAAGCGAATTGTACGTTTTACGATCCAGATCGTAGTACAATTTATTTAAATTGAATTACAATAATTCATCACAATGGAAATACTTGCCATTTTTGACACCCTGTACAAGACAGGTGAGAGTCAGACAGATAAAGTTGGTAAAACCGAAACTGATGCCGTAGTAGCACAGTCCTCAGTACAACAATGACATTTATCACTTTGGAGTTACTGATGCCACAGTCTGAAATGAGCAAAACCGATCGCATTATTATCGAGTTAGGTAAGCAGATCGTACACGGTAAATATATTCCCGGTTCTGCACTACCCGCAGAAACCGACCTTTGTGAAGAATTTAATACCTCACGCAATATTATTCGTGAGGTGCTGCGCGCGCTGGCGGCAAAGCGTTTAGTCGAGGTTCAGCGTTATCGGGGGGCATTTGTCACTTTCCGCAATCAGTGGAGTTATCTCGACAGTGATGTTTTGCAGTGGATTCTTGAGTATGACTATGACCCACGGTTAATTGCCTCAATGAATGAAGTGCGTCATTTAGTTGAGCCGAGTATGGCCCGCTGGGCAGCCGAACGAGCAACGCCCATCGAGCTGGTGCAGATTGAAAGAGCCCTGAATGACATGATTATTTACAGTCAGGACCGCGAGGCGTTTAACCAGGCGGATATCCGTTTTCATCAGGCGATTATGGTGGCAACCCATAACCCGATATTGCAGCAATTAGGGGTTGCGATTAGTTCGCTACAGCATGCGGTGTTTGAGCGTACCTACATGCCTGATGAAGACAATATGCCCCGTACACTGCGGGAACATAAGGATTTGTATGATGCGGTACGTCATCAGGATATCCCTGCCGCAGAGAAGGCCGCGCTGGCAATGATTGCCAGTTCTACCCAACGTTTAAAGGAGTCTACATGATTGAGCAATTTATCGGCGTTGATTGGGGTTCAACCAATCTGAGAGCCTGGTTATTTGATGGCGATCTGTGCGTCGATACGCTGCGTTCTGAACGAGGGGTAACCCGCTTTGACGGCCAACAGCCGGAGGCTATTTTTCATCAGCTGTTTGATAACTGGCTGGCTCAGTATCCTGACGGTATCCCTGTGGTTATGGCCGGTATGATTGGTAGCAATGCCGGATGGATCCCGACGCCTTATCAAATGTGCCCTGCCAATTTAAGCCAAATCGCCCATCACTTGATGCCGGTCGCTCAGTTGGCCCCAATGCGTGCCTGGATTGTGCCGGGGCTTGCCATTAATCAGGATGGCAACTGTAACGTTATGCGTGGTGAAGAGACGCAGTTAGTGGGTGCTCATGCACAAAAACCAGCGGCTTACTATGTGATGCCCGGTACCCACTGTAAGTGGGTTCAAATGGATGGCGATACGGTGGCCGATTTTCGCACGGTGATGACCGGGGAATTGCACCATCTGCTGATTAACCATTCTCTGGTAGGAGCCGGTATCGGCGTGCAGCGAGAGTCACAGCAGGCATTCAGGCAGGGCATGGAAATTGGCTTTAATGAAACTCATATTATCCGTCGTCTGTTTGAAACCCGGGCGGCCCATGTTCTTGGTCAGTTAGATCCTTCCGTGGTTCAGGAGTGGTTGTCCGGACTGCTTATTGGTAATGAAGTGGCGCAAATGCAGCAGCAATATGCCGATGTAAATCAGCGCGGCGTCACCATTATTGGTAACCAGAGTTTAACGGCTCGCTATCGTGAGGCGTTGGCTTTAGCCGGTATTCCACATCAGGCCATTGATGGTGATGATGCCTTTAAATCCGGTATAAGGAGTCTGGTTTATGAGTTGGAAAACTAATTTTCCGCTAATTGCTATTTTGCGTGGTATCAAGCCTCAGGAGGTGGAATCTCACGTTTCTGCCCTGATTGAGTCTGGTTTTGATGCCATTGAAATTCCGCTGAATTCGCCTCAGTGGGAGATCAGTATTCCAAAGATGGTAGAACAGTTCGGTTCCCGGGCATTGATTGGTGCGGGTACGGTATTAACGGTTGCTAACGTGGAGCGTTTAGCTTCAATGGGCTGCCAAATGATCGTCACGCCAAATACCAATCCAGCCGTTATTCGACGCTCGGTGGAGTTTGGTATGACGGTATGTGAGGGCTGTGCTACGGCAACAGAGGCCTTTACTGCATTAGAGGCCGGCGCTCAAACGCTAAAAATATTCCCGTCTTCATCGTTTGGTCCTGACTACATTAAAGCGCTGAAAGCGGTGTTACCGCCAGAAATACCGGTATTTGCGGTGGGTGGCGTGACACCGGAAAATCTCCACCAATATATGCGGGCGGGATGCGTGGGTGCCGGACTGGGAAGCGACTTGTATCGTGCTGGTCAGACACCAGAGCAAACTCGTCAACAGGCGCAACGTTTTGTTAAAGCCTATAAGGAAGTGCAGTTATGAAAATCACTAAACTCACCACTTACCGTTTAGCCCCGCGCTGGATGTTTCTTAAAGTAGAAACGGATGAAGGCGTGACTGGCTGGGGGGAACCGGTGATAGAAGGTCGCGCTCGCAGCGTTGAAGCTGCAGTACATGAACTGTCAGAGATGATCATCGGTCAGGATCCTGCCCGTATTAATGATATCTGGCAAACCCTGTATCGCGGTGGATTTTATCGCGGTGGCCCTATTCTGATGAGCGCTATCTCTGGTATCGATCAGGCATTGTGGGATATCAAAGGTAAAGTATTAGGGGTTCCGGTTTACCAACTGCTGGGTGGACTGGTACGCGATAAGATTAAAGCCTACAGCTGGGTTGGTGGCGATCGCCCATCGGATGTGATCTCTGGTATTAAGAAACTGAAAAGTATCGGCTTTGATACCTTTAAGCTTAATGGCTGTGAAGAGATGGGGATCATTGATAACTCACGTAAAGTGGATGAAGCCGTGGGAGTCGTGGCAGAAATTCGTGAGGCTTTTGGTAATAGCATCGAGTTTGGTCTGGATTTTCATGGTCGTGTTGATGCACCAATGGCAAAAGTTCTGATTAAAGAGCTGGAACCTTATCGTCCGCTGTTTATTGAAGAACCAGTACTGGCAGAGCAGGCGGAATATTATGTTCGTCTGGCAGCGCAAACCCATATTCCTATTGCGGCTGGTGAACGTATGTTCTCTCGCTTTGAGTTTAAACGCGTACTGGCAGATGGCGGCCTGGGCATTGTTCAGCCAGACCTTTCCCACGCTGGTGGTATTACCGAGTGCTATAAGATTGCGGCCATGGCGGAATCTTATGATGTAGCGTTTGCAGCACATTGCCCACTGGGGCCGATTGCGCTGGCTTCCTGTCTGCATATTGACTTTGTGGCGCGTAATGCAGTGCTTCAGGAACAGAGCATGGGTATTCACTATAATCAGGGTGCAGAGTTACTGGATTATGTACTGAATAAAGAAGACTTCTCGATGGAAGATGGTCATTTCTATCCACCAACCAAACCAGGGTTAGGGGTAGAGGTGAATGAAGAACTGGTGATTGAACGTAGTAAACATGCTCCTGACTGGCGTAACCCGGTTTGGCGTTATCCGGATGGTGCTGTTGCCGAGTGGTAATAATATTGTGGAAGCATGGCGTTTATTTAAAACGTAATTAGTCGGTCATTTTAAATATTAAAGCAATAAAAAGGCGTAAATACCCGCTGGGGTTCCTTTGCGCCTGAATCTGACCGGGGTTGTTCTGGTTGCGTTGAAAATAGGGCAATAGAGCAATTTTTATTATTTTCCGGCAGGATAAAAACAATTAAACAGGATACTCTACAATGGATAAAACAATCGATTCGGTAGAGGTAATAAAGCCCACCAAGCGTCGCTATATTACCTTATTGATGATATTTATTACGGTGGTAATTTGCTATGTTGACAGGGCAAACCTGGCCGTAGCATCCGCTAAAATTCAACAGGAATTTGGTATTACCAAAACGGAGATGGGATATATTTTCTCCGCCTTCGCATGGACCTATACCGCCTGTCAAATCCCTGGCGGTTGGTTTTTAGATCGGGTTGGTTCCAAACTGACCTATTTTATTGCCATCATGGGCTGGTCAGTCGCCACCTTGCTGCAAGGTTTTGCTGGCGGCTTAGCCTCTCTGATTGGTTTACGGGCCGTGACCGGTTTGTTCGAAGCCCCGGCTTTCCCGGTGAATAACCGTGTTGTTACCAGTTGGTTCCCTGAACAGGAACGTGCCGGTGCGGTTGGTTTTTATACTTCCGGGCAGTTTGTTGGTCTGGCATTTTTAACACCAATGCTGATTTGGGTTCAGGAAATACTGAGCTGGCACTGGGTGTTCTTTATTACCGGTGCAATTGGTATTGTCTGGGCATTGATCTGGCACTTTAATTATCAAAGCCCAAGAAAAAGCAAAAGGATAAATCGTGCCGAGCTTAAGTATATTGAGCAAGGTGGCGGTATGGTGGATGGCGATGCTCTGATTGAGAAAAAAGAGAAAGTGCCATTTACCCGTGCAGACTGGAAACTGATTTTCCATCGTAAACTGATTGGCGTCTATTTGGGCCAGTTTGCGATAGCCTCTATGTTGTGGTTCTTCCTGACCTGGTTCCCTAACTATCTAACCCAGGAGAAAGGCATTGCGGCGTTAACCGCTGGCTTTATGACGACGGTTCCTTTCCTGGCCGCTTTTCTGGGTGTGTTACTTTCTGGTCAACTGGCCGATAAGTTAACCCGTAGCGGTAAGTCCATTGGTTTTGCGCGTAAAACCCCAATTATCTGTGGTTTATTGCTCTCTTCCTACATCATGGGCGCTAACTACACCAACGATCCGATTTGGATTATGGTGCTGATGGCCGTGGCATTCTTTGGTAATGGTTTTGCTTCTATTACCTGGTCGCTGGTTTCTTCACTGGCTCCGGTTCGTCTGATTGGTTTAACCAGCGGGGTATTTAACTTCATCGGCGGTTTGGGTGGTATCACTGTACCTCTGGTCGTGGGTTATCTGGCACAAAACTACGGTTTTGCTCCTTCACTGATCTATATTTCAGTGGTGGCGGTGATTGGGGCGCTCTCCTATATTTTACTGGTTGGAGAAGTGAAGCGGATTGCTTGATTTGCCCGGGGCTATAACTGATTGGTTATAGCCCCTGAGTTCTTTCCAAATTATTTTTATTCACTATTGTGTCTATTCCGGCCGTAAAGGCGATGAGCTTATAACACCTCTGAGCCCGGCCGGAAAACCGTTCATCAGACCGGCTCCTGCGCCATCTTCATTCGAACTTATGCTCCGGCATGGATTCACTTCATTCATAACAGCCATCTAAAGTTTTTATTGGGCATACAGCTCCCATTCAGTTTCCCGCGTTTAATTGAAAGGTGCTGAGGAGCCGCCCTGAATCTTGTATCTATGGGTCTTTTCTCTCATCTCACCTTGCCGTAACCTTAATTTCCTCCTATATCTATTTAACATCATTATGTTATTAATTTTCTTAATGGTGAGGAAATAGCGATAACGGTGGAATTTTTTATAACCTTTCAGTGACAGTTGAAAATTTATCTTGCAACATAAAGATTCGTACAGGCGACAAGGTAGGAGCACATCGATGCGTGAAACAGAAAAACAAATTACCTATACGCCCTGCAACCACCAGTTAACTAACGTTAACGTATGGACACCGGACAGTCAGTGGCTGGTTTATGATGTCCGGCCCGATGGTTCGTCGTTTACCGGCGAAACTATCGAACGGGTGAATATTGATAGCTGTGAAGTTGAGATTATTTATCAGGCCGAGCCGCAAAGCTATGTTGGTGTAGTGACCGCCAGCCCGGTTGAGCCGGTGCGCTATGCCTTTATCCACAGCCCGGAAAAGCCGGATGAACAGTGGCACTATGACTTTCATCACCGTCGCGGTGTGATAGTCACTGAACCCGACCGAAAGCATGCAGTTACGCTGGATGCATTAGATTATACGCCCCCCTATACCAGCGGCGCGTTGCGCGGCGGTTCCCATGTGCATGTTTTTAGTCCGGACGGCAGTCGACTGAGTTTTACCTATAACGATCATGTGATGCATGAGAAAGGGCCACAGTTCGATCAACGCAATATTGGTGTTGCGGTGCCATTGCACTCCGTTAAGGTTGAAAAGCAACACCTTCGAGAATATGACGGTAGCCATTTCTGTGTTTTAGCCAGTTCAACGGTGTTGGTTCCTGAAGCCGGTAGTGATGAAATCAGCCGGGCTTATGAAGAGGGATGGGTGGGAAATCAGGGCTATATGACCGCGCAGGGAACAACTCAGCGCTGGGCGCTGGCGTTTATTGGTGATACCCGTTCGGAAGATGGCAGTAAGCTTTCAGAAGTTTTTATTGTTGATTTACCGGAACATTTAGAGGATTACGCCAAACCCGGTGAGTACCCACTAACAGGAACGGAGGAACAGATGCCGGCACCTCCGGCTGGCGTCAGTCAGCGTCGTTTGACTTATACCGGCGATCGTCGCTTTCCGGGAGTAGTCTCTTCACCGCGCCACTGGGTGCGCAGCTCGCCGGATGGCAGCAAAATTGCCTTTTTGATGAAAGATGATTTTGACGTGGTTCAGGTTTGGCTGGTTTCTCCGTTAGGCGGTGAGTTAAAGCAGGTGACCAGCGGTGGTTACGGAGTCGATTCGGCATTTAGCTGGAGTCCGGATGGCCGCAGTTTAGTCTTCGTTATGGATGGCAGTATTGTGCTCTGTGATGTTAACAGCGGCGTGGTTAAGCGTTTAACGGAAAAGAGCCTGAACCACCTTTGTGCGGATGCGGTGGTGTATTCACCCAATGGTGAATACATTGCTTATATGCGAAAAGTAGAGGGTTTTTCTCAATTGTTTATTACTGGTACCGAATCGGATTAATACAAAATTAGTGTGTGAACGGTTCGTGGGATATACTATAAACAGCGCTTATTTCTCACTGACGAGCTGGTTTGGCTCAGATTTAGTGGGTAATAAGTGGTGTTTAAACATTTTAACTGCTGTTGGAGAATATAATGGGAATGTTATTCAATTTTGTTAAGGAAGCAGGCGAAAAGCTTTGGGATAGTGTCTCTAGCAAACCAGAAGATAAAGCAGCAAAACTGAAAGCGCACCTGGATAAAATGGGTCTGCCTGGTTCAGATAAAGTTGATATTAAAGTAGAAAACGACACCGTTATCGTTGGTGGTGAAGCTGCGGATCAGGAACTGAAAGAAAAACTGATGGTTATTCTGGGTAACGTTGCATCTATCGGTAACGTGCAGGATCAAGTTTCTGTTGTTCAACCTTCAGAAGAAGGTAACTTCTATACCGTTCAGAAAGGCGATACGCTGGGTGTTATTGCTAAGTCTCAGTATGGTGATGCCAACAAATACCAGAAAATTTTTGAAGCTAACAAACCAATGTTAAGCCATCCGGACAAAATCTATCCGGGACAAGTTCTGCGTATTCCTAAAATATAATCAGTTATTAATTAATTGATTTAGAAACCCCCAGACTTTAATTGGTTTGGGGGTTTTTTTATTTATTATTTTCATATTTACTTTCGTGCTTTTTATGCTGTTGAAATTAATTCTTATTTATTTTTGGCATTTAATAGAATAAACCGGCTAAGTTTTAGATTCATATCTTATTTCACCCCGATTTATTGAGCATTAATAACCGTGTTTTGAAAAGGTTATATTATTTTTCATTAGCTTAATGAAAATAATATATGTGTGTTATTTATTCATATCAATGAGTTACATATTATTACACTTTGCATGGGATTAATTACAGCTCGGTTGATTCATGTAGTTTTAATCGAATATATAATTACTGAACACGGAGTTTATTTTTCCGCTGAGTCCAGGGATGTTAGCAATATTGAATTCGACTGATATTTGTCATATCCCTCTAATATTGTTCCGGTTAATTTTTGAAAGGAAATAATGTGAAAAAGTTCATCGCCGTTTGTGGTCTGGCATTATCTTTTAGTGCGCTTGCTTCTCCTCATTGGGAATATAGCGGCGAAGCCGGTCCGGAGCATTGGGCTGATTTATCACCAGAGTTTGCAGCCTGCCACGCTCAAAACCAGTCGCCGGTTAACCTGACCGGTACCGTTAAATCCGATCTAAAACCTTTCCATATTACTTATGCTGCGGGCGCAGAGAATATGGTAAATAATGGCCATACGTTACAGGTTAACTATGCGTCAGGTAGCAAAATTGAGGTTGATGGTACTTCGTTTGAGCTGAAACAGTTCCATTTCCATACTCCGGGTGAAAACCAAATTGAAGGTAAATCTTTCCCGATGGAAATTCACTTTGTTCACGCTAACAGTAAGGGTGAACTGACAGTATTAGCCGTTATGGTGAAAGAGGGTAAAGCTAACCCAACACTGGCTAAACTGTGGAAAGAGATGCCTAAAAATGGTGAAACAGTAACCTATGATCAAAAGATCAACGCCAAAGATTTGCTGCCAGCTAATCTGCACTACTATCGCTTTAGCGGTTCTCTGACCACTCCTCCTTGTACTGAAGGGGTTCGTTGGTTAGTACTGAAAAATCAGATCACTGCCAGCCATGAACAAATTCAGGCGTTTACCGCACTGATGGGCCACCCAAATAACCGTCCGGTTCAGCCAATCAATGCCCGTGAAGTTCTGAAAGACTAAGTAAACTGCGTCCTGCCGGCGTTAATCATGCTTAATTAACGCTGGCTGGATTATGTCTTTTCCTCCTTCCAGATTGCTCAAAATATTATCTATTCCAATTCAGTCAGTTATCTTCTTCACTTCGATCGATATCACATAATTTAAACAATTCGATTGTTTTTTATTCTCTGCTTTCATAAGTTGCTAACTCGACGCAGCATTGAGTGTGGAGGCATTGTGGAGCAGCAGTTTTTTATCGGAGTTGATGTAGGTTCTGCCAGTGTCAGGGCCGGTATTTTTACCTCTCAGGGGGAGCGGTTGGCGTTTTCCGTGCGGGCTATTCAACAATTCCACTCCCGTACCAATATGGTTGAACAGTCATCTGCAGATATCTGGCAGCAGGTGTGTGCGGTGGTAAAAGAAGCTGTGGAGTTATCTCAGGTAGATATTCATTCCATTTGCTCCATTGGTTTCGATGCGACTTGTTCTCTGGTCGCTGTTGCACAGGATGGTTCGCCAGTCTCGGTTGCTGAAGATGGTGATGTAAATCGGGATATCATCATGTGGATGGACCATCGAGCTATTGATGAAGCGACGGAAATTAACCTGACTAACGATCCGGCGTTGCAATATGTCGGTGGTGAAGTCAGCGTAGAGATGGAATTACCCAAAATTCTTTGGTTGAAAAGACGCTATCCTCAACGCTATCAACAGGTATGGCGTTTCTTTGATCTGGCTGATTATCTGGTCTGGCGCGCCAGCGCTGCCGATGTGGTCAGTATTTGTACTCTGAGTTGTAAGTGGAATTATCTCGCCCATGAAGGGCGTTTTAGCCATAGCCTGTTGGATGCCGTAGGGCTGTCGGAGTTAACCGACAAAGTACCCACTACGGTTTTAAATCTGGGTGAAAAAGCGGGAACACTTAATCCGGAAGTGGCCCATCAGTTTGGATTACCAGCCAGTGTAACCATTGCCAGTGGAATTATTGATGCCCATGCCGGAGGTTTGGCTTTGGTAGCCGCACAGCCGCAAGCTAGCCTGGCGATTATCAGCGGCACTTCTAACTGCCATATGGTGGTAAGCCCACAGGCAGTGATGGTACCCGGCGTATGGGGGCCATATTTTAGCGCGATGATCCCTGACTGGTGGTTGAATGAAGGCGGACAAAGTGCCGCAGGTGCGCTGGTTGAATGGACGCTGCGTCAAAGTGATGCCTGGCCCGAGCTGGAAGAGATGGCTAAACGCCAACAGTGCAGTTACTACCAAATTCTGAATCAACGGGTTGCTCAACTTGAACAGCAGCATCCGTTCCCTACTTATCATTTTCATATTCTGGCGGATCACCACGGCAACCGCTCTCCCCGCGCCAATCCTGATGCAAGAGGTATGGAGTCAGGTCTAACGCTGGAAACGGGGATGGATGCATTGGCCCGCCGCTACTTAGCAACGCTACAGGCCATTGCCTATGGTACTCGTCATATCATCGATGTATTGGAAGAGTCAGGCCATCAGATTGACCGCCTGATTTTGTGCGGCGGTGCGACTAAAAACCCACTTTGGCTCAGGGAGTATGCCAATGCCACTCAGCGCACCATTCATCTGGCAAAAGAAGAAGATGCGGTCACGCTGGGGGCTGCTTTACTGGGGGCTGTGGCATGTGGCGCCTTTGCCGATTTCTCTGAGGCGGCCGGGGCCATGGTTCGATATGGCAACAGTATTCAGCCCGATGATTCAACCGCTTCATTCCATCAGGCTAAGTATCAGGTCTATTTACAGATGTATCAGGATCAGCAGCGTTACCATCAGATGATGAGTAAGGCCGAATTATTAGCGTAAATTTTATCAGAACAGGAAAATCAACGTGTTAAAACTTAATCTGCCACCGTCACCGGCGAAAATAGGGGCGAAGAGTAAGCAGGTACTGATGGTGACTAACGCAGATTTACGTGAACCTGCAAACGTCACCTGCTGGCCGGTACAGAAGAAATTTGAAGATAAGCTGGAGCAGGCGCTGGAACAACTGGGTTACTCCATGAAACGAGCGCATCCGGTAAGCCAGAGCCGCGGTCATGGTTTTATCAGCAGTCAGCGTGAAGGCAGTGATTTGTTTGCTGCTATTGAGCCCGATGCGCCAGTTATTGTGCTGTTAACCGCCTGGCAGTACTCACACCATATTGCTCCGTCGTTAGCTCACCATCGTGGTCCGGTGTTGCTGCTGGCTAATTTTGATGGTACCTGGCCGGGATTGGTGGGTATGCTTTGTCTGGCGGGCACCTTAACCAGTCTGGATAAACCCTATTCTCGTTTATGGTCAGAAAGTTTTGACGACAAGTTCTTTATGCAAGGTCTGCAAACCTGGCTGCGTTATGGGTCATTACAGCATAAGAATAACTATTTGCACGATGTGGCACCGACCCACCCGGTGATGGCTACCCTGGAGGGTGCCGTAGGTCGCAAAGTCGGTGAATATATTTTGCAGCATAAAGAGATTTTGGGATTATTCGATACTTTCTGTATGGGGATGATCAACGGTGTCTTTCCACAGCAAGCGCTGGTGAATATTGGTATGCCGCTGGAGTCGCTGTCGCAGTCTGCTTTACTGGTTGAAATGGCTAAAGTGCCCGATGAGCTAAGGGAGGCCTGCCTGAACTGGTATGAAGCGCGCGGTATGAAATTCCAGTTTGGTGAAGATAACGCCACCGAGCTGACCCGTGAGCAGGTTAAAGAACAGTGCGCCATGATGATTGCCATGGCGCGTTTTGTGAAACGTTTTGGCTTATCCGCGGTAGGCGTTCAGTATCAGCAAGGGTTAAAAGATAGCTGTGCTGCCTCTGACTTTGCGGAAGGTGCCATTGGTTCTACGGAGCGTTTCCCTATTCCTGACGAACAGGGTGAGATTATTTGCCCAAATCAGGCTATTCCCTGCATTAATGAAGTGGATATGGGGACGGCTATTCCTCAAACCATGCTATGGCGTTTGCTGAGTTCATTAGGGCTACCGGCAGAGACCACATTGCATGATATTCGCTGGGGCAGTGAGTATCGGGGTACCTTCTATTGGGATCTGGAAATATCTGGTGCGGTGCCGTTTGAACATCTGAAAGGCGGTATTGCCGGAGCTACCGGCTATCGTCAACCGCCTATGTTCTTCCCTTATGGTGGTTCAACCATTTGCGGACAGGGTAAAGCCGGGTGCTTTATCTGGGCGCGGGCCCACTATGAAGGAACTAATGTGGTGATGCATATTGGTACCGGTCATGGCGTTGAGTTACCGGACGATGAGTTTGAGCGTCGCCGTCGGGCCACTAACTATGAATGGCCACTGCTTAACTGTGTACTGGATGGTGTGCAGCGCGATGACCTGATGTCAGGACACCAGAGTAACCATATTACTATCGCTTATGTAGAACAGGATAAACTGGGTAGCGTACTGCGAGCATTTGTCGCTCAGGCGCTGACTCAGGGGATCCAGGTAAAAGTGGCGGGCGATGCACTGCATGCGCTTCAGAAGGAAGCATAACGTGAACCAACAAAAATATACCGGCGTCTGGCCGGTGATGCTAACGCCGTTTGATGAACGTAAAGAGATTGACTGGCACTCATTGGAAAAGCTGATTGAGTGGTATCTGGCTGCCGGTGTTCACGGGCTATTTGCCGATTGCCAGTCGAGTGAGATGTTCTTTTTAAGCGATGAAGAAGCCAGAAAATTGGTGCGTTTTATCGTCGAAAAAGTCGATGGGCGGGTGCCGGTGGTGGCATCCGGCCATACGGCCAATGCGTTCAGCCATCAGAGTGAACAGTTGATCAGCATGTCTGAAACCGGAGTTGACGGTGTGATTATGATCAGCAATCGTCTGGCGCTGGCGGGTGAAAGTCAGGAGAAAGCGCTGGAAACCTTACAGCGTTTAACGGCTCAGGTTCCGGTATCGGTAGACTTAGGGATATATGAATGCCCTTATCCTTATAAACGCCTGCTGTCGGAAGAGACGGTTGCCTGGTGCGCTCAAAGTGGTCGTTACACTTTTATCAAGGATACCTGCTGCGATTTAGCCATGATTAAACGTCGCCTTGAACTGGCAAAAGGGACGCGTTTGCATCTGGCAAATGCGAATAGCCAGACGCTGCTGGCCTCTTTTCAGGCAGGTTGCCAGGCCTTTAGCGGCGTGATGGCTAACTTTCACCCTGACCTGTATGTTTGGCTATATGAAAACTGGCAGGCAGAGCCGGAAAAAGCCCGGAAGTTGTCCGACTACCTTTCTACCGCTGCGTTAGTAGAAAACCTGGACTACCCAATTTGTGCGAAAAATTTCCAGCAATCCATTGGGAATTTCCATACTATTGCCTGTCGGGTGCGGGACAGCAGTGGATATCTGCAAACATTCTATCCGGAAGCCATTAATGGCATGGTGCGTTTGGGGCAGGATATTCGGCGCTATCTGGAGCTATAAGGAAAAATATTGAGATGCATTTTATTAAACAGTCTTTGCAGTTTTTATTGGATGTGAATCATCAACTTTTTAATAACTGTCATGCATCAACATTAGTGGTACTGCCAGACAGTGATGAACTGCTGGTAGCCTATTTTGCCGGACAAAAAGAGGCCAGTGGCGATACGGCGATTTGGCTATCCCGCTGCGTCAAAGGGGAATGGTTGCCGGCGCAAAGAGCCATTGCTCAGGATGGTCTGGCGCACTGGAATCCGGTTCTGCACTATCAGTGCGGTACGTTATGGCTGTTTTATAAAGTGGGGCCGGATGTACATCACTGGATAACACGTTATGTGACATCCGGAGACGGCGGTCAGAGCTGGAACCAACCTCAGGAACTGATGGAGGGAGACTTGCTCCCTCGTGGGCCGGTTAAAAATAAGCTGTTGGTGATGTCCAATGGCGAGTGGCTGGCTCCTTCTTCCATAGAGAATGACCGCTACTGGGATGCTTTTGTCGATATCTCCGCCGATTTAGGTGAGCGCTGGCAGCGGGTTGATATTCCCATTGCTCATATTAATCCGGCATCTGCGGATGAGCGTGATATCTGGCAGGGCTTAAAAGATGACGCACTGTGGGAAACCGATCTGCAACGTGTATTTCAATGGGATGGTGTGATTCAGCCAACGGTATGGGAGTCCGCTCCCGGTCAGGTACATGCGATGATGCGCAGTACTCGTGGGCGAATTTACCGCAGTGATTCAAAGGATTATGGTCGTAGCTGGTGTCCGGCCTATGAAACAGAACTGCCAAATAATAACAGCGGTATTGATGTGGTCGCGTTGAAAAATGGTGGTCTGGTACTGGCCTGTAACCCTATTGAAGGCAACTGGAATCGTCGTTATCCCATATCAATCAGTGTCTCGCAGGACAACGGCAAAACCTGGTCGATTCCGTTAGATCTGGAAAGTGGTGAAGGAGAATTTTCCTATCCGGCGATTATCGCCGATGGTGAAACACTCCATGTGACCTATACATGGAACCGTAAGAACATCGTGTACCAAAAAATAACTTCTGATAATGATAATAATGGAGTGCCCTCATGAAAAAAAATCTGCTTCCTCTGCTCGCGTTAATGCTGCCCTTCGGGATGGTTCAGGCGGAGCAAACGTTAACTTACCCTACCAAAAATATTGAAGTGGTTATTCCTAAAAACCCTGGCGGTGGTACTGATACCTCAGCCCGTACGGTGATTGAATTTGCCCGTGACCGTATGCCAAAGGGAACCATGTTTGTACCAGTGAATAAACCAGCGGGTAATGGCCTGACCGGGTTGATTGAAGTGGCGAAAGCCAAACCTGATGGTTATAAGCTGGTAATGACAACCGTTGAGCTGGCGATGTTCCCACATCAGGGAAAATCACCGGTGACCTACAAAGATTTTACTCCGCTGGTGACAACCATTGCCGATCCGGTCGCGGTGGTGGTTAATGCTAAATCACCTTATAACACGCTGCAGGAGTTTATTGATGCAGCAAAAGCTAATCCGGGCAAGCTGAAAGTTGGTAACTCCGGTATGGGGGCTATTTACCATCTGGCCGCCGTCAATATGGAAAAAACGCTGGATGTGAAGTTTAACCATATTCCTTATAACGAAGGTACCGGACCTTCGATTGCCGCACTGGTTGGTGGCCATATCGATTCCGTATTAACCACACCTGGCTCGGTAAAATCGCAGGTAGATGCCGGTATTCTGAAAGTGCTGGGTGTGATGGACGAAAAACGTTTTGAGTTGTTCCCGGACGTGCCGACCTTTAAAGAGGCGCTTGGTCTGGATGTTAACGTCAAAATGCGCGCCTGGGCCGTACTGGCAACCACTGCCAAAGTACCGGATAACGTGAAACAAGAGCTGGTGAATACCTTTACTGAAGTAGTAAAAACTCCGGCCTATCAGGAAGCGTTGAAGAAGCAGGGCATTATGCCGGTAGTGATTGCCGGTGATGATGCTTACAACATGATGAAAGAAGATGATGAGATGTATAAAACGCTGATCGACGAAACCATGAAAAAATAAATAGAGGTATCTCCTGCCGGTTCGCCGTCAGGAGGGAGACGATGTCATGCGGAAATTAAATATTCTTGTCGGTTTACTCTCGGTTCTGTTGGGTGGTGCAATCATGTATCTCTCCCGGGATATGAGCATGTTTGATCAATATGGCGTGCCCGGAGAGCGTTTCTGGCCTTATGGTCTGGCCTGGTTATTTATTGGATTAGGCGTTTTACAGTGGATTGAAGTAGCCGTTCAGCGGGTAAAAACCGCCGGTGTCTCGGTTGATTTAACCTCGGTATCGGTGCGCAGAGCCTATGTACTGGCGATAGTGATGGTGCTGTATGGCGTATTGCTTAACTATACCGGCTTTATTGTGGCTTCGCTGTTGTTGAGCCCGGTAGTGATGTGGATGATGGGTGAACGACGGGCGTGGTTTTTAGCACTGATCTCAGTGGTAATTGTGACCACTATTTATGTCTCATTTACCCTGATATTTAATTCCCCTCTGCCTGTATCTGAATTCTTAGAATAAAAGGATAAAGGGATCGCTATGAATGAAGTTTTAGAAGCCCTGTTTATCGTATTTAGCCTTGAAACGGTATCCATGATTCTGTTGGGCGTACTGGCCGGCATTATTATTGGCGCACTGCCGGGATTAACCGTTAACATGGGGATCGCTTTACTGTTGCCGCTAACCTATTCTTTTCAGGGCATGACCGGGATCCTTTTGCTGTTGGGGGTTTATTGTGGCGCCGTATACGGTGGTTCGATTACGGCTATTTTAATTAGTACGCCGGGTACGCCCGCTTCCGCCGCAACCGTGCTGGACGGCTACCCAATGGCGAAAAAAGGTGAGGCGGGCCGCGCATTAGGGCTGTCTACTATGGGCTCCATGTTTGGCGGCCTGTTCAGCACCATCGCTCTGGTGCTGATTGCACCTCTGTTGGCAAAAGTCGCTACCGGTTTCTCCGCGGCAGAGTATTTTGCTCTGGCGGTATTTGGTATCAGTATCATCACCAGCGTTTCATCTAACTCAATTATTAAAGGATTAATTGGTGGTGGTATTGGTTTGTTTATTGCCACCATCGGTCTGGATCCGATGACCAGTGGAATGCGTTTTACTTTTGATTCCATCTATTTAATGGGTGGGGTTTCTTTTATACCGGTGCTGGTGGGGTTGTTTGCTTTTTCTCAGGGCTTGTTGAGTTTTGAAGAAGACCATCGTGAGCGTATTGCCGGGCAGGTGAAGATTATTCGGGCTAATATTACGCGCATTTTACCAACCTGGCTCGATTTTAAACGGGTGTTACCAACCTATGTTCGTTCTTCGGTAATTGGTACCGGTATTGGTGCAGTACCCGGCGTTGGTGGTGATATTGCTTCTTTTATTGCTTATAACGAAGCGAAACGCTGGTCTAAGCATCCTGAAGAGTTTGGCCATGGTTCTCCGGAAGGGGTATCTGCCCCGGAAGCGGGAGCTAACTCGGTGGCGGGTGGTGCTATGGTCCCTCTGATGACGCTGGGGATTCCTGGCGATGGCGCAACAGCCATCATTATGGGCGCTTTTATGGTACAGGGGCTGGCGTTAGGCCCTCAGTTGTTTACCGACCATCCGGTTGAAGTGAACTCTATCTTTATCGGTCTGTTTGCTGCCAACGTATTTATGGGCATCATGGGCTTTATGGGGATGCGTCTGTTTGCCAAAGTGATGGATATTCCACGCCGCGTGCTGGTACCCATTATTCTGATGCTCTGTTCTGTCGGTGCCTACTCGGTTAACCACAGCATGACCGATGTATTTGTGATGATGGGTTCCGGGTTCTTAGCTTACATTTTGATTAAGCTGGATTTCTCTATGTCACCTATTGTCATCGGTATTATTCTCGGGCCGATGGCTGAATCTAACCTGCGTCGGGCGCTGATGATGTCTGAGGGCGATCCTATGGTATTACTGACTCGTCCAATATGTGCAACATTTTTAGCCATTGCAGTGTTAACATTACTGCTGCCGGTATTTGGACCGAAAATTAAATCACTAATGAAAGTCCGTCTGGCATAAGATTGTGATACCCGCAGGATATGGCGTGCGGTAGCAGAAAATTTGCCATATCCTGCACTATCAGTATTCACCATGTTTAATCAGTTAAATGGAACCGACGAGACACCATGGCTAAAACGGTAGAGCAAATTGCGAACGATTTAAACCTCTCCATTACTACGGTTCGTTTAGTATTAAATGGTAAGGCCGAACAGTATCGCATCAGCGTAAAAACTCAGGAAAAAATAGCTCAATACGTTGAATTACATGGTTATACTGTCAATCATACTGCGCGCAGTCTTAAACTGAACAAGACTGAAACTTTTGGTTTAGTTATCCCTCGTTTATCAAACCCTTTCTTTTCTGCGCTGGCCGAGCTATTGGAAATTCGCTGCCGGGAGGCGGGCTATCAACTGATGATCTGTTGTACCTATGGCGATCCCCGGTATGAAAATAAACTGGTGAAATCGCTGGAAGAGCGCAACGTTGACGGGATTTTTATCGTTTCGGTTGATGCTAAAAGTCAGGCTCACCACGTTAAACATCGCAATAAACCGCTGGTTTTTCTGGACCGGGATTTTGGCGTAAAAGGCGCTTCCTGCGTGATCACCGATAACTGTAAAAGTGGTTATCATCTGACTCGCGCCATGCTGGATAAAATTCAGCAACCGATTCACTTCTTTGTTGGTGATGCCGGGCTACCCACCATTGCCGAACGTTTGAAAGGCTACGTCAAGGCCTGTAATGAGTCGGGCTTTTCTCAGGAGAAATCTCTACTCTCTTATGCGGACCATAACCGGGTTGAAGATGGTGAACTGATGATGAATCAGTTTATTGAACAACAGGGTGAGTTTCCGGTTAATTTTATCTCTTCATCATTACCGATTCTGGAAGGTGGATTAAGCGTATTGCGTCAACGATATGGCTATATTCCCGGCGAGATTAATCTTGGTACCTTTGATGAACACGTCATGTTGAGCTTTTTGCCCAATAATATCTGGTCGATGCGGCAGGATGAGAAGACGCTGGTGGAGCAAGCCTGTGAAATAATGAGCAAAAAGATCGATGGATTAGCGGATAGCCAACTGTTTGTTGCTGATGCTGAGTTGATAGCCCGTATTACTTCTTATCGCTAGCTTTTTCCTGAGGAGATGGAGAATAGCCGGACCCTTTCATTAGCCCCTTTTCTTGCTTCTCTTTGTCTGAGTCTGAAATGGTTTTTCGTGGAGAAGAGCGGCCTTCGGTATCGCTGGCACGATAAAGATCATAAGGCAGCAATACCGTATCTAACATTGCAGAGAAGGGCAGATCGACAATCAACAGGCTACGCATTAACCATCCATGATTGTCGTCACCAATTATATCAATATCATGGGCGGTGCCGGGATAATACCGTTCATAAGGCGCCACGTGAGCCATCAGGCTGGAGCAACCAGAAAGTGCAAACATTGTTGTACTGACGCAAATGGGCAGTAGAAAACTTTTAACAGTAGTCATCATTGTTTGCTATCCACAAAACGCATAATACGTTCTGACAGTTAATGATCTTGAATTGAAGAGCAACGTTATAGCACTCAACTATCTAAATTTGAATAAGTAACACCAGATTAATGGCGTGTAGTTATAAAATTTAGCTTAGAAATCTATTTTTGCCGTTGAAAAATGAATTTATGCCTCCATTTTATTTACTGTGATCGATAAAGCAATGCCAATAGGGTTGTTGATCGCTGGAAGTTCATCTGTCCTGTAAGGAAGATGATGTTATTTAACCTCGCTGATCTATTTAGGAGGCGTATTTTATGCGTAATTTTGATCTTTCCCCACTGTATCGTTCAGCCATTGGTTTTGACCGGATGCTGAATACCCTTGAGTCAGGCCAGAGCCAGAGCAATGGCGGCTACCCTCCCTATAACGTTGAGCTGGTTGATGAGCACCACTACCGTATTGCTATCGCGGTTGCCGGATTCGCCGAAACCGAACTGGAGATTACCGCCCAGCCAAACCTGTTAGTAGTACGTGGTGCCAAACAGAGTCAGGAACCGGCAAAAACCTATCTTTATCAAGGTATTGCCGAGCGCAATTTTGAGCGTAAATTCCAACTGGCTGAACATATTCAGGTTGAAGGCGCTCATTTAGAAAATGGCTTGCTGTATGTCGAGCTGGCGCGGGTTATCCCTGAGGCATCAAAGCCACGCCGTATCGAAATTAAGTAATAAAATTTTAAGACGTTAAACGTCGAAACCGTTATTTGCCCGCCGTAATGGGGGCAGACCTCACTCGCTTCAAAGAAGGAGTTATATTATGCGTAATTATGATTTATCACCGTTATTTCGTCAGTGGATCGGATTCGACAAACTGGCCAGTACCATGCAGGGGAATACGGATTCTGGTTTTCCTCCTTACAATATTGAGAAAAGTGACGATAACCACTATCGCATCACATTAGCCTTAGCCGGGTTTAAGCAGGAAAATCTGGAAATAGAATCAGAAGGCCAGCGCCTGACGGTAAAAGGCAACCCAACCCAAATAGAAAAAGAGGTGCAGTATCTGCATCAGGGGCTATCCTGCAAGGCGTTTGAACTGAGCTTTACTCTGGCAGACCATATGGTAGTCACCGAAGCCAAATTTGAACTGGGGCTGCTGCATATTGATATTGAACGCAGAGTGCCGGAAGCGTTACAGGCACAGCGGATTACTATTGGTAAACAGGGTGTGATTGAGCACCAGCAATGATATTTGCTGAAAAATAATGGTATTTCATTTGTCGCCGACCGGGCGTAATAGCATTGCCTGATAAATATTCAGGAATTAACAAATCAATATCACAACCTTCCGGCGACAACTGTCGCCGGGAATTTATTGGCTCGACCTATAAACCAATATATAGAATACTTGTTTCTAATTTGAGGTTATTAATAACCTCAAATTTTCCTGGCCTGTATTTCAGCCTGCATACCTTAATTGAACAATAAATAGTGTACTGGTTTAATATCAATAAAGTGTATTCATTGTGTTATTTCATCAAATGCGCCTGGGTACTATTTTAGAACCTAATTCTGATTATTAGATTTTTACGAGTTTATTATCTGAAAATATGCCATTAATCTCATAGCTATCGTTCATTCTTAATCGGTTATTTTTATTCAGTAAAAAAATAATATCATATAGCAATTATTTGTATTCAACGGACTAATAGAACAATGCGTAAAGGGAGTTTCCTGTTTGTATTATCTTTTTGGATAATACAATCTCCAGGACTGACTTGAGGTTGGTACTCTATCTATTACCGTATTGGATTAATGTTTTAATTAAGCGCATCAGGATTCAGTAACAATGAAAAACAACATGGATGTGTTACCGGTTTCAATCAGCCGTTGCGTACTGAGCTATTTGATGAGTGCGTTGCTGTGTATTCAACCAATAGCGCCAGCGTTGGCTGCCGGTATTGATGTGGCATCGGGTAACACCAGTGCAGAAAATGCACCTAATGGTGTCCCGGTAGTGAATATCGCCACGCCAAACGGCGCGGGGGTTTCCCATAACCAGTACCAGAATTTTAACGTCGGTAAAGACGGGCTGATTTTAAACAATGCCACAGGAGCACTGAATCAGACCCAACTGGGCGGAC
>NZ_JAJNAG010000027.1 GCF_021010575.1 Limnobaculum eriocheiris | reverse complement strand
GGAGGTGGAATGACCGTTTCGGATCACATCACTCGTTTCAGAACAGCGGGGACAAACTACATCAATCTTTGCCATCAATCATCCAAAGGGCGAAGAATACCACAACACTAAATATGCGTCACGACCCCGGCGTTCCCGTTATTACACTGACCAAGCTCACCGCTTTCCAGCGCACAGAGTTCCACGGCGGTTTTGTAAGGCGCCATAGCCTGTAACATATCGGTGAGAGCCGCTTTTTGTATATAACCCTGGTAAGCAGGTAATCCAATGGCGGTGAGAATGGCAATAATCGCAATGGCGATCATCAGTTCAAATAGGGTAAAACCAGCCTGTTGATTCATATTTTCACTCCTGAATAATTAAAAGTGATGACATCATATTCAGGGAACAAAGGAAGAAAATGGTCAGTCTGGCGTTTCGGAAAACGTCTCCAGACAATGTAGTGATAACCTATTTATTGCATCAAACAATGGGAGATGTTTTGTATATTTAGCCAGATAAACGTTTAGTGCGAAGAGAAATCAGTACGCAGAAGTAATCAGTCTATTTATAATCAACTGATAACAGCAGGGTTAACTGAGGCATTAAATGAAGTTAGAGCAAGGATGGATAGTTGGCGTTAAGCGTGTGCCATCCCCCCATTTTGATGAAAGACCGGAAGGGGAGATCCCGTCGTTATTGGTGATCCACAATATTAGTCTGCCCCCCGGTGAGTTCGGTGGCCCCTATATTGACCAGCTGTTTACCGGTACTTTAAACCCGGAAGAACACCCTTATTTTGCTGAGATTCAACATCTGAGAGTCTCTGCCCATTGCCTTATTCGACGTGACGGTCAGATCGTCCAGTATGTTCCCTTTGATAAACGAGCCTGGCATGCCGGAGTATCGCTGTTTGAAGGGCGGGAACGCTGTAATGATTTCTCTATCGGTATTGAACTGGAAGGAACTGACACTACGGATTTCACTCCGGCACAATACCAAAGCCTGCAACAGCTAACCCAACAGCTGATCCAGCATTACAACATCGTACCGGAAAGAATCACCGGGCACAGCGATATCGCCCCCGACCGTAAAACCGACCCCGGCCCACACTTCGACTGGCAACGTTATAAAAAGCAGATTAAAACGAATAAGTAAATTTGAACTAAAGGCCCCAAGTCTTTATATCGTAGCCTTGGTCTTTTGGGTGTTAGCAATGATTACCGGAGGGAGAGGCCCCAGAGGGGACCAGACCCGACGCACTCCGAGCTTATGTATTGATGGTTTACCGACCGGGCACAATGATGATTTATAGATATACTTTTTACGGTCGGAATACCCATTGAGGCTGATTCGCTGGGTGTTTCAAACTGTCCTTAAATTTACTAAAGCCAACCACACTCTCCCAATCTCCCAGACACAAAAATCCCCGCCAACTTAGCAGGGATCCCTTATCAAAAAACAGCAACAGCAATCCTTACTTCACCGTTTTTCTGGTAATGAAATAGCCAATTCCTAAAATAATGAGCCAAACCGGAATCAACTGTACTGAAATGCGAATTCCCGGCGTCATATACATAATGACCAATACACCCGCCAAAAACAGCAAACACAGATAGTTACTGAACGGATAGAGAATTGCCTTAAACTTCGGCGTCACACCTTCACGATCTTTAGCGGCGCGGAATTTCAGATGCGACAGACTAATCATCGCCCAGTTAATCACAATACTGGAAACCACCAGCGACATCAGAATACTGATAGCTTCTTTAGGAATTAAATAGTTAACGATAATACCGATAGCGGCGACGGTACTGGAAAACACGATGGCGTTAACCGGTACGCCACGGCTGTTGGTTCTTGCCAGTGCCTGAGGAGCGTTTTTCTGTAAGGCCAGACCGTAAAGCATACGGCTGTTGCTGTATACACAGCTGTTATATACCGACAGTGCAGCGGTCAGAACGACAATATTCAGCGCGGTTGCAACCACCGTACTATTCAAATCGTGAAAAATCATTACGAACGGGCTACCGCCTTCCACCACTTTGGTCCATGGATAGAGCGAAAGCAGAACGGTCAGTGAACCAATATAGAAGATCAGAATACGATAAAGTACCTGATTGATGGCTCTTGGAATGGTTTTCTCCGGGTTATCGGCTTCAGCAGCGGTAATACCAATCAGTTCCAGGCCGCCAAAAGAGAACATGATAATAGCGGTAGCCATCACCAGTCCTTCAAAATCAAAGGGCATAAACCCACCCTGGGACCAGAGATTATGCACTCCCGCCTCAGGGCCACCGGTACCACTCATTAACAACCAGGCGCCAAACACAATCATACCGATAATGGCGGCAATCTTAATAATGGCAAACCAAAACTCCATCTCGCCGTAGATCTTAACGTTGGCAAGGTTAACCAAATTGATTAAGACAAAGAAGAACGCTGCGGAAGCCCAGGTAGGGATATCTGGCCACCAGTACTGAACATAAATACCCACGGCGGTTAATTCTGCCATGCTAACCAGTACGAACAGCATCCAGTAGTTCCAGCCAGACAGGAAACCTGCAAACGGCCCCCAATATTTATAAGAGAAATGGCTGAAAGTTCCTGCTACCGGCTCTTCAGTAATCATTTCACCTAACTGGCGCATAATCAGAAAAGCAATAATGCCGCCAATGGCGTAACCCAATATAACGGATGGTCCCGCCATATTAATGGTCTGGGCACTACCTAAAAACAGGCCAGTGCCTACGGCACCGCCTAAGGCAATTAACTGAATATGGCGATTTTTAAGACCGCGTTTGAGCTGATCACTCATTATTATTCTTTCCTCACAGGCTTTTTTGCATTTAGCGGTTTATTCTTATTGGATTTTCAGGACAGCTTTTCAGTATCAGCGATACCGATAACTACCTTTCTGTATTAAAATATTTACAGCCACCAATAAAAAGTTTTTAGATACCGTCTATCAGTGCGGCAAGAATAGTGGTAAACAAAAATGTTTGCATTAATTTTCTTGCTTCAACGCTTTATTCTCTTTCTTCTTGTGTAATAAATTGAAAACGATAACTGTAAAACTTTCTGTTTTTCAATTTATTGTGTTTTATTTTTCTGTCTGAATTGCTGATTGAGCGATGGGATTGCTGTGGTAAAAGGGCTATTTCACCGCTCTTTTTAGCAACAGCTGTCATGTAAAGGTGTTTTTATTGATTCTGGCCTTTTATGGTATTCGATTGTGGTTGTTAGCTTTTAGTGCTCAAAATCGCGATTAACAGGACCTTTTCCTTTATTAATAAATGCCATTCACTGGGCAATTTTACAGATCTTTAATAATTTTTTTGGATCATGTCTGATTAATCTTCTTTATTACTCTCTTTAGATAAATTGAATTTAATTCCCTTGTAATCGATTTTTTATTCACACTTTGATTTGCTGATCCGCTTCAGTTTTACTTTTTATTCGTTTCAAAAACGTTAAATTTTTGGTGTGAAGGCTGAGTCACGCATACCTCCGTAGAGGTATGAAATTCAATGATATCCTGTGTAAATCACAGTGATAGGTAAGGTTTTATGATTTAGGTCAAAGGCCATATGGACACAAGGTGAATAATTTGTTACTTTATCGTCACACTTTTGATATTGGTATTACCAATTGACTTCGGGGCGTTTTTGAGAAGCATTATGGTTTATAGCAAGGTTCGTCAACCCAAGTTATCCGACGTGATTGAGCAACAGCTCGAAGCGCTGATTCTTGAAGGAACCCTCCGTCCCGGGGAGAAACTTCTTCCTGAGCGAGAGTTAGCTAAACAATTCGATGTTTCCCGCCCGTCATTAAGAGAAGCCATTCAGCGTTTGGAAGCAAAAGGGCTTTTATTACGTCGCCAGGGGGGCGGTACTTTTGTACAAACCAACCTGTGGCAAAGTTTAAGAGATCCTCTAAGCGAGCTGCTGGCCGATCATCCTGAATCCCAGTTTGACCTGTTAGAAACCCGGCATGCCTTAGAAGGTATTGCGGCCTATTACGCCGCTTTACGCGGCACCGATGAAGACTTTCAGCGTATTCGTGAATATCACCAGCAAATCGAAGTTGCACAGGCTTCCGGTGATAAGCAAAACGAAGCGGAAGCCGTCATGCAATATCAGACAGCGGTAACCGAAGCCAGCCACAATGTGGTTCTGCTTCATCTGCTGCGCTGCATGACGCCGCTGTTAGAACAGAATGTCCGCCAGAATTTCGATTTACTCTATTCCCGCCGTGAAATGCTGGAAAGAGTGAGTAATCACAGGGCTAGCATATTCGAAGCCATTGTTGCGCGTGAGCCAGAAAAAGCACGTGAAGCATCGCATCGGCATTTAGCCTTTATTGAGGAAGTGCTGCTCGACCTCGACAGAGAACACACTCGCCGCGAGCGATCGCTGCGGTTGTTACAGCAGCATAAGGATTAGAGCTTCCCGGCTCACCACAACACCGAGCCTGTCTTAATAACGTCTGCGTCCCTCTGGTGTAAGACGCTATTAGGACAGGCTTTGAATAACTAACGTGAAAGATAGAATAAGGAAACAACCATGTCGGAAATTGTAAATCAAGACGTGGATCCGATTGAAACCCGCGATTGGTTGCAGGCGATCGAATCGGTCATCCGTGAAGAAGGCGTTGAGCGAGCTCAATATCTGATTGATCAGGTTATGGCGTCTGCACGTAAGGCCGGCGTCAATTTACCTTCAGGTGAAGGGGTCGTCAGTGATTACATTAATACCATTCCACTGACTGAAGAACCCACCTATCCAGGTAACCTTGATTTAGAACGTCGTATCCGTTCTATTATTCGTTGGAATGCGGTAATGACTGTACTGCGCGCTTCCAAGAAAGATCTGGAACTGGGCGGCCATATGGCATCATTCCAGTCTTCAGCAACCATTTATGATGTGTGTTTTAACCACTTCTTCCGTGCTCGTAACGCTAAAGATGGCGGCGATCTGGTGTTCTTCCAGGGTCATATCTCTCCGGGGATTTATGCACGTGCTTTCCTTGAAGGCCGTCTGACTGAAGAGCAAATGAATAACTTCCGTCAGGAAGTTCATGGTAAAGGTCTTTCTTCTTATCCTCACCCTAAACTGATGCCGGAGTTCTGGCAGTTCCCAACCGTATCTATGGGTCTGGGTCCAATCAGCGCCATTTATCAGGCTCGTTTCCTGAAATATCTGCATAACCGTGGCCTGAAAGATACTTCCGCACAAACCGTTTATGCCTTCCTGGGTGATGGCGAAATGGATGAGCCAGAATCTAAAGGTGCGATTACCGTAGCGACCCGTGACAAACTGGATAATCTGGTATTCATCATCAACTGTAACCTACAGCGTCTTGATGGCCCGGTTACCGGCAACGGTAAAATTGTTAACGAACTGGAAGGCATCTTTAAAGGCGCCGGCTGGGACGTAATTAAAGTTATGTGGGGCAACCGTTGGGATGACCTGCTGCGTAAAGACACCACCGGTAAACTGATTCAGTTAATGAATGAAACCGTAGATGGTGACTATCAGACATTCAAGTCCAGAAACGGTGCTTACGTTCGTGAACACTTCTTCGGCAGATATCCGGAAACCGCTGCGCTGGTTAAAGATATGACCGACGACGAAATCTGGGCGCTGAACCGTGGTGGTCATGACCCAAGAAAAGTGTATGCCGCACTGAAGAAAGCTCAGGAAACTCAGGGTAAACCAACCGTTATCTTAGCTCACACCATTAAAGGCTATGGTATGGGTGAAACCGCGGAAGGTAAAAATATCGCTCACCAGGTTAAGAAAATGAACATGGAAGGCGTTCGCCAATTCCGCGATCGTTTCAATGTGCCTGTTGCTGATGCCGATATTGAAAAACTGCCTCTGCTGACGCTGGAAAAAGATTCTGAAGAGTACAAATATCTGCACGAACGCCGTAATGCGTTAGAAGGTTATGTACCAAGCCGTTTAACTGAGTTTACTCAGCCGCTGACCATTCCTGCTTTAAGTGAATTCAGCCAACTGTTGGAAGAGCAGAATAAAGAAATCTCTACCACCATTGCCTTTGTTCGTGCGCTGAACGTAATGTTGAAAGATGCCTCTATTGGTCCTCGTTTAGTACCGATTCTGGCTGATGAAGCGCGTACCTTTGGTATGGAAGGTCTGTTCCGTCAAATCGGTATTTATAGTCCTAAAGGCCAGCAATACGTTCCTCAGGACCGTGAGCAAGTGGCTTACTATAAAGAAGATGAGAAAGGTCAGATTCTGCAGGAAGGTATTAACGAACTGGGTGCGGGTGCATCCTGGCTGGCTGCTGCAACATCTTACAGCACCAACGATTACCCAATGATTCCATTCTACATCTACTACTCCATGTTTGGTTTCCAACGTATTGGTGACCTGTGCTGGATGGCAGGGGATCAGCAGGCACGCGGTTTCTTAGTGGGTGGTACTTCTGGTCGTACTACGCTGAATGGCGAAGGTCTGCAACACGAAGATGGTCACAGCCACATTCAGGCACTGACTATTCCTAACTGTATCTCTTATGACCCAACTTACGCTTATGAAGTGGCGGTTATCATGCATGACGGTTTACAGCGTATGTATGGCAATCAGGAGAACGTTTACTACTACATCACTACCCTGAACGAAAACTACCATATGCCAGCAATGCCGGCAGGTGTGGAAGAGGGTATCCGTAAAGGTATCTATAAACTGGAAACCGTAGCGGGCAATGGTAAAGGTAAAGTTCAGCTGATGGGTTCAGGTTCTATCCTGCCTCATGTACGTGAAGCGGCTCAGATTCTGGCTAAAGACTACGGCATCAGCTCTGATGTTTATAGCGTCACTTCATTTACCGAACTGGCTCGTGATGGTCAGGACTGTGAGCGTTGGAACATGCTGCATCCGTTAGAGACGCCACGCGTGCCTTATGTTGCTCAAGTGATGAATGAAGCGCCAGCGGTAGCCTCAACTGACTATATGAAGCTGTTTGCTGAACAAATTCGTAACTTTATTCCAGCCAGCGAGTTCCGCGTACTGGGTACGGATGGCTTTGGTCGTTCAGACAGCCGCGAAAACCTGCGTCACCACTTCGAAGTTGATGCTTCTTACGTTGTGGTTGCTGCACTGGGTGAACTGGCAAAACGCGGCGATGTACCTGCCAGCGTTGTGGCTGAAGCGATTACCAAATTTGGTATCGATGCAGACAAAGTTAACCCACGTCTGGCATAAGAGGTAAAGATTAAATGACTATTGAAATCAAAGTGCCGGACATCGGTGCCGACGAAGTAGAAGTAACCGAACTGCTGGTGAAAGTGGGCGACACCGTTGAGGTTGAACAATCACTGATCACTGTTGAAGGTGATAAGGCTTCAATGGAAGTTCCTTCACCACAGGGCGGTGTTGTTAAAGAAATTAAAGTACAAGTGGGCGGCAAAGTGTCTACCGGTACGCTGATTATGATTTTTGATGGTGCCGATGTAGCACCAGCGCCGAAAGCAGAAGCTCCGGCTGCTGCTCCGGCAGCCAGTGCCCCTGCGGCTTCAGCGGCTAAAGATGTTCAGGTTCCTGACATCGGCGGTGATGAGGTAGAAGTTACCGAAATACTGGTGAAAGTGGGCGATAAAGTTGAAGCTGAACAATCACTGATTACCGTTGAAGGCGATAAAGCCTCAATGGAAGTCCCGGCTCCGTTCGCGGGTGTGGTTAAAGAGATTAAAGTGCAGGTGGGCAGTAAAGTGTCTACCGGTACCTTAATTATGGTGTTTGAAGTGGCAGGCGCTGCGCCTGCTGCGGCAAGCGCACCAGCACCAGCGGCTGCTCCTGCGGCAACCGGTGGCGTTTCAGCTAAAGACGTTCAGGTTCCGGATATTGGCGGTGACGAAGTTGAAGTGACTGAAGTGTTAGTGAAAGTCGGCGATAAAATTACGACTGAACAGTCACTGATTACCGTTGAAGGTGATAAAGCTTCAATGGAAGTTCCGGCTCCGTTTGCAGGTACGGTTAAAGAGATCAAAGTTCAGGTAGGCAGCAAAGTGTCTACTGGTTCGTTGATTATGGTATTTGAAGTGGCAGGCGCTGCGCCTGTTGCGGCAAGTACGCCAGCTCCGGCGGCTGCGGCGTCTGTTCCTGCGGTTGCAGCGGCTAAACCAGCGGCACCGGCGGCTTCCGGCAACAATGAGTTTGTGGTAAACGATGCTTATATTCACGCCACTCCGGTTATCCGTCGTCTGGCTCGTGAGTTTGGCGTTAACCTGGCGAAAGTGAAAGGTACGGGTCGTAAGGGCCGTATCCTGAAAGAAGACGTTCAGGCCTATGTGAAAGATGCGGTTAAACGCGTTGAATCTGGTGCGGTTGCTGCTTCTGGCGGCTCTCTGCCAGGTCTGTTGCCTTGGCCTAAAGTTGATTTCAGCAAGTTTGGTGATATTGAAGAAGTTGAACTGGGTCGTATCCAGAAAATCTCTGGTGCTAACCTCCATCGTAACTGGGTGATGATCCCTCATGTTACACAGTTTGATGAAACCGATATTACTGATGTTGAAGCTTTCCGTAAGCAGCAAAACGTTGAAGCCGAGAAGAAAAAGCTGGATGTGAAAATCACTCCGCTGGTGTTTATCATGAAGGCAGTAGCAAAAGCGCTGGAAGAAATGCCTCGTTTTAACAGCTCATTGTCTGAAGATGGCCAGAAGCTGACGCTGAAGAAATATATCAACATTGGTGTGGCGGTGGATACACCAAATGGCTTGGTGGTTCCGGTATTCCGCGATGTGAATAAGAAAGGTATCGTTGAACTGTCTCGTGAACTGGCTGAAATCTCCAAAAAAGCGCGTGCCGGTAAGCTGACAGCGTCCGATATGCAGGGTGGTTGCTTCACTATTTCCAGCCTGGGTGGTATCGGTGGTACTGCGTTTACACCAATCGTTAACGCACCAGAAGTGGCTATCTTAGGCGTATCCAAATCGTCCATGAAGCCAGTTTGGAACGGTAAAGAGTTTGCACCACGTCTGATGCTGCCACTGTCTCTCTCCTACGATCACCGTGTGATCGACGGTGCTGATGGTGCGCGTTTCATCAGTTTCATTAACGATGCGATGTCTGACATCCGCCGTTTAGTGATGTAATTTGAGGGCCGGCCATTGGCCGGCTTTTTAATTCTTGTTTTTGTACGGAATTATTGGGAACTCTTGTTTGCAGAATTGTTATGTTTCTGTAAACTAATGTGGTCACACAGGTTCCGGCAATGCACGCTATGATGAAACAGAACCAACGCCGGTCGGCCGGGAAAAAATTTAAGAGGTCATAGATGAGTACTGATATTAAAACTCAGGTTGTGGTACTTGGAGCAGGTCCCGCAGGTTATTCAGCTGCTTTCCGCTGCGCGGATTTAGGTCTGGACACTATTATCGTTGAACGTTATTCCACTCTGGGTGGCGTATGTTTAAACGTAGGTTGTATCCCTTCAAAAGCGCTGCTTCACGTTGCTAAAGTCATTGAAGAAGCGAAAGCACTTGCCGTGCACGGTATTGTTTTTGGTGAGCCAAAAACCGATATCGATAAAGTTAGAGTTTGGAAAGAAAAAGTTATCGATCAACTGACTGGCGGTCTGGCGGGTATGGCCAAGATGCGTAAAGTTCAGGTGGTTAATGGTTATGGTAAGTTTGTTGGCCCGAATACCATTGCGGTTGAAGGTGAGAATGGCGTAGTAACTAACATTAATTTTGACAACGCTATTATTGCTGCGGGTTCTCGTCCTATCCAGTTGCCATTCATTCCTCATGAAGACCCTCGGGTGTGGGACTCAACGGATGCATTAGCACTGAAATCTGTACCTAAGCGTTTACTGGTTATGGGCGGTGGTATTATCGGCCTGGAAATGGGTACGGTGTACCATGCTCTGGGTTCTCAGATCGACGTAGTCGAAATGTTTGATCAAGTGATTCCTGCCGCAGATAAAGATGTGGTTAAAGTGTTCACCAAGCGTATCAGCAAGCAGTTTAACCTGATGCTGGAAACCAAGGTAACCGCAGTAGAAGCCAAAGAAGACGGTATCTATGTGACGATGGAAGGTAAAAAAGCACCTGCCGAACCACAGTGTTACGATGCTGTTCTGGTTGCCATTGGCCGTGTACCAAATGGAAAACTGCTGGAAGCGGGTAAAGCAGGTATTGAGGTTGACGATCGCGGCTTTATCCACGTTGATAAGCAAATGCGTACCAACGTTCCTCACATTTTTGCTATCGGTGATATTGTTGGTCAGCCAATGCTGGCACACAAAGGTGTTCATGAAGGCCATGTGGCCGCAGAAGTTATTTCTGGTAAGAAACACTACTTCGATCCGAAAGTGATTCCATCCATTGCCTATACTGAGCCAGAAGTGGCATGGGTTGGTCTGACAGAGAAAGAAGCAAAAGAGAAAGGGATTAACTATGAAGTGTCCACTTTCCCTTGGGCGGCCTCTGGCCGTGCGATTGCTTCCGACTGTGCAGACGGTATGACCAAACTGATTTTCGATAAAGACTCTCACCGTATTATCGGTGGTGCCATTGTTGGTACCAACGGCGGTGAACTGTTAGGTGAAATTGGTTTAGCGATTGAGATGGGTTGTGATGCTGAAGATATTGCATTAACAATTCATGCACACCCAACATTGCATGAGTCAGTTGGTCTGGCGGCGGAAGTTTATGAAGGTACAGTAACTGACTTACCTAATCCAAAAGCCAGGAAAAAGTAATCAATTGACGGCTTAGTAATATAAAAAAACCGCTTCGGCGGTTTTTTTATATCGAAAATTTACTGAATTATTCATTGTTGCCATTTTTCTAATTTCCTCCTTTTTCTGTTTTTCTTGTTATCAGATAGCCGCGCTATAAGCATCTTTTGCTAAAAATGATACACCATCATTTTTCGTTGTAGAAAATATGTTAATTAATTCACTAGTTATTTGGGCTTGATAATTATCTTTGTGATAACACGCATTTCCACTTTTGTATTCAATGTGTTTTAAATGTCAATATTTTTGCATTAATAACAATGGATTATTTCAGTTAGTTCGTTTTTTTCGCCATTTATGCCTTTTTTATCATTTTGTGCCACGCGTCATGATTTTAACATTTACTTATAATATGCGTTGATAATTCGCGTCGCGAAAATATGCTTTAACTTACTAAACATTACAAATGCTCATTCAGCGGGATTCTGAGATGGGCAAATTTAACGATGTGATATCTTGGAGACTTTGAGGATGAGCGAAAAAAATAGTTTCAAACGAAAGTATTTAGCATATGTTATCGCAGGAGCTACTTTGGCTTCGGGGCAGTTTTTTATTCCTGAAGCGGTGGCAGAAGGCAAGGGTTTTGTTGAAGACTCAAGCCTGACCGGTGGTATTTATTACTGGCAGCGTGAGCGGGATCGTAAAGACGTTAGCACTGGTCATTATGAAACCAACCTGTCTCACTCCACCTGGAACGCCAATCTGGATTTCTCTTCTGGCTATGCTGCCGATATGTTTGGTTTAGATGTTGCCGCATTTACCGCCATTGAAATGGCCGAAGCGCACGACAGTGGACATCCAAACGAAATTGCTTTCTCCTCAAAAAACCGCACATACGAAGAAGATTACTCCGGTGATAAAAGCGGAGTCAGCCTGTATAAAGCGGCGGCTAAATTTAAATATGGTCCGGTTTGGGCGCGAGGCGGATACATCCAGCCTAGTGGTCAGACGCTGTTAGCTCCACACTGGAGTTTATTGCCTGGTACCTATCAGGGGGCTGAAGCCGGTGCTAACTTTGATTTTGATAAAGCGGGTGCGTTGAGCTTCTCATATATGTGGGCTAACGAGTACAAAGCACCATGGCACATTGAAACAGATAATTTCTATCAGAATGATAAAAAGACCAAAGTAGATTATCTGCACTCTATCGGTGCTAAATATGATTTCAAAAATGACTTTGTGTTAGAGGCTGCTTTTGGTCAGGCGCAGGGTTATGTCGACCAGTACTTTGGTAAAGGTTCTTATAAATTTGATGTGTTGGGTAGTCCGTTAAGCACCAGCTATCAGTTCTACGGTACTCGCGACAAAGTGACCGGTGGCGGTATCAACGATATTTATGATGGTTTGGCATGGACTCAGGCGTTGACCATGGGCTACAAAGCGGGTCAGTTTGATTTCCGTCTGGAAGGAACCTGGGTTAAAGCTGAAGGTAATCAGGGCTACTTCCTGCAACGTATGACGCCAACTTATGCCTCTTCTAACGGTCGTTTGGATATCTGGTGGGATAACCGTTCAGACTTCAACGCCAACGGTGAAAAAGCCGTATTTGCCGGTGTAATGTATGACCTGAGCAAGTGGGATTTAGCGGGATGGGCGGTAGGTGGTTCTTATGCTTACGCATGGGATGCTAAACCAAGCACCAACGATGATTATGACCAGAGCCAGCGTGTTAAAGAGAGTTCTTATAGTCTGGATGCGCTATATACCATTCAGGAAGGTCGTGCAAAGGGTACCTTGTTTAAGCTGCACTTCACTCAGTATGACAACCATTCTGATAACCCAAGCTGGAGCAACGGCTACGGTAACATGTTCCAGGATGAACGCGACGTTAAGTTTATGGTTATTGCGCCATTCACTATTTTCTAATGCTTTCACCCCAGCCTGAATTTTCAGGCTGGGGTTTTTTACAGGATTATCCGCCATGAAAAAAGTTCTACTTGTTATTGCGATGACCGTTGCTTTAGGCGCCTGTGCTCCACAAACAGAAACCGTGCAGGAAGATGTCACGCTGAAAGATGCCTATAGTGCCTGTATTAATACTTCTAAAAACTCTCCTGAAAAACTTCAGGCCTGCCAGTCAGTGTTGGATGTTTTGAAGAAAGATAAAAAGAATCAAGAGTTTGCCGAAAAAGAGACGGTCCGCGTACTGGATTATCAGCGTTGCCTGCAGGCAGCTAAAACCGGTAATGGTCAGGCATATGAGAAACAATGCGATAAGGTCTAGCAAGAGATTCGCGCAAATAATGGTTAATTAAAAATGGAGCAAGATAAGCATGAATAAGTTCAAATTAAGTACCCTTGCAGTCTTAGCCGCCACCTGCAGTTTTGTTGGTAGCGCTAATGCTGACCAAAAAACTGTCGATCAATTGAGCCATCTTAAAGTTAATTACAAGATTGTCGATAATCTGGTTGCTGAACACGGCGTAGATTGTAGTGCGCTGGGCGCCGACTGGGCATCTTGTACTAAGCTGACGCTAACACTAACTAACCCTTCAGCAGAAATTAAAGGTAAAGATTGGGCGATCTATTTCCATAGCATTCGTCAGATTCTGCGGGTTGATAACGACCAGTTCAAAATTAGTCTGGTAACCGGTGACTTACATAAGTTAGAACCAACCGACAAGTTCACCTCTTTCCCTGAAAATAAAGCCGTAGAAATTCCAATTATCGCTGAATACTGGCAAATCTTTAAAACTGACGCGATACCGCGTTGGTATGCTGCTGCTGAAGGCGCTAAAGCAAAAGTTATCACCAGCACGGATACCGAAGATCTGATCAAATTCAGCGATCCGTTGGCGGGTGAAAACTATGGCGATGTATGGAAACGTACTAAAGACGACCATAACATCCTGATGAATACCGCTAACCGCTTTGATAAAAACGCAGATGTGAAACTTCTGCCGGCTGCGGATCTGCGTGGACAAATCATTCCAACGCCAATGGAAGTGAAAGTTCATGAGAAAGATGTGGACCTGAGTAAGGGCATCTCTCTGGAGACTAAAGATCTGGATCAAGTCGCCGCTGACGTAGTGCTGAAGCATTTTAAAGCGCTGGGCGTTGCGGCTAATGCGTCCGGATATCCGATAAAAGCGGCAATTTCTGCGGATGCATTTAAAGGCCCAATGGCAGTTTCTGGTGCTTATGAACTGAAAATCGGCGAGAAGGGGGCGGAAATTACCGCTTACGATCGAGCCGGTGTGTTCTATGGTCTGCAATCTATTCTTTCCCTGTTACCTGCTGACGGCAGCAAGAAAATTGCTACGCTGGATGCTAAAGATGCACCGCGTTTTGAATATCGCGCTATCTTCCTGGATGTGGGACGTAACTTCCATACCAAGGCGGCGGTACTGCGCCTGCTGGACCAAATGTCGACTTATAAGCTGAATAAATTCCACTTCCACTTAAGTGATGATGAAGGCTGGCGTATCGAGATCCCGGGACTTCCTGAGTTGACCGATGTGGGCAGCAAGCGCTGTCACGACCTGACGGAGAAGAGCTGCCTGCTGCCTCAGTTAGGTTCGGGCCCGGATAGCAACAATAACGGTAGCGGTCACTTTACCCGCGCTGACTATATCGAGATTGTGAAATACGCTAACGCTCGCCAGATTGAAGTGATCCCTGAAATTGATATGCCGGCTCACGCTCGTGCTGCGATTGTTTCAATGGAAGCGCGTCACGATCGCCTGATGAAAGAGGGTAAAGAGAAAGAAGCGAACGAATATCGCCTGCTGGATCCAACCGATACCTCTAATACCACCTCTGTTCAGTTCTATAATCGCATGAGCTATCTGAACCCATGTCTGGATTCATCCAGGCGCTTTGTGGATAAAGTGATTGGCGAAGTTGCCGCTATGCATAAAGAAGCCGGTCAGCCAATCGGTACCTGGCACTTTGGTGGTGACGAAGCGAAAAACATTCGTTTAGGTGCAGGCTATCAGGATCTGAAAGCAGAGAAGAAAGAAGCATTCAAAGGCACTATCGATCAGAGCAAAGAAGACAAACCTTGGGCTAAGTCTCAGGTATGTCAGACGATGATCAAAGAGGGCAAAATTGAAGATTACGAACATCTGCCAAGTCACTTCGCACTGGAAGTCAGCAAGCTGGTTAATGCTCACGGCATTGAAAAAATGCAGGCATGGCAGGATGGTCTGAAAGACGCTAAAGATTCTAAAGCCTTTGCGACCAAGCGTGTGGGGGTTAACTTCTGGGATACCCTGTACTGGGGCGGATTTGACTCGGCTAACGACTGGGCAAATAAAGGCTATGAAGTGGTTATCTCTAACCCGGATTACGTCTATTTAGACTTCCCATATGAAGTCAACCCACAAGAGCGCGGTTATTACTGGGGTACACGCTTTACCGATGAGCGTAAGTTATTTAGCTTTGCGCCAAACAACCTGCCGCAAAACGCAGAGACATCCGTCGATCGTGATGGTAATGCCTTTGCTGCTAAGAGCGACAAAGACTGGCCGGGTGCTTACGGTATGTCAGGACAGCTCTGGAGCGAAGTGGTACGCACCGACGACCAGATGGAATATATGATTTATCCTCGTATGATGCCGCTGGCAGAACGCGCATGGCACCGTGCTGCATGGGAGATGGATTACCAGAAGGGTAAAGAGTTTAAAGGTGGCGAAACAACATTTGTTGATAAAGCTGCATTAAATAACGACTGGATCCGTTTTGCCAATATCGTTGGTCAACGTGAGCTGGCAAAACTGGATAAAGCCGGTGTTGCTTACCGTTTACCAGTACCGGGTGCCAAAGTGGTTGATGGCAAACTGGAAGCAAACGTTGCTCTGCCAGGGGTTATCATCCAATACACTACGGATAACGGCAAGAGCTGGAAACGTTATGACGCTAATGCGAAACCAGAAGTGAAAGGTGAGGTTTCTGTTCGCAGCCAGAGCCATGACGGTAAACGCTTTAGTCGTTCCGGAAAGGTTAATTAAGTCGTTTTGTTGTTAATAACGCTCTCTGTTTTGGCCACGGCGGAGAGCGTGAACTGAGTGGCTACTTTCTCATAGGGGTGGTGAACCTCTGGTGCTATAGGTGCCAGAGGTTTTTTTTATTTATAACAAACCGAACAGGCAGAAAATAACCGGAAAATTGAGGGCAGGTGGCGGTTGCTCTAATCAGCCCGATCTTCTTGAGTTACTTAGTTTTATTCATCCTTAAAACTAAAGAAAAAGAACATCGAAAGCAGAGAACCAATAGAGATTAAAACGATGAGCAGATAATGCAGACCAAACTCCAGAGAAGAAAGTATTGGATTCCATTCAACTTCTGGTTCCACTTCACGCAGCGGCGATTCAATTTCATCTGAAAGGTGATAAGTATCAGCATTGATATGGAAGAGAGAGAAGCGGGCAACCACCAGTAAAATGATGGTCGTGGCGATAACTAACAGTATGTAATGGTGGGTCTTTAACCCCTTTTTGAGGTTCATTCCTGCATCCTTGCTTGAATGATATGATGTATCACAAATATACCCGATTAGCCCCGGAAAAACTAATGCTATTTTTTTTGCGAAAATGTAAAAAAAATGTAATAAAATACTATACTCGATGGGGCCGGTTAGGGTAGTTTGAAGCAAGGTACAATTTGCTTTATAAACACCATAATGTGCATATAGACTTAATGTGATTAGATTAACAAATCACAGGTATATCACTAGGCTAAAAGAGTGTGCTGGTGCAATTTATCTGAAGTGAGAATATACCGCTGATTAACAAAATTGTGGTCTTTAACGCTATAAAGTTCACTGCTTAATATAACAATGATAGTGGGGGAAGTCGTCGTGCTAGATGAATACCGTAAACACGTTGCCGAGCGTAGTGCCGAAGGCATTGTGCCAAAACCGTTGAATGCTGAGCAAATGGCCGGTTTGGTGGCGTTATTAAAGAGTCCACCTGTTGGAGAAGAGGCTTTTCTTCTCGATTTGTTAACTCATCGCGTCCCGCCGGGTGTTGACGAAGCCGCTTATGTTAAAGCGGGTTTTTTGGCTGCTATCGTTAAAGGTGAAACAACATCACCGCTGATTTCATCAGAAAAGGCCATTGAACTGCTGGCTACTATGCAGGGTGGATATAATATCCAGCCGCTGATTGATGCATTAGATAATGAGAAGCTGGCGCCGATTGCGGTGAAAGGCTTATCCCATACGCTGTTAATGTTTGATAATTTTTATGATGTTGAAGTAAAAGCCAAAGCAGGAAATAAATACGCTCAACAGATTATGAAGTCATGGGCCGATGCAGAATGGTTCCTTTCTCGTCCTCCGTTAGCCGATAAGCTAACCATGACCGTTTTTAAAGTCAGCGGTGAAACCAATACCGATGATTTATCACCAGCCCCGGATGCCTGGTCTCGCCCGGATATTCCTCTGCATGCACAAGCGATGCTGAAAAACCCGCGTGACGGTATTGTGCCGGATGAACCGGGGAAAGTAGGACCAATCAAAAAACTGGAAGCGCTAAAACAAAAAGGCTTCCCACTGGTTTATGTGGGTGACGTTGTAGGTACTGGCTCTTCCCGTAAATCAGCCACTAACTCTGTTTTATGGTTTATGGGTGATGATATTCCATTTGTACCAAACAAACGGGGTGGCGGTGTCGTGCTGGGCGGTAAGATTGCCCCAATATTCTTTAACACCATGGAAGACGCGGGTGCGTTACCGGTTGAAGATGTTGACGTCTCTAAATTGAATACCGGTGATGTGATTGATATTTATCCGATAAAAGGTGAAATCCGCCGTCATGATAACAATGAACTGCTGGCAACCTTTGCACTGAAAACCGATGTGCTGTTAGATGAAGTCCGTGCCGGTGGTCGTATTCCATTAATTATCGGACGTGGTTTAACCACCAAAGCCAGAGAATCATTGGGTTTACCTCGCAGCGACGTATTCGTTCAGGCGCAGTCAGCTGACGCTTCCACTAAAGGCTATACGCTGGCTCAGAAAATTGTGGGTAAAGCTTGTGGCGTGAAGGGCGTTCGTCCTAAAGAGTACTGTGAGCCTAAGATGACTTCGGTAGGATCTCAGGATACTACCGGCGGTATGACCCGCGATGAGCTAAAAGATTTAGCCTGTCTTGGTTTTTCTGCTGATTTAGTGATGCAGTCATTCTGTCACACCGCTGCCTATCCTAAGCCGGTGGACGTTCAGATGCATCACTCACTGCCGGATTTCATTATGAATCGTGGTGGCGTCTCTCTGCGTCCGGGTGACGGTATTATTCACTCATGGTTAAACCGTATGTTACTGCCGGATACCGTTGGTACCGGTGCTGACTCCCATACCCGATTCCCAATTGGTATCTCTTTCCCTGCCGGTTCTGGTCTGGTGGCGTTTGCCGCTGCTACAGGGGTTATGCCTCTGGATATGCCGGAATCAGTACTGGTGCGCTTTACCGGTAAAATGCAACCGGGTATTACTCTGCGTGATTTGGTTCATGCCATTCCTTACTATGCTATTAAGCAAGGTATGCTGACCGTAGAGAAACAGGGTAAGAAGAATATCTTCTCTGGCCGTATTCTGGAGATTGAAGGTTTACCGGATCTGAAAGCTGAACAGGCCTTTGAGCTGGCGGATGCTTCTGCAGAACGTTCAGCAGCAGGCTGTACCATCAAGCTGAATAAAGAGCCGGTGGAAGAGTATCTGAGATCGAACATCGTTATGCTGAAGTGGATGATTGCTGAAGGCTATGGCGATGAACGCACGATTGGCCGTCGAATTGAAGCGATGGAGAACTGGTTAGCGGATCCTCAATTGCTGGAAGCCGATGCTGATGCAGAATACGCTGCGGTATTGGAAATCGATCTGAACCAAATCAAAGAACCTATCCTGTGTGCACCAAACGATCCGGACGATGCCCGCCTGCTGTCTGAGGTTACCGGCGATAAGATTGATGAAGTATTTATCGGTTCATGTATGACCAATATCGGTCACTTCCGCGCAGCCGGTAAGTTACTGGAGAAAGTGAAAGGTAAACTGCCAACTCGCCTGTGGGTTACACCACCAACCAAGATGGATGCCACTCAGTTAAGCGAAGAGGGGTATTACAGCATCTTTGGACAAAGCGGTGCACGTATTGAAATGCCGGGCTGTTCACTGTGTATGGGTAATCAGGCGCGGGTAAATGAAGGTGCTTCCGTGGTATCTACATCCACACGTAACTTCCCGAACCGCTTAGGTAATGGCGCTAATGTCTATCTGGCCTCCGCCGAACTGGCAGCCGTTGCTGCACTACTTGGTCGTCTGCCAACGGTGGAAGAGTATCTGGGCTATATGGCTGAAGTCGATAAAACAGCGGACGATACTTACCGCTATCTGAACTTCGACCAGTTAAATGAGTACACCAAAAAAGCCGAAGGCGTAATTTTCCAAACGGCGGTTTAAGAATTGTAATTCATTCTTTATCACTGCTACTCGACTAATGGCGATCGTTTCGGCGATCGCCATTGGCTATCTGGCTGACAGGTAACAGAGATTGTTGGCAAATCGAATAAATCAGCTCCTGCGAGTATTCCGTTCATAAAAACACTGTGCTTATATCTGCACCGAAAGCGGTCGGTAAACCCTCTGTTATGCTTTCGTATCGTTTGCCCGTAATTTTCTGATTAGCGCCGAAGGAACATAACCAAATTTGTGTTTAAACGCTTTGCTGAAATGGAATGTGTCGAAAAAATTCAGCATATCGGCAACCTGACTTACGCTGTATTGTTCCTGTTGTAGTAGTGATTGCGCCAGATTCAGGCGAGCGTCCAGATAATACTCTTTCGGTGATTTCCCCGTGTACCGTAGAAACAGGCGCCGTAAATATTGTTCACTACACTGCATATGTAATGCCATGTCCGCCACAGTCCAGCGTTGTTGCAAATTAGCGTGCAAGATAGAGAGCAGTTTTTCGATTTGAAGCAGTTGCCGTGGCTTGGTGCCGTTTTGCCCAATCAAACAAATCCACTGATAAATCATCTTGGTGAGAAAGGCCACCGCAAGATTATTTTCCAGCGATTCTTTACTGGAGATAAGCCTTTCAACATCGGTTAATTCTTGATTAAACAGCTCACCGTTATGAATAATCACCGCCTGAAATAAAGGAATTTCCATCGTGCCGGTGGGAATGAATTCCATCCAGTATTGCTCCCACACCAGCCCTTCACAATGATAAGAAACGATATCAGTTGGCTTCAGAAATATGACGCAATTGCCGTTCAGCGTTATTTCAGAATTGTCTTTCAAGATCATTTTCCCACAACCCTGAAGCGTATATACCGCTACCCATGAGCTGGCGATCAGTGGTTTCTTTTTATCTCTTGGCCAAAAAACGCGGTAGCTTTCATCCGCCAATGTGTGCCACAGCGATATCAGTGTAATACCGCTTGAGATCACATTTTCATCAAGAACTAGCGGAATATTGTAAGTAGTTTCGTTTTTTACATGTGAAATGATGCTTTTTCCATTCATTTACTCTCTCCGGCGGAGAATGATGCAGCTACCCCAGAAAAGGAAACGGTAACAGAATTTTATCTCTCTGGGAAAGCAACGCACATACTTTGAGATTTCAAACCGCCTGACTCCGCTCAGATTAACGATCGCTGTGTCCCTATTGCTGCGGAGCATAATGATAAAAGAGGGCAATGAGATGAATATTCAACAAATAGTGAGTTTTTTCGCTTTCACGCTGTTGGTTGCGCTAATTACCTGGTGGAAGTTGCGTAAAGCGGATACTCAATCGCAGCAAAGTTACTTTTTGGCAGGGCGTTCGTTAAAAGCCCCCGTGATCGCTGCATCATTGATGTTAACCAATCTCTCCACTGAGCAATTAGTGGGGTTGAGTGGTCAGGCGTATCGTAGTGGTATGTCGGTTATGGCCTGGGAAGTCATTTCGGCAATTCCACTGATCTTTCTGGCGTTGATATTTTTGCCAAAATATCTGCAGCGCGGGATCGCCACCATCCCTGATTTTATTGAAGAACGCTACGACAAAACCACGCGTATCGTAGTGGATTGCTGTTTCCTGATCGCGACAGGGATCTGTTTTTTACCGATTGTGCTCTATTCTGGCGCGCTGGCGCTTAACAGTCTGTTTCACGTCGGTGAAGCATTGGGTATTTCGCAGAATAACGCTATTTGGCTGATGGTTATCCTGTTGGGCTTCTCCGGCATGATGTATGCCGTACTGGGTGGGCTAAAGGCGATTGCCATCGCCGATGTTATTAATGGTATCGGTTTGGTGATTGGGGGCTTGATGGTGCCGGTGTTTGGCCTGATGGCGATGGGGGATGGCAGCTTTTTGCGAGGTGTTGAACAACTGACGACTGTACATGCAGAAAAGCTTAATTCTATCGGTGCCAGCAGCGATCCGGTGCCCATCGGGGCAGCGTTAACCGGATTGATTTTGGTGAATACGTTTTATTGGTGTACCAATCAAGGGATTGTACAGCGTACGTTGGCATCAAAAAGCCTGGCGGAAGGGCAAAAGGGGGCGTTGCTGACCGCAGTATTGAAAATGTTGGATCCGTTGATTCTGGTGTTGCCGGGCCTGATTGCTTTCCATCTGTTCCAGGATCTGCCAAAGGCTGATATGGCATACCCGACATTGGTGAACTCCGTGCTGCCGACATCGTTAGTCGGCTTTTTCGGTGCGGTGCTGTTTGGTGCCATTATCAGTACTTTCAACGGGTTTCTTAACAGTACCAGTACATTGTTCAGTCTTGGGATTTATCACCGCTTGATTAATTCAAAGGCAGATTCACAAAAACTGGTAAAAGTAGGGCGTCGGTTTGGGTTGATACTGGCATTGATTTCGGTACTGGTCGCACCGTGGATAGCTAATGCTCCGCAAGGGCTTTATTCCTAGATGAAGCAACTGAACGGAATTTATAACGTGCCGCTGGTGACTATCGTCATTATGGGGTTCTTCTTCCCACGGATTCCAGCACTGGCGGCCAAAGCCGCTCTGCTGTTTGGTATTTGCAGCTATATCGTTATTAATTATCTGGTGGATTTTGATTTTCACTTCTTATACGTACTGTTTTTTACCTTTTGCATTAACGTGATGTTGATGCTGACTATTGGTTTTCTGAAACCGCGTGAGACCCCGTTCCGCTTTCATGATGCTTTTGCTGTGGATATGAAACCCTGGCGTAATGCAAAAATTGCTGCCCTTGGTGTGTTGTTCGCGATGATCGGTGTTTATGCAGGATTAGCACAGTTTGGTGGTTATTCCACCGGATTGCTGACAGCCGTGTGTTATCTGATTGTCGCCGCCGTTGTTGTTTATCTGATTTATAGCAGTTGGCGTGAGCGCCGGGCTGCATTCGCTACTTTTGCTGCCGATGTTGAGGAGAGATAATGACACGCCCGAATTTTTTGCTAATTATGACCGATACTCAGGCAACCAATATGGTGGGGTGTTACAGCGGGAAGCCGTTGAACACCCAACATATAGACCAATTGGCGGTAGAGGGGGTACGTTTTAATTCCGCCTATACTTGTGCGCCGGTTTGTACGCCAGCACGAGCAGGATTGTTTACCGGTATATATTCTAACCAGTCTGGTCCCTGGACGAATAATGTAGCACCGGGTAAGAATGTCTCGACCATGGGACGTTATTTCCATGACGCGGGTTACCATACCTGTTATATAGGCAAATGGCACCTTGATGGGCACGACTACTTTGGTACCGGCGTTTGCCCTGAGGAGTGGGACCCAGAGTTTTGGTACGATGGCGCTAACTATCTGGCTGAATTGAGCGAGCGAGAGATTGGTTTGTGGCGTAACGGGCTCAATAGCGTAGAGGATCTGTATGAAAATCATATTGATGAAACTTTTACCTGGGCACACCGTATCAGCAACCGGGCGATAGATTTTTTGCATCGCCCTGAACGGTCACAGGAGTCCTTCCTGATGGTCTTATCCTATGATGAGCCGCATCATCCTTTTACTTGTCCTGCTGAATATCTGGAAAAGTATCAGGATTTTTATTATGACCTGGGGGAAAAGGCGCAGGATGATTTGAGTGACAAACCGGTACATCATCGTCTGTGGGCGGAAGCAATGCCTTCACCGGTAGGTGAAGATGGTCATTATCATCATCCACTTTATTTTGCCTGTAACGACTTTGTTGACGATCAAATAGGCCGAGTAGTAGCGGCGTTGACTCCGGAGCAACGCAGCAATACCTGGGTTATCTATACCTCCGATCACGGCGAAATGATGGGGGCACACCGATTGATCAGTAAAGGGGCTGCGATGTATGACGATATCACTCGTATTCCGCTGATTTTCCGCCCACCGCTCGGCCAGACGCAGCCTGCTCAGGTAGATATACCGGTGAGTCATATTGACGTATTGCCGACCATGATGAAACTGGCTGGAATTCATCAGCCGGATATCTTACCCGGTGGAGACATTCTCCAGGCATCTGATGGTCGAGGTGTGATGGTTGAGTTCAATCGCTACGAAATAGAACATGATAGCTTTGGTGGTTTTATTCTGGTGCGTTGCTGGGTAACGGATCGATTCAAGCTGGTGATTAATCTGTTTACCAGTGATGAGCTTTACGATCGCCATCAGGATGTGAATGAAATGCACAATCTGATTGACGATCCGCGTTATGTGGTAGAACGCAATGCAATGCATGATGCACTGCTGGATTACATGGATCTTATACGCGATCCTTTTCGGACCTATCAGTGGTCATGTCGGGCATGGCGACCGCAGGCTCAACCGCGTTGGATGGGCTCGTTCCGTCCGCGCCCCAAAGATGATTATTCACCGGTAGTACGCGACTATGATACGGGGATGCCAACTGGCGGCGTCAAAGTTGAAGAGAAAAAACAGAAGTTTTAACGCATAGAGGAAAGTATGAAAATATCCCGGGTGGGCGAAGCGCCGGATTACCGTTTTTCACTGGCGAATGAGCGAACTTTTCTGGCCTGGATACGTACCTCGCTGGTATTTCTGGCGGCAGGGGTTGGGTTGGATCAACTGGCGCCGAATCTGGCAACCCCTGTAGTACGTGAAGCGCTGGCGGTGCTGCTGTGTTTGTTTGCCGGGTCATTGGCGGTCGGTGGCTATTTACGCTGGCTGAGTAATGAGAGGGCGATGCGTCTGAAGGAGGATTTACCCTACACCCGTGGGTTGTTGTTAATTAGTTTGATGATGGCACTGGTTGCGGTGGTGGTTATCGTTATGGTTTTGTATGCCGGATAGTCGCCGAGCCCGCCGCATAGCCGATCCCGGGCTACAACCGGAACGAACATCGTTAGCCTGGCTGCGTACCTTGCTGGGGTATGGGGCACTTTTAGCGTTTGTTGCACGCTATACATGGGATCGCGCCAGTGAGTTACTTTTGCCAGTGCTGGCGGTTGTTTGCCTGATTGCATTGGTCATACAGGGATATGTACGGCGGCGCAATTTGATGGATATTACTATTAGTGATTTTGCTTTACCGCGAGCGATGATGGCGAAAATGCTGATAGCGTTGGCGGTCTGTGCGCTGGCGGTTCTGCTTGCTATGTCGCATCTTTATCGGTTATTGCAACTTACCGGTGTTTTTTCATCATGAGCGGCTGTCATGTGATGGCGAAACCAGCCAGTTCCCGCTGTAATTTGGCGTGTCGTTACTGCTTCTATCTGGAGAAGCCACGTCAACCGCTTATGGATGATGCCACTTTGGAGGCGTTCGTGCGTCAGCATATTGCTGCTCAATCGCAAGAGGTGATCGAATTTGCCTGGCAAGGAGGAGAGCCCACGCTGGCGGGGTTGAGATTTTTCCATCGTGTACAGGCATTTCAGCAACGTTATGCGAGAGGGAAACGAATTCAAAATACACTGCAAACGAATGGTGTACTGCTTGATGATGAGTGGTGTGATTTTTTGCAGCAGCACGGCTGGTTGGTGGGGATCTCGCTGGATGGCCCGGCAATCGTGCATGACCATTACCGCGTGACGCGATCTGGTAAACCGACCCATTATCGGGTGATTGAAACGATCGAGCGATTAAAGGCGCGACATATTGAATTCAATCTATTGGTTGTGGTGAATGCTTACAATTGTCAGCAACCGGAAGCACTTTATGATTATTTAAAACGGCTGGGCACACCATTTATTCAATTTATACCCCTCGTAGAATGGGATGAGCATAATCAATTACGCATTGATTCGGTAACCGGAGAGGCATGGGGAGCGTTTCTTTGCCGCGTATTTGAACGCTGGATGCGAGAGGACATTGGTAAAGTTTTTGTGCAAATTTTTGATTCCTTGCTTGGTGTATGGAGTGGGTATCCGGCACAAATGTGTGTATTCAGCGAAACCTGTGGCCACGCCTTTGCATTAGAGGCGAATGGTGATATTTATCAGTGCGATCACTACGTTTATCCTGAGTATTTAGTGGGGAACCTGCATCAGGTGACGCTCTCTAAGATGAATAGTTTTGAGACGGTGCAAGTATTTGCAGAATATAAACGAGATAGCTTACCGACTGCTTGTCAGCACTGTTCTGTTTTACCTCTGTGTTATGGCGATTGTCCAAAACATCGCCCCATGGGGAAAGAAAGTGTGCTGTGTTCAGGATATCAGCGTTTTTTTAGCAAATCTGCGCCTTATATGAAAATAATGCGGGATTTATTGCGTCAACAACGCTCACCGGCAGAATTGGCAAGGATGCTTAACTTAGGTAATGATACTCATTAAGTCATACACTCCTTTACTTGCGGATCTGATGTGTATTGTGCTTTTTCAATACATATAACCGCATCTTAGCAACCAGACGATATTCATATCAATTTTTCAGCCACTATTTCTGACTTTGTTGCATTTTAACCTTTCAGCCTGATTGCTTAAAATCAAAAAAGATCATGGTTTACTAATCCATTCCATGACTATTATAGAGATATCAACCGCGGGATTATCCCGCGATAACACTAACGGTAAGAACACCACGACAGGAGCACATTATGGACTATGAACTCAGGCTCGACGTGACTGGTCAGGTCTTTGCTACTTTTTCTATGGGGCATGAAGCGATAGGCCACTGGTTAAATGAAGAGGTGAAAGGTAACTTAGCCCTGTTGGATGAAGTCGAGCTGGCGATACAACAGGTACGAGGCAGTGAACGTCAATGGCAAAAAATTGGTCATGAATACATATTGTGGCTGGACGGAGAAGAGGTGATTGTACGCGCTAACCAAATCGAGCTGGAAGGTGATGAAATGGAAGAGGGGATGTTTTATTACGATGAGGAAAGCCTCTCCTGCTGCGGCGTAGAAGATTTTCTTGAAGCACTTAAAGGCTATCGTGATTTTATTGCAGGGCGCTAATTGCTGCTGGTTTTATTCCTGCTGGCAGACCAGCAAAGCAGAGAACCTAAAATAACCATCACCAGCCCGGACCAAAAACCATTACCCGGCCAGGTATTAAGCCACAGACTGGCAATCAGAATTGAGAACAGCGGCGTAAAGTAGGAGAGTGCTGCGACTAAGGTCATATTTCCCTGACGCATGGCCTTATCCCAGCAAAGATAAGCCACGGCAGTGGTTCCACCCATCAGTAGTAATTCCAATAATGTCGTTGCAGAAGGCATCTCTGTTGGAAGCCCGGAAAAAATAAACGTCATCCCCCACAGGCAGACCGATGTAGCCAGTAAAAACAGGGGCAAAACGCCTTTCCCCTGACAGTAGATTCTTACCAGATTAGAGTAGAGCGCCCAGGACAACGCTGCAACTGCCGCCAGTAGATAAGCAACGGGATTTTGCCCGGCATGGGTAATAAACTGCTGAAAACTAAGGGTACCGCCGCTCACCACCCAAACCACACCGAAAAATGCCAATAATATTCCCGGCCATAACCACCAGCGGGCTTTTACTTTTAATAAGGGAAGGGCAAAAGCCAGAGTCAGGCTTGGCCAAAGGTAATTGATTAACCCAATTTCTAAGGCTTGGGCACGATTAGCAGCCATACCAATCGCCAGGGCAAAGCAAACCATATAAATAACAAACAAGGCACCACAGCCCCAAAGATAGGCCGGGCGCTGCTCTCTGATTTTTGGCAGGCCAATGACGCACAACACCAGCAACCCACTCACGCTATATATTGCCGCTCCGGCACCAAAAGGGCCTAAGGCTTCAGCGATGCTACGGGTTAAGGCTACGCTCATACTCCACAGTAAGATCGCAATCATTCCACACAGAGTGGCAAGTTTGTTCATAAGGTTAGATATAGTGAAAAAGAGGCAATGGGCATGGAGTTTACCATTATCTTATCTGTTTAGTAGGTCTGACATTTAAGGAGGAGCAGATAATTTTATATTTATTTTAACTAAACCAGTCGGTTTATTTGAGGTTCTTTCTGTAGGAATTAATTTTCATTGATCGTTATATATAACTTCATATCGATTGATTGAGATAAATAAATGATTTTCACATCATTGATGTCTGATGAATATATTAATTCTGATTATTGCTGCTCTAATCTCATGTTTGATAAACACCCGTTTGCCTTACTTGTGTTGTTTGTTGGTTGTTTAAGAAATGTCATTATTTATCATTGTATTATTTTTATTTTTCCTGATCTGAAACGTTTTTATATATTTAAAAAGTATATTAACTATCTTTCCTCATTCTTTTTTGATTTATTCAGATGATAATGAAAATCAATAACCTTATTTTTATTATGGTTATTGTTTTTTAATTGATAACGATCACGGATTATTGCTGCAAAGAAGGTGATTATTAAAAACAGGTACCCCCTTAGAGGTATCATGAAATTTACTTATTTTATAAAAATAATTTTAATAGTGTTGTTATTTAAGCGAGTACGGAAGAGGATGTGAATTAAATGCCTAATAATGCTGAACGCCCATTGTTAGCAATGGGTTTAACACGACTCGAGTTTTTACGTATCTCAGGTAAAGGTCTTACCGGATTGGCAATAGCTCCTTCTCTGTTATCCCTTTTTGGTTGTAAACAAGAGGATGTTGATAACGGTACGGTTGGCTTAATAACAACGCCAAAAGGGGTGCTGGTAACACAAAGGGCACGATGTACCGGTTGTCATCGTTGCGAAACTTCCTGCACAACCTTCAATGACGGCTCCGTTGGTACCTTTTTCTCCCGCATTAAAATACACCGCCACTACTTCTTTGGTGATAACGGCGTCGGCTCCGGCGGCGGCCTGTTTGGTGATTTAAATTACACAGCGGATACCTGCAGACAGTGTAAAGACCCTCAATGCCTGAACGTCTGTCCTATTGGCGCTATCTCCTATAACGAAAAAGAGGGCTGTATTGCCGTCGATCATAAACGTTGTATTGGATGCAGTGCCTGCACCACAGCCTGTCCATGGATGATGGCCACCGTAAATACAGAAACCAAGAAATCATCAAAATGTATTTTGTGTGGCGAATGCGCTAATGCCTGTCCTACCGGGGCATTAAAGATCATTGAGTGGAAAGATATCACTGTTTAATCGGCAGCATCCGAAAACAGCTCCTTTTGATTTATGTGTTCTAAGGAAAACATCATGGCTAATGGTTGGATGGGTAACATCTTAAGAATCAACCTCTCTACAGGAGAGATTAGCGTGGAAGACACCAGCAAATATAAGAAATTTGTTGGTGGCATGGGGATTGGTTACAAAATCATGTATGACGAGGTTCCGGCCGGAACCAAGCCCTTTGATGAAGCGAACAAACTGGTGTTTGCCGTTGGTCCACTTACCGGATCCGGAGCTCCATGCAGCTCAAGGGTTAATATCACCTCCCTTTCTACTTTTACCAAAGGCAATTTGGTGGTTGATGCACATATGGGCGGTTTTTTTGCCGCACAGATGAAGTTTGCCGGCTATGACGGAATTATTATTGAAGGTAAAGCTAAGTCTCCGGTGTGGATCAATATTAAAGACGATAAGGTCACCATTGAAAAGGCTGATTTCCTGTGGGGTAAAGGTACCCGGGCAACGACCGAAGAGATCTGTCGAATAACCGGTTCTGAAACCTGTGTGGCGACAATCGGTCAGGCTGGGGAAAATCTGGTTCCACTCTCTTGTATGCTTAACAGCCGTAACCACAGCGGCGGTGCAGGTACTGGCGCAATTATGGGCTCCAAAAATTTGAAGGCCATTGCGGTTGAAGGCACCAAAGGCGTCAGGGTCGCTGACCGTCAGGAGATGAAGCGCCTTAATGATTACATGATGACCGAGCTGATTGGCGCTAATAATAACCATGTGGTGCCAAGTACGCCTCAGGCATGGGCTGAATATTCATCTCCCAGCTCCCGTTGGACGGCACGTAAGGGGCTGTTTTGGGGAGCCGCAGAAGGTGGGCCAATTGAAACCGGTGAAATACCGCCGGGTAACCAAAACACCGTTGGTTTTCGTACCTATAAGTCAGTGTTCGATTTAGGTCCGGCAGCAGAAAAATACACGGTAAAAATGAGCGGCTGCCATTCTTGCCCGATTCGCTGTATGTCCCAACTGAATATCCCTCGGGTGAAAGATTTCGGTGTACCAACTACCGGTGGTAACACCTGCGTGGCTAACTTTGTTCATACCACCATTTTCCCAAAAGGTCCTAAAGACTTTGAGGAGAAAGGCGATGGTAGCGTTATTGGCAATCTGGTAGGGCTTAATCTGTTTGATGACTATGGTATCTGGTGTAACTATGGTCAGCTGCATCGTGATTTCACCTATTGCTATACCAAAGGGGTTTTCAAACGCGTTTTACCGGCAGAAGAGTATGCAGAAATTCGTTGGGATCAACTGGAAGATGGCGACCCTAATTTCATTAAAGACTTCTATCATCGTCTTGCGCACCGCACCGGAGAGCTAAGCCATCTGGCGGATGGTTCCTATGCCATTGCAGAGCGCTGGAATCTGGGTGAAGAGTACTGGGCCTACGCCAAAAACAAGCTTTGGTCTCCATTTGGTTTTCCGGTTCATCATGCGAACGAAGCTTCAGCGCAGGTGGGAGCTATCACTAACTGTATGTTTAACCGTGATTGCATGACCCACACGCATATCAACTTTATTGGTTCTGGTTTGCCGTTCAAATTACAACGGGAAGTGGCCGCAGAGTTGTTTGGCTCTGAAGATGCCTATGACGAAACCAAAAACTATACCCCAATAAATCAGGCCAAAATTAAGTATGCCAAATGGACCCTGTTGAAAGTCTGTTTACATAATGCAGTGACTTTATGTAACTGGGTATGGCCAATGACGGTTTCTCCGTTGAAGAGCCGTAATTATCGGGGTGATTTAGCGCTGGAAGCTAAGTTTTTCCAGGCTATTACCGGTGATGAAACTACTCAGGAAAGTCTGGATTTGGCCGCCGAGCGAATTTTTACTCTGCACCGGGCCTATACCGTCAAACTGATGCAAACCATGGATATGCGTAATGAACACGACCAAATCTGTTCATGGGTGTTTGATAAGGATCCACAAATTCCGGTATTTACCGAAGGTACCGACAAAATGGATCGGGAAGATATGCATAAAGCCTTCACCATGTTCTACACCGAAATGGGTTGGGATCCTAAACTGGGCTGCCCGACTAAAGAGACGTTGCATCGTTTAGGGATGGAAGATGTGGCCACTGATTTGGCTTCACTGAACCTGTTACCTTAAACCAGAACGGTGGAAATATGCGGGAATCAACGGAAGACTTCACCTCTGTTAATGAAAGTGCCGTTGATGGCACGACAGTAGAGGCGGTAGACAGGAGCAAAAGGCGCTGGATAGCAGCGATGGAGGGTGAAGCTGGCGCACTTCAGCAGGATATTGAATCAGTACAGCAACAATTGGCTGAACAGCAAGATTCTCCTGCTGAGGTGGTGGCAGATTTCATCCGACAGAGTTCAATGGTTGGCTCACTGGTGACCCGTAGTATGTTACTGGCACCACCTTACTCGATGTCAGAGCAGGACCTGACGCAAGTACTGGAAGAAATTGAGCATACCGAGGCTTTTGCCGACATTATGCTCAGTGCCGGCGCTCAGGATGATTACTACTATTCGACTCAAAGTATTTCGGTGAATTACGCCAATATGTGCGTATTGGTGATTGAGAAGGATATCTGTAAAACCATTGTACAAGCGGTGAGGTTTGAGTGCGAAACCTATCCGCGTCCTTATAAGGTTGCAATGCTGATGCTGGCTCCTTACTGCTTTGAATTAGAACAGATTGAAGCGGCGTTGAAGGCGATTGATACCCATCCTGATTATGCCGATATCAGGCCGGTAGCCTCATCTGACGGGCAGGCATACCTGTTTAGTGAACGGTTTATGAGTTATGGAAAAGCTTATGGACTCTGTGAATGGTTAGAAGTTGAACAGTTTCAAAATCCATAACGCATAAAAAGAGCTAAATGGCGCATTGCGGCATATGGATTACAGGGTGTAATGACAATTAAAAAACAGAAGATTCAGGTCATTATTCACAGGCAGTACCTTGCTATTTCATCACATTAGAAATAGAGAATGGCGGAGAAAGAGAGATGAGCAATGCATTGTTAACGTTATGGATAATGCCGGAATACTGCAGTCAACAGAATCAGGGGATTAGCAGATGACCTACACTCGGCGTAAATTTGTCATCGGTATGGGCACGGTTATATTTTTCTCCGGCCCGGGCCAAAGTTTACTTGCGGCATCAAACAAAACCAATCAGGTCCGTTACGCCATGATTCATGATGAAACCCTGTGCAACGGCTGTAATCTGTGTGCCAGAGCATGTCGTAAAGTGAATCATGTTCCCGACCAGGGAAGCCGCTTATCCATTGCCCATATTCCGGTTTCGGATAATGAAAACGAAACCCAATATCACTTTTTCCGTCACTCCTGCCAGCATTGTGAAGATGCACCCTGTATTGAGGTTTGCCCAACGGGAGCTTCCTGGCGTGACGACCGGGGAATTGTGCGGGTAGATAAGCCGCGCTGTATTGGCTGTAGCTACTGTATTGGCGCATGTCCTTATCAGGTTCGTTACCTCAATCCGGTAACGAAAGTGGCGGACAAGTGCGATTTTTGTGCCGAGTCCCGGCTGGCAAAAGGTTTTGCTCCTATTTGCGTTAACGTTTGTCCACAGAATGCGTTGATTTTTGGTCGGGAAGACAGCGAAGTCGTACAGAACTGGCTAAAAAATAATAAATATTACGAGTACCAGTTAAAAGGTGCCGGTGCCCCTCACCTTTATCGCCGCTTCGGTCAACATCTGATTAAAAAGGATAATGTATGAACGCGATGCCAAATGCTGAACAATTCCAGTCCCAGCTAAGTCTCTATATTCCTGTGTTTACACCGGAGTTCTGGCCGGTATGGCTGGTGATTGCCGGAATAGCGCTGGTAGGTATGCTGCTGGTGTTGGCTCTGCATGCTTTTTTACGTTTCAGGCAGGCTAACCGGCAAATGCAGGACCACGGCGAGAAAGTTTATCTCTACTCGAAAGCGGTACGCTTTTGGCATTGGTCTAACGCACTGTTATTCATCCTGTTATTGTGCAGCGGTATGATTAATCATTTTAATCTGGTTGCTCCAGCCGCGGTTAAAAGCCTGGTTGCTGTACACGAAGTTTGTGGATTCTTACTGTTAGCCTGTTGGATTGGCTTTGTGCTGATTAATGCGCTGGGGGGCAATGGTCATCACTATCTGATCAAGCCTCAGGGCTGGTTAGGGCGCGCGATGAGACAGGTAAATTTCTATCTGTTTGGCATTATGAAGGGGGAGGAACATCCTTTCCCGGCGACTCAAAGCTCAAAGTTTAATCCGCTACAGCAGGTTGCCTATGTGGGGGTTATGTATGGGCTGGTGCCTCTGCTGCTGATTTCCGGGTTAATATCCTTCTATCCGGAGGTTTTAGGTCTACAGCAGCTTGGTATTCGATACTGGATCCTTCAGGCGCATTTTTTACTGGCAGTGTTTAGTCTCTTCTTTATTTGTGGTCATCTGTATCTGTGCACTACCGGGCGTACACCAACGGAAACCTTTAAGTGTATGATTGATGGTTATCACCGTCACTGATGATGTTGATAACCCGCAAAGAACTCAGGGCCTGGCACACAGGCCCTAATATTTATCGCTGGTTTCTCAGAAACTTCCCTGAGGGCGGGCGTTATGCTGATGTTCACAATGCTCTGATTCGGCACGGTTATGTCGACTGGGCCACCAGTCTGGTGGAGTATGCTTATTCTCTGTGGTTGGAAAAAGAGAACTTTGCCCTACAGGAAACCGATGCCACCGATCTGCTGGCCGATGTGTTAAGCCACCGGCCGATGACGATGGCCATACAGCAATCTTCAGCACCACACGAATTCAAAACCGTCTCCACAAATCAATATGCTGGCCGACAGGCGAGTGGTGCAGACTATTTCAGCATAATGAATATCGATAACAGTAGCCAGATTAGCAATAGCGGCGATGAGGCCCGAATTGGCAGCACTGGTAGCAGCGTAAGAATTGCCAGCGCCGGGGTAAACAGCCAGATTGGGAGTTGCGGTGAGTATGGCTGGATTAGCAGTGCCGGTTATTCCTCTCAGGTTGCCAGCTGTGGATACGGCGCAAGGGTCGGCTGTGTCGGGCATGATGTGCGGATTGGTAGCTCAGGGGAAAGAGCACGCATTGCCACTGCGGGAAATTCTGCCAAAGTCAGCAGTTCCGGACGAGGGGTAAAAATAGGCAGCGCGGGAATGCGAGCCCGCATTAGCAGCGTGGGGGATGGCTCTAAAGTTGCCAGCGCTGGCGATCTCTCGCATATTTCCAGCTTTGGCGCAGAAGCCAGAGTGGTTAGCGCCGGGAACGATGTTCGTATTGTGGCAATGGGGCCAGATGCCCTGATAGCCTGTGCGGGTTCGGTTGATTATGTTGTATTGGGAAAAGGGGGCTGCGCTTCCATTCCCTATTTTGACGGAAAACGCATTCGTTTTGCTGTGGCTTATGAAGGAGAAGGAAACATTAAGGCCGGAGTGAGATATTGTCTGAATCACCAGCATCAATTTGTCGAATGGGGCAATGAAACCCGGTGATATCAGCGATATCACCGGATAGTAACCACTTACGCAGCCAGTTTCGCAAAGCAGCGTTCAGCAGCATCAATTGTACGTTGAATATCTTTTTCTGAGTGAGCCAGTGACATAAAGCCCGCTTCAAATGCCGATGGAGCCAGATAGACACCTTCGTGCAGCATCAAATGGAAGAAGCGCTTAAAGCGTTCAACATCACATTTCACCACGTCCTGATAGCAGGTTACGCTATCAGCATCGGTGAAGAAAATACCAAACATACCGCCAACGTAGTTCATCACCAGTGGGATGCCTTGTTTTTTCGCTGCTTTCAGTAAACCATTGGCGAGCTGCCCGGTTCTTTCCGCCAGCTGTGAGTAAACACCCACATCGGTTAACTGGCTCAGGCAAGCATAACCTGCGGCCATAGCAATAGGGTTGCCGGACAGGGTTCCCGCCTGATAAACCGGGCCAGTGGGTGCCAGCGCTGCCATCACATCGCGCCGACCACCAAATGCACCCACAGGCATACCGCCCCCGATGATTTTACCTAAGCAGGTCAGATCTGGCGTAACATTATAGTAAGCCTGAGCACCACCCAGAGCGACGCGGAAACCGGTCATCACTTCATCAATAATCAGCAGTGCACCGTACTGATCACACAGTTGGCGTAAACCCGGCAGAAAGTCGGCAGCCGGAGGAATACAGTTCATATTGCCGGCAACCGGCTCAACAATAATACAGGCAATAGCGTCAGGATGTTGTTCAAATGCCTCACGTACTGTATTGAGGTCGTTATAAGTACAGGTCAGGGTATGTCTGGCAAAGTCAGCCGGTACACCCGGCGAATTTGGCTGACCTAAAGTTAGTGCGCCTGAACCCGCTTTTACTAACAGGCAGTCGGCGTGACCGTGGTAGCAACCTTCAAATTTGATGATTTTATCGCGGCCGGTAAAACCTCTGGCCAGACGAATGGCGCTCATTGTCGCTTCCGTACCGGAGTTAACCATTCGCACCATATCCATGGAGGGAACCAGTTCCGTCACCAGCGTTGCCATTTCTACTTCCATTTCGGTTGGCGCACCAAAACTTAAACCACGTTGTACCGCCTCAATCACAGCATCACGAATCACATCATTATTATGGCCAAGAATCATTGGACCCCATGAACCGACATAGTCGATATAGGCTTTACCGTCTGCATCATACAGGTAAGCACCATCTGCACGTTCAACAAACAGTGGTACACCGCCCACACCGGTAAATGCGCGTACTGGTGAGTTAACTCCGCCGGGAATGACCTGCTGGGCCTGTAGATATAGACTTTCTGATTTATTCATGAAGAGGCTCCTGCCTTGTTATCGGAATAGGTTATATCAGCTTATTCTAAAAGAAGTGAGGATAAATATCAGCTTTAGAATCTTTACCAGTCTTGTCAGAGCGTTTCGATAGTTCGGCCATAACAGGGAACAATAACCGTAAACACAGGAAAAAAATAAAGCGTCATTTGACACATTTTGTTATCGGCGGTGGTGGTAAAATAGCGTAATCAGGCGTAGCTTACGGGCTATGTGTTTGTTATGCCTCTCGCTGACTGATTGTGGAATGAGGCACGACTGCGTATAATACTTGAACGTTTTAGTCAACTATTAGATAATTATAAGATAATTATAAGATTATTAAACCTGCCCTTGTAGCGGGTCTGAACCAGATAAGCCGGAGACAATTGATGAGTGATTCAACTGCTTTGCCCCTCGAATTTACCGATGCGGCAGCGAATAAAGTAAAGGCGCTGATTGCTGATGAAAGCAATCCTGAATTAAAACTGCGTGTTTATATTACCGGTGGTGGTTGCAGCGGTTTCCAGTATGGCTTCACCTTTGATGAAAAGGTCAACGATGGCGATATGATTATTGAGAAGCAGGGTGTTTCTCTGGTTGTTGATCCCATGAGCCTGCAGTATTTAATCGGTGGTGCGGTTGACTATACTGAAGGTTTGGAAGGTTCTCGCTTTATTATTCAGAATCCTAATGCGAAGAGCACCTGTGGGTGTGGATCGTCGTTTAGTGTTTGAGTATTAGTTGTTTGATATTTTAGGTTAGCTTCAGAGTATATTCCGGCCGTAATGACTATGTGCTTATATTTATATTGAGCGCGGCCGGAAGACCATCTGTACTTGAGAACGGAGTGCGTTGGGCCTGGCCGGGCTAGGGGCAGTTATGAAATACCTTTTGGTATTTCACCCTGCGGGCCAGCGCAAGCGCTGTTCAAACAGGCTTTGCCTGTTTGTCCGGCAGCTAAAGCTGCTACGACCCCAACGCCCGTCCCTCCCAACGATTGACTACTTTAAGAAACAAATTTGAATCGCAATACGTTGTTATCAATCTGAAATAATTCTTGTCTGCCTGCTTGGGGGTCAATCTAAGCCAATTTCTGTCCTGCCTGATAATTATATTTCTTACTTTTCCAAACTAAACGTTGGGAGTTTCAGGCCCCAGCGAATGGCGGCCAAGCGGATGGTGAGGGTGATGACCATGCCTATCATACCGGACTCTTCCAGACCCAGATTGAAGTAGTAGTGGGCGGTGGCGTGTACACAACCGCCGATAATGCAGGCGGTGGCGTAGACTTCGGTACGTAGGATCATTGGGATTTCACGGGCCAGTACATCACGGATAATGCCGCCGCCAACGCCGGTTAATACACCCATGCAGGTAGCCACCAGCGGGCCGGTTCCGGCAATGAAAGCTTTGTTAACGCCAATACCAACGAATACCGCAAGGCCGATGGCATCCAGCACCGGTAAGATCCACTTTGGCAGGCTACGGGGATGACGAACCAGCAGAATAGTAAACACACAGGTCACCAAAGCGACCACTAAATCGGTAGGATCTTTAACCCAGAATACCGGGCCATTGGCTAATGCCATATCGCGGATCGTTCCGCCACCTACCGCGGTTACCACTCCGAGCACTAAAACCCCAAAGGGGTCCATGCGTAACTTTCCCGCTAATAGCACGCCAGAAATAGCAAAAACTGCGGTTCCAAGAATATCCAGCCAATAAACCAACATGTAACAGGTACTCCAATCCTATGGTGTATTCCCTTATATTTTGAGTTGCTTCTTTACCGGCTTGTCCACTCACTTACCGTCTTGATGCAACCCGCATTATTCAGGGAACAGATGATATTTCAGACATCTTTTGGCATATGACTTCAGCGGCCTGAATTATCCTTGGTCCGCTGCGGTTAAACCAGTCTTCCGGAACGGTAACGACAGGAATATCTAACTGACCGCGCCAGAATGTTTGAACGTTTTTAATTTTTTCCTGTTCACCCGCAATAACAATTAACTGTGGTTTACGGGTAAGTACCTGCTCACGACTAACCTGAGGCCAGGGAACCGGGCTGTCGGCAAATATATTTTTTCCACCGCACAGAGAAATAACCTCGCTCTGTAAGGTTTTGCCTGAGGCAGTAAACAACGGTTGGTTACTAAATTGTAGAAATACTCTGACCGGTTCGCCTTTTCTCTGGTAGCGTTTTTCAAGCGCCAGCCTGTCGGCCAGCAATTTAGCCGCGGCCTGATGGGCTATTTCAGGCTTAGAGCTATAGGCGGCCAGTTGGTTCAGATTATCTGCAATTTCCTGAATTGTTTGCGGGTCAGAATAGAATAGCGAAATACCAAATCCGGAGAGTTGATCCAAAACCTTCTGTGGGTTACCGCCGCGCCAGGCCAGTATCAGGTCGGGCTTTAGTGCCAGTACGCGTTCCAGATTTATACCCTGCCAGGAAGCCACTTTTTCCAGTTTATTTGCCTCGGGAGGATAATCTGAATAATCGCTGGCTGCGATCAAGGTTTCGCCCATCCCGGCGGCATAGGCCAGCTCGGTAGTATGAGGTGCCAGACTGATAACCCGCTGTGGAGCCGCATATACCTGATGAGAACCCACAGACAAGCCAACCGCCGTTAGCAGAACTAACAGCGGCGTTGTCAGGTATTTTTGCACGAAAGACTGAACTGCCATTATTGTTGTTCTGCCAGAGCCTTAAGCATAGCGCCAACCATCAGAGAGGACTGTTGGGCAGCTACTACCAGAAATTCATCAAAGCTCAGATGAGATTTTTGATCGGCAACGTCAGAGATCGCGCGAACCACCACAAACGGTGTGTCAAACTGATAGCATACGTGGCCAATGGCTGCGGCCTCCATCTCAACGGCAATGGCCGCAGGAAAGGTGGCACGAATACGCGCCAGCGGTTCGGCACCGTTAATAAAGGCATCGCCGCTGCAAATCAGGCCACGAACCGCATGCAGGTCACACTGTTGAATACAGCGTTCGGCCAGCGCAATCAGTCTGGAGTCTGCCGGGAAAGCGGCCGGGCAGCCCGCCATTTGGCCGGGTTCATAACCAAATGCGGTAACATCGGCATCGTGATAGCGAACTTCGTCGGACACCACGATATCGCCCACTTTAAGGGTTGAAGCCAGACCACCAGCAGAACCGGTATTAATTATCACATCGGGTTGACAGGTTTCTAACAGCAGGGTCGTACCCAGTGCGGCGGCAACTTTACCGATACCGGATTTTAATAAAGCCACTTCTACGCCATGTAAACGACCGATGTAAATTTCACAACCGGCGCGTTTAATGGTTTCACACTGTTCGATTTGCGAACGCAGCAGAGCAACTTCCTGCTCCATGGCGCCAATAATACCTATTTTCATCGCGATCTCCTGCTAAGTTCGATGCATAAATTGGCGCGTAGTCTATCATGCTAATGAGGGAAATGAGTCGCTTCAGATGCAGAGATTTTTAGCGGCTTTTGATTAATCTTTAATCCGTGAGCGGATAATGTATGATTATGGCTGAAAATGTCATATCGCGATGAAACAGAACCACTTTGGTTTTCATCAGGATAGAATCGAAAAGGCAGGGCTTCGGGGGAAGAACGCAGCGCTGCCACCAGCAGAATGGGAAGAGGCTATGTCCGGGATTGATTTTGGCAAGAGAATAACAGTTCAGCGTCCTTTTAGTTCATCATCGCCAGTCCCCTTAGGGGAATACGAAATTACCCGCCAGTTTGAAAGCGATCGCGGGCGTATTATCAATTCTGCGGCTATTCGCCGGTTACAACAAAAGACACAGGTATTTCCACTGGAGCGCAACGCAGCGGTGCGCAGCCGTTTAACTCATTCCATGGAGGTACAACAGGTCGGTCGCCATATTGCCAAAGATATCTTTTACCAGTTGAAAAAAGAGGGACGTATTGAGCAATTAGGGCTGGATAAAACCCTGGAGGCTTTTGAAAGCATCGTTGAAATGGCCTGCCTGATGCATGATGTGGGTAATCCTCCTTTTGGCCATTTTGGTGAAGCCGCAATTAATAACTGGTTTGGTAAACGTCTTAACGCCGGGGCCGGTAAGCTATGCCACTATAATTGCCTGCGGCTGGAAGACAATCAGCCAGAATTGAATCAACTCCGACTGCGCATCTGTCAGGACTTAAGTAACTTTGAAGGAAATGCGCAGGCGATTCGCCTGGTGCATACGCTGCTGAAACTGAATCTGACCTATTCTCAGGTTGCCTGCATACTGAAATACACCAAACCTGCCTACTGGTCAGACAGCGTTCCCGCTGAGTTCAGCTATTTGATGAAAAAACCCGGCTACTATCTGGCGGAAGAAGCGTTTGTTACCGAGCTACGTTATAAGCTGGGCATGGAAGAGTTCAGCCGCTACCCGCTGACTTATATTATGGAAGCGGCAGACGATATTTCTTACTGCATTGCCGATCTTGAAGATGCAGTGGAGAAGAGCATTCTGACTATTGAGCAGCTATATGACCATCTGAAATGTGCCTGGGGAACGGTAGCCGAGGGCGATTTATTTGATAAAACCGTCGGTAGCGCCATCTGCAAAATGGAACGGGGAAGCGGCTATCGTCATCGTGAAGATCAATTTTTTATGTACCTGCGGGTATATACCGTGGGTCAACTGGTACCTAAAGCGGCCCAGCGCTTTATTCAGAATTTACCAGCGATATTTGCCGGCCGCTTTAATCAGGCGCTACTGGAAGACGGTGACGAGGCCTTTAAGTTATTGAGCGCTTATAAAAATGTAGCGCTGAAATATGTTTTCAGTCACGAAGAAGTTGAGCAGTTGGAGCTACAGGGCTATCGGGTGATTAATGGTCTGTTGGATATTTACAGCCCGTTGCTGGATATGCCCATGGCTGATTTTACTCGTTTGGTTAAAGAGAACGGTCACCGGGGCTATCTGATAGAAACCCGACTGTTCCATAAACTTTCCACCAAACACTGTATGGCCTATAAAGAAGCGATGGCTAAATTAGGGCATTTGCCTGAATCTCAGTTAGAGATTCGCGAATTCTATTATCGTGCCCGATTGATTCAGGATTATATCAGCGGCATGACCGATCTCTATGCTTATGATGAATATCGTAAATTAATGGCGGCAGAGTAGCTCCGTTGTCGAATATGCTGCTCCCTACAAGATCTCCCTTTATCTTCTCCCTGTTTCAGGGAGATATACCGTTATTGTTATCAAATTGATATTTTTCCTATACAAATCGCTATTTTCCCTTCTCATAATTGTGACTGTTTCCGCAATTTGAATAAATAGAATACACATCTGCACATTTGCACAATGCCCTGAATAAAAACAACAATTAGTCTTGAGGGTCGGAACTACTTCAGGGATACCGCCATGTCTTTTGATCACCTTGATGCCAAACTCGCTCAGGATATCGTCGGGGTGATTGGCCTGACGGGGTGACGTTTTACGCCAACATGGTCAACTGGTGGGTATGGCCGCAGTGCAACTAATGACGGTGGAGCAGGGATGGTTCAGGCATTGGGTGCTAAACAATCTATTAACCGGCCCTCAGGGGGCATCAGCGATATTTGGCCCACAAAAAGGGGCAACGCCCGCGATGATCGAACAGCTGGGCGCGAATCTGCTGCATTATGCAAAGATTATTCAGCGCGTCTTGGGTTGGATGTGAATGATGTGCCGGTAGCCTGAGTAGCAATATGGATATTGTTTATCAACACGGTCTGGATTCGGGTGCGAAGGCGTAAGGGTGCAGGGGGCGTTCGCCCTTAACGCCCCCTGCTCGGCCACTTGCATAATTACTAATTTTTACACTACATTATTAGTGGACAAAATTTACGCAATATTAAATCTAACCAATAACACGTCTAATAAATAACAACCTGTGTAGCGAACGACATCAGGTTGTTTTTCTATTCAGATAATATAGTTATAAACAACAGGTTTGTTTTTATTTAGTGTTCCGCACTTCGATGTGCCGCTCCGCCACCAATAATAAACGGTGGTTTAGCAAACCAGACAAATACTAACAGCAACAGGAAGATCCCGCCAAACAGCCAGAAAATCTCATTGGCAGAAATAATCAGCCCCTGATTGGTTATCTGATTGTTGAGATAGGCGCTAATCTGCCCCGGCGACATCCCCATTTTACCCATAGATTCATAAGTATGCTGCGACAGCGGATTATAAGGGTTAATGGCTTCGGTTAATCGGGTATGGTGCAATGCCTCCCTTTGAGTCCAGGAGGTAGTGGTAATAGATGTGCCTACGGAGCCTGCCAATGTTCGTAAAAAGTTAGACAAGCTGGATGCTGCTGCAATTTTTGATGACTCTACATCGGAAAGCGTAATTGTCGTCAGCGGCATAAAGAAACAGGCAATGGCAAAACCCTGCACAAACTGAGGCCAGGCAACGGCGGCAAAATCCATTGCCGGTTCAAAAGTATAGGCCCGCCAGTAGAAACAACCGGCATACACAATAAAGCTAAAGGTAACTAATCGACGTAAATCGATTTTAGGACCATATTTACCGATAATCGGCGCTAATAGTAATGGAATTAGCCCTATTGGCGCAGCGGCCAGTCCTGCCCAGGTAGCGGTATAACCATACACCACCTGCAATAACTGTGGCTGTAACACAATTGAGCCGATATACAGCATAAATGCCAGGCTGATACACAGACACCCTATAGTGAAGTTTCTCGACTTAAATAGTGATAAATCCACAATCGGGTGATCGTCCGTTAACTCCCAAATAATCAGGAAGGTGATCGCGACTACGGCAATTACCGATAAAACGATAATTTCAGTTGAATGGAACCAGTCCAGCTCTTTGCCCCGGTCAAGCAGCATCTGGAAGCAGCCAATCCCCACCACCAGCAACACCAGCCCAACGGTATCAATAGGGCGGATTTCAGTGGGTGTTTCCCGATCTTTTAAGATGCCCCAGGTAATAATAACCACAGCAATACCGACCGGAACGTTAATATAAAAAATCCATCCCCAGTGGTAGTTATCGCTGATCCAGCCGCCCAGTATTGGCCCAAAAATGGGCGCCACCGTTACCGTCATTGACCATAAAGCTAAAGCCATACTGCGCTTCAGCGGAGGATAGTTATTCAACAGCAGGCTTTGGGATAGCGGCATAATTGGCCCGGCTACCAACCCCTGAATAACCCGGGAAAAGATAAGCATCTCCAGGCTGTGTGACATCCCACACAGCCATGAAGCCACCACGAATAGCGTAATGGAAGCCATAAACAGACGCACTTCACCAACGCGTTTGGCAAACCAGCCGGTTAACGGGATGGAGATAGCGTTAGCGACACCAAACGAAGTGATAACCCATGTTCCCTGAGAGAGGGATGAGCCCAGATCGCCGGAAATGGTTGGGATTGCCACGTTGGCAATAGTGGAATCCAGCACCTGCATAAATGTAGCCAGTGCCAGAGCCAGCGTGATCCAACCTAATTGAGCCCCTTGAAGGGGCTTGAGCGGTGCTTTATTCATTTTTGGCATCAGTTGCCGGCGTTGGCATGGATGATATCAGTAATCAGCATATTTACCGGTGTCAGGTCATATGTGAGCGCATTGGTCTCATAGGCGACTCCCTGACGTGGTTTTTCGGCCAGCACCAGTCCATTTTGAACGGCCGTATCTACCGTAACTTCCATTGACAGGCCGATACGCAACGGATGCTGTGCAACCTGCTGTGGGTCAAGTTCAATACGTACTGGCAGGCGCTGAACGACTTTAATCCAGTTACCGGTCGCATTTTGTGCCGGCAGTAGCGAGAAGGCACTACCAGTCCCCATGTCCAGCCCGGCGACGGTGCCGGTATATTCCACATCGTCACCATAGAAATCACTGGTGATACGGACCGGTTGACCAATGCGCATATTGGCCAGTTGCGTCTCTTTAAAGTTAGCATCAACCCAAACCTGATCGGCGGGAACTATCACCATGAGTGGATTACCCACGGCGACTTGCGCACCAACCTGAACGCTACGGCGTGAAACATAGCCATCGATAGGCGACACAACTTTAGTGCGCTGTAACGTTAACCAGGCATCACGAAGTTGGGATGATGCATGCTGCACGGAAGGGTGCAGTTCAAGTGGAGTATTAAGCACCAGCGCATTGTTGGCCTGATATTGTTGTAATGCCACTTCCAGTTCAGCACGAGCGCTAACGGCTGCGTCTCTGGCGTGTTGTAGCTCTTCTTTACCGATTGCAGCAGCTTTACCCAACGTTTCTCTGCGAACCAGATCTGCCGTTGCCTGGTTTAGAGCCGTTTTTTTCAGCTCAATATTGGCCTGCAACTGGCGGTTATTGATAATTAATTGATGAGTTTGGCGCACGCTGTTTGCCAGTGCGGTTTGAGCACGCTCAAAGGCTTGTTGTGCATCCGTTGGATCCAGCGTTAACAGAACATCTCCCTGTTTTACCCGGTCAGTATTATCCACATGGATAGTGGTCACGTTACCGGCTATTTGAGCCATAACCTGAATCTGATTACCGGCCACATAAGCATCATCGGTTGCCTGATGATGACGTAACGCAACAAACCAGTAGATGGCATAGCCCGCGCCAATAAGGATGAACAGCACGGATGCTATTATCATGGCCAGCTTGCGCGTTTGTTTATTACTTCTTGGTTGCGGGGAGAGCGTTTCCGCGGACATTCGGTTCTACCTCAAATAAGTTTGCTCTGAATGACACAGAAAGGCATTCAGTTACCCTGAAATCCAGCGCTATAGTTTATGGGTATTTTGTGCAATAAGGCAGCGATAAACTGCTGTAATTTAGCAGTATACGACGGGATCGCATATTTGGCTAAATTACAGCATTAACAATCAGGTGTGGTCGATAGTTTCCAGGCGGGTAAGCAGTTTGCGATTTAACTGTTCAAGTTGAGTACGTTCTTCCTCTGAGAAGACATCCCAAATCTTGATTAAATTTGCATGCTGCTGTGGGAACATACCATTAATGAAATCCTGTCCTGCCGGGGTCAGGAACAGATGCAGGCAGCGACGATCCTTGCCACTTTCTTTACGAACGATCCATCCCTTTTTCTCCAGATCGTCAGCAATGCGTGTCGCATTGGTTCTGGACGAACCGAGGGCCAGGCTTAACTCTGATGGTTGAATTGACTTGTCTTTTTGTGCATTTAATATAACTAACGCCATAAACAGCGTTTCATTTATTCCCTGCGCCTTGAAATTTTTATTACGATATTCAAGTAACTTTGAGTGGGTATGCATGCTAAGACGGGTTAACTGAATTTCCTGGCGTGGAAATTCTTCAAGTGTTGTTGCGTACAGGCTTAAAATACTTTCAGTAGGCGAAAATGAACTTTCCATGTGCTACATTCTCCTCATTAGCGTTGCATAATAATAACGTTGGTAATACCCATAAGTAAATATTTTAAATATTGTAACGTGGTGTTTAGGTCGTGACGCAGATTTAGTGGTAATGATTGATCGTCAGATACCATCCGATGATCTTATCGTGCATTTCTTCTGACTTTGAGAAGCAGATAGTCTTGCGGGTCAACCGTTTAAGATGGGTTCG
>NZ_JAJNAG010000026.1 GCF_021010575.1 Limnobaculum eriocheiris | reverse complement strand
GCGCCCCGTTGGGGCGCTTTTTGCGTTCTGAGGGGAATGTTTTTTGATTCTTTAAATTGGCGGTTGTGGGTATTCCGGCCGTAATAACTCAGTACCTATATGAACTGAGGTGTACGGCCGGAAGGGCCATGAGTTCTGAGTGGTTATCAGATACAGAGTGCGCCGGGCCTAGCCGGGCTACGGGCACTTATGAAACACCTTGCGGTGTTTCACCCTTGCGCGACCTGGATTCGTGTGCGAAGGCGCGGGAGTGCAGAGAGCATTCGCCTTAATGCCCTCTGCTCGGCCGCCGCACAATAGTCGAGTCAGATTTAATATCATTAGCGGACGAAACTTACTCCCAAACCTTCAGCTCTAATTTACGGCAAATCAAAACCTGACGCTAACATTCATATTCACCATATTCGACTGCTGGTTATCAGCAAAATACTGCTCATACATCATATTCAGCGCCATGTTATCCGAGAACTCCCACTCCAGGCCGCTGCCAACCATCATTACGTCGCGAGAGAGTGGAACACCATCCAACGGCATATATTGATTCACTCCGGTAAAGCTGGCGTTATAGCTGCCGTTATCCTGAGCGATGGCCCGTTGATAGTGAGTCTGGGCCGTCAGGTTAATTTTACCTTTACTTCCCATATCCCAACCGTAACCGGCACGAGCACCTGCGCCAGCCTGCCAGCGCGTGGTGGTCTGTGCATTAGCCTGTAAACCAAAACCAGAAGCGCCGTTTTCTTTAAAGGCATCCTGTTTCAGACTGATGTATTGGGTATCAACATAAGGTATAAACTGCCAGCCCTCTTTCTTCATGCGATAACCCATTTCACTACCCAGAGTAAAGTAGTTACCGCTTTGATCGCTGTTGACTCGTGCCGTTTGATTACCCAGCAGCAGCATCCGTTTTTGTTGACCGTCATAGTAACCGGATGCAATACGCCCGGTAACATAGTAAGAATCAAGGATCTTACCGCCATACAACGAAGCTTCACCCACAGTACCACTACTGCTTTCTGAGCCACGGCTCAGGCTACCATAGGTATCACTGCGGGTAAGCGCGCTACCGATAAAGGTGTTTTTATCCAGAAAAACATCCTGTCCCATGACCCAACCATTCATATTGTAATTAACACCAGAAAAACCCGTGCTGTTCAGATTGCTCTGGTAATTAATATTGCCGGTCCAGGCATTATTTTGCGGAGAGTCCATCAGTTGAGCAATGTGGTCAGAAACCTGACGGTTATTAACATTAACCGCTTGCATGGTCATTGCCATAGAGGCCGCGGGCAGTTGTCCGGACAGGCTCTCCAGAGAGGCTTGAGCCGCCTGAACATTTGGTGACTGTTGCAGGCTGGCTGCTCCGCTCATAAATTCAGACATTTTAGCATCAGCCGGAGTGGGTGAATTGGCCAGTTGTTGATCCAACTGAGTGAACGCTTGTTCAACCCGAGTAGCGCCTGAGGTTGCTGCCGCGTTATATTCAACACCTGCCACATTCGTGGCCTGTACCCGTTGGATATTTAGCCAAACCTGATTGCTGCTGTAATCAGGTGTCGCATCCAGAAAAACACCGGATGCCTTGGTGAACGTTTTAAATTGCCCGGTTACTCCGCCCTGCGCCGTTAACACGTCCTGACGTTGAGTGGTGGTTACATACCCTTGAGGAACGGCTAAGACATGCAGATCGCCAGCCAGAGATGCACTACCTTTAACATTCAGTGTAGAACCTAATATCAGCGCCAAATGACCGTCAGCCGTTTGAGTATAGTTACTGTCAAAGTTAGTTTGACCATTACTTAATATCACGCTGCCCTGATTATTGACATTGCCGCCAACGCGGCGTACATCCAGCGTACCGGAAGGGCCAACGTTTACCGCGGAAGCTAATCCGTTATTTGAAGCCAGTGTGCCGCCTAATACCTGAGTTAATCCGGTATAGGTCGCATCCTTGCCAAGTATCAGTGTTCCGGTACCATTCTTGATCAGACCGCCCGCACCGCTGATTGAGTTACCCCAGGTTGAGCTATAATCGTTGAATGAAACGCTGACATCGCCCCAATCAAATTTGGCCGGTCCACGTACTGCAGCATCAACATTCAGCATGCCATAGCCAAAGGTTGCATCAACACCAAGATCACCTATATCGGTTGCGGTTCCCAGTAAAGTCTGACGAACTAAGTCATTAGTGAAATAGGGAAATGCCTGCCATACCATCGCGGCTGCACCCGTTACCTGTGGAGTGGCAAATGATGTGCCAGAAACCAGTGAAGTGCTTAACTCACCAGTTTGTGCATTCTGGCTCAGAACGGATACCGTACCCGGTGCCACCAGACAATAATTCATGCTGATACCACACGCGTTTGCATAAGCAGACAGCTCATCCGGTCGGTTCACGTTTACGGCGCTCACTACCAGCCATCCTTTCTCTAAAGCGGCTGAATTTGCAAGCGTTGGCAAAGAGGCAATTTTGGTCGGTGTAATATCACTGTCATTACCGCTGGCAAATACAACTAACCCGCCATGGGAAACGACGAAGTATTGATAAGCATTAACATAGCTATTCGTGGTTGATGTATCCGTAATCGACCAGTCAGGCATACTCCAGGAATTATTCAGAATTTTAGCGCCGGCATTCGCCACATCATAATTGACCTGCGCTAATGAATAACCCTTAGTCCCCGCGGAAGTAGAGGTATCAGAAATAATTCGGGCACTGACAATTGTCGCTCCGGGTGCAGTACCACCGGAGAATGGCCCAACTCTCTGGTCTGCTAAGGTTTGGGCCACCGAAGTACCATGACCACGGACATCGCCCACGCTGGTATTGTTAGTACTTGGATCAACATAAGTAAGCGATTGAGCAATTTTTCCCTGAAGTGCCAGATTAGAAGTTAATACTCCGCTATCTACTAAACCAACAATCACACCAGCACCTGTATATCCCGCCATACGCGCTTCTGCTGCCTGGGTAATAAACAGATTCTGGTTGTTGGTATCACGAGTAAAGGGTTCTGTCGCCGAAATAACTGGCGCTGACGTTACCACCGGAGGTGTGACAGGAGCAGCAGTACCGCCAACACCATCATTACCACCGCCGCCACCGCCTCCTCCTCCTCCCCCACCACAGGCGGAAAGGGTTAACATTAAAAGAGAATTTCCAGTGAGATATAAAGATCTTTGTAATAATGATATTTCTGAGGACATGAGGAGTACCCCCGGCTTTTATTAGCCGTTTTTATAAGCAATTTAAACACTCCTTGAATTCCGCAAATAAGATTTAGTATTTCGGATTTCAGATATAAGTCATCCCTCCCCCTAAAAGCTTTCCCAAAGGCTTCGGAGATAATACTTATGAATAACAATGTTATGTTGCTTACTGACCACCCTATCAAATGAATTGTAACGACACTTTTGATGGTTATTCTAATGTAATGCTAGACGCACTATTCATGCTCATCAAATATACATAATTATTTTTATTTACAATTGATTAACAATATTATTAATTCAATAAAAACAATTAATTAAAAATTAAAATGATATTTTTGATTAAAAATATATCACTTATGGTTATAAAAAAATAAAATAACCACACACTTAAAGGTGCTATAAATTTATTCTAACCACTCATAAAGAAACACTTTTTATGTGAATTTTAATAGGGGAAATAAAAACTAAAATTTTTTAAGGGTATTAATATTTTAATAACACACTTGATTAACAAACAAAAAGATGTTTCATATAAATAAAATTTATTTACATTATTTAATTTTACGCATTAAAAACCAGAATAGACCGCATAAAAATAAGCAGATTAAAGTGTTGTTAAAATTAAGAAAGATATCAATGCGGTGCTGTTTTACTTATGCAATCCTTACAGCACCACTATCGATTAATCAGCTATGTTAAAACTCCCGGCGTGACTTTTGATGGCGGCATAAGGTAATACTGACCAGTCAGGATATTCACATGCCCGGGCGACACGGGGAAATGACGGGCTAAAATAGAGCCCCTTTGGAGTAAAATGCCAGTTCACAAATGACCAATATTCAACCGTACTATAATCACATTCATCACTCTTTTTCATCTGAGAAGGATGAAATTTACGCATTTGCTCCACAATCCAGGGGGCAAAAACAGCGCTTCGATAACTGGAGAACGCTTCAAAACTGACATCATCTCCCCCCTGCTCGTTGTAATAAACCGGCTTACCTTTGCCCAACCAAATGACATCTTCAAGCGCCAGCTCCTTGCCGCTTTTCATATCTAAATTGATGGGAGAATCAGCAAAATCAGGATGTGCCCCACCACAGTAATAATCAGTAAATACCGATGCACTAATCACCGAAGATGAAAAATAGGTGAGTTTCACCGATTGATTAAAATCTGCCTGCCCGGAATTGCCGGATAACCCTCCCAACATACAGCCATGATAGTCCACAACCTCACGCCATAAACGCTCTCTCAATCTCACATTAACCTGAGCCATCTGCTCCCGAGGGTAGCCAGACAATAGTTCAAACATACGAATACCGGACCCCGGCTCTTTCCACCAGCGAATTCGATACCCCATAAACTCCTGTTCACTCTCAGCTTTCAACGGCATATTCAGCAGGCGCAAATAATCATAGAGATTATCTTTACTTAGTGCATTTTGATAAGGCGTCAGCTCCCGTTCTTTACCAACCGGGACAATCGCTGGCAACAATGACACATCCGCAGTTTTTGCTTTATCACCATGCCACTGACCGCTTAGCCCGCCTTCCGGGGTCGGAACTAACATCATCCAGGGTGCTTTTTGTTTACCATTAACGTTTTCATTCTCATACAGAGTAAGGCTGCCCCCCTCTGACTGAACTCCCGTCAGGGCAATATCTTTACGATAGCGTAAATAGAAATAGCGCCCCGTCACTTCATTAGAATCAGAAGCAACCAGCTCAACCACCACCGGGGATTTCCCTATTTGGCCGGTATAAGTCATTTGCGGTTCATCATGCTGTGCATACGCGGGGAACAGAACACCAAGCCAAATCATTCCCGTGGCGGAAAGTAACGTAAATAATTTCATAAAAACCCTTAACTGATATTGGCGCGCGTTATTGTCCCACCAGTTTCCAATAACAGATCAATGATAGATGCTTATTAACGAGCTGCTGCAATAATTGCCTGCCCGAGAGATAAACCACCATCTCCCATCGGCAAACATTCTGGCCAAATCACATGCATATCTCTCAGATAGTGAACCAATAACCCTCGTAACAGACGATTATGCATAACCCCACCGGACAGTACGACAGTATCGATTTGATGCTGCCGGGCTGACATTTTTGCCATGGTAGCAAAACCTTGCGCTAATGCATCATGAAATGCATAGGCCCGCTCGGCAGCAGGTGCCTGATATATCAACCATTGATGCCAGAACGTTGCTAAATCCAACTGATTATTAACAACGGGCATCGTCACAGGGTGAGCTGTTCGACAACATTGCCGCGCCAGTGCTTCCAGTTTACAGGCTGCCTCACCTTCCCAGCTGATAGCAGAGGAAGAGATTGCCAGTGCGGCGGCAACGGCATCAAACAAACGACCACAAGAAGAAGCCGGCGGTGAATTTAACTCTCGCTCAACAGCAATGGCTAACGGCTGCCAATTTTCTCTGGTAATCATTGCAGCCGCGGAATACTTCTGCCAGTCGGGTACAAAGCGCAACCACTGAGCCAACAGATTACGCCATGGTTGAGAAGCGGCTTTATCGCCTCCCGGCATTGCTACTGCGGGCAATCCGCCAAGATGATGGCAATGCTGATAATCAACCAACAGGCACTCCCCACCCCATAACTGACCACCCTCGCCATATCCTAAACCATCCAGAGCCAGGCCAATTACCGATCCCTGGTCTTTTCGCCAGCCGTGCTCTGCCAGACAGGCAGCTATATGAGCATGATGATGCAAAACCTCAATAACCGGTAATCCACGTTGCGCCGCCAGTTCTCTGCCGTAACGATGACTGACATAGCCGGGATGCGCATCCACTACAATAGATTCTGGTACAAAATGATAGATATCCTCAAATAGTGTCAGCGATCGCTGATACTGCTGCTGGATATCCAGATCCTCCAGATCTCCTAAATTCTGGCTGAGTACCGCGGCGTTGCCTCTTAACAGGCAGAACGTGTTTTTCAAATCGGCACCCATAGAAAGAATCGGCGATATCTGTTCAAAGCCGCCGGGCAGTTCAATGGCATCAGGAACATAACCTCTGGCGCGACGTAACATTTCCGCTTTGCCATGGTGATAACGTATTACCGAGTCATCTGCCCGCTGCACAATATCCCGATTATGCATCAGCCACAGATCGGCAATATCGATTAAGTCATCCAGCGCCTGCGGGTTTGACAGCACAGGTGGTTTACCTGAAGCATTACCAGAAGTCATCACCAGCGGTCGGTTCACCATACCAATCAACAGATGCTGCAAAGGATTTGATGGTAGCATCACCCCCACTTCATCAAGCCCCGGGCAAATAGCATCACTTAAAGGAGAACCCAGCGATTGTGTCAACAAAACAATCGGAGCCGGACTGCTTTTTAACAGCTGTTTTAATGCATCATCATGTTCCTGACTACAGTAACTCAGCCATTCCGGCGAAGGCAACATGACGGCCAAAGGCTTGGATGGACGATGTTTACGCTGGCGTAACTCATTAACGGCATCACTATTAGTGGCATCACATGCCAAATGAAAACCACCTAAACCTTTTATGGCCAAAATCCCGCCGCTTAATAATAAATCAGCGGCCTGTTGCAAGGCTTCTTCTCCGATTATCTTATTCGTTGAGGGATCGCCTTTGCGACTCAGCCAAATATGCGGACCACAAACCGGGCAGGCGTTAGGTTGAGCATGAAAACGACGATCGGCCGGTGATTCATATTCCGCTAAACAGGCTGGGCACAAAGGAAATTCAGCCATCGCCGTATTGGGTCGGTCATAAGGCATTTTGCGAATAATCGTGAAACGTGGTCCACAATGGGTGCAGTTAATAAAAGGGTAGCGGTAGCGACGATCCTGAGAATGATAAAGCTCACTCAGACAATGGGAACACGTTGCCGCATCGGGTATCACCTGAGTATCCATATGACCTTCACCGCTGCTGCGAATAGTAAAATCCAGCGGTAACGTTTGCCAGTTTAAAGCGTGAGGCGTAATGCTTTCTATATGAGCCAGTGGTGGACAACGCTCATATAACTGAGTCAAAAAGGTTTGATAAAGGTCTTCAGGCGGCATCGCCAGACGAATCAGCACACCTTCAGCATCATTACAGACATCGCCAGCCAGCGACAAATCGTGCGCTAATTGCCATACGTAAGGGCGAAAACCAACCCCCTGTACCTTTCCTTTAACCCGAAGCTGTATCCCATTCGATATCACATCATGCCCCTTAATCATATCGTTCACGATTATCGCCCATATCATCGTTATTTTGCGCTACCAATCAGCGAGGGTCATCCAAAAAGATCAAAGAAATTATCAATTAGGGCACAAAAACTACTCGGCTTTAGCCGAAGATGTCTATAATGTCACCTCACGTCGACTATTCCCTTGTTCGGCCCGCAGCTATGACGCAATAACAATACACAGGATGCTGACCAACAGAGTACGGTTTATGAATAACAAACAACAACTATTTACTTTAAGCCCCTACATGGAATTTAGTCGTAAGCAGTGGGCAGCTCTGAGGGATTCAGAGCCATTGACGTTAACCGAACAAGAAATTATTAACCTGAAAGGGATTAACGAAGACCTGTCGCTGGACGAAGTTTCTCAGGTCTATCTGCCGCTTTCACGCCTGTTAAATTTTTACATCGACAGTAACCTGCAAAATCAGGCGGTTCTGGAGAAGTTTCTGGGAATTAAAAACCAGCGGGTTCCTTACATTATCAGCGTAGCCGGTAGCGTTGCCGTAGGTAAAAGTACCAGTGCGCGGGTATTACAAGCGCTACTGAGTCGCTGGTCTAAACACCGACGGGTTGAATTGGTCACTACCGATGGTTTTCTGCACCCCAACCATATTCTGCGTGAACGGGATATGATGCAGAAAAAGGGGTTTCCCCAATCTTACGATATTCAGAATCTGGTGCGTTTTGTTTCAGATATCAAATCAGGCGTGCCGCGGGTTGAAGCACCGGTTTACTCGCATCTGACTTACGATATTTTACCGGGTGAGACGCAGACCATTGAGCAACCGGATATTCTGATTCTTGAAGGTCTTAACGTACTGCAAAGCGGAATGGATTATCCCCAGTCACCGCACCGGGTATTCGTTTCCGACTTTGTCGATTTCTCCATTTATGTGGATGCTAAAGAAGAGCTGCTGCATCAATGGTACGTTAATCGCTTCCTTAAATTCCGCAAAGGCGCATTCTCCGATCCTGACTCTTACTTCCACAGCTATGCACAGTTGTCTGAAGAAGAAGCGATTAATATCGCTAACAATATCTGGCTGGAGATTAATGGAAAGAACCTGATTCAGAATATTCAGCCTACCAGAGAAAGGGCCAGCCTGATTCTGACTAAAGGGGATAATCATGCGGTAGAGAAAGTTCGACTACGTAAATAACCGAACTTTCCTGTGTTCAATGAAATACCCCGCAATTAATGCGGGGTATTTATTAGCCATTATCAGGACGCAGCGAAATCTCGCCGCCGATGAAAGGTTTAAGAACGCCATCCTGATCCAACAATAATGCGCCCTGTTTATCAATGCCTCTGGCAATACCGTGAATTTGCTGTTCACCAATCAACAGTTTCACCGGCCGGTCGATAAAGTTATCCAGCTTACGCCAGCGAGAAACAAACTGAGCCAACCCTTGCTGTTCAAACTGAATCAGAGACTCACGCAAAGTTGAAAGCAAGCAAGGCACTAATTCGTTACGATCGATGGCAATGCCACTATCCGCCAGATTCGCCCATTGCTGGTTGACCACGTTACTGTCCGGCTCGCGCATACTCAAATTAATACCGGCACCAATCACCACGTTGGCGGCATCTCCGGTTTTTCCCGTGAGCTCCACCAGAATTCCGGCCAGCTTACGATCGTTCAGGTACAGGTCATTAGGCCACTTCACCTTAACCCCTTTAGCACCTAATTTTCTCAGCACTTCAGCCATGACGATACCAATCACCAGACTAAGGCCAATAGCCGCAGCGGGCCCCTGTTCCAGACGCCAGAACATAGAAAGATAGAGGTTAGCACCAAAAGGAGAAAACCACTGGCGCCCACGACGACCACGCCCGGACTGTTGGTATTCAGCTACGCAGGCATCGCCGGACCGGAGTTGGTCGAGCCGTTCCATCAGATACTGATTGGTAGAGTCAATAACCGGTAATACGGTCACGTGCCCTTCGGGCAAACGTTGCTTAATTAATTGTTCGTCAAGTAGCTGGATTGGCGCGGGCAAACTATAACCTTTGCCGGGAACGGTAAATACATCCAGCCCCCAGTCCTTCAGAGTTTGCATATACTTATTGATGGCTGCCCGACTCATTCCCAGCTCGGTACCGATTTGCTCACCGGAATGAAAATCGCCATCAGATAATATCTTTACCAGTTGTAGCGGCACTGCGATATTTTTCATGCCAGTACCTCAAGCGCGTTACGCTCACCGGTTTTGCCAATAAAACGAACTTCCGGTTCCAGCAGAACATTAAAACGTTCCGCAACTTGCTTTTGCACATAGGAAGCTAAAGCAACGACGTCCTGAGAGGTGGCATTATCCTGATTAATCAGTACCAGCGCTTGCTGTTGATGAACCGCAGCACCGCCAATACGATGGCCTTTCAACTGGCACATATCAATCAACCAGCCCGCTGCCAGTTTCTCCTGGCCGTCGGTCTGGGGATAATGTGGTGCTGTCGGATAGTTTTTCAGAATACCAGCAGCCTGTTCAGCACTCACCACCGGATTTTTAAAGAAACTACCGGCATTTCCGGTGACCTTAGGGTCGGGTAATTTGCTGGTACGCATGGCACAAACGGCATCAAATACCTGCATTGGGGTCACTGTTTGCGGTTCAAACTGACGCAGGTCGCCGTAGCTTAGTACCGGTTTCCACTGTTTCGGTAGCTTTAAGCCAACAGCAACAATGGCATAACCATCGCGATACTGGTGCTTAAAAATACTTTCCCGATAACCAAAATGGCACTGATTAGCCTTCAGACGAGTCAACTCTCCTGTTCTCAGGTTATATAAGTCGACATATTCACAAACGTCTTTTAGCTCAACACCATAGGCACCAATATTTTGGATGGGTGCAGAACCTACACAGCCAGGGATTAGCGCCAGATTTTCCAATCCGGCAATATTATGCTCCAGCGCATAACGCACCAGCTCATGCCAGTTTTCACCAGCACCAACATGCAAATACCAATTATTGGCCGACTGGCCGATTTCCATGCCTTTAATACGATTCTGAATAATCCAACCGTCAAAATCCTCTAAAAACAGCATATTGCTGCCTTCGCCCAGCAGCAATGCCGAACACTGCTGTTGTTCAGACTCCTGCCATGCTTCAACCAATTGCTCCGCAGATTCAGCAACAATGACGCGCCGGGCATGAACGGGTAAACCAAAAGTATGAAGATTCTGAATCGACACGGATGGATGAGTCATAGAAGATCCTGACGTAGTTATTAGGGTGATTAAAAACCGGGAAAATGATGTGGTTAGTCTACCTGAAATTTGATAGTACGTATATTTTGGAGGATTAAGGTTGCCCTGAAGCATTTGCTGTTGTTTGAGAGTGTTGTTGGATCCGTGTACATTTCGCCGCCTCAAGTACTGAACCTGACTCAGCCCCGCTGCCCGCGTCGAGTCAGGGGTGTTGAGGGGCGTTCGCCCCAACGCCCCTCTGCTCGACGCAAACCCCATTGTCGAGATAAACACAATACTTAAAGCGGCGAAACAGACACAGAACCAAAACAATGCCCGACAACACCTAAAGCAGCAAAATTTTTACCATATTGAATATATCCAGCCTCAATACCTAATCCTAAACCCCTCCACATCCTTCACCGCCCGCGGCTCTACCAACACCCTTTCCACCCTCGCCGATTTTGGCCCAACCTTAAGCCACGCCAGTAATTTCTCTACCTGTTGCTGCTCGCCGCAGGCGTATACCTCAACCCGACCATCATCCATATTATAGGCATATCCCGTCACGCCAAGCGCCGCTGCCTGTTGCTGAGTGTAATAACGAAACCCAACACCCTGCACAATCCCCGAAACATAGGCCACATAACAAACTTTCATTCCTCCCCCTTTGCTTACTGAAAGCAAAATGTTCTCTGTAAATTATTAACAAAATAAGGGACTGATTACATCATTTACCGGGTATAATCATTATCATGTATTTGCCCTCAATGACCATGTGTTGAGACTATGGAAAAATAACAGCGATCAGAAGGAATCTGACATGTTTAAAAACCTCTTCGGCAAGAAAACGCCCCAAAAAGCATTTATTGCCATCACACTGAACGCCAAACTACAACCAATGCATCGCGCAGATTTAGAAGATGCCCTAAGCCTTGTACTCGAGAAACAAAATATCGGCGAGATTTGCGGTGGTGGTTCGCTACTGGAAGATAATGGTGAAATCCGGGAGTGCGATATTGAAATTGAAGCCGTTGATAGCAGCGAACAGGCGATCGGGCACATCTTAAATTTTCTGAAAAATACGCTTTCTCCTAAAGGTTCCAGACTACGCATTGGAGATAAAGTCATCCCTTTTGGTGAACATGAAGGGCTTGGCCTCTATCTTAATGGCACGGACCTGCCGGATGATATCTACCAAAATTGCGATATTAATGACGTCTGGGCTGAGATTGAAAAACTTTTGGGTGATGAAGGCAGCATACACAGCTATTATCAGGGCAATACCGAAACGGCTCTTTATATATATGGTAACCAGTTTGAAGTTATGTATCAGTTATTAAAACCATATATCGACAGTTATCCGTTATGCCAACAGTGTCGTGTTGTAAAAATAGCCGGATAACTTTTATTTGACCACAATGCCTCTATAGTTAATAGGGATATCATCAGGAAAAATCAGGTATGAAGACAAACGTTCGCCGGATCCTGCTTGCTCTGACAATAGCGGGAACCGGTTTAATTGCGACAGCACAGCCCGCTGTGGCAAAAATATCAACGCCAGCTCAACAAAAAGTACAAGTTCCCGGCTATTACCGCATGCAATTAGGCGATTTTGAAATTACCGCACTGTATGACGGTTATGTCAAAATCGATAATAAACTCCTTAAAGGGATCAGTGCTAAAGACGCCAAAACCCTGATGGATAAAATGTTTATCGACAGTAATAACGGTGTTCAAACCGCCGTTAACGCCTATCTGATTAATACCGGAAAAAATCTGGTGTTAGTGGATTCCGGCACCGCTAAGTGCTTTGGCCCAACGTTGGGAGCAATTAACAGCAATCTTAAGGCTGCGGGTTACTCTCCTGAGCAAATTGATACCGTACTATTAACCCACCTGCATGCTGACCATACCTGTGGTATCGCTGATGACGGTAAGATGGCATTTCCTAATGCCACCGTCTACGCTTCTAAAGCCGAGGCGGATTATTGGTTAAACCCGGCAGTGATGGCTAAAGCACCAGATACGGCAAAACCACTATTCAAAATGGCTCAGGATGCCGTAACACCTTATCAAACAGCAGATAAGTTTAAAGTCTATAACCCCGGTGATACCCTGATTCCTGGAGTGGAGGTCATAGCAACACCTGGTCATACGCCAGGTCACTCTTCCTATTTATTCAGTTCAAAGGATCAGAATTTGCTGGTCTGGGGTGATATCGTTCACAGCCACTCCATTCAATTTGCTCATCCTGAAGTGGCGCTTGAGTTTGATGTTAACAGTAAGCAGGCCATAGAAACCCGCAAAAAATTGTTCGCTAATATCGCTAAAAACGACCTGTGGATTGCAGGGGCGCATCTGCCGTTCCCCGGGCTTGGGCACGTTGGCGTTGAAGGCAAAAGCTATAAATGGGTTCCGATTGAGTACAGTCCCATTATAATGACGCCGGAAAAATAATTCCGATAAGCGCGTAAGAAAGGCAGCATTCGCTGCCTTTCTTACGGTGGATTGATAGCATAAACAGGCTATATCAGCGGCCACTTAATCGTCTTTTGGCATCATCAATTCCCCGCATCACCATCTCTTCTGCGCGATGGAATAAACCGCGATCGCCCTGAACCAAAACCTCCAACTGATTGCGCTTCTCTCCCAGATAATCCACCGCAAACTCCGGATCAAAGTGTGCAATATTACGGCTATTGTCAATAATATCCGCCAGCTTAATGGTTTTTGCTTCCGGGCAGGCTCGGGCGGTATGCATCAGGTCAAGATGGAATCTGGCTTTACGATCGCCATCGGTACTCCGGCTAACTTTGGTCAACATTTCCACATAATTCGCCACCCTGTGACCAAAATATTGCTCAATATCTTTCAGGCTCACCATCGTATCTTCTACCGTATCGTGTAACCAGGCTGCTGCAATCATCTCCTGGGTATGGGGAACCGAACGAACCAACTCAACAACCGCCGCCGGATGAACAATATAAGGTGCATTAGTATATTTACGTCGTTGATTAATCTCAGTATGTGCCTGAGTGGCAAATACTCTCGCTCTTCGTTCCAGCTCGCCCATCGATTGCCTCATAAATAATTTAATTCCTGATATTAAATGTATGACATTGACAGCAAGGTGTCAGGTCAATCAGCCCTGTATTGATTTAGCCACAAGCATCAGTGGTAAGCTCACCAACGGGAAGCCAGTGATACAACATCATCAATCCTGCAATTTGAGAGAAAAAATAGAGCACCACACCCAATATTATTGCCCCAACCAGCCAACATAAAATTCTCAACAGGCGAGGCTGTTTTAATAGATCGGAACACTTATGCAACAGAAAAAAATAGAACAGGCTAATGAGTAAACCAGCCAGGATTGCAGGTACTAACAATTGCTCATTAAACTGTTTTAGCTGCTGTCGTAATGTTTCAGAACATCCCAATGATGAAACACCATAAGTTGAAGTCGCCCAGTTTTCCAGCATCAGAGTGAGTGAATGGCAAAGCAGTAGCCATAAGCTGGAAGATAGCACCAGCGGAAATATTATGCGTAAGTGATTCATCAGATATGCGGTTCCTTCGCTTCGTACAGCGTTAACAGAATCTGTTATCAGTCAATCAGGCTAAATCATATTGCTTAATTTTACGATACAAAGTGGCAATTCCTACTCCTAATGCCTCAGCGGCCTGCTTTTTACCCTCCACACTAACTCCATATTGGCGTAAAGCATTTTCGATAACCTCACGTTCGGCCTGTTTTCCCTGCTTATCCAGCCGTTGAAGGCCTTTGATGCTGCTTTTCTCTTGTTTCATCACATGTAACAAATGGGGCGGTAAGTGACTGGCATTAATTCCCGTCGCATCCCCTTGCATCACGTAAATATACTCAATCACATTACGCAATTCACGAATATTACCCGGCCAACGATAGGAGTAGAGCAAGTTAATAATATCCGCCGGGATTTTCTGGCGCTGACGGGCATAATTTACTGAAAACTCATCGGCAAAGTATTGGGCCAGCTCGGCAATATCCTCCCGGCGTTCCCTTAACGAAGGCAGCACCAGCGGCACAACATTCAGGCGATAAAACAGATCCTCACGAAATTGCCCATTTTCCACCATGTCATAAATATTTTTATTGGTAGCGGCAATAATTCGCACATCAATATTAATCACATTATTAGAGCCTACGCGGGTAATAGCCTTCTCCTGCAACACTCTCAGCAGTTTGGCCTGTAAATGCAGCGGCATATCGCCAATTTCATCCAAAAACAGGCTGCCGCCATTTGCCAGCTCAAACTTCCCTACCCGTCCCTTTGGATCTGCGCCGCTAAATGCGCCACGAACGTAACCAAAGAGTTCACTTTCCAGCAATGGCTCAGGTATCGCTGCGCAGTTAATGGTGACAAAAGGTGCAGTTTTACGCGGGCTATTTTGATGAATAGAAAACGCGACGACCTCTTTGCCGGAACCGCTTTCACCAGTGATCAATACGCTGGCATAGCTGTTAGCAATCTTGGCAATGGTATTTCTCAACTGCGCCATCGGCTGGGAGTGGCCAATTAATCGGGCCCGGCTGTCTGATTCATAAGGTGAGTTGGTGATTTTGCTCATATAGTCCCGGGCATCGTGAAATATCACCATCGTCAGGCTATCGTTTTCCACTGAAGAGAGGGAAATCTGTTTACAGAGTACGTGGCGTTTTTGATCCTCCAGCGTTAGCCAGGCTTCTTCATCACCATAAATAATATCGCCGGTGGTTTCGATAGTCAGCGACAGGCCGATGACTTCCCGGTTAAACAGTCGGGCAGCGGAAAGATTAGCGTGCCAGATACGATTTTTACCATCAATGGCCACTACGCCGCGATCCATCGCATCAATCAGGCTGCGAAATGCCCCTAATGTCTCCTGGGCCCGCAGGCGTTCCAGACATTCGAACACTTTGCTGGAGATCATCACCGCAATCTGTTCGATGAAAGTAATAAACTTATCGATCTGATTCATTAGCGTCTGGCGTTGTTCCTGAGTTGAACAAATGATGCCAATCACACCAATCACTTTATCGTTAAGGAATATCGGCGCGTTCAGATCCAGCATTTCTGAACAGTAGAGATGTTTCTCACAGTGTTGACACAGGGCATTTTCACCGGGGTTTTTAATCAGTACGGTTTCCTGCACCTGTAAAACATGGCGATAGATATAGCCATTTTTGGCTACGTTTTGATTAAGCATATGTCGATATTTCCCCGTTCCGGCAATGCGAATCAGGGAATCATCAATAATCTCAACGTCCGTTCCGGTAATACCGGAAATGGCATCAGCATAACTACAAATATCATCCTGAATATTACTCAGCACAGAGATCATTAGCAGATATCCTTGTAGAAACATCCATTTATCAAAATTTGATAAATCGTTTGCATCAGATTCAAAAATAGAAATTTATTTAAATTATTTTATTGTATTTAAATAGAAATAATTATTTATCTATACAGATCACATAATTTATCACAATTGATAAATTATCATCTTATTGATAAGCCGCAATTTACTGGATCAGAACTTAGTTATCACATTGATTGCTATTAATTCATTAAGAATCAACAGCAAATAGTCGCTTTCTTCTATATATCTTCAATAAAAAACCAATATGGCACACCTCTTGCTCTTACCTATTCATCGATAACAATATTTCTGCAATCAATGCGTTGTAGAAATTTAAAAACAGACCATGAGGTTTTTCCATGCAGGATAAATTACAGTTTTTTATAAACCATACGGAATTTACAGAACGACCGACCGCGCCTCTTAAACCGTTTAGCTATGAAGAGCTGATAAAAGCACTAAATTTTCACCGTTCTATCCCCGGATATGCCCCGACTCCCCTGTACAACCTGCCGGCGTTGTCAGAGAAATTAAGGGTGAAAAGCATCTATCTTAAAGATGAATCACAACGCTTTGGGTTAAAAGCATTTAAGGTACTGGGTGGTGCTTATGCCATGGCCCGCCATATCGCAGAGAAACTGAATAAAGATATCAGTGAACTGCCTTTTGATGTCATGACCAGCGATGAAGTGAGAAAAATACTGAAAGAGGTGACTTTTGCCACTACCACCGACGGCAACCATGGCCGTGGCGTAGCCTGGATGGCGCGCCAGCTAAAACAGAAATCTGTGGTGTATATGCCAAAAGGCTCTTCACCTGAGCGTCTGGCTGCAATTCGTAATGAAGGCGCTACCGCAGAAATCGTCAATATGAACTATGACGATGCAGTACGAATGACCGCAGAACAAGCGGAAAAATATGGCTGGATCGTGGTTCAGGATACCGCCTGGGAAGGTTATGAAAAGATTCCTCTGTGGATTATGCAAGGTTACGGTTCGCTGATGCTGGAATCCCTTGAACAACTGCATCAGGTTCCACCTACTCACGTCTTTGTGCAGGCTGGTGTTGGTTCCTTTGCCGGAATGGCGCAGGGCATGTTAACCGCCGCTTACGGTAAGAATCGACCAAAAGTGATTGTGGCTGAAGCGCTCATCGCCGACTGCCTGTACCGCTCCGCCCAGTCCCAAAAAGGGGATGCCATCCCTGTTGGTGGCGACCTGCAAACCGTGATGGCTGGATTAGCCTGCGGTGAAGCCAACAGCATTGGTTGGGACCTACTGCGGGATTACGCCGATGGTTTTGCATCGTGCCCCGACTTTGTTGCCACCCACGGTATGCGCATCTTAGGCAACCCGCTGGCAGGCGATCCACGTATCGTTTCCGGTGAATCCGGCGCGGTGACCACCGGCTTACTATCCATTCTGATGCAGTCACCCGCCATGGAGGAAACTCGCCAGCAACTAGGACTGAATCAGGATTCCCGAATTTTAGTCATCAGCACCGAGGGCGATACCGACCCGCAACGCTATCTCGACATTGTCTGGGACGGAGAAATTCCCAGCTTTAAAAAATATTAATCACCTATTTTCAGAGTAATAACGGAGAAAAAACAATGTTATCAGTAAGTCGTTTTGATGAAGTGGTGAAAAACTGTCAGACCCTTATTCATGAAAAAAGCTATTCAGGTCAGGAAGGGAATGTCGTTAAAGCTATCGAAAAAATAATGAAGAGCTACCAGTTTGACGATATTCACGTAGATAAATACGGCAATATTATCGGTGGCATCATTGGTAATAAACCGGGTAAAACGCTGGTTTTGGATGGGCATATTGATACAGTGCCGGTTGATGAAGAGAAGTGGAGTCGTGACCCTTACGGTGGCGAAATTGAAGACGGCAAAATTTATGGCCGTGGCACCACCGATATGAAAGGTGCGGTTGCCGCCATGATCTCCGCCGTTGGTTTCTATGGTCAGGATCATCAACGTAACTTTGCGGGTCGAATCTATGTTGCCTGCATCGTGCACGAAGAGTGCTTTGAAGGGGTGGCTGCCCGTCTGGTCACCGAACGCTATAAACCCGACTATGTCATCATTGGTGAAGCATCTGAACTAAACCTTAAGATTGGTCAGCGCGGCCGTGCCGAAATCGTGGTGGAAACCTTCGGTAAACCAGCCCACTCCGCTAACCCACAGGCCGGTATTAACGCGGTATATAAAATGTCTCAGCTGATTGACAAAATCCGCACCGTAACACCACCAACCCATCCGGTGTTAGGTCTGGGGATTCTGGAGCTGACCGACATTAAATCCTCACCTTATCCGGGTGCTTCAGTGGTTCCTGACTACTGTCGAGCCACCTATGACCGTCGTTTACTGGTAGGTGAAACCAAAGAGAGCGTGATTGCCCCACTGGAATCCGCACTGCAAGAGCTACAGGCCAGCGACCCGCAATTTAAAGGAAAAGTCTCTTACGCCTTTGGTAAAGAGTCCTGCTACACCGGTTCCACCATTGAAGGTGAGCGCTTCTTCCCTGGCTGGGTATTTGAAGAGTCCGATCCTTTTGTTCAGTCGGTGTTATCCGGCGTGCGTTCAATGGGTATCGAACCCACTATCACGCAGTACTCATTCTGCACCAACGGCAGCCACTACGCCGGTGAAGCCGGTATCCGTACCCTTGGCTTTGGTCCATCCCGTGAGAATCTGGCCCATACCATTGATGAGTTTATTGAAATCAGTCAGTTAACCGGCTCTGCATCAGGCTATTACGGCATCATCCAAAGCCTGTATGGCAAGTAACCACGGCTGATAACCCTATACCAAAGAAAAATAGAACATCAAAAACAAAAAATAAGAATGATGCCTCTCCCTACAACACATCATTCCGGAGAATTGAGATGAAGACCATATTCAAGAACGGAAAAGTGATAGACGGTACCGGCAATGACGGATTCATTGCCGATGTAGTGGTAAACGAAGGACGAATTGTGTCAATCGGTAAGGCGAATATTGGTATCAACGATCAGGTGATTGATGCCACCGGAAAAATTGTCTGTCCGGGTTTTATAGATACCCATACTCACTCTGACTTATCCGCCATTATTAACCCGGCGCTGTCAGCCAAGATCCGTCAGGGGATCACCACCGAGCTATTGGGTCAGGACGGTGTGGCATTGGCACCGCTGCCTGAGCAATATATTGCCGCCTGGAGAAAAAACATCGCCGGACTGGATGGCGATACCGACAAAATCGACTGGAAATACAAAGATACCGAAGGATACCTGAACCTACTGGAAACTCACCAGCCCGCTACCAACCTGGCTTATTTGGTTCCACATGGCAATATCCGTATGGAAGCCATGGGGCTGGATGGTAAGCCTTCTACCCGCGAAGATGTAGCCAGGATGTGTGAAATTCTGGAGCGTGAACTGAAGGCCGGTGCTTTTGGTTTATCCACCGGATTAATCTATATGCCTTGTGCTTTTGGTGATACTGCCGAAATGATTGAGCTGTGTAAAGTGACGGCAAAATATGACGGTATCTTCGTCGTTCACCAACGCAGTGAAGCGGATGACATCATCACCTCCACTCAGGAGCTGATTGATATTGCCAAAGCATCCGGGGTCTGGTTACACATTTCCCATATGAAAGTATGCGGTAAAAAGAACTGGGATCTGATCGATAAAATGCTGGGTATGCTGGAACAGGCTCAGGCCGAAGGTATCCGCATTTCGTTCGACCAGTATCCTTATGTAGCAGGCAGCACCATGTTGGGGGTTATCCTGCCGCCATGGGTTCATTCCGGCGGAACCGATAAACTGCTGGAACGTCTGGAATCACCTGAACTACGCGAAAAAATGATCGCCGATATTAAACAAGGTATTCCGGGTTGGGATAACTTTATCGACTTCGCTGGTTTAGACCAGATTTTTGTCACCAGCGCCAAAACCGCTAAAAATCAGGATGCCGTAGGCCTCAACCTGATTCAACTGGGTGAATTACGCGGTAAAGACCCTTACAACGCCACCTTCGATCTGCTGTATGAAGAAGAGAATGCCGTAGGCATGGTGGACTTCTACGGCACCGAAGAACACGTCATTAAATTCCTCTGCCGACCAGAACAAAACGTCTGTACCGATGGCCTGATGGGTGCCGGTAAACCGCATCCTCGCGTTTTCGGTGCTTTTCCCCGCGTTCTGGGTAAATACGTGCGTGAAGAGAAATGCCTCAGTTGGGAAGCAGCTATCCGCAAAATGACAGGTAAACCCGCGGAGGTGATGGGCCTGGAAGATCGCGGCCTGCTTAAAGAGGGTTATGCCGCAGATATTGTGGTGTTTAACCCAGAAACGGTCATCGATAAAGGTACATTTATCGAACCAAATCAGTACCCGGAAGGCATTGATGTAGTGATGGTTAACGGACGACTGGCCCTAATTAACGGCATAGAAAGTTATGCCTGTAGCGGTAGTGTCATCAGAAAAAAATATTAATAAAACAATAAACAGATGTCTGTCCATCGTGCATATAAATCTGCGGCGATGGGCAGCTCTACCCAAAGGATATCATTATGAGTTTACAATCTACTTTACCGACGGGTAAGCCCAAAACCTGGAAGGCGAGATATACCATACTTTCGCTGATTTGGCTGGCCTGGCTGCTCTCTTTCCTTGACCGGATGGTAATGAGCGTTTCCCTGCCTTTTATTGGTCGTGATTTAGGCCTGGATACCACACAACAAGGTCTGATTATTAGCGCATTTTTTATTGGCTATGCTTCTTTCCAGATCCCTGGTGGTTTTCTGGCAGATAAGTTCGGTGCCCGGAAAATTATGGCCATTGGTATTGCATGGTGGTCCGTCTTTACCAGTATTACCGGTATGGTCTTCACCCTGCCACTGATGCTGGCAGTACGCTTCCTGTTTGGTATAGGTGAAGGCTGCTTCCCGGCCGCATCATGGAAAATGATCTCAACCTATTTTCCATCCAAAGAGCGTGGGCGAGCAACGGCAATTCAGTCAACGGTTAATACCTTAGGACCAGCCCTGGCGGTAGTTGTTGCCGCCGGTATCATCGGTGCATTTGGCTGGCATATGGTGTTTATTGTGCTGGGCCTTCCCGGTCTGTTTATTGCTGCCGGTATCTACTTCTTTACCCGTGATAATCCAAAAGATCACCCAAGCATTACCAAAGAAGATCTGGCAGAGCTGGCCGCTGACGGTACCGCCGCAGACATTACCAGCGCTCCGGTTCCATTTAAAGAAGTGTTAAAAATGCCGGTACTGTGGCAAATGGCCGCCATCTGGTTTCTGTTTGATATTACCTTCTGGGGCTTCTCTACCTGGTTACCCAGCTACCTGATCACGGTACGTGAGTTTTCGCTGGCAAAAACCGGCGTAATGGCTGCCATTCCGTTCCTGTTTGGTGCCGGTGGTACTCTGCTGGGCGGTTATTTCTCTGATAAATTTAAACCTCAGCGTAAAATGTTATATGTGCTGACGGCAATTATTGCTGCCGGTTTCCTGTATATGACATTTACCGTGGCCAGTGCAGATATGGCCGTGGTTTACCAATGTATCTCCGCACTGTTTATGTTCTTCGCCATGGCGATGTTCTGGGGCATCCTGATGGATACTATTCCGAACAAAATCATGGGTCGGGCATCCGGTATTGTCAACTTTGGCGGTCAGATGGCCGGTGTAGTTTCCGCTCCTATTATGGGCTGGCTGATTCACACCAGTGGTGGTAGTTACAACAGTGCCTTTATCTTTATGATTATTGCGCTTATCGCTTCTGCTCTGGTTACATTAACCGTAAATAATGCTCACTCAAATAAAACGGCTGAATCTCAGGCTTAGTTAACATTTTCATTAAAATATAAAGCGACTCTAACTACAAAATTAGAGTCGCTTTACTATTTTAATATATCAGTATCATTATTCGTTTTTATAAAAAAATATTTATACATGTTATTACCGAAATTAATTTCCCAATAAATAAAAAAAACAACTTAATTGCTTATCATCCATCCCTCATTAGCCCTATCAAAGCAAAATTATCAAAAATAAAATCATTTATTATTATCGGAAATATTAAATAAACCGATCATCAAATATTTTTTAAAGCAAAACCAAAAAAAATAAATAATTGTAATAATAATGAAAATTAATATTTCAAATGATATAGTTTAAAAATAGTAACAATTTAATTCCTAATATTTCCCGTAGCAATGGAAGGTGCGGCAATGAAACATAAGCCAACAAATAAACCCTATCTGTTTAAAAGAAAAATAATATTAATCAGCCTGCTATCAGGCATCATGACGGCTCAAACCCAGGCTCAGGAAGCCATCTGGAACAATAATACAGGAAATAGTCTCTTTTTTGATGGTCTTAACTGGTCAACCGGTCTGGGGCCAATGGATAATGATGATGCACTGTATATTAAAAACAGTAATGGGCAGGAAGTTAAATTAATTATCAATGATTTTAATGAACTCTCAGGCTCTGCTGATATTGTTATTGGCCAAGGTGAAAACAATAATAGTTATGTAAAAGTAAGCGGGCCTCCTGAGGAAGCACGTTCTTCATTCTATAATGGCAAAATGACTATTGGCAGTGATGGAGCAACTGGTTTATTTGAATACCAGCACGGTACCATAGATCAATCTAGTAAATTTGCATCTATTGATACACTGAATATTGGTTCCGGCTTAAACAGTAATGGAACCATGTCATTATTTGGCGTAGGTAAAAATACCACCGATCAATTTATGGGGAAATCAATAGTCGGCACCCAAAATGCCCATATTGGTATCGATGGGGGGACTGGTGAACTAACCGTCAGCGGTAGTGAATTTGAAGTCAACTCCTATTACACCAACTCGGATCCGGTCACATTTACTCTGGGTGATGGTAGCAATAGTGGCATCAGCAGCAAAGGCACCATGAATATTCTTGCTGGTGGAAAGGGTAGTTTCTCAGCGGGGCACGGTTTATCCTCTTATGATCAGCCAACCTCGATCATTGGTTTAAACCAGGGTGAAGGTACGCTGAATATTTCGGGCTCAACGGTTATTAACGGCGAAGTCAGACAAAGCCGGAGCTACTTTGCTCAAGGTTTAGCTATTGGTCAGGACACGGGCAGTATTGGTACCGTTAACATCACTGACGGTGGCTCAATGGCAACCATGTCAGCCACAGAAGATACCACTAACATCGGTGCATATGTGGGTGTTAATGGCGGTAAAGGTTCGGTACTGATTTCTGGTACAGACAGCGTCTGGAATGTTTCCGGTCATACTTATTATGGTGATACCTCGGGTGAAGTGGGCAATCTGTCAATTGGGGAAAGCGGCACAGGTATAGTCACGATTGCCAATGGCGGTAAAATATCGCTGGGTAGAACCGACTACCACCATCATTCTGCACCAACTTACTATTCGGACTTCACATTCTATAACGACCAACTTGGCGAGCTGCATCTGGGAAATCAAGCCGATGGTGTTGGCCAGCTAAATTTCGGTGCCGCCGAAGGTCAACCAGCTCAAGCCCCTGGTACTCTGGAAGCTGATAAAATTATTTTTGGTGCCGGAGAGGGTACGGTGGTATTTAACCACACGGATAACAGCGGACAATACATTTTCGCAACCACAATGGTTAGCAGTGCTGAAGGACAAGGCACCATTAAACAGGTTAATGGTGTAACCGTATTTAATACCAACCTAAGTACATTTACTGGCAAAACCGAGGTTACCGGAGGTACGCTGGTTGTTAATAATGTACTGGGCGGTGCTATGTCTGTCTCCGGTGGAGGTACGCTGACGGGCACAGGCAGCATCGGTAATACCACCATTGGCAATGGCGGTACCCTTTCTCCGGGAGAGTTCAACTCAACGGAACCCGCGACGATAACTATTAATGGCAATCTCATTATGGAGTCCGGTTCTAACTATATTGTTGATATCACCACCAACAGTGCATTGCCTAATCCTTATGTTTCCGATCTGATTCAGGTTAATGGTAGTACTGTACTAAACGGCGCAGCGGTTACCGTTCGGGATCGCGGTGATAGTGCCCTTTATGTACCAGGTAGCCGCTGGCATATTCTTTCCGCCAGTGGTGGTGTTACCGGCGAGTTTGCCGCGATCACCCCGCTGCTGTATGTCAATGCGAATTATGAATATGACGCGAATAATGCCTATCTCACTATTACTCGTAATCAGCAGGACATCTGTACTGCCAATATGAGTTCAAATGAGTGTAATGCGGCGGAGAGTATTATTGAGCAAACGGTTGATATTCATAACGAAATCATTTCCCAGCCGGATGAAAAATCAGCTAAAAATGCACTAAGCCAGCTTTCAGGTGAAATTCATGCCTCGGCAAAAAGTGCTCTGCTGGAAGATAGCCGCTTTATCCGTGAAGCAGTGAATAATCGCCTACAGGATCCTGCCGTTGGTGATGGTGCATGGGGGCATATTTACGCATCCTGGGGTAAATTTGACAGTTCAAATGATACGGCAGACATGAGACGTAATATCGCCGGTGTCTTCCTCGGTGTCGATAAATCCTTAAATGATACCTGGAAAATGGGTCTGGTTGGTGGCTATGGCAAAGCGGATATTACCGTATCCGATCGTTCTTCCTCCGCCGATCGTTATGACTATCAAATTGGTGCCTATACCAAAGGACAATGGGATAATTTTAACCTGCACACCGGTGTTTCGTATGCGCTGAATGACTATTCCACTAAGCGCAAAGTCAGACTTCAATCGATACACGATGACCTGAGTGCAGATTATAACGCATCAACTTCACAGGTATTTACTGAAGCGCGTTATCTGTTCAACATCACACAAACGCTCTCTGTTGAGCCTTATGCTGATGCTGCTTATGTTCATATTAAAACCGATGACTTTACTGAAAATGGTGGCAACGCCAGATTGCATGGTGCCGCTGATAGTACCAATACCTTCTTTACAACACTGGGTAGTCGGGTAACCAAGCACTTTACGCTGGAAAATGGTCAGACAACCAAAATCTGGGGTAATGCGGGTTGGCGTCATGCTTACAATGATGTCACACCAACAGAAAAAGTGAATTTTGTTGGCGCTAACAGTTTCAGTGTTGAAGGAGCATCAATCAGTAAAGATGTTGCCGTATTCGAAGCAGGTGCCGAAATTAAAGTAACGCTGAGTACTGAAGTGGGTGCAATGTATAACGGTCAGGTTGGCAATAATACTCAGGATCATGGTGCTAAGGTCTATATAAACTGGCGCTTCTGATACGCTAATATTGAAACCTTCATAAAGTTTGTTGCGGCAGCTTTATGGAGGTTTTATCTCATCAGTAGTATATCCGGCGCATTTGGTCTACTGGAGTCACGACCTTACGTCGATCTGGATTATGAATATGATTCGGATAATGTCTGGCTGGTTGTCACCCGTAACGATCAGGATATCTGAACTGATGATATGACCTCAAACCAATGTAATGTTGGTGAACAGGAAGACGAAGATAATAACATCAAGAATGAAATTATTTCTCAACCTGATATCGAATCTGCCAAAGATGCACTGAACCAACTTTCGGGTGAAATCCACACCTCGGCTAAAAATGCCCTGCTGGAAGATAGCTGTTTCCTGTGCGAAGCCATCAGTAATCGTCTGCCAGATGCGGCTATATTTTGAAGCAGGAGCTGAAATCAGCGTTACTCCGGGTACCCAGATCGAGCTATGTATAATGGCCGGGTTGGTAATAACACGGAAGATCATGGAGCAAAAGTATATATAAACTGGTGTTTCTGATAGTGTTATGCTGAAAACTTTTCCGGAAGCATCCTCATGCTTCCAGAGAAAATCCACACAATTAACGGCAATCAAGACGGGAGAAAAAATGGCTTCCAATACCCCCAATCTGGCAGGGATCCCGATTTATATTGAAACCAACGGATATTTGTTGCGTAGTTTAACTCCAAATGACGTTACGCCTGAATTCCTTAAATGGATGAACAGTCAGGATATGATGGAAGGACTTAACCTTCCGCCACTAAACTTCACCCACCAGCAGCTAGCTGACTACACAAAACAGTTTGATAACCACCGCAATTACTTTATCGGTATCTTTGATAAGAAGAATAATTTATTGGTGGGCTTTTATACCATTGATGTCAATCTTAACCATAAAGTAGGCCACATTACCGCTGGCGTTGGTGCTCCCGGATATCCCGGTAAACCTGTACTCTGGGCAACCATTGATGCATTGCTGGATCACTTCTACCTTTATCGCGATCTGCATAAAATGGCGGCGCGTATTCTGGCGAAAAATAAACGCATGCTGTTTTGCTTTGTTAAAAACCCGCGTTTTAATCTGGAAGCCGTACTTAAAGAGGAGTGCCTTGCTCCCGACGGTGAACGGGTTGATATCCTTATCTTCTCTTCATTACGACACAAATAGTCATTACGCTTATGCCATCTAATTTAGTTTACACCAACACTTAACAGAATTCCGATTCGACATGGTGATTTCACCACTACCACGGAAGCGCTGGCCTATGCCGCCGATGGCGAAGCCGGGTTCAATTTTTTCAACGTTTCCGGTGAACTAACGGGCGTGTTGGACTATAAGCAGATGCAAGTCCAATCGATGCAAGTGGCGTTACAGCTTAAACAACAGGGGTTTTCCCGCCACGATCGTCTGATTTTTATGGCAGAAACCACGCCCGACTTTTTACTGTTGTTTTTCGCCTGCCAGTATTTAGGATTAATCCCCTGCCCAATAGCCTTTACCGTCAATCTTGGCGGTATGTCGACCTATATTGAGAAGTTAAATAGAATTATTACCTCTTCTCAGGCGAAAGCGATTATCAGCTCAGGGACTGTTGCTGATGCTATTGGTCAATCGGTTTCCATCCCAACTCTGATATATAGCGAGATTGTTCATCAATCTAAGTCGCTTCTTCAGCCAGAACTGTCGGAGCTTGCTCCATTTACTGCGGATGAACCCGCCTATATCCAGTTCTCTTCTGGATCAACCACCCACCCGAAAGGCGTGCAGATAAGCCAGCGTGATTTGCATACCAATATCTACGCGGTTTTGCGCTATGGCATGAAACTGCGTCCGGAAGATCGTTCATTCAACTGGCTTCCCTTCCACCATAATATGGGCATGATTGGTTTTCTTCTGGCCTCCGTGTATGGACAGCGAACCGTTGATTGCCTGAGCGCAGAGAACTTTGTTCAGAACCCGCTGATTTGGCTGGAGCTGATGTCACAGTATAAAACGGCAATAACCTTTGCTCCGGTATTTGGCTATCAGTTTGCCATGAAGAAATATGCCGAAAGTGAGAATAAACCCTCTCTCGATCTCTCTTCACTGCGGGTAGCTGGTATTGGTGGCGATCTGATTAGCCCTGATATGTTGAAAATGTTTGCCGGCTGTTTTGCCAGCAGCGGCTTTAATTATCAATCTTTCCTGCCAAGCTACGGGCTTACAGAGACCACGCTGGCCGTGACCGCCTCCGACGTGGACCAACCGCCGGTGATTGACACATTAACCAGCGAGCTGATTCAAAAACCTATCGTCTCCTGCGGTAAAGCGCTGCCGGGCTTTGAGGTGAAGATCGTTGACGGAACCACTCAAACCAAACTGTCGGAACGAGAAATCGGTCAGATTTGGGTAAAAGGTCCCAGCATTATCACTCGCTATATTGACGATCAGGCTCCTGTTGAATCAGACGATGAAGGCTATATTTATACCGGCGATCTCGGCTATCTGTGGCAAGACCAGCTGTTTATCAGCGGTCGGGAGAAAGATGTCATTATTATTCGTGGCCGTAACATTTGGGCGCAGGATATTGAGTGGTCGCTGTTGCAGACAATTCCGCAAATTGGCGTCAACAATGTGGCTGCCATTGGCATTAACGAGCAACAAGAAGAGAGGATGGCAATTCTGGTTCATACCAGCGAAGAGCTGGCAACAGACCATACTCAGCTTCATCAACTGGCGACAAAGATCCAGAACCTGACGCGTAAAATTGCGGGTGTTCAGGCCAGAGTCTTGTTTACCACCCGGAAGTTACCATTAACCTCTTCAGGAAAACTGGCCAGAGCACAGGCTAAAGAGGCATATCTGTCCGGTAATATGGCTATTATCTACGATTCAGAGGGGCATATCTGAAATGAACTATCTACATAAGAGTAAAGAAATACTATCGGGCTGCCTGTCGATTCCTGTGGAGCAGATTCAGGATGATAGCCTGATTGAGCAGCTAAAACCCACGCTGGACAGCGTAGATTTCGCTGGCATTATGATGCAAGTAGAGCGCTTTTTGAAAAAAGAGGTGCCGGTAGCGGAGTGGCTGGAATTAGGCTCAGTGAAGGATCTGGCAGACATGCTGGAAAGAAATCACAGCCATTAAATCCAGTAATGTTCATTATTAACAAAAATAGCGCCAAAAATGGCGCTATTTTTGTTATTTCACCACGCTGATTTCTCGAGACTTCCCCCCCCTTGCTCCGTCATTTATGTCGAATGACACCACACATTCGTCAGCAAAATATAAAACCCAATAATATCAATAAATTAAAATAATTCTCAACTGGCATGAATTATGCTTGAACTTACTTAACTGTTTAAAGGTATGACTCTTTTATCTGTCAGACGACTATCTAAATACCGGAGGGATGGCTATGAACCGCTTTGTTATTGCGGAGCCAAAAGATTGTATCGGATGTAATACCTGTATGGCCGCCTGTAGTGAAGTACATAAGGCCGCGGGTCTACAGTCACATCCCCGATTAATCGTAATGCGGGATGCCAGCAGCACAGCACCTATTTTGTGTCGGCATTGTGAAGATGCGCCCTGTGCCCGGGTTTGCCCGGTTAAGGCGATCACTCATCAAAACAACGCCATCGAGCTTAATGAAAGCCTGTGTATCGGATGCAAACTTTGCGCTATCGCCTGCCCGTTCGGGGCTATTACGCCTGATGGGAGTAGGCCATTATCCGCTCCCGTCAACTACGACCGCTTTTCACAAGCGGATGCACATGCCCGGGAAGCCCGGACGGCTCCCTACAATCAGGGGCTCCATCCTATGCTGAGCTGGGCTCCGGGTTTACGCCAGGCCGCGGTGAAATGTGATTTATGTGCCTTTTTGCCTAATGGCCCCGAGTGTGTTCGCGTTTGTCCTACTAACACCCTGTTTTTAGTCGATGAAAATGCCATTGAGCAAGCTAATGCCGCTAAACGCCTTGAAGCCATGGAAGTCTTTCATACTGACAATGCCTTCGGGGATAGCTTTTTAAACCAACAACGTGCGGAGAAAGAATAATGGGTAATCCACTCCAGTTACTGCTTATCTCCGTTGCCATCTATCTGATCGGTGCCATTTTGCCACCGCTAATTAGCCGTAGCGAACAGCTGGTTATCAGGCTATCCGGCATCGCCAGTATGATTGGTGGTATTTTCGGTCTGCTGGCATCTGCGCCCATTTTACTGGGCGCGAAAATGATGATCTTTGCCGTTGATGGCCCCTTCTCATTTGCCCACTTTATTGTGCGTCTGGATGGATTAGCCGCTTTTATGGTGATGGTTATTTCCCTGTTGGTGGTCGTCACCTCGCTGTACTCCCTCTCTTATGCGGAGGAGTACATTGGTAAAGGGGCGAGATATATGGGTCTGTTTATGAACCTGTTTATCGCCTCAATGGTGGCACTGGTCGTCATGGATAACGCCTTCTACTTTTTGGTGTTCTTCGAGATGATGTCGTTGGCCTCTTACTTTCTGGTTATTACTGAACAGGACGATGAAGCTGTCGGCGCCGGGTTGCTTTATTTTCTGATTGCACATGCCGGTTCTGTGTTAATCATGATCGCTTTCTTTATTCTGTATAAAGAGAGCGGCAGTATGGACTTCGACAGCTTCCGTCAGGTTAGTCTGTCAGCACCAGAGGCGTCCGCCGTCTTCCTGCTGGCATTCTTTGGCTTTGGTGCCAAAGCCGGGATGATCCCTCTCCATGGCTGGTTACCGCGCGCTCACCCGGCGGCGCCTTCCCATGCATCAGCCCTGATGTCTGGCGTTATGGTTAAGATTGGTATCTTCGGCATTATTAAAGTTGGCATTGATATTCTCGGTGCCACCAGCGCCTGGTGGGGATTGGTGGTATTAGCCTTTGGTGCTGTTTCTGCGGTCCTTGGGGTTATGTATGCTCTGGCTGAACATGACATCAAAAAGCTGCTGGCTTACCACACGGTAGAAAATATCGGCATTATTCTGATGGGTGTGGGTGTTGGTATGATTGGAATCGCTACTCAGCACCCGGTTCTGGCCGTAGTAGGGATTCTCGGTGGCTTGTACCACCTGCTTAACCACGCAGTGTTTAAAGGATTACTGTTTTTAGGTGCAGGTTCTGTAATGTATCGGGTTCATACCAAAGATATGGAACTGATGGGCGGCCTGGCTAAACTGATGCCTTACACCGCCGTCACCTTCCTGATTGGTACTATGGCTATATCGGCCTTGCCACCGCTAAACGGCTTTGTCAGCGAATGGTTTACCTATCAGGCGCTGTTCACCATGAGCCACGAAGGTCCATTTATTATGCGTATCGCCGGTCCGGTTGCCATTGTGATGTTGGCCATTACCGGCGCGCTGGCAGCGTTGTGCTTTGTTAAGGTGTACGGCATCAGTTTTGCCGGTGCCGCACGCAGTGAAAAAGCGGCTAATGCAACTGAAGTTCCACTACCGATGATTCTGGCAATGGTATTGCTGGCGCTACTCTGTATTGCTCTGGGCGTTGGTGCTCCGCTGGTCTCTCCGGTGATTGCTAACATTTCAACCCAGTTAAGCGAACAGGCTGCAATGCCGGTTGCCAGCGGCTCACTGGTCTTCCCGGGTTCTTCACCACAAACCGTTCTCTCTACTCCATTGATTGCTTTGCTGTTAATTGGATTCCTGACGCTGCCGCTGCTGATTTATGCCATCTTCAAAAGCCAGCGTTTACGCCATCGTCATGGCGGTAACCCCTGGGCCTGTGGATACGGTTATGACGGCCAGATGGCGGTGTCAGCGGGAGGCTTTACCCAGCCACTGCGAACTATGTTTGCACCGCTGTATCGTCTGCGCAAAACGCTGGACCCATCTCCTGCAATGTCACGAGCAATGCAATCCACCATTCGTGGTGCCACACAGGCAGAACCCTGGTGGGAAGAAAAAGTGGTACTCCCCATTGTCAGGGCGGTGCTGTGGTCAGGTAAACGCATTCAATGGTTGCAGCACGGTGACTTCCGGCTTTATTGCCTGTATGTAGTCATTGCGCTGACGGTCCTGATGCTGGTTACGGTGATGTAAGGAGCGAAACATGCCAATCACACTCTCTGACTCAGAAATCATGACCTCCTTCGGTATGTTTCTGTTTGCCCTGATTCAGGCGGTGGCCTTACTGGCCCTGTCACCATTAATGTCCGGTATTTCCCGGGTGATTAAAGCCAGAATGCAATCACGCCGTGGCCCCGGTGTGCTGCAGGAGTATCGGGATATCTTCAAACTATTGCGCCGTCAAAATATTGCACCGGAGGCTTCCGGCATTATTTCGCGCATTATGCCTTATGTGCTACTCAGCTCAATGTTGGTGGTCGCTATGGCGCTGCCTCTTGTCACACTGGGTTCCCCGTTTGGCGTTGGGGGAGATTTAATTACCGTTATCTATCTGTTCGCTCTGTATCGTTTTTTCTTCGCGTTGGCAGGGCTGGACTCCGGCAGTATTTTTGCCGGTATCGGTGCCAGCCGGGAAGTGACGTTAGGGGTACTGGTAGAGCCTATTCTGGTGCTGTCTCTTATCGTGATTGCTCTGATTGCCGGCTCCACCAATTTAGGCAGTATCAGCACCTCACTGGCAACCAACCCACTGCAATCACCAACTGCAACGCTGCTGGCCATGGGTGCCTGCGCTTTTGCGGTATTTATTGAGATGGGGAAAATTCCTTTTGACGTAGCGGAAGCCGAACAGGAACTCCAGGAAGGCCCTCTCACTGAGTATTCCGGTCCGTCACTGGCACTGGTAAAACTCGGACTGGCGCTAAAACAGGTGGTTATCGCTTCGCTGTTCGTTGGTGTGCTACTGCCTTTTGGCAACAGTGACGTTCTGACTATCAGTTCGTTATCTCTGGCCATTGTGCTGTTTCTTATCAAGCTGCTGGTTGTATTTGTCGTTGCTTCGCTGTTTGAGAACAGTTTGGCCCGAGGCCGTTTCCTGCTGACATCGCGAACTACGTGGGTCGGATTTGGCGTTGCCGCACTGGCATTTGTGTTTTATCTCACTGGTCTGTAAGGAGCTAAGAAACCGATTATGGAAAATATCGCTCTCGCGGCCATTTTGGTCCCTTTTGTTGGTGCCATCATCACCGGACTGGCACCGCAGCGTACTGCCAAATGGCTCTGTACACTGTTTGCTGCCATCGCCTCAATCGCCACTCTGTTGCTGGCTATTAGCTGGTTCAACTATGGCAGAACAGATGTCACTTATGAGCTGGTAAGCTTTGGCCGTTCGGTGCTGTTTGGCCTGACCATTGACCGCATCAGTACGCTGATTGTGTTTGCCGTGGTGGTACTTGGGTTATTAGTTAGTGTTTACTCTGGTGCCTATCTGACTAAAGAGAACCGTGAACACCCCCACGAAGGCCAGTCACGCTACTATGCACTGCTACTGGTATTTATCGGCGCGATGGCGGGCTTAGTTCTCTCCTCCACGCTGGCAGGACAACTGCTATTTTTTGAAATTACCGGTGGATGTTCATGGGCGCTGATTGGTTACTATCAAAAACCCAAATCGCTACGCTCCGCGTTAAAAGCATTGCTGATTACCCATGTCGCCGCTGTTGGTCTCTATCTGGCTGCCGCCTGGCTATTTGCTGAAACCGGAACCTTCTCCCTCACTGCGCTGGCAGACCTGAATAGTGATGCCAAAACCGTCGTACTGTTTGGCATTCTGTTTGCCGCATGGGGCAAATCAGCACAGTTACCGCTGCACGTATGGCTGCCGGACGCCATGGAAGCTCCAACTCCTGTAAGTGCTTACTTACATGCAGCATCTATGGTGAAGGTAGGCGTGTACATTTTTGCCCGTGCGTTAATGTCTGCCGGTGAAATACCAGAGATTGTCGGTATCGTAGGCGTCACCATGGCAATGATTACGCTGATTTATGGCTTTATCATGTACTTACCGCAGACCGACCTTAAGCGCCTGCTGGCCTATTCCACCATTACTCAGCTTTCCTATATTTTTCTGGCGCTGTCCCTATCGGTTTTCGGCTCCAGAATGGCCTTCGATGGCGGTATTGCTTACATCTTTAACCATGCCTTTGCCAAAAGTCTGTTCTTCCTGGTAGCAGGAACCCTGAGCTACAGCTGTGGAACCCGGATGTTGCCAAAACTGCGGGGAATTATGCGCTGTATGCCGCTGGTAGGTATTGGTTTTTGTATTGCCGCACTGGCTATTACCGGCATTCCCCCGTTTAACGGATTCTTCAGTAAATTCCCGCTGTTTGCAGCCGGTTTTGAAATGTCCGCAAACCACTGGTGGATGATGCCGGTAATGATTTTGGCGCTGATTGAGTCGGTGGCCAGCTTTGGTTGGTTCCTCTACTGGTTTGGTAAAACCGTACCGGGTGAACCTTCTGACGCGGTAGCAACCGCTTCACCGGTACCTGTTGCGATGCAAGGGGTGCTCATCATTCTGATAGTAATGTCCCTGTGCTCGAGCTTTATCGCCGCCTGGTGGCTTGGATAACGGAGTTGATAATGACTGGAACGCTTATTGTAAACAATCTGGCGGGGCTGCTAATCATCAGTTCACTGCTTGTCATCGGCGCCAGGCAGCCAAAAAACTCTGCTCTGTTCTACGCCCTGCAGTCGCTGATACTGGTGCTAATTTTTATCGCCCTGGCATATACCATGCACGCCGAGGAGCTATTCCTCTGGTCGGGAACCGCCTTTGTCACCAAAGTTCTGGTGGTGCCCTATATCATGTATAAGGCGCTGGGGAAACTTCAGGACGCTAACGCCGATACCCCGGTAATTGGTATGGGGCTGCTGATACTGATTGCCGCCATCATTATTGTCCTGAGTTATCTGGTGGTGGACTCAGTAAAACTCCCGATGGTTGAGGATCTGAAACCGGCACTGAGTGTCTCTCTGAGCCACTTCTTTCTTGGCCTGCTATGTATTGTTAGCCAGCGCAATATTCTCAAACAGATTTTTGGTTACTGCCTGATGGAAAACGGCGCTCATTTAACGCTGGCTTTAATGGCATACAAAGCCCCTGAACTGGTGGAAATTGGTGTGGCAACCGATGCCATTTTCGCCGTAATCATTATGTCCGTGATGGCGCGTAAGATATACCGCACGCTGAAGACCCTGGACGTACGCCAACTTACTGCGTTAAAGGGGTAATCGAAATGACCAATATAGAATGGATTTACCCACTGCTGTTGGTGCCGCTAATTATCTCGTTGCTCTGCTTTACCTCTCGCGGGTTTGCAGGTGCATCCCGTCAGGTTGCCACTCTGTTTCATCTGACGGGCATTATTCTTACCTGTCTGTTATCCCTGATGGTGGTAGCTGAAGTCATCAATAACAGCACACTGCTGGTAATGCACCAGTGGATCTATATTGACAGCCTGGGAGCCCTGTTTATCGCCATTATTGGCGTTATTGGCCTGCTTACCGGCCTGTACTCTATGGGTTATATGGGCCACGAAGTGGATCATGGTGAAGTCACTGTTTCCACCCTCTGTAACTACTATGGTTTCTTTCATCTGTTTCTCTTCACCATGCTGGTGGCGGTAACCGCAAATAACATCATTATGATGTGGGTGGCCATTGAGGCAACCACACTAAGCTCCGCATTTTTAGTGGGTTTATATGGCCAACGTTCCTCGCTGGAAGCCGCCTGGAAATACATCATCATTTGTACCGTCGGCGTGGCTTTTGGCCTGTACGGTACAGTGCTGGTTTATGCCAATGCAGCCAGCGTGTTGACCGATCCGGGTAATGCTATTTTCTGGACGGTACTGCACGATAATGCACAGTTACTGGATCCTACCCTGATGCACCTGGCCTTTGCCTTTGTGCTGATTGGTTTTGGTACTAAATCCGGTCTCTTCCCTATGCACGCCTGGTTACCGGATGCCCACAGTGAAGCCCCCAGCCCAACCAGCGCTATGTTGTCTGCGGTACTGCTTAACTGTGCCATGCTGATTGTTATCCGCTATTACATCATCGTCAGCAAAGCCATCGGCCCTGCTTTCCCTCAAACCCTGATGCTGGTATTTGGCCTGCTGTCCGTTGCTGTTGCCGCGCTGTTTATAATTGTCCAGCGTGATATGAAGCGGCTACTGGCCTATTCCAGCGTGGAAAATATGGGGCTGATCGCACTGGCAATGGGTATCGGTGGCCCGCTGGGTATTCTTGCGGCTCTGCTGCATACCATTAACCACAGTCTGGCAAAAACGCTGCTGTTCTGCTGCTCCGGTAATGTCCTGTTGAAGTATGGCACCCGGGATATGGATGCCATCAAAGGCGTGATGAAAGTAGCACCGGTTACTGCAATTCTGTTTGCCGGAGGTGCTCTGGCTCTCGGTGGTATGCCGCCGTTTAACATATTTATCAGCGAATTTATGCTGGTGACTGCCGGTATTCAGAGTGGAAAAATTGCGGTGATTATTATCACTCTACTGCTGTTAACCATTGTTCTTGCCGGACTGGTAAGAATGGTTGCCGGTACCGTTTTAGGCCCAGGCCCTGAAGCAGTGGCGAAAGGTGAACTGGGCAGTATGACAACCTTACCGATTGCAGTGCTAATGGTGTTAATGCTGATTATGGGCCTGCATATCCCCCAACCGGTTTTACAGTTGTTGCACAACGCTACCAGTATCGTTCTGGATAGTGGCGGTGCGCCGTTAAGCGACTACCTGACATTGCCGTGGCAAAGCGTTCAATCTGCCGTCACGCACGGTCAATAGCAAGGATCGACAGGAGAAGAAAAGTGAATATATCCAATGAAACCAAAGTCGGTCATGGCTATGTCGAAGGTTTAAGACAGAAATTTCCTTTAGCAATCATCGACGAAAGCTGGCAAACGGAAAATCAGGTTACCGTAACGATAAAAATCAATATGCTGCCGGAAGTCGTGGAGTGGTTATACTACGTGCAGGGCGGTTGGATATCGGTACTGTTTGGTAACGATGAACGCCCGCTTAACGGACACTATGCCGTGTATTACGTGCTCTCCATGGAAGCCACGGTAAAAAGCTTTGTCACGGTTAAAGTGCTGGTGGACGAACGTACATTAGAATTTCCTTCAGTTACGCCCCGGGTTCCTGCCTGTGTATGGGGAGAGCGGGAAGTTCGCGATATGTACGGCCTTCGCCCCGTTGGGCTACCGGATGAACGTCGTTTAGTTCTGCCCGATGACTGGCCGGATGATATTTATCCATTACGCAAAGATGCCATGGACTACCGCGAACGTCCGGATCCAACCACGAAAACCGAAACCTACCAGTTTGTTAACGAAGCGGGGGAAAGCCGGGTAGTGCCCATTGGCCCGCTGCATATTACTTCCGATGAACCGGGCCATTTCCGCCTGTTTGTTGACGGTGAAGATATTGTGGATGCGGATTATCGCCTGTTCTACGTTCACCGCGGTATGGAGAAGCTGGCGGAAACCCGCATGGGCTACGATGAAGTGACATTCCTTGCCGATCGGGTATGTGGTATCTGTGGCTTTACCCATAGCGTCGCTTATGCTAACTCGGTGGAGAATGCGCTGGGTATTCGGGTTCCTGAACGAGCCCAAATGATTCGCACCATTCTGCTGGAGGTGGAACGGCTGCACAGCCATTTGCTGAATATTGGCCTCTCCTGCCACTTTGTTGGCTTCGATACGGGATTTATGCAGTTTTTCCGCGTGCGTGAAAAAGCCATGAAAATGGCAGAAATGTTGACCGGCGCTCGTAAAACTTATGGACTTAATCTGATTGGTGGCGTCCGGCGGGATATTCTGAAAGAGCAGCGTATCCAGACCATTAAAATGTTGCAGGAAATGCGCGCTGAAGTGACACGACTGGTAGAGATTCTGCTGGAAACACCCAATATGCATCAGCGCACCAGTGGCGTTGGCATGCTCGACCGTAAAGTAGCCCGTGATTACAGTCCGGTTGGCCCGGTGGTTCGTGCCAGCGGCTATCATCGGGACGTGCGTAAGGTTCATCCTTTCACCGCCTACGCCTCAATTCCGTTTGATATACATGTGATGGAGGGCTGTGACGTTAATTCGCGGGTTATGATCCGTATTCAGGAGTTTTTTGAATCCATTGGTATCATTGAATACGCGCTGGATAACCTGCCAGCAGGCCCATTGCTGGTAGAAGGCTTTAGCTATCAGCCACATAATTTTGCTTTGGGTATTACCGAAGCACCGCGCGGTGAGGATATCCACTGGAGTATGTTGGGTGATAACCAAAAACTTTATCGCTGGCGCTGCCGTGCAGCAACCTACGCTAACTGGCCTCCGTTACGCTATATGCTGCGGGGAAATACCGTATCCGACGCACCGTTGATTATTGGCAGCCTTGACCCCTGCTACTCCTGTACCGATCGGGTCACCGTGGTTGATGTGCGCAAGCGCAAAGCTCAAACCGTTGCCTATAAAGAGATTGAACGGTATGGCATTGAGCGCAAGAACTCGCCGCTGAAATAACGGAGGATAACCCAGTATGTTTAAGTTATTAAAAACTATACTTAACGTCGGCGATACCACGGTTAAATATCCGTTCAAGCCCTACGAAGTTTGCCCTGACTTTCGTGGCAAGCCAGAGTATCACGCAGAGCAGTGCATCGCCTGTGCTGCCTGTACCATGGCATGTCCGGCAAATGCCCTGACCATGAACACGGATACCGTTACCGGTGAACGTAAGTGGTTACTATTCCTTGGTCGCTGTATTTTCTGCGGTCGCTGCGAAGAAGTCTGCCCTACCAAAGCGATTCGTCTGTCAGAAGATTTTGAACTGGCAGTTTTCAATAAACAGGACCTGTTTCAAGAAGCGGTATTTCAACTGACCGATTGCCAGGTGTGCCACCGCCCCTTTGCCCCGCGTAAATCCATCGATTACGCCATCGCTCTGCTGGTTCAGTCGGGCCTGTCACCCGAAGAAGCACAGACCATGCGCCCGCAGTTTGAAACCTGCCCGGATTGTAAACGCAAACATAATTCCATCAGTGCGCCGGGCGTAAACCTGGGGCAACACCTGAATCAGGAGGCGGCCAAATGAATATCAGTGTTCCGGATGCGATTAATGGTATCTCAACGCCAATTACCGTCGATGAGCAAGTGGCAAAGCTGAAGAAAGCATTACTAAAGGATATTCAACGTTCCGCTTATGTCTATCGCGTTGACTGCGGTGGCTGTAACGGCTGCGAAATTGAGATCTTTGGTACGATTACACCGGTATTCGATACCGAACGGTTTGGCATTAAAGTGGTCTCCTCACCGCGCCATGCGGACATCCTGTTGTTTACCGGTGCCGTTACCAGAGCCATGAGAACACCCGCCATCCGTGCCTATGAATCTGCCCCGGACCCGAAAATTTGCATCTCCTACGGAGCCTGCGGATGCGGTGGTGGTATCTTCCACGACCTCTATTGTGTTTGGGGTGGCAGCGACCAGATTGTACCTATTGATGTCTACATTCCCGGTTGTCCTCCGACTCCCGCTGCCACTATCTATGGTTTTGCCATGGCGCTGGGGCTGTTGGACCAGAAACTCAAACTGCCTAACCATACGGAAACCGAGGGTGAGCAATCACTACCGCGCTTCCCTTCATTGCCGCCGGAGTTAAGAGTCGAACTGGAACGAGAAGCTCGCCGTATGGCCGGTTATCGTCAGGGAGGCGACATTGCTCAAGCCTTTATGCAGTTACTCACTCAGGACAGCCCTCAACCCGTTGATGAGCGCATCTACCACTACCTCAGACAATATGCAGACCCTCGTTTAACGGAGATCGTCACTAACCTGCAAAAAATCTGTGCGCCATTAATCAATGGGAAATAGCGTAATGAATGAAGATAAAGTGGTTTTCTACTTGCTCAATCAAAAATTCCTCGACAGTGATGAGGATATGCCAGAGCAGGCGCAGCAGGTTATGTATTACTCGCTGGCCATTGGTCATCATGTTGGTGTGATTGACTGCCTGAAAACCCTGATGGAGTGCCCAACTGAAAAATACCGCCTCTGGATTGCTCAACTGCCGGAGGGTGGAGAAGCTCGCCGTAAAATGGAAGGGTTAATCAAATTCGGTGAAATCACCATCGATTGCACGCACACCCAATGCCTGGCAAAAGCCTGGTCAGCAATCACTAACCCGCTGACGGAAGAGCAGCTCCTCTGGACAAATACGCTGATGAAAGTACTGCATGACATCGAGCGTGAACCCGCCATCTATCTTATGGTCAGGAGGAGAAATTAATGTCGCAGCAAACCACCGGTAATAATGTGGTACTTACCGTCGGCAATAACATGATGGGGGATGACGGCGCAGGCCCACTGCTTTATGACATGATGAACGAGGTTCCCATTTCCGGTTGGCTGGCGATTGATGGGGGTTCCGCACCGGAAAACTCTGCCCATCAGGTTCGGGAGCTTAAGCCTGACACCTTGATAATCGTGGATGCGGCAGATATGGAGCTGAATGTTGGGGAAATCCGCATTATTGACGCTGATATCATTGCGGAAATGTTCATTATGAGTACCCATAACTTACCGTTAAGTTTTCTGATTGAGCAACTAAAAGAAGATATTTCCAGAGTCATTTTTATTGGTATTCAACCCTCTATCGTTTCATTTGCCTTTCCCATGTCGGATGAGGTTAAGGTTGCGGTAAAGGAGGTATATCGTAGTTTGATCACCGGACAATACGAGCAGCAGTTCATCGCACTCTGACCATAAATTCAGGCATCTTCACAACTTGATAGTCATCAAATAGACAAGTTTGCTGAATCATACTGAATATTGCGATACATCAAGATTGCCATTGTTTATCTGGTGTATCACTGCTTGGGGCGAACTATTTTTGCCAGAGAATTATTCACTCTGCAAATAACTGTTATTACCCCGATTTATCGACATATTTGCCGAAATATCTGTCGATATAATGGCCTTATGCACTCGGCACAAATTCGCTTTGTTGAATTAATCATTAAAATTCAACAAATTATAAAAAAAGAAAAACTGGCATAAACTCTGCTTAGTAAATAGTGAGCATACTTAACGCAGGGTATATCAACGTTTAAATACGATTTACTACTGGTGGGTTGCCGCCGGAGGCGAGTAATGGAGATACATTTATGAACCGGTTCGTTATCGCCGATCCGAAAAACTGTATTGGATGCCGCACTTGCGAAGTTGCCTGCGCGGTAGTTCATAGCACTGATAACGATGTGGCTAATATGTCGGTTAAAAGCTTTGCTCCTCGTATCAAGGTTGTCAGAGGGCAAACCGTAAGTACCGCCATTCTTTGTCGTCATTGTGAAGACGCGCCCTGCGCAGAAGTCTGCCCTAACGGCGCAATTGTCAGACATAACGACAGCATTCAGGTTATTCAGGAGAAATGCATTGGTTGTAAAACCTGTGCTATCGCCTGTCCTTATGGTGCCATGAGTATTGTGACCAAAAGCGTTACCGTTCCGGGAGTAGTAACCAGCCATCGGCAAAAAACGGAAGCGCTGAAGTGCGATCTCTGTGAAGGAATCACCGAAAGTCCTACCTGCGTAAAAGTTTGCCCAACTAATGCATTACGTCTGGTTACACCGGAATCTCTGGACGCCATGATGCGGCAAAAACAGGAACGGGCTGCACTGGATGAAGCCATAGAAATTCATTTTTAGTCATCAGGTATATCGACTGGCTTGAAGGAGTTAAACGAGCATGAAAAAAGTTATTACCGTCTGCCCGTATTGTGCATCGGGCTGTAAAATCAACCTGTTGGTTGATGGCGGGAAAGTCGTTGGCGCAGAAGGTGCTAACGGTGTCACTAACCAGAATGAGCTTTGCTTAAAAGGCTACTATGGTTGGGATTTCCTGAATGATACCAAAATTCTGACACCACGCCTGACTAAGCCGATGATTCGTCGTCAGCGCGGCGGTGAGCTTGAAGCCGTATCCTGGGGCGAAGCAATCGAGTTTGCTAGTTCCCGGATGAAAAAGATCATTGAAGAGCATGGCCCCGATGCGGTCATGACTTCGGGTTCATCTCGAGGCCCTGGCAACGAAGTGAACTACATTATGCAGAAGTTTGCCCGTGCCGCTATTGGCACCAACAACGTGGATTGCTGCGCACGCGTTTGACATGGCCCTTCGGTTGCAGGTCTGCACCGCTCAGTGGGTAATGGCGCGATGAGTAACTCCATCGTTGAAATGGAAGACACTAAATGTCTGTTTATCTTCGGCTATAATGCCGCAGATTCCCACCCTATTGTTGCTCGCCGTATTTTAAAGGCCAAGGCAAAGGGTGCTAAAGTCATTGTTTGCGATCCACGTTACATCGAAACCGCTCGTATAGCCGATATATATCTACCGTTGAAAAACGGCAGTAACGTCGCGCTACTGAATGCTTTTGCTAACGTATTAATCAGCGAAAATCTGTATAACAAAGAATTTGTTGAAAATCATACCGAAGGGTTTGAGGAATACTGCAAAAACGTTGAGAAATATACGCCAGAGTATGTTGAAAGCATCACCGGATTATCCGCAAAGCAGATCCGCGAAACCATCCGCATGTATGCCGCTGCACCATCGGCAACCATTCTGTGGGGCATGGGGGTAACGCAGTGGGGACAAGGGGTTGATACCGTTCGCTGTTTAACCAGTCTGGCATTACTGACGGGGAATATCGGTCGTCCTAATGTGGGTGTTGCACCAGTACGCGGCCAGAACAACGTTCAGGGCGCCTGCGATATGGGAGCACTGATTGATACCCTGCCAGGATATCAATATGTCAATGACCCTGCCGCCCGTGAGAAATTTGCTAAAGCTTGGGGCGTTGAGTCGATTCCGGAGAAAAAAGGCTATCCTCTCAGCGAGGTACCGCATAACGCGATTTCTGGTAAGGTCAAAGCATTCTATGTGATGGGTGAAGACCCTATGCAAACCGAGCCGGACCTGTCGGTAGTGCGTCAAGGTTTTGAAGCCCTTGAGCTGGTTATCGTTCAGGATATCTTTATGACCCAAACGGCAGCTATGGCTGACGTTATCTTCCCGGCGACCTCATGGGGTGAACATGAAGGGGTTTATACCAGCGCAGACCGTGGCTTCCAACGATTCTACAAAGCCGTTGAACCTAAGGGCGATGTAAAAACCGACTGGGAAATTATCTGCCTGATGTCCACCGCTCTTGGCTATCCAATGAAGTACCACAACACCAAAGAAATCTGGGATGAACTACGCGAGCTATGCCCAATTTACTATGGTGCGACTTACGAGAAGATGGAAGGCCTGGGCTATATTCAATGGCCATGCCCAACGCTGGACCACCCGGGAACCCAGTATCTGTTTGCCGGTAGTAAATTTAACCGTCCAAATGGAAAAGGTGAACTGTATGCCACCGACTGGCGGCCACCAATGGAACTCACCGATGAAGAGTATCCGTTAGCATTGGCAACGGTACGGGAAGTGGGTCACTACTCCTGTCGTTCAATGACCGGTAACTGCGCTGCACTGCAAACGCTGGCAGATGAACCTGGTTATGTTCAGATCAACACGCAGAATGCGGCAGAATTAGGTATTCGCGACCAGCAGTTGGTTTGGATCTCTTCCCGTCGGGGTAAAGTCATCAGTCGCGCTGCCGTTAGCGATCGTACTAATAAAGGCGCAGTCTATATGACATACCAGTGGTGGATCGGTGCCTGTAATAAGCTAACGCTGGATGAACTGGACCCAATCTCCAGAACGCCGGAATTCAAACACTGTGCCGTTAAACTTGAGGCGATTCCCGACCAAAACTGGGCTGAAAGCTATGTGCAGAAAGAGTACACTGCATTGAAGAACCGGTTACGTCAGGCGGCGGAAGTCTAGCGGGTTGTGTTATACAGAAAAGGGCTGATTTTCAGCCCTTTTTCATTTTTTTTTGTCATCTCTATCTATATTCAGTCATCATCCTGAATATCTTTTACTGAAATACCCAGACGCTGCATGCGGGACAACAGGGTGGTTCGTTTTAATCCCAGTTTTTCTGCCGCTCCTCTTGGTCCGGCAACGATGCCGTTGGTCTCCTTGAGCACCCGGATAATTTCCTGACGTTCGGTTTCATCATCATCAGCTAATTTTACCGGCCTGGCCTTCAATAGCTTTGTCATGACGTTTGCCGGTTGAGGGTGATTATCCATAGGTGAGAGATGATATTGTAATTCATGTGGCTGCAAATTCAGCGTGGTGCCTTTAGTCAGGATCACCGCTCTTTCAATAACGTTTTCCAGTTCACGCACATTTCCCGGCCAGGGCAGTTTCTTGAGCAAATTAATGGTTTCTGTTGGTACGCTTTCAATATTTCGATTCATACGACGGGCGATCTTTTTGGTAAAGAATTTGACCAGCAGAGGAATATCCTCCGGGCGATCGCGCAGTGGTGGAATCACAATAGGGAACACATTCAGACGATAATAAAGATCGCTACGGTACTGTTTATCAATCACCATCTGGTGCAAATTACAGTTAGTGGCGGCAATCAGTCTGACATCAACAGGTATGATTCTGTTACTTCCCAAACGTTCTATTTCGCGCTCCTGAATAACCCGTAACAGTTTGGATTGTAATTCCAGTGGGATATCCCCCACCTCATCAAGAAACAGCGAGCTGCGGTCAGCCTGTTCAAAACGCCCTATACGCTGGGCCGTTGCCCCGGTAAATGCCCCTTTTTCATGACCAAACAGATCGCTCTCCAATAAACCAGAGGGGATTGCTGCACAGTTAACTTTAATCATGGTACGAGCGCTACGCTGGCTCATTTTATGAATAGCTCTGGCGATCAACTCCTTTCCCGTTCCGGTTTCACCCAGTATCAGGACGGTACAATCACTTTCTGCCACCATAGCAACCTGCTCAAGTACTAATGACATGGCCTCGCTTTGGCCCACTATCTCATCAAAATTCTCAAAATTTTTAATCTCTTCGGTGAGATATTGGTTCTCATACAGCAAGCTATCTTTCAGACGAGATATCTCGTCATAAGCCAAAGCATTATCAATAGCTATCGAGATTCTCGCGGCAATATGCTGAAGCAGATGGATATTTTTACCGGAGAATACGCCGTCATCAATACTGCCTAAGCACAAGACACCCAGCACTTTTTCATTAAATATCAGGGGTAAAAGGCAAAAAACCGGCAGCGTAGTTTTGAGCATTGAGCCAATATAATCGTCATTATTGTCCCGCTGGTTAAACTTACAGCCGTATATCAGACGAGCCTGAGGATCGTTATATACCTGCGATAACGTTGAGCTATCTAATGAAAGGCTTTCCTGTGTACGTTGTACTTTTGGGCTGGATTTAAAGTAAGTGGTATAGCGGCTCAAACGTTGATTAGTATTATCTGGCAGGTCAAGACTGATATAGCTGATATTAAAGAAGTGGTGAATCTCATCGGAAAGTTCGCAAGAGAGCTCATTAAGAGCTCGTTTGGCAATTACAGTATTGGTAACATCAACCAAAATACGAAAGTTCTCCAACTCTTGTCGGAGTGCATCTTCCTCATCAAGACCGGTTGATTGCTCTATCTGTAACAATGCCATAGTCCTATCGTTGTTAAAGCCAGAAAATAAATTACTCAGGCAGACTCTATTCATAACAGTACGATGTCAGTGAATTCGCTATATTCTGCATTGAGTATCAGATACACGTTCTGAACTTACCGTAATAGATAACAGTTTACGCCATTAACCTTATTATTTGTATGACTTTTCTTTATTAGATTACTAAAAATGAACGTGGATCAAATTTAAGCTGTAATAACGACATATAATCCTAATGAGTTATGTGATAACTGTGCACTTTATCTATCTAATTAACTGATATAATTAAAATTTATTACATGATTTATTTCCGATAATTTATTAAACCACCAGTTAACCAACGCGTTTGCTAATACCGATATTAACCAATGTACCCGCAGTAAAATCAATACGGTCGTTCTCAATTCCATCCGAAAACTGATAGGTGGTTTGCGATCAGTAATCATGAGACCTCCTGACGAATCAGTGAATTAAGCAGCTCCGGACTAATATTTAAATTACCGACCTTATTCTCTCCCTGAGCCAGATTTTCAAATACCTGAGCAATCAGCTGTTCAGGACGCATATTGCTCATTGCCAACGCTTTAAGAATTTCCGGACCAACAGACTCATACATTTTCATCCGCTTCTCAATGCCATATGTGGCAACATCAGCCAATGCCCGCTCATTTTTTGAAGTCAATTGAACCAGTGGCTGGCGCTACTGCTATAGATATTCAGAATTTTTCACGTAATTTGGGTGAGTGAGCAGCATGATGCAAGAAGGCAATCTGAACTCATGGCTTCAATTTGCTGGTAAACCTGACAAATGGACTTGAGCGGATATTCCGGCCGTAACAGCTATGTACTCATATCACTACAGTGCCCGGCCGGTAGGGCCTGTCTCTGAATATTTCATAGTCCACATAAGCAAAAAACCCTCAGCTTTCGCTGAGGGTTTCTCTTAATTAAAGCCTGGCAGTTCCCTACTCTCGCATGGGGAAGCCCCACACTACCATCGGCGCTACGGCGTTTCACTTCTGAGTTCGGCATGGGGTCAGGTGGGACCACCGCGCTATCGCCGCCAGGCAT
>NZ_JAJNAG010000025.1 GCF_021010575.1 Limnobaculum eriocheiris | reverse complement strand
GGAAAAACTTCTGACATACTTGGTAAACAGGCATAGAGGTGATCTCATTGAATTGATAGCACAATCAGTAGATCACAAAACTCTATGCCTGTCTTTTTTTACCTGCTCATTACTGGGGATTCCTCAGGGAATAGGCGGGATCTTCTGTACGTCTTTTGGTGCCGGTAACGGCGCGTTGATCTTCATCATCTGACGAACACCACCGGCATCACATACCCCACCACCGGCTTTACCCATATTGCCGGTCAGCAATGCCAGATAGAATTGCCCTGCCGCCACATAAGTACCAAATTCGGTACGCTGTGCGCCGGACATGTTCTGTACGATCATTGATGGTTTATTACTGGCGTACTCTCTTGCCAGACGAAGTACCGTTGCCGCAGGAACGTCGGTTTCGGCTTCAACTTTAGCCAAATTCCACTGTTGTGATTCGGTACGGATCAGTTCAAATACCGTGGTATATTCAGCATCAGCGGGTAATTCCGCTTTGGTAAGTGCAGGTACAATACCCGGCGCATCATGACGAACCATACTCTTGGTTAATGTGTCATACACCAGATAGCTTTCCGCATCATCCGGCTTTTCCCGCAGCTGTTTTTTCCGGGCATCAACCAGATAGACGGCACCAGTATGTTGACGTAAAAAATCAACGTCATACAGTTGCTCATCCATGATGATTTTTATCATCCCCAGCGCCAGCGCTGTATCGGTACCCGGTATAATAGGGATCCACTCATCCGCTTTGGCGGCCGTTTCATTAAAGCGCGGGTCAATTACCACTAAGCGAGCGCCATTGGCCTGGGCTTTAATATACTCTTTAAAATAGGCCTGCATGGTGACCGCCGGGTTATTTCCCCAGCAAAGAATATAGCGGCTATCAGCGATGGTATCGCGCATATCCGCATAGCGTAGCCCTACCATTGGCATCATGGCAGCGGTTACCGCTGAACAACACAGAGAGCCCGCCTGTTTGGTTGAACCACCCAAATAGTCGAAAAAGGCCTTCCCCATGTCGTTTTTGATGGAGTCCATATTGCCCGCATGGGTAGAAATCAACATTCCTTTATTGCCATGGGTGGCAATGGTGTCGCGAATGTTTTTCTCAATCAGATCCAATGCCTCATCCCATGAGATTGGCTTAAATTTACCTTCCCCTTTTTCACCTACCCGAAGCAGCGGCGTTTTGACCCGCTGTTTATGGTAGACCCACTTAGTACGGCTCATTCCTCGTAGACAGCACTTCACGTTAAAATCTTTACTGGCTTCAATCTTTTTCAGCTCACCCTGATAGACATAGGCCGTTAAATTACAGTGTAAACACTCCATCGCGCAGGTGGAGCGAAAAGTCTGATAATCGCTGAGCTTTAAGCGAACTCTTGGTAATGGTTTTTTATCTTCACTCGCCAGTGAAAACGCACAAGGCGAGATACTGGCAAGGCCAATTACCCCCAATCCTTTTAGTTTTAGTAAGGTTCGACGATTCAGTCTGATATCCGATATGTTTTTCATGATGTTTCCGCCACATCTTATGTTTTATGCTCACTTCTCCTCACATTTACCCGTCTTTCATCTAACTAGTACACAAAAGACACCATAAGTTAACCATGGTTAACTTATGGTGTACTGATCAAGATCAACTTACCTCTTTATGCTTAATCAACATTAGGAGTAGCAAAACACCACTATGGTCGTTTAAATCAGCGTTATCGGGGTTATTCTGGTCAGACTGGCTAAAAAAAGGTAAACTCTCCGACTGTTTTTCTATTCGTACTGTTTGTTGAGGCTTATTTCGGATGTCAGATACTCAGGGTATAAACTCTGTAGAGATAGCAATTACTATTCTGGAAACACTTGCTGAACACGATAAACCAGCCAGAGCAATAGATATTGCGCGCCTGTCCGGGCTGTCAAAAAGTCGATTGCATAAATATCTGGTGTCATTAAGCCGATGTAATATGATTTATCAGGATCCGGAAACCAGCCTCTACTCTCTTGGTAATAAGCTATCCGTATTGGGTGCCGTGGCGCAAAAGCAAAATGGTACGTTAACGGCTATCAATAATGCGTTATCGCAACTTAGAGATAAGCTCAATATCTCTACGGGCCTTGCCATTCAGAAAGGTAATTCAATTAATCTGGTTCAGTACAATCGCAGCAATAAAAATATTGAAATTGATTATAAAGATAATACCCCCATTCCACTGACCAACAGTGCCGCAGGAAAAATCTTTTTAACTTACGACGAAAGCTATAAGTTCGAAAAAATCTTAAGCGAAGAAGAGCGGCAACAAATCATCCAGTCAGGTTATTCCATTCGTTTAACAGAAACCGAAGGTATTCCCGGCGCCCGGGCGATATCTTGCCCTATATTTAGTTCATCAGGGCGTCTGATTGGCGCTGCGGTTATGATGGGTTTTTTGCCTGATACACAGAAAGAGTTACATCCTTTAGCCCTTCAACTCATCTCTACAATACAAGATATAACGCTATAATGATTAAAGATTAATTAGCCGACTGATGAAGGGTATAACCAGAGAATAACTCCTGAAATTCTCATATTCATCAGCAGACAGTCGCAATTATTGATATTAATCGGGCTTTAATAACCGAATAATTCAGCCTTAAGAACAAAACCAGAATAAAGTACTGGCAATCTATTTCAAAATACTATAAACCAATGGGTGCAGCAATTAGCACCTTAAGATACAATAGGCGGTTGATTGATTAACTACTAATTCTCAGGATATTTAATGATTACTCTTCATACCAACCATGGTGATATCGCTATTAAGCTTTTCACTAAAGAAGCGCCAGTTACTGCACAAAATTTTTTAGATTATTGCCGTAACGGTTTCTATGACGGAACCCTTTTTCATCGCGTAATCAATGGATTTATGATTCAGGGCGGCGGTTATACCTCCGGTATGGATGAGAAAAACACCAACGACAGCATTAAAAACGAAGCCAACAACGGCCTGAAAAATACCCGTGGTACTCTGGCGATGGCTCGTACTGCTGCGCCTCACTCTGCAACAGCACAATTCTTTATTAACCTGGTGGATAATGACTTCCTGAATTTCCGTTCAGAAAGCGGTGACGGCTGGGGATACTGCGTATTTGCTGAAGTGGTTGAAGGGATGGATGTGGTTGATAAAATCAAAACCGTGAAAACTAAACGCTCTGGTATGCATCAGGACGTTCCGGTTGAAGATGTGATCATCAATAGCGTCACCGTTGACGAAGAATAATCATCATCAATGACCACATTATTCATCGCCGATCTTCACCTCAGTGACCATGAGCCGACCATTACCGCCGGTTTTCTCGCCTTTTTGCAAAGAGAGGCCGTTCATGCAGATGCCCTCTATATTTTAGGGGATCTGTTCGAGTTCTGGATCGGTGATGATGACCCCAATGAGTTACATGATAACATCGCGAATGCACTGTCCCAACTGCATGATAAGGGAGTTCCCTGCTACTTTATTCATGGCAACCGCGACTTCCTTATCGGTAAAAATTTCGCCAAACGCAGTAAAATGGTGTTACTGCCGGAAGAGTCTGTTATCGATGTTTATGGTCAGAAAATGCTGATTATGCACGGCGATACCCTGTGTATTGACGATCCTGGCTATCTGCGTTTTCGCCGTTATATTCATAATACTATTATTCAGAAAATCTTCTTGTCGCTGCCGCTGTTTTTACGCCAGAAAATCGCCGGAAAACTACGCCGCCAAAGTAAAAGAAGTAACCGAACTAAATCCTCACTGATGATGGACGTCAATCCACTGGCGGTGATTAAAGCTCTCAAAGATCATCAAGTGATACATATGATACATGGTCATACCCATCGACCTGCCATTCACGATATGACCATTGGCAGGCGCCTGTCTCAGCGTGTCGTGCTGGGTGCCTGGCATGATAATGGCTCGGTATTACGTATCGATCCCGGCGATAAAATTGATTTGGCAAGCTTTCCGCTCTGACTTTCAAAACCCGCTTTACCTGCCATCTTGTTGCTGATTTTTCCGCAATAATTATGAAAAATCACACTACGCAAACGTTTTCCTTACTAACAAGCCGTGGTATCCTCTACGCCCTCATAGCATGAGTATCAACATATTGTCGCACTTTGGTTGATAACCGTATGTTGTAGCGTTATGTTTTACCCTAAGATTTCAATTACTGCCTGCACAAACACAGGAGCGTCACACCTATGCCAGCCAATGCTGCCAAGGCCAAAATTGCGATTGTTATGGGGTCCAAAAGTGACTGGGCTACCATGCAATTTGCCGCCGATATTCTGACCGCGTTAAACATCCCTTTTCATACCGAAGTGGTCTCTGCGCACCGCACACCAGATAAGCTATTCAGTTTTGCCGAGCAAGCACAAAACAATGGGTTTGATGTGATTATTGCAGGTGCTGGCGGTGCAGCGCATTTGCCGGGAATGCTGGCGGCTAAAACCCTGGTGCCCGTACTTGGTGTTCCGGTACAAAGTGCAGCCCTGAGCGGCATCGATAGCCTGTACTCTATCGTTCAGATGCCTCGCGGTATTCCTGTGGGTACACTGGCCATTGGCAAAGCCGGTGCAGCCAATGCCGCCCTGCTGGCCGCTCAGATACTGGCTCTGCACAATGAGCCCATCGCCACTCGTCTGGCAGAATGGCGGCGCAAACAAACCGATGAAGTGCTGGGTAATCCCGATCCGAGGGAGCCGGCATGAAACCCGTTTGTGTATTAGGTAATGGCCAGTTAGGTCGAATGCTGCGTCAGGCGGGAGAGCCTTTGGGTATTGCCGTCTATCCCGTGGGGCTGGATGCAGAACCTGAAGCCGTTCCTTATCAGCATGCGGTGATTACCGCCGAAATTGAGCGCTGGCCCGAGACGCCGTTAACTCAGGTACTGGCAAACCACCGTAGTTTTGTTAATCGGGATATCTTCCCGCTGTTGGCCGACCGTCTGACGCAAAAACAATTGTTGGATAAACTCAATCTGGCAACCTCCCCCTGGCAATCACTCAATGCAGCCACCGAATGGCCTGTTATCTTCAGCCGTCTCGGTTCACTGGCGATTGTTAAGCGCCGGGTTGGCGGTTACGACGGTCGTGGTCAGTGGCGGGTAAAACCCGGTGATGAGCAACATTTGCCCGATGAAATATATGGTGAGTGCATTGTTGAGCAAGGTATCTACTTTAGCGGTGAAGTTTCGCTGGTTGGTGCCCGCAATCACCAGGGTGAATGCGTTTTCTATCCGTTGACTCACAATCTGCATGAAGAAGGGATTTTACGCGCCAGTGTTGCATTGCCGAAGCCCGATACTCACTTACAGCAACAGGCAGAAAAGATGCTTAGCGCGATCCTCAATGAATTAAAATACGTTGGGGTGATGGCGATGGAGTGTTTTGTTGTTGGCGATAATCTGCTGATCAATGAGCTGGCGCCCCGTGTTCATAACAGCGGGCACTGGACACAAAACGGTGCCTCAGTCAGCCAGTTTGAGCTTCATTTGAGGGCGATTCTTGACCTGCCAATGCCGCGGCCGGATGTCGCTACGCCATCGGTGATGGTTAATTTAATTGGTTCTCGGGTCAATCCACAGTGGTTATCACTGCCGTTGGTTCATCTGCACTGGTATGACAAAGAAGTGCGGGAAGGCAGAAAGGTTGGACATTTAAACCTGAATCACCCTGACCGGATGGTACTCAGGCAGACATTATCGCAACTAAAACCTATGATGGATGAGGTCTACTGGTCAGGTATTGATTGGGCTTTAAATAAATTAAGCTAATCAGAACGGCTTAACAGAAGGTTTCGTTCACTTGAGAACGAAACCTTCTGAGCCATCAGAAATCGCTACTCCTGATAGTGTCGATATAGCGCCTTTCCTTTCAACAGGCTTACCCCTAACCATCCACCGCATAACGATAACAGCACAGCGCACAGCGGCGGAAGCACTATCCACATCAGGTAGTTTGGCTGCCATGGGAAATCAAACACCTTATACTGCAACCACCACAGAGAAACTTCTGCACCGATAGCGGCGGTAATACCTGCTGCCAGTCCCAGTAAAGCAAACTCGTTCCACAGCGTGCGCCGCAGCAGGCGTTTTCCGGCTCCCAGAGTCCGATATACCACCAACTCCTGTCGTCGTTGACGCATACCTACCTGTACCTGAGCTAACAACAGCAGAACACCGCAAACCACCACCAATACCACCATTGCCTCCAGCGCCTGAGCTACCTGCTGGAATACGGTAGAGATCTGTTTAAGAATGCTGCCAATATCCATCAGGCTTAAGGTTGGGAACTGACGATTTAACTGAACCAGCGCCGGTCCTTCCTGCTGGTAACGGAAACTGGTTAAATAGGTTTGCGGTAAACTGTCCAGCGCCCCTTCCGGAAAAATAAAGTAGAAGTTAGGCTTCAGACTCTCCCAGTCGACCCGTCGCAGGCTGGAGATCGTAGCGTTAAACGTTTGGGTATCACCGCTAAACGTCAGCTTATCACCAATCTTCAGATTTAAACGCCCGGCTAAACCTTCATCAATGGACACTTCACCGGTTTTTGGCGGCCAGCTTCCTTCGGTAATCTCATTGGGCGATGGTTTGCTAATCGCCAGCCAAGTCAGATTCAGCTCACGATTAACCGCTTCACCACCCGGATCGTCTTCTTTCACCAGCTTTGTGGCTTCCTGCTGATTTATTTGAGTCAATCGCACCCGCACAATCGGATAAAACTCACCCGGTGCAATTTGATGACTAGTAAAGAACTGTTCCAGCTCCGGCAGTTGCTGTTTGGTCATATTCATCACAAAGTAGTTAGGACTACCCGGCGGAATCTGCTGCTGCCAGCGCTCCAGCAATTCTCCCCGCAGCATAAACAGCAGAGCCAGTAACATAAATGAGAATGAAAAAGCCGAAAGCTGACTGGTTGTTATCCAGGGCTGGCGCAATAAGCGGTTAACCGCCAGACGCAATGCCAGACTCTTCAGCGTAATGCGCCGTAACAGCAATAAGCTGCACCAACCAAAAGCGCCCAGCAGCAAGGAGAGTACCAGAATACCAAACAGCGCTCCCCACCACATAGGGTTAAACCCAACCAGCGCCGCCAGTAGTAACACAACAACAACGCTGATAATGGGGAGATAGAACTTCAGCGGCCAGACATTGCTCACCACATCTTCACGCAGTACCCGTAAAGGCCGGGTTGCCAGTAATTGCTTATAGGGGCGTAACCCAACAATTACCGAAATAAACACTAATGTGCCCAGGCTCCATAACCATGGCCACAGGCCTGCCGCCGGTAATGCTTTCGGCAGAACCGGTGCCAGCAGCACCATTAATCCTTTTTCAAACAGCAAACCTATTGAACAGCCTACAACGGCAGCCAAAAACAGCACCGATAACCATTGTCCAATCACCAATTTACGCAGTGACTGTCGCCCTGCTCCCAGGGTTTTCAGTACGGCGATCAGGTTATAACGGCTACGACAATAGTGGCTCATCGAAACCGCTACCGCGGCAACAGACAATAACAGGGTTAAAATAGCCGACAATAACAGGAAGTTTTGTGCCCGCTGTAGCGACTTACCAACGGCAGTTCCTGACTGTTCCATCCCAAACCAGCGCTGATCGGGGCGAAGCTGAGGCGCAATAAAATCACCAAAGCGGTTAAGATCCTGCTCTGCACCAGCAAACAGATAGCGATAGGTTAAACGACTGCCCGGCTGAACCGCGCCGGTTTTCTCAATATCCGCATAGTTCATTAAAATACGCGGTGCCGTCTGGAACGGATTAAACCCCGAGTCCGGCTCCTGGCGGATCTCTCCCGCAATACGGAAAGTGGCATCCCCCACTTCCAGCATCTCTCCCGGATGTGCATTCAACAGTGCTAACAGGCGCGGAGCAACTAAAACGCTACCCACTTCCGGGCGCAGATTATCCGGGAAAGTTTCTAATTTACCGTATAGCGGATAGTTCAGATCCACCGCTTTAACCGATGACAGCAAAGGCACATCGTTCGCGTAAGCCATGGTCATAAATGAAAGCTGACGGCTTACGCTGAGTCCGTTCTGCTCTGCCTGCTGCAACCACTCCGTTGAGATAGGGCGGCTGGCGGTTAACACCCGATCCGCAGCGATAAAATCACGGCTCTGCTGGCTTAATCCCTTTTCCATGCGATCGCTGATGCTGCCCAGCGCCAGTACACAGGCTACCGCCAGCGTCAGAGAGAACCACACAATCAGCAGCGAGGGGGAACGCCACTCCCGCCAAAACCAGCGCCAAATCATGACTCCTCCCACAGCTTACCGTCGCGTAAACGCAGCCTGCGCTGGCAACGTGCCGCCAGCGTTTCATCATGGGTAACCAGCACCAGCGTGGTGGCATAATCACGATTCAGAGAAAACAACAGGTCGGCAATTTTTATTCCCGTCTGGCGGTCAAGATTTCCCGTAGGTTCATCAGCAAACAAAATTTTAGGGCGACCAATAAAAGCGCGCGCAATCGCCACTCGCTGCTGTTCACCGCCGGAAAGTTGCGCTGGTAAATGGCTAATACGCTGGCCTAACCCAAGCTGCTCTAACAGTCGAACCGCCTGCTCTTTGCTGCTGCGTTCGTTATCTCCCCGCAACAGGGCCGGTAACTGGACATTTTCCAGCGCCGTCAGGGTTGGCACCAGCATAAAAGATTGAAACACAAAACCCACATTTTGAGCACGCAGTGCGGCTCTGGCCTCTTCATCTAACCCAGGCAATGACTCTCCTAAGAGCTTGATATCCCCATCACTGCCGTCATCCAGACCAGCGAGAATACCCAACAATGTCGATTTACCTGAACCTGACTCGCCAATTAGTGCTATTGTTTCAGCAGATTTGACAACTAACTCAACTCCGGTAAGGATGTTGAGCTTATGCTCTCCTTCACCAACAAATTTATTTAAATGATGAACTTCAAGAACATTATTCTCAGGCATATCCCGATCCTTTTATTACTGGGATTGTCATCAATACGTATCGCCGCTGCGGATACGCTACTTATTCTGGGCGACAGTTTAAGCGCCGGTTATCAGCTTCCAATCCAACAGGCCTGGGCCACACAGTTGGGTGAACGCTGGAAATTGAATCCTAAAGCCCCTGAGGTGATTAATGCCAGTATCAGTGGTGATACCGCGGCACAAGGGCTATCCCGTTTGCCGGAACTGCTAAAAACGCATCAACCGCGCTGGGTTCTGATTGAACTGGGCGCAAATGATGGTTTACGAGGTTTTCCGACGGCCGATATTGAACGGGATTTAACACATATTATTACATTAGTGAAACAAGCTAATGCACAGCCGCTGTTAATGCAAATACGTATCAGCCCAAACTATGGTCGTCGTTATACCGAAGCTTTTACAGCAATTTACCCTAAATTAGCACGGCAATATCAAATTCCATTACTTCCTTTCTTCATGGAAAAAATCGCCATTAAGCCTGAATTGATGCAGCCTGACGGCCTGCACCCTACTGCCAAAGCACAGCCGGAAATTGCTGATTTTATGGAGCAAATCCTGGCTCCTTATGTTGGCCTTGATGCTGAGAAACAGGCGAAATAAGCCCGATTACGGAGAATGTAAAGTTATGCAAAAGGCGATTTTAATTACCGGCTGTTCCAGCGGCATAGGATTAGTGACCGCAACAGATCTTAAACAGCGCGGTTACCGGGTGATTGCTACCTGCCGAAAAGCAGAAGATATAGCGATGCTTCAACAAAAAGGCTTTGAGGTCGTCAGGCTGGATTTGGATGACAGCGAAAGTATTCAACAGGCGGCAGCCGAAGTCTTAGCCATGACCGGGGGAAAACTCTATGCGCTGTTCAATAATGGGGGATATGGCGTCTATGGACGATTGAATACTATCTCCCGCCGCCAGTTTGAACAGCAGTTTTCCACCAATCTGTTTGGTGCTCATGAGTTAACCCAGCGTCTTCTGCCGTCAATGTTAGAGCAGGGAGAAGGCCGTATTATTCAAACCAGTTCAGTAATGGGGATCATCTCCACCCCGGGCCGTGGGCTGTATGCTGCCAGTAAGTATGCGCTGGAGGCCTGGTCCGATGCGCTACGACTGGAGCTAAATGGTAGTGGTATTCAGGTTAGCCTGATTGAACCTGGCCCTATTAGTACAGCCTTTAGCGACAATGTTAGCCAAACCCGGAGCGATAGCCCGGTAAAAAATCCACCGGTGGCAAAACGCTTTACCCTGCCGCCAGAAGCGCTGATTCCTATCTTACGTCATGCATTGGAAAGCCCGCGTGCAAAAATCCGCTATCGGGTTACGTTAGTGACAAAAGTGATGGCAATATGCAAGCGTCTGTTGCCCGATCGCTTAATGGATAAGATTTTAGCAAATAAAGGTTAATCACGCTTGAAGCGCACAATAATGCCCACATATATTGACTAAATAACGCTTACAAGAAGAATCGAATAAAGAGAATCTATTATGACCACTAATGCCATCATTGACGTCAACGAGTCTAATTTTCAGCACGTGTTAGAACAGTCAGCCCAGGCTCCGGTACTATTCTATTTCTGGTCTCCCCGCAGTCAACATTGCGAGCTGTTAGACCCAGTTCTGGAAAAATTAGCGGCTGAATATGCCGGTAAGTTTACGCTGGCAAAAATTGACTGTGATACTCAGCCGATGATTGCAGGTCAGTTTGGTATTCGGGCCATTCCTACCGTTTATCTGTTTAGAGATGGCCAGCCTGCCGATGGGTTTCAGGGGCCACAGCCGGAAGAGGCTATTCGTGAACTGTTAAACCGTTTTCTACCGAAAGAAGAAGAGCTGAAAGCCGCTGAAGCCGATGAGCTAATGCGCGAAGGGAAATATATTGATGCGTTGCCATTACTGAAAGACGCCTGGCAGTTAAGCAATCAACGCAGCGATATTGGCCTGATGCTGGCGGAAACGCAGATTGCGCTAAACCGCAGTGATGATGCACAAAGTGTTCTGGCAACCATTCCACTTCAGGATCGTGATACTCGCTATCAGGGTCTGGTGGCACAAATCGAGCTCCTTAAACAGGCAGCGGATACCCCGGAAATTCAACAGCTCCAGCAGCAGGTTGAAGCCCAGCCGGATAATGCCGAACTGGCGGTTCAGTTAGCCTTACAATTACATACCGTTGGGCGCAATGAAGAAGCATTAACGCTGCTGATGAAACACCTGACCCATTCACTGGATGCGGCGAACGGTAGCGCGAAGAAAACCATGCTGGATATTCTGGCAGCGCTGGGGACCGGTGATGCGCTGGCGGCGAAGTTTAGACGTCGGTTGTATTCGTTGTTGTATTGATATTGGATACTGATTTAATTGCGTTTTAATTAGCTTTCGTGGGTATTCCGGCCGTAGCAGCAAAATACTTATATAGACTTCGTGCCCGGCCGGTAAACAATCAATACTCAACTTCAGAGTGTGTTGGGCCTGGCCGGGCTGGGGGCAGTTATGAAACACCTTATGGTGTTTCACGCAAGCGCTGTTCAAACAGGTAAAGCTTGTTTGTCCGGCAGCTAAAGCTGCTACAACCCCAACGGCGGCCTCTCCCAATGATTAGCCTTTAAAACCAGATCGCTACACTAAAACCATTTATATAAATTTATCACTCCAACGGCTTACCGGCTTTTTCCGGGATCAGGAATAGTGTGGCGAGGATATCCAGCACGTATAGTGAGGCCAGTAGTGCGATAGCTGTCTGGAAGGAGTAAAGGGAGACTATTAATCCCACTACCAACGGCCCCAGTCCGCCGATGCCGCGTCCGATGTTGAACAAGACGTTTTGTGCGGTTGCTCTGGCTTCAGTTGGGTAGACTTCGGAAATCAGTGCACCATATCCCCCCATCATACCGTTGACAAACATTCCCATAACGGCACCACCAATCAACAGGCTAAACGGATCCGTTAGTTGTGAATAGGCTAATACCATCAGCGCTGCACCAACCTGATAGATAAGAAAGATCGGACGACGACCGTAACGGTCAGCCAGTTGACCAAATAACCAGATACCGAAAGCCATGCCCACAACGGTTACCGCTGTCCACATAGCCGATTTCGTTAAGGAGTAGCCAAACTGCTGGCTCAAGTAGGATGGCATCCAAATCATAATGCCGTAATAACCAAAGTTTTGTACTGAGGTAAGAATTGAGATACCAATACTGGCTTTGATGGTTTCACCATCGGAGATCAGCGCTTTAAACGGGTTTCCTTTACGTTTTTCTTTTCGTTTTTTAACAAAGATCTCGGGTTCGCCTATATAGTGACGAATCACGAAAGAAGCCAGTGCGGGAACCACGCCAATGGCGAACATACCGCGCCAGCCAATAACCGGTAACAACAGCGGTGTTAACAGTGCGGCAGCCAGAACACCGACCTGCCATCCAATGCCGACATATGAAGACATACGTGCCCGTTCATTGGGGCGGCATGCTTCTGCGGCCAGTGCCATACCGATTCCAAACTCACCGCCCAGGCCAATACCGGCAATGGTGCGATAAATCAGCAAATCCCAGTAACCTTGTGCCAGCGCGCACATACCGGTAAAACCGGCAAACAGAACAATTGACCAGGTAAGCACTTTTACCCGGCCGTAATAATCACTTAATACACCAAATACCAGACCGCCAATTACCGCGCCGATTAGCGTCCAGGTGACCAGCGATCCCGCCTCACTGGTGGTTAACCCCAATCCCAGAGCTACTGCATTGAGAATAAAACCAAGAATCAGTAAATCAAATCCATCCATCGCATAACCGACGGTAGAGGCGATAACAGCTTTATAGGCATACTTTCTTCTTTTTGCCTCTTCGACAACCGGCACTTTTTGGTTTTCCGTCAGGTTGATCACTTCGTTGGTCACTGTTATTTCCGCCTTATTCGTTATATCGTCATCAGTTATTACTCTTCGGACGTTTTCCTACCCAGACTTCAAATTAATCAATGCGTTGTTTGCACAAAACTATCTACATTTAGCCCTATCGCTATCCTCCCACCCCATTTTTTGGCGCAGGAATAGGAGCACCTATTGGTTTAACGACCAAAGGCGATAGAAAACAAAGCAAATTTATTGATTTTTGAAGAGGTGCAGTCAAACCTTCTGATTATAACCAATAATAATATTTTTGATATAGATATTTTCATTCAGCGTCGAAAAAATTTTTATTCACATGTCTGTTTTCGAATAGTCCTGTAAAAACGGTTCCAAAATAATCAATATCAGATAGCCCTTCTCTAACGCATTCCGACTTCCCTAATACCAAATTTCGCGTAGACTTAACTTATATAAACTTTAAAGGATTATAGGATGGATATTATGTTGCCTAACACGTCTGCCATTGTGATTGCCATTCTGGTACTACTGGTTCTCTTTGTACTGTTTGCCGGAATTAAAGTGGTGCCACAGGGCTATCAATGGACTATTGAACGCTTTGGTCGCTATACCAAAACGCTAATGCCGGGCCTGAACCTGATTATTCCCTTTATGGATCGGGTCGGTCGTAAAATTAACGTGATGGAGCAGGTTCTGGATGTTCCTTCTCAGGAGATTATCTCCAAAGATAACGCCAATGTGACTATCGATGCCGTTTGCTTTATTCAGGTCAGAGATTCTGCTCTGGCGGCCTATCAGGTCAGCAATCTTGAAGCGGCTATTCTCAATCTGACGATGACCAATATCCGTACCGTGCTGGGTTCCATGGAACTGGATGAGATGCTCTCCCAGCGTGACCACATTAATACCCGCTTATTGCAGGTGGTTGATGAGGCCACTAACCAATGGGGTATTAAAATCACCCGTATTGAAATTCGCGATATTCGCCCACCGGCAGAACTGATTGCCGCCATGAACGCTCAAATGAAAGCCGAACGTAATAAACGTGCCGACATTCTGGAAGCGGAAGGTATTCGTCAGGCGGCAATTCTGCGTGCTGAAGGTCAAAAACAGTCTGAAATTCTGAAGGCTGAGGGTGAGAGACAGGCGGCATTCTTACAGGCAGAAGCCCGTGAACGTGCGGCAGAAGCGGAAGCGAAAGCGACCCAAATGGTTTCTGATGCTATTTCTGACGGTAACATTCAGGCCATCAACTACTTTGTGGCGCAGAAATATACTGATGCTCTGCAATCTATTGGTTCTGCGGACAACAGCAAAGTCGTGATGATGCCGCTGGAAGCGGGCAACCTGCTGGGAAGTATTGCCGGTATCACTGAATTACTTAAAGGCGAGCCGAAAAAATAATGGATATTATTCAGGACATGGCTGCTTACCCATATCGTTTCTGGCTGATATTCGGCGGCCTGCTGCTGGCCGCTGAACTCCTGGGAACCTATGGTTATCTGCTCTGGAGTGGCGTATCTGCGATTATTATTGGTGCAGTAACCTGGGTAGTTCCGATGGACTGGAGCTGGCAATGGGTTAACTTCGCCATTCTGACCATGGTGACAGCCATTATCTGGTGGTACTGGTTAAAAACCAGAACCGTCAGTGATAAGCAGAATTTGAATCAGCCGGACAAGCTGTTAATCGGTAAAAAAGTGGTTCTGAGCACCCCGATTGTTAACGGCGCAGGTCGTATTAATCTGGCTGATGGCAGTTGGCCTGTTCGCTGCTCAGAAGACCTGCCTCAGGGAACCGAAGTCCATATCGTCGCAGTAGAAAGCATCACCCTGATTGTTGAAGCCATCAGGAATGAGCATCGCAACCAAACTAATCATAACGTCTAAAAAGTTAATCTGAGAGAGAGACGGCCGTTGGGGTTGTAGCAGCTTTAGCTGCCCATAGGGTGAAACACCGCCAGATGTTTTATAACTGCCTCTGGCCCAACGCACTCTGAAGCTGAATACAGATTGTTTTCCGGCCGGGTGCACAGGTGATATATACATTTGTGTGCCCGACCGAAATATTCACCGATGCTAAAATTCAATGTTCTAATTATTCCCGTTATCCTGCTTACAACATCCGGTAAAACTATCAATAATCGGGCAATCCGCCCCATTGTCCCCCGGACAAAGCGCCGCTAACTCCATTAGCCGCTCCCGCATCTGCGTCAGTTCAGCGATATGATTATCAATATCAGCGACTTTTTCTAATGTCCGTGCTTTCACATCAGCGCTACGGCGGTCCGCATTATGGAACAGCGCCAATAGTTCTTTGCACTCTTCCAGCGTAAATCCCACCAGTCGGGCCTGACGCAATAATGTCAGCTCTTCAATATTGCGCAAATTGTAAGTACGGTAGCCGTTTAATGAACGATTGGGTGGCGTAATTAGCCCTTTCTCTTCATAAAAACGAATCGCTTTACTGCTTAAACCCGTTTTTTCCGCAACCTGACTGATATTCATAACATCACCCGTTGACCAATTAACGACTTCAACGTCGAGCCGGTAAGATAACGATCCAAATCATCAATTCGTCTTTCGGCATGCTTCTTCATGCAGGAAATATACACCACATTGCGAATCGAACCGTCTATATAGAAATCATAAAGCGCATCGCAATCTTTCTTTCGAAAGGTTATCCCGGCTCTCCAACAAATCTTTCTTCGCTGCTGCAAAGGGCATACCCGGCAAATCAGACTGGCTCATCATCTTCATCACTGCCTATTGGCAGGCTGACTCACGTCCATTTGCCACAATCAGCTCAGCATCCTTAGTTAGGGCAATATTCTCACCGCCGGGCAGACACAAAATGGCATAAGAGAGCTCTTCACTTCCTTTAGATAAGTCCGATACTGCCATTGCACTGCCCTTTTCACCGCGTAGTTTCATCAGATAGTGTTCACAACCGCTGGGGCACTGGGCAGAAAATACGCTTAAGCCCATCTTTTCAACACTGACTTTTCCTAAGTACTGCTCAATCACCGGATTATGATTGAATGCCGCTTCTGCCTCTTTCTTCAATGAATACCATTGCCAGGTAAAAAATATTGCAACCACCGCAATCACTAAAACCAGATAGCGCAAAATACGCAGAAACCCTTTCATCAATCATACCCCCCAATTTGTCCTGGTCTCTACCATGCTACCCCATAGGCTAAAAGTAAATAAATGGAATATTCCTTATTATTATAAAAAGTATCTTTTTATTCTTTATTGTTCAATTTCATTTTCTGGCAGTCTCAATACGTCAATGACCTAATCACTTAATGAGGCAACCACTATGCGTAACTGGAATATCGGCATACTGCTTTTTCTTACCGCGGCAGGCGTATCTGCAAAAGACATACATCTGCTTAATGTCTCTTACGATCCTACCAGAGAGCTGTACCAACAATACAATCAGGCTTTTTCTGCTTACTGGAAAGATAAAACGGGCGATACGGTAACCATTAAGCAATCCCATGGTGGTTCGGGTAAACAGGCCTCATCTGTAATCAATGGTATTTCTGCCGATGTTGTTACACTGGCTCTGGCCTATGATGTTGATGCCATTGCTGAACACGGTAAATTAAACAAAAACTGGCTCACTCATTTACCGGATAACTCTGCCCCCTATACTTCCACTATTGTTTTTCTGGTACGCAAAGGAAATCCTAAGCAAATACATGACTGGAACGATTTAATTAAACCGGGCCTGAATGTGGTTACGCCAAACCCTAAAACCTCCGGTGGTGCGCGTTGGAACTATCTGGCGGCCTGGGGCTATGCGCTGAAGCACAATAATAACGATCAGGCTAAAGCACAAGAGTTCGTTAAAACATTGTATGGCAATGTGCAGGTACTGGACACCGGTGCCCGGGGCTCTACCACTACCTTCGTTGAACGCGGTATTGGTGATGTACTGATTGCCTGGGAAAATGAAGCATTGCTGGCCATTGAGCAGTTAGGCAAAGATCAGTTTGAAATCGTCACGCCAAGCGTCTCTATTCTGGCGGAGCCAACGGTTGCGGTAGTGGACAGCGTAGTGGATAAAAACGGTACCCGTGAAGTCTCAGAAGCCTATCTGAAGTATCTCTACACCAAAGAAGGTCAGACCATTGCCGCTAAAAACTACTATCGACCACGGGATCCGGAAGTGCTAAAACAGTTTTCCGCCAACTTCCCACAACTCAGCCTGTTTACCGTTGACCAGCTTTTTGGCGGTTGGCAAAACGCACAGAAAACGCATTTCTCAACGGATGGCATCTTCGACCAAATCAGTAAGCGCTAATAACGCTCGCCTGAGGCATTCGCTCTGCCTCAGGCGATTCATACCTGATTAATGTATTACCGAACACTTTTTACTGGCGATAACAAACAGCCTTGGGAAAGGCAGCAAAACGTGACCATCCTGACGGGATGTAAACACTTTCTCCAGTTCTGCCTGATACTGCTGTAAAAATAGCTGCTGTTCCATCTCATCCAATGGTGCAAGAAACGGGCGAAGCCCGGTTGATTTTACCCACTCAACGATGGAAGAGACCGATGGCAATACGTGATAAAACGTAGTGCGCCAGATATCAACCTGATAGCCATGACCCGCCAGTAAATCGTAATACCCTTCCGTAGTCAGCAAAGGGCTGCGTTTAAATACCTGTTCACTGTATTTCTCCCACCAGGTTCCCTCCATCGCCACTTTACGCATTAAGGCATGAGAAGGCTGATCCAGATTATCCGGCACCTGAAAGGCCAAAACGCCGCTGTCGGAAAGCTGCTGTAATAAATGGGGAAGCAATTCGTTGTGATCCGGTACCCACTGCAATGATGCGTTAGCGTAAATAATATCCTGAGGAATACCCGGTCGCCATGTGCTGATATCTGCCTGTTGAAAATGGCAGGCCGGTAGCCGCTGTTTTGCCTGTATTAGCATGGCTTCAGAACTATCTACGCCGGTAACATTCGCCCTTGGATAGGCCTGATAGAGCAATTCAGTACTGTTTCCCGGCCCACAGCCAAGATCGCTGATATATTTAGCCTCCGGATGAAAAATACGTGACAACAGCTCTGCGGCAGGGCGTGTTCTTTCTGCTTCAAACTGCAAATAGAGGTCAGGATTCCAGTCTTTCATGATATTCCTTAGTTAGCGGCCGATACGCTGATGGATTAGATCTAAAATACAGAATCAGTAGCTTGAAGTGAATAGCATATACGGGGCTAAAAAGATAATGAAGTTTTAGCAGGTACAGTGATTAACCGATAAGGCCAGTATGAATATCTGTTTATACCGACCTTATCGGTTATCAGGAAAAAGGTTCAGGTTTAAATAATTTCTCGCCCCTTTAAATAACCTATAAGCTGAATAACCAGCGCTTCCACTGGTCGACGCCCATCCAAATGCACATCCGGTTTCAGCGGTGCTTCATAAGGCAAATCAACCCCGGTAAACTGGGTGATTTCACCCTTTCTGGCCTTTTTATACAGCCCTTTAGGATCGCGCTGCTCACAAACCTCAATGGGCGTATCAACAAAAACCTCAATAAACTGACCGGCTGGCAAGCGTAATGAAACGCTCTCCCTGTCATCACGATAGGGGGAAATAAAAGCGGTGATCACCACTAATCCCGCATCCATCATCAGGCCGGACACTTCCCCTACCCGCCGGATATTCTCTTTACGGTCCCGATCGGAAAAGCTTAAGTCCTGACAGAGACCGTGACGTACATTATCACCATCCAACAAATAGGTATGAACATTAAGATGATGCAACGCCTGCTCCAACGCCCCCGCAATAGAGGACTTTCCTGAGCCTGACAGCCCGGTGAGCCAAACCACGGCGGCACCATGTTCATTTAACCGTTCCCGCTCAAGCCGGGTAACGGGATGAGCATGCCAGACAATATTATTTTCCATCTGGCATTACCCTTTATTAGTGGCCCCACTGATATCCCAGTGAGGGTAGTAACGACGAATCAGGGCAAACAGCTCCTGTTCAAACTCATTGTTAAAGGTCGGCGGCTGTTTTTGTACGGTATTCGTTTTCTGAACCAAACCAGCCCCCACCGTCACATTGGTTAACCGATCGATAAAGATAAAGCTGCCGGTCTCCTGATTAGTCTGATAGCTATCAAACAGCAGCGTTTCATCAAATATCACCTCAACCACACCAATACCATTCAGCGGTAAGCTCTCTGATGGACGTTGTTCCAGAGAATTGATATCCCGCTGATGCACAATACGTTCTATACGTACCCTGCTCTTTTTACCGGAAACTTTGATATCGTAACGCTGACCAGCCTGCAACGGCTGCTCCGCCATCCAGACAACATCCAGCGTAGCGCCGGAGGCCGGTTGTAAACTGTTATCTTCCGCCGCCACCAGCAGATCCCCACGGCTGATATCTATCTCATCTTCCAGCACCAGGGTTATTGCTTCTCCCGGCCAGGCTTTTTCCAGTTCACCATCAAAAGTGACAATAGATTTAATCCGGCTGGTTACACCGGAAGGCAGCACTTTAATCGCCTGCCCGACTTCAATCACACCCGACGATAAAGTACCGGCATAGCCGCGAAAATCCAGATTCGGCCGGTTCACATACTGCACCGGGAAACGCAGTGGTTTTTGCTGCTGTTCCGCCACCACGTTTACCGTCTCCAGAATTTCTAACAGTGTGGCGCCGGAATACCATGGCATATTGCTGCCCATACTTGCGACATTATCCCCATCCAACGCGGATAGTGGCACAAACTTAATTTCAGTTTGTTGCGGAAGCTGGTTAGCAAACGTCAGATAATCGGTACGGATTTGCTCAAAAACCGACTGTTGATATCCCACCAAATCCATCTTATTCACCGCAACCACCAGATGGCGAATACCCAGCAGCGTAGCAATAAAACTATGGCGACGAGTCTGATCCAGAACCCCTTTACGCGCATCAATCAGCAAAATAGCCACATCACAAGTAGAGGCACCGGTTGCCATATTACGGGTGTATTGTTCATGCCCCGGGGTATCGGCAATAATAAATTTGCGCTTTTCGGTAGAAAAATAGCGGTAGGCCACATCAATGGTGATACCCTGCTCGCGCTCCGCCTGTAATCCATCCACCAACAGCGCTAAATCCAGTTTTTCACCGGCAGTGCCAATACGTTTGCTGTCATTATGCAACATAGTGAGCTGATCCTGATAAATCTGGCGGGTATCATGCAGCAATCGCCCAATTAACGTACTTTTTCCATCATCAACGCTGCCGCAGGTCAGGAAACGTAACAGGCTTTTATTCTGCTGTGCGTGAAGATATGCCTCGACTCCGCCCTGTTCTGCGATTTGTCTGGCAATAGCCTCATTGACGCTAACCGGTTGATTAATTACTTCACTCATCATCTATTCCTCAGAAATAACCCTGACGCTTTTTCAATTCCATCGAGCCTGACTGATCCCGATCGATAACCCGCCCCTGACGTTCACTGGTCGTTGATACCAGCATCTCTTCAATAATTTCCGGCAGCGTTTCCGCTTCAGACTCAACCGCACCGGTCAGCGGCCAACATCCCAGGGTTCTGAAACGCACTTTACGTTTTACTATCACTTCCCCTGGCTGCAGGTTAATACGGTTGTCATCTATCATCATCAACATGCCGTCGCGTTCTAAAATAGGCCGCGGCTTCGCCAGATACAGAGGAACAATCTCTATATTTTCCAGAAAGATATATTGCCAGATATCCAGCTCGGTCCAGTTAGAGAGCGGGAATACGCGAATGCTTTCCCCTTGGTTAATCTGGCCATTGTAGTTATGCCACAGTTCAGGGCGCTGATTCTTAGGGTCCCAACGATGAAAGCGATCGCGAAACGAATAGATACGCTCTTTGGCCCGTGATTTCTCTTCATCACGACGGGCACCGCCAAATGCAGCATCAAAACCATACTTATTCAGTGCCTGCTTTAACCCTTCGGTTTTCATAATATCGGTGTGTTTCGCACTACCATGTACAAAAGGGTTAATCCCCATGGCTACCCCTTCCGGATTTTTATACACCAACAGGTCGCAGCCATAGGCTTTAGCCGTGCTATCGCGGAACTGATACATCTCCTGAAATTTCCAGCCGGTGTCCACATGCAATAAAGGAAACGGCAGGTTGCCGGGGAAAAAAGCTTTACGTGCCAGATGCAGCATTACCGATGAATCTTTTCCAATGGAATAGAGCATTACCGGATTAGCAAATTCAGCAGCCACTTCGCGAATAATATGAATGCTTTCTGCTTCCAGCTGGCGTAAATGAGTCAGTCGTTTTTGGTCCACGTTCAATACCTCAATTCTCTGTCTGAAGGCCGTCAGGCCAGATTGACTACCGACTGCCACTGCGCCGGGCTATTTTGTGCTGTTAATAATGGTTGAGCGGATTCACCAAACCAGTTCAGCCGCTGATGCAGTGCCGCAACTTCACCAATAACCAGCAAGGCAGGTGTTGGTGCTTCACGGGCCAGCTCATACAGCTGTGAGAGTGTACCGGTTAAGACTTTTTGATCGCTGCGGGTTCCCCGACTAATTACCGCTACCGGTGTAGAGGCTGAACGACCATGGTTTATCAGCTGTTGTTGAATATCGCTGGCTTTTACCGTACCCATATAAATTGCCAGCGTTTGGTGGCCCTGAGCCAGCTGTGACCAGTTAAGACCGTCAGACTCGGGCTTACAGTGTCCGGTAATAAACGTAATACTTTGGGCATGGTCGCGATGCGTTAAAGGAATTCCGGCATAGGCTGCCGCTCCCGCCGCGGCAGTAATACCCGGAACCACCCGATAGGAAATACCGGCATTAGCCAATACTTCTAACTCTTCACCACCACGGCCAAAAATGAAAGGATCGCCGCCTTTTAAACGCACGACGCGTTTGCCCTGTTGGGCTAATTCAACCAGCAGTTGGTTTGTCTCTTCCTGTTGTACTGAATGTGCTCCGGCACGCTTTCCTACGCTAATTAACGTGGCATCACGGCGTACCAGTTCCAGAATCTCTGGCGTAACCAGCGCATCATGCAATACGACATCCGCCTGCTGAATGGCCCGTAAACCATGCAATGTCAGCAGCCCCGGATCGCCAGGGCCAGCACCAACCAGCGTCACGTCACCAGCAGTTGAAGCGGGATGATATAGCTGCTGTTCAAGCTCCACTTCAGCCTCTTCGGCGCGATTTGCCGCGACCAGAGAAGCAAAGCGACCATCGAACAACCGTTCCCAAAAATGACGGCGTTCACTTAATGAATGGAGCTGTTGTTTAACCCTTGTTCGCCAGTTACCAGCAATATCAGCAACCTGACCAAGGCTGGTGGGTAATAACGCCTCCAGCTTCTCCCGCAACAAACGTGCTAATACCGGTGCTTTACCGCCAGAAGAGATCGCCACGACCAACGGTGAACGATCGATAATCGAAGGGAAAATGAATGAGCAGCGGGTAGGATCGTCCACCACATTAATTAAACGACGGCGCTGATTAGCTGCCTGAAATACTCTGGCATTTAACGTACTGTCATTGGTTGCCGCCACCACCAGAAAGATATCGTCTAACTGCCGGGTATCAAACTCCTGCGCCAGCCATTGCAATGCTTTCTCCTGATGCAGTTTATTCACCTCAGCACCAAGAGATTTTGCCACCACAAACACTTCTGCCCCGGCACTTAATAACAGGCCAATCTTACGGGCAGCAATTTCACCGCCGCCCACAACCAGCACCGGACGGTGTTTCAAATCGGCAAACAGGGGTAAATAATCCACGGTAACCTTCAGGTTATTAACAAAACAATAACCTGACTATAGAGAGTCGTTGCTAACGAATGAAATCACCAAATGGAATTTGATATAGCTGAATGGAATAGGGAAGAGAATTTTGGGTTAAATAGCAATATTTATTTCACACCAAAATATTAATGGACTGGGTACGGTCTAAAAATATAGTTTCAAATAAACACAGATTTATTCTTTCATTTATCACTAGAGGAGCAACGATTTCACTAATAAAATCACACGCTTGTTACCTAAATCCAGTCTAATTATGTTCGTTGACTATAACGTTTTCATAGCGCAATTATTGCAATTAATATCATATTAATTGGAGAGTGCACATGGCCGTTGCTGATGACAACAAAATTGGATTGATTCCCGCTATATTCTTAGTCGCCGGAAGTATGATAGGTTCTGGCGTATTTATGCTCCCTGCCAATTTAGCGGCTATTGGCGGTATTGCCATTATTGGCTGGGTAGTAACCATCATTGGTTCTATTGCTCTGGCTCTGGTGTTTGCTAAACATGCCGCCCTTGACCCTGCGGCCGGAGGCCCTTACGCCTATACCCGTAAAGCATTCGGTGACTATATGGGCTACCAGACCAATCTGGTGTACTGGTTAGCTAATGTCGTTGGTAACGTGGGCCTGGCGGTAGCCGGTTTAGGCTATCTGAGTACTTTCTTTCCTTCACTCAAAGATCCACTGGTCATGGCCATTGCTCAAATCGCCGTGATTTGGCTACTGGCATACGCCAATATGCTGGGGCCTAAGATTGTAGGACGGGTGCAGTCCATCTCTACAATTTTTGCGCTACTGCCCATTATTGGTATGGCTTTGCTTGGCTGGTTCTGGTTCCATGGCGATACCTACATGGCTGGTTGGAACGTCTCCGGCACCAACAGCGTTAGCGCTGTGGGTATGACGCTAAACTTCACGCTATGGGCCTTTATCGGTGTTGAAAGCGCCTCAGTATCGGCAGCCGTAGTCAAAAACCCAACTAAAAACGTTCCTATTGCTACCGTAGTAGGTGTGGTTCTGGCTGCGGTTTGCTACATTCTCAGTTCAACCGCCATTATGGGGATTATTCCTAACAAAGAGCTGATCGTCTCTTCGGCACCTTTTGCTGATGCAGTACGTGTGGCCTTTGGTGATGGCGCAGCGAAAGTGGTCGCATTGTGTGCTGCCCTTGGCTGTCTGGGGTCGTTAGCCGGATGGACACTGATCGTTGGACAAACCGCACAGGCCGCAGCAAACGATGGTCTGTTTGGTAATATCTTTGCTAAGGTCAATACTAAAGGAGTACCCGCTGCCGGGTTAGCGATTGTTGCTGCGATTATGAGTTTACAGGTACTGGCGACGATGTCCCCTACCGCCAGCGAACAGTTTGGTAAAATCGCCTCTATTGCCGTCATTATGACGTTACTTCCTTACATCTACTCGTCGGTCGCCCTCAAGGTTCTCAGTTACAAGAAAATATCCAACGGACAATATATTTTCTATACCGTTGTAGGTCTTATTGCCGCAATTTATAGCCTGTGCGCCATGATCGGTTTCCGACGGTAGCCAAACCCGCTGGGCACTGATGTTTGTAGTCGCCACCATCATCTTCTATGAAATGACCATCAATCGGAAAAATGAGATGGCAGAGCACCATACCCAACCCGGCGGCAGCGTCCCTGCCTGGGTACGCTATTTCACCCTGCTAGTGACGGTTATTGCGCTAATAGCCACCTTCTGGGTATCGATAGGACAACACCGAAATACCATTATTCATGCCCGTGAACATATGCAAAATATCAGCACGCCGGCACAACAGGTTGTGGTACCTGTCACTCAGTCTCAAACCATAAATTCACCGTCGAATAAACCGACATCAACAGAAACACCATAAATAACGCTCGGGTGCTGTGTTTACTTAGCGCATACAGCACCCGATAGAAGTATATTTTCGCACTACTATATTAATCATTATGTTCTTTGTTTTCGGCAACCGGATCGCCAATCGCGCTGATTACCGATTCAAATAAATTCAGGGGTTATCATGCAAGATATTCACTTACATAAGTTTCCTATCCGCATTCTGTTAGTACATAACGTTATTGATGATTCCACTGCCGTTGGCCGCGCTATTAGCGAGCTCACCGGAGAACTGCAACAATGCCATGCTGAAGTGATAACCGCACATCAGATGGAAGATGCCTGCTCTATCATTGACTCAAACCCTACCATTCAATGCCTGTTGCTGAACTGGGATTTTGACAACGATCCCGATCATCAATTTCCAATAACCATTCTGGATACCTTACGGCGTCGTAATGCTTTAATGCCGGTATTCTTATTAGCTAACAGAACCAGCGCTACGCAAATCTCCATTGATGTAATGCAGAAGGCCGACGACTTTATTTGGCTACTGGAAGATACCGCCTCCTTTATCGGCGGTAGAATTATTGCCGCCGCCGAGCGCTACCGTCAGGATGCATTACCGCCCATGTTTAAAGCACTGGTTGAGTTCTCTAAGGTTTATGAGTACTCATGGCATACTCCGGGGCACACCGGCGGTACCGCTTTTCTTAAATCACCGGTAGGACAGGCTTTTTTCAACTTCTTCGGCGAGTCATTGTTCCGTTCTGACTTGTCCATCTCCGTCGGTGAATTGGGTTCTCTTCTGGATCACTCTGGTCCCATTGGTGAAAGTGAACGTTACGCCGCACGGGTATTTGGCGCACATCGCTCCTATCACGTCACTAACGGCTCATCTACGTCAAACCGGGTGATCCTGATGTCCAGCGTTACCCGCAATCAAGTTGCCCTATGCGACCGTAACTGCCATAAGTCAGTGGAACATGCCATGACCATGTCGGGTGCTATTCCCACCTATATGATGCCATCGCGCAACTACTATGGAATTATCGGCCCTATTAAGCCGGAGCACCTGACGACTAAAGCCATCAAAAAGTCGATTGCCGATAACCCACTGGTTACCAAAGATATTGATGCTACGCCGGTGCACGCCATTATTACTAACTCTACTTATGATGGACTGTGTTATAACGTCAAACGCGTAGAGGAGCTATTAGGTAAAAGTGTCGACCGTCTGCATTTTGATGAAGCATGGTATGGCTATGCTCGTTTCAATCCGATTTATCAGGATCGTCACGCTATGCATGGCGATCCTAAAGATCACGATGCAAAAGGCCCGACGATTTTCGCCACCCAGTCAACCCATAAGCTATTAGCCGCACTCTCTCAGGCCTCGCTGATTCATATTCGTGATAGTCGAAACCCTATTGACCATGCTCGCTTCAATGAAGCCTTTATGATGCATGCCTCAACATCGCCGTTCTATCCTATCATTGCTTCCAATGATGTCAGCGCAGCCATGATGGATGGCACAAACGGCAATAGCCTGACAACGGATGCCATTGGTGAAGCCGTCTCTTTCCGTCAAATGATGGCAAGAATGCATGCTGAGTTCGCGGAAAATAAACAATGGTTCTTTAACTGCTGGCAGCCCGATACTGCACGTACAGGGAAAAATAAAACCATTCCTTTCTATCAGGTTCCTCAGGATGAGCTGATTAGTAATCCACAACACTGGGTGCTTCACCCTAACGCCGCCTGGCATGGATTTGGGGATATAGAAGACAACTACTGTATGCTCGATCCAATAAAAGTATCGGTCGTTACGCCGGGCATGCAAACAGACGGAACACTGATGCCAACCGGTATTCCTGCCAGTATTGTCACCGCCTATCTTGATCGTCAGGGGATCGTGGTTGAAAAAACCACCGACTTTACCATTCTGTTCCTGTTCTCTATTGGTATCACTAAAGGAAAATGGGGCACATTAGCCAATACCCTGTTGGATTTTAAACGGGATTATGACGCAAACGCACCGTTAGAACATGTGTTGCCTGCACTATTAGAGAGCCATCCGCAACGCTATGCAGGTATGGGTCTACGCGATCTGTCCGATATGATGTTTGCCGCCATGAAAGAACTAAAAACCACTGCCGCTATGTCCGCCGGTTTCTCTGAGCTGCCGAAACCAGACCTCAGCCCGGTGGAAGCCTATGAGAAGCTGGTGCGTAACCAGATAGAAAGCCTGCCGCTGAAGAAAATGGCAGGAAGAACCGTCGCTACAGGCGTAGTTCCTTATCCACCAGGAATTCCTCTGCTAATGCCGGGAGAAAATGCCGGTCCGGCAAATGGCCCGCTGCTCGGCTACCTCAAGGCACTGGAAGCATTTGACCAGCGCTTCCCTGGATTTACCCACGACACTCACGGTGTCGAAGTGGTCAACGGTGAATATCAGGTTATGTGCATTAAGCAATAATGGCGCATGATGGAACAACCCGAAACCGGAAAAGCAATTTTCCGGTTTTTTTATCTAACAAATCCATTCACCCTGGTTTACAAAACCGCCAATTACAGACCATTATTTATACTGACTTAATGACAGCAAACGTGGAGCCTGCCTATGACTCGTCTCACTGCAAAAGATTTTCCCCCTGCACTGCTCGAATACTTTGATTTCTACGTACACGGACGCATCAGCAAACGTGAGTTTATCGATTTGGCAACCAAAATGGTGGTTGGTGGCGTCTCGGCAGCAGCGCTTGGTGCACTGCTGATGCCCGATTACAGTTATGCACAACAGGTAGAGTTTACCGACCCAGAGATTATCGCTGAATATATCCAATACCCGTCACCGCTGGGTCACGGCAGCGTTTGTGGTTATTTAGTTCGCCCTGCAAAAGCCAACGGCAAAGTACCCGGCGTGGTGGTAGTGCATGAAAATCGAGGGCTAAACCCCTATATTGAAGATGTAGCGCGACGTCTGGCAAAAGCAGGCTTTGTCGCACTGGCACCGGATGGACTCAGCTCGGTAGGCGGTTACCCCGGAAATGATGATAAAGGGCGCGAATTACAACAGCAGATCGATCCCACCAAATTAATGAACGACTTTTTTGCCGCTATTGAGTTTTTGATGCATCACGATACCACTAGCGGAAAAGTGGGCATTACCGGTTTCTGCTATGGCGGAGGCGTGGCTAACGCTGCCGCTGTCGCCTACCCGGAACTGGGTGCTGCCGTTCCCTTCTATGGCCGCCAACCCAAAACGGAAGATGTACCACATATCAAAGCGCCAATATTGTTGCACTACGCTGAGTTAGAAACGCGCATTAACGAAGGCTGGCCAGCCTATGAAGCGGCACTGAAAGCCAATCATAAAACCTATGAAGCCTATATCTATCCCGGTGTTAATCATGGTTTTCATAATGACTCAACGCCTCGCTATGATAAAGAGGCGGCAGAACTTGCCTGGGAAAGAACGCTGGCCTGGTTCCGCAAGTATCTAATATCTCCCGATGTCACTAAAAGCCATCAATCATAAAATCAATGGCGGCTTTAATTACATCACGATGATGCTGGGCCTGACACACTTCGTCACCCAGCATACTTTGGCGTACGCTGGCCATTTCATGGGTCATCAACAGATACTCAACGTCCCCAATGGTTAATATCGGGCACAGATGCTGAGGCACCTTCCCTTTAAACCGACTACGGGGAAAAAGTGGAATCACCAATCGCGTGGTTAATGTATCAATCAGATGACTTTGTACATTCAATAAGTACGGGTAATCCTGATTATTACCTGCATTACGATAGACAGTATATTGCACCATCAAAACGCCCTGTACTCATCAGAAAGTAACCCGTTCTCTTCACTAATCCGGTTTAGCTCTTCCATCGCCTGCTGGTTTTCATGTTTCCACTGCGCAACGGATGCTGCCTGCAATTGCGCTTCAATCGCATGAGTTAATACCGCTGATAAATTGATACCCATATCGCGAGCCTTTTGATACAAGATTGGATCCAACGTCACACTGACCGTCTTTTTGGTTATTTTTGCATGGGTCTTTGGCATATTTCACCCCCGTGATGAGCACGTGTTAATAGCATGTATATTGAACGATTAACACCAGGATGTAAAGTGCCCAGGCTTACTCATAACCCCCCGATAACACTGCCCAATGAATTGATTATTCAACCCTTTCATTGGCTGTCACAGAAGTTATCTAAATAATTTAATGCTATCCATTCATATATCATTAAGTTGCGAGGCAATACGCAATAAAATTATCAACAGGGACCGAATGATTACTTTTTAGTTTTACCCTATTAAAGCGCCAGGATAAGCCTCTTTGACTTTACGACCGGGATAGTTATCAATACCAAGTTAATCGGGTTTACCAACAAAACACATCACCCCTCATGCAACCCACACTCCCGCTTCAAACCAAAAAACCGCGTTTCTTCTTCACTCATGCCGGGCTCCCATTTACGGGTTGTATGGGTATCCCCCACGGATAAATAGCCTTGTTCCCATAAAGGATGGTAACTCAGGCCGTTATCCATCAAATATTGATAAATCTGCCGATTATCCCAATCGATAATCGGTAGAAATTTAAATACCCCGCGTTGAATAGCGAGCACTGGTAATTGCGCCCGGGAACTCGACTGCTCACGGCGTAAACCGGCAAACCAGGTTTGCACCTGTAACTCAGCTAACGCCCTGTTCATTGGCTCAACTTTATTCAACTGATTATAGCGCTCAATACCTTCAACCCCCTGTTCCCACAGCTTGCCATAGCGGCTCTCTTGCCAGACAGAAGAGTAAGGAGAACGATACACTTTCAGATTAAGCTTAAGTTGCTCCGTCAGGCTATCGATAAACTGATAGGTTTCAGGAAACAGATAGCCGGTATCCGTCAGAATCACCGGAATCTCCGGCTGCTGACGGGTAACCAAATGCAGACAGACCGCCGCCTGAATCCCAAAGCTGGAAGAGAGCACTTTGTTTTCTGGCAAATTCTCCAGCGCCCATGTAACACGCCGTACAGCAGATAACGACTCTAACTGGCGGTTAATCTCCGTCAGTTCAGCCTTCTGTTCTTCTGGCGTTAATTGATTTAACCGGGCTAAATTCAGATACGACATTGCCTCTCCTTAATCGTAAAAGTCACGAGCAGAGTCAACCACCGGCTTGATAATTCCGGCGCGGATAACGTAATCGCCAAACCCTTCCTGCTCCTGACGATCGCTGGCCCAACGACCAACCAAATCATCCAGCTCAGACAATATTTGTGCTGAAGTAATATTTTCACGATACATACGCGGGATCCGCGTACCTTCCCGGTTACCGCCAATATGTAAGTTATAACGGTCCGGCGCTTTACCCACCAGCCCAACCTCTGCCAGCATCGCCCGGCCACAGCCGTTAGGACAGCCGGTCACCCTCAGAATAATATGTTCATCGGCTAACTGGTGCTTTTCCATTACCTGCTCTACCTGAGTAATAAAATCCGGCAGAAAACGTTCCGCCTCGGCCATCGCCAGTGGACAAGTAGGAAACGAAACGCAGGCCATAGAATTTTTGCGCTGTTCCGATACCCCATCATTTATTAACCCATGCTGGCGAGCCAGCTTCTCTATTTGGGCTTTATCTTTAGCTGCAACCCCCGCCACAATCAGATTTTGATTAGCAGTCAGGCGAAAATCCCCTTTATGGATTTTGGCGATTTCAGCCATACCGGTTTTTAACGGTTTGCCGGGGTAATCCAGCAGGCGGCCATTTTCAATAAACAGCGTCAGGTGCCATTGTTTATCAACCCCCTCCACCCAGCCTATCCGATCGCCACGACGGGTAAAGTGATAAGGAACCACAGGTGCAAAAGTCACCCCAGCCCGTTTCTCAACCTCTTGTTTAAAGGCGTCAACGCCAACACGTTCCAACGTATATTTGGTCTTGGCATTTTTACGTTCTGAACGGTTACCCCAGTCACGTTGAGTAGTCACTACCGCTTCCGCAACCGCCAAAGTATGTTCTAGCGAAATGTAACCAAACTCAGAGGCTTTACGCGGGTAAGTCAGCTTATCCCCGTGGGTCATCGCCAGACCGCCGCCCACCAGCACATTAAAACCAACCAGTTGACCATGTTCTCCAATGGCAACAAAGTTAAGGTCGTTGGCGTGCAGATCCACATCGTTATCCGGCGGGATCACCACGCTGGTTTTAAATTTACGTGGCAAGTAAGTTGCGCCAAGAATCGGCTCTACATCGGTAGTTTCCAGCTTTTCCCCATCCAGCCAGATTTCAGCATAGGCGCGGGTTTTCGGCAGTAAGTGTTCCGAAATTTTCTTTGCCCATTCATAGGCCTGCTGATGCAGTTCTGACTCAACGGGATTAGAGGTACATAGCACATTGCGGTTAACATCACCGGCAGTGGCAATGGAGTCCATACCCAAACGGTGCAGCAACTGATGCATCGGTTTAATATCGTTTTTCAGTACGCCGTGAAACTGGAAGGTTTGACGGGTAGTCAGGCGAATACTGCCGTATAGCGTATCTTCAGCGGCAAAGCGATCGATGCCCAACCACTGTTGAGGGGTAATAATTCCTCCCGGCAGGCGGCAACGCAGCATCACATTTAGCAGCGGCTCCAGCTTCTGTTCCGCCCGCTCGGCACGCAAATCGCGATCGTCTTGCTGATACATACCGTGAAAGCGGATCAGCTGAAAGTTGTCTCCACGAAATCCACCGGTGAGGCCATCTTTCAAATCATCGGCAATGGTGCCGCGCAGAAAGTGACTCTCACGTTTTAATCGCTCGTTGTCAGACAGTTTAATCTCAGAATCATTGCTCATTAGTAAACATCTCGCTGATAGCGTTTATCGATACGCAGTTCGCTTAAAAATTCGTCGGCCTGCTCAGGGTCCATAGCCCCGTGCATTGACACAACGTCCAGTAATGCACGTTCCACATCTTTTGCCATACGGTTTGCATCACCGCAGACATAAAGATGGGCGCCATCCTGAATCCATTGCCACAGTTCACTGCCGTTTTCCCGCAGCTTGTCTTGCACATACACTTTATGTTGTTGATCTCTCGACCAGGCCAAATCGATACGGTTTAACAGACCGCTTTTTACATAGCGCTGCCACTCCACCTGATAAAGGAAATCGGAAGTAAAATGAGGGTTACCAAAAAATAGCCAGTTTTTACCTTCTGCACCGGTCGCTTCACGCTGCTGCATAAATGCACGGAACGGTGCAATACCGGTTCCCGGCCCAATCATAATCACCGGAGTAGAAGGATCGTCCGGCAGTCTGAAGTTGTCATTGTGTTCAATAAATACTGCAATATCCCCTTCCTCTTCCAGACGGTCCGCCAGATAGCCGGAGGCCCCGCCGGTACGAGGATTTCCATCCACACTGTAGCGCACCACGCCGACGGTAAGATGCGCTTCACTACCCACTTCTTCCTGCGATGAAGCAATAGAGTAGAGACGTGGCGTCATTGGTCGCAGCATGGTTAACAGGGTCTGCGCATCCATTGAGGAAGGCGCATGGCGAACCATATCCACAATGGGTGTATTATGGGCATATTCCTGAAGTCGCACTTTATCCGTCAGTAGTTCTACCAAACGTGCACCACCGCTGTGATTGGCATAAAACTCTACAATTGCGATAGTATTTTGCGTCAGCTCATAATGATATTTGAGAGCATCCCGCAGCGGTTGCGGCTTGCCCTGAACCTCAACCTGAGTGTCACCCACCATACCCAACTCTGACAGCAAGGTTTCAATCAACTCAGCATCGTTTTGAAACCAGACGCCCAATGCATCCCCCGGCTGATAACTCAGTCCGGAGTCACCTAAATCAATTTCTATATGGCGCACATCGCGATCGGAACTGCGTGAGGTGATTTTCTGATTGACGGATAACGAAGCAATCAGCGGTTGCTCTTTGGTGTACTTACCGTGGCTTTCGCTAATGCCAGGCTTATGGGCAACGGATGATGGCAACGATGCAGGAACCTCCGCCTTCAGACGCTCAACAATCTGATGACGCCATTGTTCAGCCAGCGTCTGATAATCAACATCCGCATCTACTCTTGCCAGCAATCGTTTAGCGCCCAGCGCTTCCAGTCGATGGTCAAAATCTTTACCGGTCTGGCAGAAGTTTTCATAAGAAGTATCTCCCAAGCCAAACACCGCAAACTGCGTCTGATTTAACGCTGGTGCCTTTTTGGAAAACAGATATTTATACAGCGCAATCGCCTCTTCTGGCGCGTCACCTTCCCCCTGCGTTGAGGCGACAACAATAAGCTGACGTTCCTGATCGATCTGTTTAAACTTATAGTCACCCGCATTCACTAAGGTTGCGGATAACCCCGCATGGCTCAGATCGTCGCGCAGTTGGGTTGCCAGCCTGCGCGCATTGCCAGTCTGCGAGGCGGATAAAATCGTTACCGGGCGCGTCGCAGTCACCGGGGTTGATGAGGGTATAGCCACCGAAAGCGCATTGCCCTCCCGATCGGTTAATCCCCACAAATAGCCTGATACCCAGGCAAGCTGCACCGGCGTTAAGCCGGAAGTAGCGGTCTTCAACCGTTCTAATTGTTCCTGTGACAACGGTAAAACCGGGACAGGTAAAGCCTTATCTGACATGGGTATGCGGATCCTTTAGAATTATTCTGTCTAAGAGTATCCCGCTGGTTTCATTAGATTAAAGAATGGATAGACATAACAAATAATAAAAAGGCATATGGGGGAAATTGCGCCATCGGATGTTTTAATCCAATGGCGTGATGGTTGAGTGATATATGGCTAAAAAACCATTCCAAAAATTTAATCACCACAGAATGAAAACAACCACTTGACCTTCCCGTTGCTGGAAGAACCAATCATTCAACACACATCAATACATCACCTTAAATAAAAAATAATCAACTGATATATAATCAAAAAACAAAAAATCACTCAACTATAATCTATTAAATTCAACGTATATCAATTATCATTAGGGGGCCCTTATAGGGCCCCCTAATAAAAAGTAAAGGAATACTATTATGCCTTTAACCGCCAAACAGACTGAAGCGGCCAAACCCAAAGAAAAAGAATACAAACTTACTGATAGTCAGGGATTATATCTTTTAGTAAAACCATCAGGTGCAAAATACTGGCGTTACAAATATCGCTTTGCAGGAAAAGAGAAAAAACTTGCTATTGGAGTTTACCCTAATATTTCTCTTGCACAAGCTCGCCTACTACGTGATGAGGCACGTAAATTACTATCGGAGAATACAGACCCATCTCAGATAAAACAGAACAAAAAACTAGCTCATCGCATCACTCATGTTAATACATTCAAAACAATTGCTGATGAGTGGATTTTATCCAAAGAACGTAAATGGGGAGTCGAACATAAGAAAAATACAGAAAATCGGTTCAAAATATATGTATATCCATGTATTGGAAAACGCCCCATCACTGATATAACACCAATGGATGTCTTGACATGTTTGAGAAAAATAGAAGTAACAGGAAAACTTGAAACTCTTCGCAAAACACGACATGCCTGCCTCCAAGTATTTGCATATGCCATAATAACAGGCAGAGCTAAATTTAACCCGGCAGATTATCTAACTAATGCTCTAGCATCTCCAGAAAGTGAAAATCATCTAAGTTTAACAATCGAGCAACTACCTGAGTTCTTACAAAATTTACATCAATCAAAAATAAACCCACTGATGCAACTAGCTGTAAAACTCTTATTACTTACTGGATTGCGTTCTCAAGAAATGCGTTATGGTACATGGGATGAAATTGACCTAAATAGAGCAACTTGGACAATTCCAGCAGAACGAATGAAAATGCGACGCCCGCACCTTGTTCCTCTTTGTAAACAATCTATAGAACTACTTAAGATTGTTAAAGTTTTGACCAATTCAATAGAATCACCCTATATATTTCCAGGTTATTTTGATGCTCAAAAACCCCGAGCACGACGAGCATTTAACTATTGTCTACTACAACTGGGTTGGTTAAATAGAACTACGGCTCACGGTTTTCGGCACACTATGAGTACGATCTTACACGAGCAAGGTTATAACACCGCATGGATTGAATTACAGCTTGCTCATGTTGATAAAAATATAATCCGAGGTACATACAACCATGCCCAATATTTAGAACAACGAAGAGAAATGTTGCAGTGGTATGCAGACTATCTTGATAGTTTAGAACTGAAAAATGCCATCATTTCTGACACATCAGGAAAATAGATCCATCCCGAATTAGCCATCCAGACACCCATTTAAAGATCTTGTAAGTAGAGGAAACTTTTTGTTTCCTCTTTTTTTATCCACAATCAATAATGCGAATGAGAATTATTTATGAAATTGAAATCTACTCGATTAAAAAGAAAAGTATCACACTTAACCATCACCTGTGATTTACCGATTTTTAAACCTTTCATTACGCTACTGGCAAATGTGATAGAACGTCACCCTAAGGTCTTCAGTATTACGCTCAATTACAACAATGCAGATTATACGGCAAAATCGGGCGGTTACCGCCCTGTTGAGATTAGACTGGAAAGAAAACAGGATAATCGCTGGCATATTTGTTATATCACTGAGCTTACCTATATACCGACACCATTTGGCCACGAATCAACTTATGCCATTGATTTTGACTTTAGCCGGGGCATCGGTTACCAGTTAGGTATGACTTCAGAACCTATTGCTGCCTACGGGCCACTGTTTAGCCTCTGGCAACGTAACTTCTGTCGTTACCATTCCTATGATACCTATCAGTGCAAAATAAGCATTGAGGAATCATAAAAACGTACAGCCGTTATTTATCATTATGCTCCACGCTATCCTTATCTACTCTTTCATCAGTCCTTTTAGCAGCATCTGACCATAATAGTCATCCTACCGAATACCGTTCATTTATGTGATATGGACTGAATCAGCCAAGATAAATCTTATATATTGGCAAATATTAAGAATATTCCCCCAGTTAAATAGCATTTAGCTGTTTTTAACCTCATTGATCGTCATCAACGATCAATCACCATGATGTGATCGGTACAAACGATCAATCCCAAATTCGTGAATTGATAGACTGATGCCATTTAAAACTCCGTCAAAAGGAAAGCCTTATGAATGATGAATCTGGCATTGATATTGTTAAGTCCTGCCTGGATATTTTACCCAAGTCAGTCAGTGACAAAATCATTGATAAATTGAAACACTCGGTTAACTACGAACCTGTCATCGGCGTGATGGGAAAAACGGGGGCCGGAAAATCCAGTTTATGCAATGCCATATTTCGCAGCAATATCTGTGATGTCAGCGATGTCGGCGCTTGCACCCGGGAAGTTAAGCGAATGAAGCTGACCTTTGGCAAACGGTCTCTCATTCTGATTGATATTCCCGGCGTTGGTGAAAGTCAGGAGCGTGATGATGAGTACAGGGAGCTATACCGTTCACTGTTACCTGACCTGGATATTGTACTGTGGGTATTAAAAGGGGATGACCGGGCATTCTCATCGGATGAATACTTTTATCACCATGTGATTAAAACCAGTCAGGAGGGAGATGACAAAATTATTTTTGTCTTAAATCAAATAGACAAAATTGAACCCTACCGGGAATGGGATACAGAAAATAATTGCCCCTCCCTCTCCCAACTTCAAAATATCAAAGAAAAACAAGCCTATGTTGAAAAATGCTTTGATTTCCCCAGAAACCACATTGTTGCCGTATCCGCAAATGATAAATACAACATTGATTTATTGGTTGAGGAAATCATTCGATGCCTCCCAAAGCATGCCAAAAGCAACGTCATCGCACAGGTCGATCCCAAAAACAGAACCGGCCGGGCAGTCGCAGAATCAAAAGAGGCTTTCGGCGACGAACTCGGTAATTTCATTGATAACTTATTAGACGTTATACCGCTGCCTTCTCCTGTTAAAACAGTGCTAAAAGCGAGCAAAAGTAAGGTGATATCAACAGCTAAAAAGGTGTGGGGATTCTTCTTTGGCTAATAACTCACCTAATCAAAAAAGCTAATAAACATTAGCTATTTTGAAAATAATCATTTTTACAATGGAAAGGAAATTCAAACATGAAAAAGCTTATCCCATTAATATTAATACCTTTACTACAAGCATGCGGAGATGCAGGTTCGGATACTGAACTTCCTACAATAAAAGCGAAGTCTGCCTATACATGTTCGCAATACAATGACTATAGGGCTAATGGTGATGTTGCAGCACAGATGCGCATACTATCATCCACATTACACCAGTTAGATACGGAATATACTGGCAGTACACCAATAGAAATATATTATCGTCATGCCCTTCGCTCGGAAGGCAGCTATTTTTACCGATTAAGAAAAGAGCTCACTGCCGCACTGGATAAAGCTTGCCTTGATAATAACAAGGCTAATCTGACCGATGTCGCCACAAAGACGATCAATCAAAAATACCCCTTATTTTCTTCTGATGCCTATTATGGTACCTGTCGTGCCTATAATAATGGCCTTTTCACTTACGATGACATAAAACGCCAGTTTATTGACATTCAGTTGGGCATGCGCAGTAATGAAGCGATTATCATCAGTGCAATAGATAATTCTCCTAAATACGGTGAAGGGTATATCAAGCAAGAATTAACAAATTATTGTAATAATAACCTTGATGCTATCGTCTGGCAGGATGTGTCTAACGTATTCAATTCAGCCTATATCATTGTAGGCGAAGATAATAGAAAAGCGCATATTGAACGTAATATCGAGGCGTTGAGGAAGCAAGAGACGGAAGAACTCAGCCGTTCTCGCGAATGGCTGGCAACAGAAATTATCAATGCATTAAAAGACAATAAGCTTAATGAACTGACACAATCCAGTGTACGTTGTGTCGATTTTCAAAAGCGCTATGACTATGGTTTGATTGACGATAAGTATCAATCTGTCTTCACTCAGCTTACTGATGAAACAGTAAAGCACCTCTTAATAACGCTGACGCCCGAAGAGCAAGAAAATATCAATATCAAGTTTAATGGAAATAAACGTCATATCGCCAAAGCGTTACGAGAAACCTGTGAGATAGGAGTGGCTTATGATTCTTATGGACGACCAATACGATCCACCGAGTTAGAAGACGCGTTATTAAAGCTACTCTGATGAAATCTAAAAATTAAACTCATCACGCTGCCCCCCAACTGTTTGAACAGGGATGTTCATGCCTAGCGATAAATGATACCTGGCTAAAATATGCGCCAATCGCCTCCTGAATAACGCGATGAAAATCTCCTGATATATGGGGCGTCATCTGTTGGTAACCGCCTCTATCACCAAGTTGAGACTAGACTGTTTAGCTTATGGCAACACAATTTTTATTGTTATCATTCGTATGGTGTTTATCAACACGGAGTCTTCACTGAAGAAAAATAATCAGCGTTATTTTCACGCTATAGATCACTTCCCGTGAGGGTTATACCCTCACGGGATTCACCCCTCTTTTTTATGCTCAAAAGAGGAAAATATCATGCCCAATTGGTACCCATCATCTGGATATCACAGGTGAACCCTCTCAACTTAATGTAAGAGAAGCATGCGTATTTAGTTTATCTGAATATATACCTTCTCAGGTTTGCTGATTAATTTCCATGACATAACGGATCAAGTCTTCAGCATTCCCCTCAAAGACCCGTCCCCGATGCTGAATTTTATTTGATGTCGGATAAAAACAAATTTTTCCGTCAGATGTCGGAATGACCATAGTTTGATTCAACGGATATTCAATATAAGAAATAGAACTGTGCATAAGCAGTTCTATATTCTTATTTTTTCTTTCCTTTTTTAGCGTTTCTAACGCCATCATTTCATCGTTCGTCATTTTATCTATTCCCTGACAAAACACACATCATCATTATGATAAGACATCCATCCCTGCTTTTCTAGCGCACCGTCAACCGCCGCAATATCGCCCTGCCTTCCGGCATAAAGTAGGTACCGAAGCGTACCAGCCCTATTTCTTTTAGATGGCAGGTTAAGGTGTAGCTGAGGATCATCTCTTTTCCACCGGGCTCCAGCGTCAGTTCAACGTCATACAGGCGCGGTTCGTACTTGAGCAACGTATGCTGGATAGCCCGCATCAGGCTGTGGGCTGATGACGGCAATTCCTGATAAATCAGGCTGAGGTCGGGTAAGCCATAGTCCGGCAGATATTTAATCGCGCCAGCCCGGCTGTTGAGGATACGTTGAATGTTGTCCATCACGCTGAGGATGGTTTGCGTCTGTTCATTCACCTCATCCACCGCGATACCCGATTTAAAATTCCCCATCAGGGATTCATACAGTGACGGTCCCATCGTGACTCCTTGTTATTTGACCGGAACCAAACCGATTTCCGCGTAGTTCGCCACCAGCAGCCTCGGTTTATCTGCCTCTAAATCATTACGTTCAATCAGCACGCGCCAGCTGTTATCGTCCAGATTGGGCGTGCGGAATAAGGCGACCACCCCGACAAACGCGGCCTCTTTATGCATTGATGAATCCAGCGCCATGGCGGACGACGGGTTCAGCACCACGTCATCCCGAGAGATGAAGTCCGCCCCCAGCACCTTTTCATCATTTTCCAGCAGGTCTTGATAGGTGGCTTTTTCAAAGTTTTCCTTTTTGCCCAACTGGTAGGTGCGAATCACCAGTGAAGCAGGAACGCCGCCGTCACCGGGGTTAAGCTCGGCGCGAGCAGCAAAGTCCAGATGTAGCACTTTGATGTCTTTAATAAAAATGGCTTTGGCGACGCTGACCGTTCCATCCGTTGCGGTTTGCATCAGCCCACATCCTGTTAACAGACCACCCAGTAACATCATGCCGACAGCAAGTACCGCGACTGACTTATTCTTTTTTTGCTGTTTCATTGTCATTTTGTCATTCCTTTTCTCTATTGCTGTCCCGCGGCTAAACCCACATAGCGCCCCAGATTGACCGTTATTGCCTGATGTTGCTTATCCCATTGCTTCATGCCCAGCACCGCCGTGAGCCCTAAACGCACCCGGGATTCCCCTAACTGTGCTTTAGGCAATAACGACCGTTTCACATTCATGTTCATACAGGCGTCAAAACGATAGCCGAGGTAGGCCCGCAGCAGCGCCATTAAATCGGTATGAATCGATTCACCGGGCAGCAGCCCTTCTACCTGTTGAATATTGATGGGGGTGATGGTGACGTGAACCGCACTGTTGCTCTCTTTAAAGCGTCGGCCTAAAACCGCCGAGCGCTGTAGGCTAACCGGTTCATCCCGTTGTAATCGGGCGGGCGACTCAAGATTGAACCACTGGGGATAGAACTCCCGCACCTCAACCTCCGCGCCCGGTAGCAGCAAATTTACCACACAGCGTAAGCCGTCACCGGTGCGGGTTCGTTGGGTGATCAGCCCCAGCAGCGCCAGAAAACGCGACGGCGGCGCGGCTATCTGCTCGCTAGATCCTTCGATACCGAAGCCCGCCAGCCCCAGTAAACACTGGGAGACTAAATCGGTCCCCCCGGCGCGAAATCCGGCCGGATAGTAATATTTCAGCCAAATTCGATAATACTGGGTCATGACCCGATGGTTGAAGATATCGAGAAACCCTTCCAGCGACTCATGCCCCTCCTGACGCTGAACAAGGTCATCCAGCCAGGCGTAAGGCAGTACCGCATCGACGCCGTACAGTCCCAAAAAGGTGGTGCGTACCGTCGGCGGGCGCTCGGGGAATTGTGCGTCCCACTCTACTCGCTTCATTTCACTGGCGGGAAACCCCATCTCCGGCACTGGCCGAAAGCGAACCGGATCGGTGCCCGGCGTTTCGGTTTTGCCCAGCGGCGGTAAATCAGGATGTTGCTGTTCAATATACTGACAGAACTTATAAAAATTCATTCGCGGCACGTGCCGGAACAGCCCTTCCATCAAAGGGGAGAACGTACTGTCTTGCTGTCGGTCCATTTTAAACGTTTCCCTGTAGGTAAAAGTACTAACGTCAGGCGGGTAAAGAGATTCAGGTCGGCATATAGCGCAAAGAACTGATGCAGCAGCTCACCAAACAGGGCCACATCCCCCTCGCCGGGGAACTGATGGGTATTCAGGGTGATTTCAATTTCCACCCCGCGTTCCAGCATGCCCTTGGTCATGCGCTGTACCGGTTTGTGTTTCACCTCCACAATACCTTCCAGACGGCGGCGATTAAGCTCATTGTCCGTCCAATCGTACAGGGCCAAGGTACCGCGCAGCACTTCGGCATTCATTAATGACAGGTAGTTAGGGGCCAGATGGGACAACACCCGCCAGTGAAAACGGTCATTCACCGGTGGGTAGCACGGCAAGGTTGGCGCACACAGATTACGCACCGCCACCACGCCGGTTTGGCTATGGCTGATTTGATTGATTGATGCATTACGCAGCGCCTTGCGGGGTAACATGCCGTTGGTGCCGGTAATGCGCAGAGAGAGCGTCTCATCATAGACTTCTTCTGCCCTATCCCATACCTGTCCCCCCAGAATCAACCAGGTATCGTGCAATCCCGATGCGCCGCGCCGTACGCGCGTGTGGTAATAGCGCTCCGGCGCGTCATGGCGCAACATCCCGCCGCGATGGCGAAAGCTGGTGAAGGGAACATAGCTGGCACGGCCGTGGCGGCTGATGGACTGCACCGCATCCACCGAATAGATTTCAATGTGTCCATCCTGCAAAAGCAGCGGACGCAGCAGATATTCGCTGTCCAATTGATTCACTCTGACCGGATCGGCTTCCATTGGAAACAGATTAATCACCGGTGAACAGTGCAGACGGATATTCTCTGCGTTAAAAGGCAGGTCGTCAGCCCAGATTTCATTTAACACCAGCTCCAGTTCAAAAGCGTTACAGGCTAGCGGTATTTGCGCCAAATCCAGCCCCTGTAAATCAACAAACATAAATTTTTCGCGGAAGGTGAAATACTCCAGCAGCAGTTGATAGCCGCCAAACGCATTATCCGGCTTCAGCCACAGCCGCTCATCGGAAGAAAAACCGGCCGGGGTGATGCGCCCATTAAACGGCTGTAGCGCGCCATCCTGATAGCCGGGATAGCGGATTTTCATCGCGCCGACCTGATACACCATAGCGCGGTACAGGGCTGACGCCACCGGTGTGTCGGCGTTGATATACAGGCACAGATTAGACAGATCCATCTGTTTTCTGTCCGCCATCTCACCAAAATCAAAGCGCATATGGATAACCGAGCGCCCATCCTGATGGCTGCGTATGCCTGCGCGGGTAATTTTGATTGGCTGTATTTCTACCCGCTGCGTGGTTTGATATTTACAGCAGGTTTTCGAGGGGCCGATAGGCGAAGTTTGTACCCCAAACCCCGGCTCGACGATCTCTTTACGCGGCAGTACGTTGAAGTCTGGTAATAGTTCAACAATCGCCAGCGAAGGAATAATACGCAGATAGTGCGGCCACAGCAGACTGACCACCCCTTCGGTCAGCTCCGGCAGGTCATCGTCCAGCTTTTGGCGCAGGCGGCCCATGAGAAAAGCAAAGCCTTCAAACAGCCGTTCTACGTAGGGGTCTCTGTCGCCAACCCGATCGAGATTCAGCAGGCCTGCCCTGTCCGGATGCACCTGTGCAAACTCTTTACCTGCTTCACGCAGATAACGCATTTCCGCTTCATAATAGCGTTTAATCAAATCGTCCATTGGAGTCGGTGCCCTTAAAATGTCAATGCGCGAGCAGGATGCAGTACCGTTAGCTCACTGAGTAGTTGATCGGCGTCTTTATTCAGCGTGGTTTTATCCGCATCTTTCAGTACGCTTTTTTGTTGAACCAGCTTTAACAGCCGCGACTTGAGTTCAAACACCAGATCCGGCTCCCAGCCGGTTAAGCGGTAGTTATCACATTCCCGATTGAGCGCATTCAACAGACGAAAGGCCATATCCCGCTGCCCATGCTGTTCTGCCAGTCGCGCCAACAGCATACGGTGCAGATAGCGTTGGCGATCAGTCACCATATCCGGCAGGTTGTTCATCCAGTTAAAGGCGGATTCCAGCCCGTCGCGACCGGCGATTTCCATCGCCTGCTGTTCGATTTCGCCCCAATTTCCCCCTACATTCACCGGAATGGGTGCCAGAGACTCGCCTTCATCCAGATGACGAATAGAGGCGGACGACGCTATCCAGTTCAGGGTGTCATCATCGGCAAACGGCGTGCCGTCGCTGTAGGTCAATCGCTCCAGCCCTTTTAGCCGGTCTAGCATCAGGGCCACATCCGTCAGGCAGATCTCCTGCCAGCCGCTATAGGGTGCGCCAGCATTGAGCATGGCATCGCAGGCATAGCGTTGCAGATCGAGCCAGAAGTGGTTGGCCGCCTCAGAAAACGCACGCTCTACCTGCTCCAGCAGTTCTATCCAGCTTTGTTGGAGCCACAGGCGATTAAGGTGCTGTTTCAGCTCGCTGCGGGGAGCGATTAAGCGCGTCGCATAGTGGGTATCGTGCGGGGGTAACGCCGTGACCGTATCCCATCGGATACTGCGGATCAGGCGAAACGCCGCCAGATAGCCATCCGGCTTCTCGCGCAAAAATGCAGAAATCTGACGGGTTTGGTCCAGCACTTCCCGTAATGAACGCACGTCCTCAGTCTTCACTTTCAGGCCGTTGGTCGAAACCGTATTGGTCAGCGGCGTGACCGGTGCCGACGGTAACGGCTCCGGTTCCGGGTTTTCCAGTCGGGTTTCAAACAGGCGGATCAGGCCGCGTAAATCCGGCGGCAGTTCCCCTTCCCACTGATTGGTATAGCCAACCATCAGCGACAGTGCAGAGATGGCACGTTCCAGATCCTGATGCTGAAAGCTGTTTTGCACGTCCAGTAAGTCAATAAACTTACTGCTGGCTAACCACTCGATGGACGACTTTTTGCTTTCGGCACGTTTGGGATACAGCGCGGTATCGTAGCGGGCCACCAGACCGGCCATCAGTTCCAGACCGTCCGCCAGTCCGGAAATACCGTCCAGCCGCAGGCGCGCCCAAGCGTAGTAAGAGGCCACGCGAATGTCTTTGGTGCGCTTTTGCAGCAGCTTTTCACTGATTTCAATAATCAGCGCGGCGTCAATACCGGACAGTTTGGCGATCTCTTCTTTTATCAGTTGAAAATCGTCGTCATAGCTGGGGTCGATGCCCGTGGGGTTATCCCCTTCGATTGGCACCAACCACGATTGCCAATGTTGCTGGATGCGTTTTTTCACCCCTTCCTGCGGGTCGCGGCTGCCAAACAGGGCTTGCAGTAAATTAGTTAGCATCGTGTTCTCTTCTCATCATCGGGACGACGGTTGTTTCCTCAGCCGGTTCGGGCTGTACACTTTCGTCAGTCGCCGTTTCGTCCGGGGTCGCGGCTGCCTGTTCGGCGATGGATTGCGCCACCTTATCCGCCGCGGCCTTTTTCTTGCGGTACTTAGCCGGCATCACCGTTGAGGCGTCGGCGGTAGACACGGGCGTATGTTTTCGTGGGCTGGCGGTTGTCTTGGTTGCTGGTTTGGCCGGTTGCGTCATATCTCCCGAGGCGTCCGGCATCACCGGCGTCCGAGAGGTCAGGAATACGTTAGCCGGTAAGGTGAAGCCTTTCAGACTCAGCAGCTCGACCGGGCCGCTATTGCTCTGAACTCGCAGGATATAGTTGAGTTCGCTGCCGTCATCCGCCTTCCACACCAGTCGATAGCGTGTGCTGTCCAGTTGAGTGATGTTGGCTTTATCCAGCAGGCGAACCCAGCCCCAACTGCCTTTTGGACTGTCCAACAGGCGCAGCCCGGTTTGTTCGGTACTCCAGCTTAGCTGCGCGCCGGGAGTGTAAGCATCGCCCGGCCAGCGCAGGGTTTTCCAGCTTTCCATTTGGTTGAAATAGCTCAGGGTTGCGCCATCCAACAGCAGTTCGGTTTTGGTGACCCCCGGGCTGGGGCGTGCCATCAATTCAAAGGTCATTCCCGCATCACCGTTGGCATACAGCATGGCGGAAATGCGACTGAGCTGATTTAACGCGCTGATAAACTGCGGATTAAGGGTTAATCCCTGAGAGTTCAACGCATCGGCAACCCAAACGTCCCCTTGCTTATGCAGCATTCCCCCCAGTTGAGTGCTGACAAAGCGCTCAATCAGGCCGGTATCGGGACGCAAAAAACGCCCCAATTCAGGCAGGGAAACATCGTTCGCCGTGGCTTTAAACGGATAGCGGCCATTAAAGACGCGGTACCACGGGTCGACAATGCTTTCACGCCAAGCATTATTGAAGCTCATGGCCGCCGGCTCGAGTACCGCCTGCCACGCCTGCTCCAGCGGCTGTACAAACAGATTGCTGCCAAAACCCGCCCACTCTTCTCCCATACTGGCAGCAATCAGGCTGCCGTAATCACGGGTGTCGGTTAAGTCGATGGCTTTACCTTCAAACACGGTTTTAGCCAGCGACTGGGTCATGGCCTGCGGGTCCGGCGCGCTGGTAATTTGCTGAAGTTTGAGGCGAACCCGAGTCACGCGGGTCAGGTAGGTTTGCAGGCTAAGGTTATCGCCGCCCTCTTTGGTGGTGGCCTGCACAATACGCAATAGCGGCGCGAAGGTGCCATCCAGCGGGCCGACGGGCGTATCGTCGTCTATCGGAATGGCATCCAGCCGTTTGGCTTTGCTGCCAAACGCCGCCTGCGCTGATTTCACCAGCGTTTCGGTTAATGCCCGTCCTTTTTGGGCGGTCTGGCCCTGATATTTGACGGTATTCATCAGCCCAATCAGCGGCGACTGGCGCGCATCCGCCAGCAGGGTCAATTGGTCAATCACATCGGACATGGACTCTGCCCGCGTCCAACTGATGCTGTTCAGGAAGTTCAGCCAAGCGGCGCTGTAGTCGGTAAAATAACGTTCGTTTAACCGCTGTTTGAGTACCTCTGGCGAAATGTCGTTGGCGGGCTGTTTGCCGCCGTCCGTCAGTACCCAGTCAATCTCTTCACGGCGGTTTTTCACCGCCTTATCAATCTCTTTCTCCACCATGCCTTCCCACGCATCGCGGGTAAACATGCCCGGCACCTCTTCGTCGGTGGTAAACAGCGTGCGGCTGTCCATGCCGTTGAGCACCTGACTCAACGACATATTGCCGTAGTTTTGCCCCACGCGCCGCAAAATGCCCTGATAAATCGAGGTTTCCGCATTTTGCATACCGATCTGGTTGATCAAGACCTGACGGGCATCGCTAACCAGCGTTCTGTCTGGCTTAATCGCCCAATCTGGATGGCGGGAGAGATTGCTGGCATAGAACTGCATCAGCTCCGGGCCAACGCTTTGCCACACGCCGTCAGAGACGGTAGCCGGAGCCTGTTTGTTATTTTCAATCAGAATATTGCCCAGCAGCGGCGCATCGACCCGGTCGGGACGGGACAGCATCAGATAGGCTTTCAGCCGGTCGTAACCCGCTTTGGCTAGCGCTGCGCGTTCCGGGCTGTTGGGGGGCATTTGCACCAATTCACTCAGTTTGCCGTACAGGTTATCCTCGATGGGCTGCTGAATGTTCTGCTGATTGGCGGTGTGGTAATAAGGCCACAGCACCGTCAGCAGCTTATTGTTGGTGCTCAAACCAAAGCGCAGATACCACGGGCTACCGTGCTCAGCGCGGTATTGCAGTTGGGAAATTTGCTGTTTAAACGCCTGCTGGCGCGTTAAGCGTTCGGTCAGGCTGGCGCGAGGATCGGTGCTCTGCTTCGCCAAATCTTCCGCCGAGGAGATAAGACCCCGGTTGCCGATGTAGGAGACAATGCAGCCCACACCAAACAGCAGCACAATACCTAATACCGTTGCCACCGCACTGTTTACCCACTGAATACCCACGCCCCGCCCTTTGGCTTTGCGGCTGTCGTCCGTCACCACCTGCCATGCTGGCGTAGGGAGAAAGGCGTGTTCCGCCAGCGTATCGGGTCGGGTCACTTTAGACGTAAACAGCAACCCACGCAGTTGATTACCGCCCTGAGTCGTCACAAACGCCGGTAACCACGCGCGCAAACGAGGAATATCGCGCTGTTCTAAATCCTGAGCCAGTTGCAGCAGGAAGGCGTGACGATTGTTGATCATCACCTGCTCCATACCCAAGCCGGTGGTTTGTTTCACCACCGCTGACAGCAGCTTGGTCAGGGTATCCGGCTGGGGTTTGGCGGGGAACAGTGTACCCACCTGAAGCTCTTCCCGTTCATCCTGCGTCCACGTCATGGTGCGAAGGTCCAGCAGATACAGCGGCGCTGCCCAGCGCAACAGCTTATTGCGGCTGTGCATGTGCCACAGTGCCTTATCCTGAAACGCTTTCTGCACTTTGGTCGGCTCATAGTGAAGCGCAGACACCACCCAGACCTGCGCATCAATCGGCCTGCGCCAGCGCAGTTTTTTCAACTGCTTTAACCACGCTTCATCCGGCGGCGTTTGGGATGAACCACCCCAAATCAATAGCGTATCGTTACTAGTTTGCCAGCCCTGAGCGATTAACCCCGGTGCCACCTGCTCTACGTCTACCGCTTCACCGGTGACTAACAGCCAACGTAATTTGCGACGCCAAGAGAAAAGGCCGTAGCGGTGGCGGAGGTGGGATTTAAGAGCCAAAAAAGTTTCGGATAAGCCGATTTCGTTATTATTTTCTGTTGTTGAATTAGTCTGACTCTGATCATTTTGGCTAAAATTGAGTAACACTGATTTGTTCAATATCCAGGCAACGGCATAATGAAAGTGAGATAGAATCAATAAAGCAATTACAACAACCGCAGTGGAAAGTATTTGTTGTTCCTGTTCCTGAATAAAAGAAAAACTCCCTCTCCAAATAAAAAATATTACTACCAATGCAATAACCAGCAGAAATAGAATCCATCCAATGGTAATTTTTTTCATTATTTATCCTTTATCGATTCATTCGGCATATATGTTGAAACTACCAAAGCACTTATATCCGACGACCCACACATGGCTAACTGTTTCTCTTTCGACTCTATAGCCTGTTCAATCGCAATAGCTAACGTAAGCCAATAGGCACAATAGTTGGCATGCCCTATCGACGTGTCTAAGTTAAAATGATTATTGAGAGTTATTTTTTTGCTGCTGAAATAGGTAAGAACCTTAACATTAACTTCTGGTGTAATATTGCTATACCACAGCGTGGTCAATGCTGATTTATTTCCTGCCCCCCATAACAAAGCGTTATCTAATAATTTTTCAACATCAATCTGATGTTCCGTTCTGAAAACTTCGGCAATAGTATGGTTATTAGATAATATATCTTCCAGCAGCCTTTTATTTTTTATTATGTTCTTTCCTGCCAATAGAAATGCTGTACCGACCTCTGCGCTGTTGGGCTGAGGGTAACTGAATAAATGACAACCAATGACCAGCAATAGCGCATTATCGTGTGCCGTGTTATCCAACCATTTATCTAAAAATAAGTGGCTTTGCTCTGTGGGCTCGACTGATAAACTGGTGTAATTCAGCCTATGTTCCCAGACCTGATGAAATACATCCTGTACTTCCTTGTCTTTCAATGGAGTGTCAATAAATAGCCGAATATGTAAAGGATTTGCACTGGATAATTCAACGAGTTTTTTACCAAAGGTCGTTTTTATATCTGACACTATTGTAGTTAACCGCTTGATAAAGTCAGATTCTGATACATCATGTTCTAAGGGTAATGCACTATGTGGAACCGCATTTCCTCCGGCATGCGGCCTCAGGGATTCCATTGTTATGCTAAGGCTGGAAACCCCTTTAGCATTGCCGGCTTTACCATATTGGGTATAGAGGTAGTTTTCCAACACATACAGTGGACGTTGAGCAAAAGTAATTAACTCGTCACGTCGTTGTTCATGGCGTTTATTCCATTGGATAACATAATACTGTCGACACCCGTTCAAATAGAGGCAATATAAAAATACCAATAACCAGGTAATAAAAGGCGCTGCGGTTAAACCGAACCAAAGCCAAAAGTCACTTAATGAATAAAACTGACTAATAGCTAAAGTGACGAGTGAACCAACAACCATAACAACCAGAAAAGCGATCGCCCATCGCCATAAATTCATCTTTTTAGGCTCTGGTAATGGCGGAGGGATCTGCGTTAAATCAACCGACATTTATGACTTTCCTACGCTACTAATCGACGATATCAGCGTACAACCACACTCGGTTTTATGCCCATCCAGTGCAATTGCTACGCCCTGATCTTTAAAGATGCTCTCACCTTCTATAATTTTATTCACCCCATGACCACTCTGAGGGCAATCGACTAAATCACCAACGCGCGCCACCCCTTTTCCCATAATTATCATGGTTGATGAGGCTGATATAACTTTACCACCGTGATCGGTCGCATCACCGAGCCGAATTACACCTTTCATATAATTACACTCCATTAAAAATAGTAATAAAAGACTTTATTAAATCTAATAAAATCTTTTATTTAAATAATAAGAATTGCTGTTTTCGAATTTAATGCGTGAGGTTATTCTTTAATAGAATTTTATTGTATTCTTCTATTGAACTGACTTTAGACTTTTCATCTATTTCCGGTAACCAGCAAATGGCTTTACCCGGCACGTTATCTTTTTCAAAGGTAGTTGTATCCAGATTGTCGTCACTAAAGGCCATATAGCTGTTGATCCACATCCATTCGTCATAACTCAGCGAGCTATCCGCCGTCAGGCAAAAGTGATCTATCATTTCAGTGGTGCCCGGCTTACACACTACACAGCGGATCACATAGCTACGCAGCATTCCGCCGGTGCTGATTGGTGCCGCCATTGAGGTCAGCACCGCCTGAATATCCTGCCAGTTAAACTCTTTTTGTACCGGTCGGGTTACCCTGAAAAAAGGCGAGGTAAAAAGCCCTTTGGTACTTAAATTTAATAAAATATAGTCATAAATATACACTTTCCCGGTTTTACGATTTAACCGAATAGGGCAATCTTTTGGCGCAAAGATGGAATAATTTAATAAAGTGGCAAAAAAATAAAAAAAACAGGCTCCAGTTAGTATTACTGCCCCCGATAAAACATTAACCGATACATATTCATCTTGCCATGTATTCGGATTATATGTACCTAACTGAAATATATTCGTT
>NZ_JAJNAG010000024.1 GCF_021010575.1 Limnobaculum eriocheiris | reverse complement strand
AGCCTGCTGGCAACACTGAGCACAATAGTGCTGTGGCTTATTGGTTATCACGCTGAAAATAGAGGGTTGCATCTGAGATACCAGGCCAACAGTATTAAATCGCGGCGGGTAATTTCTTATCTGACATCTCGCCAAAACCTACCAGAGTATGGTGTTGGTTTATTAGCGCTGATTTTGTGGGGATCCCTCAGCGCTATGCGGGTGGTTTGCTCTAGCCCTATAAGGGCATGTTACCGACTGCGCTTAAAAATACGTGGTTAATTTTTACTGGCGAGTACCCGCTCAACCGTATCTACAACCGCCTGAGTTTGCGGATCAATCTCAATATTCACCGTATCCCCTAAACGCTTGGTACCCAGAGTGGTGCGTTCCAGCGTCTCTGGAATCAGATACACACAAAAACGACTTTTCACGACTTCACCAATTGTCAGACTGATACCATCAATACCGATAAATCCTTTATTCAACACATACTTCATCAAATCTTCCGGCATTTTGAACCAGATTTGACGATTATTTTCTGAACTCAGAATTTTCATGATTTCTGCCTGACACATCACATGACCAGACATTAAATGACCGCCAATCTCATCACCAAATTTAGCTGCCCGCTCCAGATTTACCTTAGAACCAACAGAAAGCGCCCCCAAATTGGTTACACGTAATGTCTCTTTCATTAAGTCGAAGCTGATGATATCGCCATCCACTTCCGTTACCGTTAAGCAACAGCCATTATGTGAAACGGATGCCCCCGTCTCCAGCCCAGACAACAGTTCGGCAGGAAACTTCATTTTATGAACGCGAAAATTAGCTTTTTCTTCAATCTCAACAACAGGAGCGGTTCCCTGAACAATTCCGGTAAACATTCAATAGGCCTCAATAATCAGTAGTGACATTTTAGTCATATACAAAATCAACTAACCGGAAGTTTGACGCAATTTGATATAAAAACCAAATCCAGTTTCCGGTTTTATTTTGGTTTCTGAATTCTAATCATGTGTGTTTCATTGGCTTACTGGTGTTTAACAGGTAGAATCATGTCCCTCACATTTCGTTTATCACTGTGATATTGATACCTCAGTGACATTTTTTGTTTTAATCTCAATAAATTAAAGGTAAGTACGTGCAGAAGTATACCCGTGAAGCGCGTAATCTGCTGGTTTTAGCCATTCCAGTTATTGCAGCCCAATTCTCTCAAACCGCTATGGGTGTGGTTGATACCATCATGGCAGGAGGCGTTAGCGCCACCGATATGGCCGCTGTGGCCGTTGGTACTTCTATCTGGTTGCCCTCTATTCTATTTGGTCAGGGTTTGTTAATGGCGTTAACACCGGTGGTGGCACAACTGAACGGTGCCGGACGCAGAAAGGAAGTAGCCCATCAGGTTACTCAATCCGTGTGGATGGCTCTGTTTATTTCCCTGTTTTTAATCGTGGTGTTATACAACAGTCATTATGTTATCGAACATATGCAAAATATCGATGAGAAGCTGGCTGATATCACCATTCGCTACCTGCGCGCTATTATGTGGGGAGCACCGGGTTATTTGCTGTTTCAGGTTTACCGTAGCCAGTGCGACGGATTATCGAAAACTAAACCCAGTATGGTTATCGGCTTTATTGGTTTGCTGGTCAATATTCCGGTTAACTATGTGATGATTCACGGTAAATTAGGTTTTCCAGCCATGGGCGGCGTAGGCTGTGGTATTGCTACCGCCTCGGTATATTGGGTGATGTTTATTGGTATCAAACTATATGTACGTTCTGCTCGCTCCCAAAAAGATATTGTTCAATATAGTGTCTTTGAGAAACCCTGTATACCTACTCTCAAACGCTTATTTAACCTGGGGTTGCCAGTAGCTCTGGCGCTATTTTTCGAAGTGACTCTGTTTGCCGTCGTGGCTTTACTGGTTTCACCATTAGGGGTTGTTCCTGTAGCCGGACATCAGATTGCACTTAACTTTAGCAGCCTGGTATTTGTTATTCCGTTAGCGTTGGGCGTAGCAACCTCAATTAGGGTTGGCTTTAAACTGGGGCAGAAGCAAGTTGATGAAGCCCGAGTAGTTTCCTATACCGGGTTGATAATGGGGTTAACTCTGGCCGCAATCACGGCCTTGTTTACTGTAGTTTTCCGCCATCAAATAGCATTGTTATATAACGACACCCCTGCGGTCGTGATGATGGCGGCCCACCTGATGTTATTAGCGGCGGTGTATCAATGTTCTGACTCTATTCAGGTTATTGGTAGCGGCATCCTGCGGGGTTATAAAGATACCCGTTCCATCTTCTATATTACTTTTGCAGCTTACTGGATCGTGGGTCTGCCCGTTGGTTATTGTCTGGGACTGACCGATTTAGTTGTTCCTGCAATGGGCCCTGCTGGTTTCTGGATTGGATTTATCGTTGGTTTAAGCGCTTCTGCGGTGTTAATAATGCTTCGTATGTGTTGGTTACAAAAACAACCCGTAGAGCTAATTCTATCCCGCGCTCAACGTTAATCTCTCTTCAGGCAGCCTGTTGGATAAAAAAGAGGCTGCCTGAACAGTAAGTCACCAGTTAACGAAGTTGGCAGAAGAAAATCGTTTTTTCTCCTTGCCAGTGAGCCACTTCATCGTTAATATTCGTGCGCATCGTTAATGCATCAGGCTTTAGCGATACAGAAATATGCGTCCGTAGCTCAGTTGGTTAGAGCACCACCTTGACATGGTGGGGGTCGGTGGTTCGAGTCCACTCGGACGCACCAGATATCTCTTCTTGTATATCTGGCATTTCAAAGCGCCCTTAGCTCAGTTGGTTAGAGCGCCACCTTGACATGGTGGAGGTCGGTGATTCGAGTTCACTAGGGCGCACCATTTTTACTTTCCTCTCATCCCCTGTTTCCGGCCCTTTTGTACGTTCTCACTAAATTTAGCTGCTTATTACATTATTATTTCGACATTTATCCATTTTCTTCTGGTGCATTTCCCCCTTATAATAGGCAAAATAGTGAGTTGAAAGGTTTCAGCAGATGAGCAAACCGCAGTTTCTTCGGTATAAGGGATGATTTCTGTCCACAGACTGGCGATATTGACTATATTTCGCAATACTGAAAGTAACCTGATTGTGCGTGTATTCTTTTCTGAAGTCTCAATAGTAGGCTCTCGTTTTCTTTCCACACAAAAATATCGGTAAAAATTATCATCATGAAAAAGACTAAAATTGTATGTACCATCGGTCCAAAAACTGAATCGGAAGAAGTTTTGGGTAAGCTGCTGAATGCAGGTATGAATGTAATGCGTTTGAACTTTTCTCATGGTGATTATAATGAGCACGGACAACGTATTTCTAACCTGCGTGCAGTGCTGGCCAGAACCGGTCAAAAAGCCGCTATCCTGCTGGACACCAAAGGCCCGGAAATCCGTACCATGAAACTGGAAGGCGGTAATGATGCCCCTCTGGTTGCTGGCCAAACGTTCATTTTCACCACTGACCAAAGCGTTGTTGGTAACAGTGAGCGCGTTGCTGTGACCTACACGGGTTTTGCAGAAGACCTGAAAGTTGGTAATACCGTGCTGGTTGACGATGGTTTGATTGGCATGGAAGTTATCGAAGTTCGTGCCAAAGAAGTTGTGTGTAAAGTGCTGAACAGTGGTGACCTGGGTGAAAACAAAGGTATCAACCTGCCAAACGTTTCTATTCAACTTCCAGCCCTGTCAGAAAAAGATAAAAAGGACCTGATATTTGGCTGTGAGCAAAACGTTGACTTCGTCGCTGCTTCCTTTATTCGTAAACGTTCAGACGTACTGGACATCCGTGAGCACTTAAAAGCACACGGCGGTGAGCACATTCAAATCATCTCCAAAATTGAAAACCAGGAAGGCCTGAACAATTTCGATGAAATTCTCGAAGCTTCTGACGGCATCATGGTTGCTCGTGGTGACCTTGGTGTTGAAATCCCGGTTGAAGAAGTTATCTTTGCTCAGAAAATGATGATTGAGAAATGTAATCAGGCGCGCAAAGTGGTTATCACCGCAACGCAAATGTTGGACTCAATGATCAAAAACCCTCGCCCTACTCGTGCAGAAGCCGGTGACGTTGCTAACGCCATTCTGGATGGTACTGATGCTGTCATGTTGTCAGGTGAGAGTGCTAAAGGTAAATACCCACTGGAAGCTGTTACTATCATGGCGACCATTTGCGATCGTACCGACCGCGTGATGCCATGCCGCGTCGATAAACTAACCTCTTCCGGTAAACTACGTATTACTGAAGCCGTATGTCGTGGTGCAGTAGAAACGTCAGAAAAGCTGGATGCGGTACTGATCGTTGTTGCCACTCAAGGCGGTAAATCAGCAAAAGCTATCCGTAAATACTTCCCTACCGCACCAATTCTGGCGCTAACCACTAATGAAACCACCGCTCGTCAGTTAGTTCTGACCAAAGGCGTTACAGCTCAAGTGGTTAAAGAAATCGCCTCTACCGATGATTTCTACCGTATTGGTAAAGAAATGGCGTTAACCAGCGGATTGGCTCAGAAGAATGATGTTATCGTAATGGTATCTGGTGCACTGGTTGCCAGCGGCACAACCAATACCGCTTCCGTACATATTCTTTAACAACTCTTGTAACATTAAAACGTCATCTGAATCAGATGACGTTTTTTTTCGTCTGCTTTAAGGCTAAGTTGACTGACAGAATTATTGTCCAATTGTGCTATATTTTTCATCCAAAAATGGATAATGATGTATAAAAACACAGGGTTATTTATCCCACTTATCTTTAGATAAAATTTCATGCCCCACACGTTCACTTTTTTTAGTAGTATAAAATTCTTTTTTTCGCAAATAAAAATTTGTTTTGACTATTCTTTAACCAAACAGGCAAAATAGTTTGCGAGAAGTTAAAAAATTATTCTCATTCCGAAAAAGTTTGTGTAATACTTATCGGGCTACATGCAAAAAGTTAACTCAAATTGAGGGTGTAAATATGAACCGTACTAAAGTGGTACTGGGTGCTGTAATTTTAGGTGCTACTCTGTTAGCTGGTTGTGCTAAAAGCACTGACACTGCAACTAACAGCAAGCTGACTCAACTGATCAGCGATGTTGCTGCTTTACGTTCTGATGTACAAGTTGCTAAAGATGAAGCAGCTCGTGCTAACCAACGTTTAGACAACATGACTCGTTCTTACAAGAAATAATATTTCTCGTAAGGGAAAATGGCGCACTTAAGTGCGCCATTTTTTTTATCGGTATTAGCCGATTACTTATCCACGCTTTCTCGTTTCACTCTCTACTCTGCCCTCGCGGCCCTCTCTCTTTAGCTCTTTACTTTTATGGCAATAATAGCGCCTCTGGTCCATTTTAAGCGTATTACAAAAAATTTAAGATGGTTGTAAGCCATAATATAAAAAACACCTCAAATTGACGCTCAGGCGATTAATTATCAAACCAGAAATAGATTTAACGGAGAAGAGAAATAATTAAGTTACAACAGGGAAATATATCGAAGGGAAAACATGATGGCAGAAAATCTTATTAAAGCAGCGGGAAGGCTTTCCCGCTGCTCTATTTATTGCAGTATTAACGATTCACCAGCAATGGTAATCCAGAACGACGCTCAATTTCAGCATTCACTCGGGAAGAGTCCGTTGACGGGTTATTAATAAATGTTGCGATAGTTGAATTGATCTCAATCGGCTTAGTCTGCGGGTCGTCATTTTCAGACTTAGATAATGGTTGATGAATTTCAACATAGCGAGAACCGTCAGGTTCTACGGTTACCTTAATCGGCTCATTAACTACCTGAACGCGAGTTCCCACCGGAACAGTATTAAACAGCTCTTCAATGTCGTTAGGACGTAAACGGATACAGCCGGAGCTAACACGCATACCTATACCGAAGTCCGCATTAGTACCATGAATCAGGTAAGTACCGCCTGCTGCTGCCAGACGTAATGCGAATAGCCCCATAGGGTTTTCAGGTCCGGCTGGAATCACCGCCGGCAGAGTAATCCCTTCTGCTGCGTAATTCTTACGGATGTTAGCCGTTGGTGTCCAGGTTGGGTTGGCTTTTCTTTCGATAATGGTGGTTGTCATTACCGGTGTATCTCGACCTAACTGACCAATACCGATTGGATAAACGATAACGGTGTTTTTCCCTTTCGGATAGTAGTAAAGGCGAAGTTCCGACAGGTTAATGACGATACCATCACGCGGAGTATCCGGCAGGATCATTTGTAGCGGAAGAATTAATTCTGAACCCGCTTTTGGCAATAGTGGATCAACGTCCGGATTTGCTTCCAGCATAGCAATCAGGCCGATTTGATAATCTGAGGCGATTCGTTCCAGTGAGCGTCCGTCATTCGGAACAATCAATACCCTATTCTCACCAATTAAACGGCTATTTGACGGAGGTAATGGGTATTCCATAGCCTGAGCTACAGAAAAATGACCAACGAACAACATAGCCAGCACAGCCTTACAAACTGCAAAAACACGGTTCATTCTTAATTCCTAAACTTCAGCTTTATATCAGTTAAATTTGTCTGGTTTACCGCAGACGAGGTAACCATCAGTTTACATCTATGAACGGCTATTATGAATCAAAACAGATCGTTCATACAGAGATGCTACCTGTTGTCCGGCGAAAAATAATCAACTTTTTTGCCGATTAGAGCAATAGAACCTGAAAAAAATCAGCTCTTAACATCGAATCAGACTGATTTAAAAAGAAAAATCAGTACTGAAGTCGATAACAGGAGCCATTCACAGCAAGAGTAATTTATTTTGAGATATCCAAAACTATATTGTTAGACTAAGATAACTTAATTGTTAATTTAAAGTAACATTCACTGGAGGCAGTTATGACTCAAACCGTACAAATGAAAGGCAACCCGGTATCTGTTGTCGGGCAATTACCCAAAGCAGGCGACAGCGCAAAAGCATTCACCCTGGTGGCAAAAGACCTCTCTGATGTCACATTAAGCACCTACGCAGGTAAACGTAAAGTACTGAATATATTCCCGAGTGTGGACACTTCTGTTTGTGCAACATCCGTCAGAACATTTAACCAACGCGTGGGCGATGTCGACAATACGGTTGTGTTATGCATCTCTGGCGATCTGCCTTTTGCTCAGTCCCGTTTTTGTGGTGCTGAGGGTTTAGATCACGTGGTGACTCTGTCTGTATTCCGTAATCCTGAATTTAAACAAAATTATGGTGTGGATATTCAGGATGGCCCATTAAAAGGCCTGACTGCCCGCGCAGTGGTTGTTCTGGATGTTAATGATAAAGTGATTTACAGCGAACTGGTTAAAGAGATCACGACTGAACCAAACTACGATGCAGCACTGACCGCACTGAAATAATCGCGGCACTATCGAATAGACGGAATGAAAAAGGGAGCCAGCGGCTCCCTTCTGTTTTACTGAATTTAGCTTTTACTCATTATCGACAGCTTCTGCATTTTCAGCGGTACGTGATGGTTGGCTTAAACCATACTCTCTGAGCTTATTAGCAATCGCTGTATGGGATACCCCTAACCGTTTAGCCAGCTTACGGGTACTTGGATAGCTGCTATACAGCTGAGTTAATACTGAACATTCAAAACGTTTACAGATCTCATCCAGACTGCCATCCATTACATTATTATTCAGCATCATTTCCGCTGAGACTTCGGGCAGTACAATATCTTTAACCTGTAGCTCATTACCTTCCAATTGGGTAAAGCTACGATAAAGAATATTCTTTAGCTGCCTGACGTTGCCCGGCCAACCGTATTGAGTTAACAACGGTGTTAAATCCGACGCCAGTTTAGGACGATGAACGCCAAGCTGATCGGCGAACAGAGTAATAAATTGTTCTGCCAGCGGCATAATGTCAGATACCCGCTCCCGTAACGGCGGAATAGTTAGCGTTAATACGTTCAGGCGATAATAGAGATCCTCTCTGAACAGGCCTTGGTTGACTAAATTGAACAGGCTCTTTTGCGTTGCACAAATCACACGTACATCCACATAGACTTCCTGATCTTCACCTACCCGCCGGAAGGTGCCATCATTCAAAAAACGTAATAGTTTAGCCTGCATGGTCGGTGACATTTCACTGATGTTATCCAGTAAAACTGAACCACCATTCGCCTGTTCAAAGAATCCTTTCTTACTTTCTATCTGTGCACTTCCCCCATGACCAAACAGCTCGCTTTCCACCACATCATCAGGTAAAGAGGCGCAGTTGATCGCCAGGAAAGGCTTATCCCGACGGGCACTACGAACGTGGCAGGCCTGGGCTAAAACATCTTTACCGGTTCCGGTATCACCAATAATTAGCAGAGGAACATCCAGCATGGCCAGCTTATTGGCCTGCTCAATCAGTAATTTCATTTTGCTACTGATGGCAACAATATGACCAAATGCATTGTTATCCGCGACGTTCTTATTCTGTAGCTGACGTCCGATTCTGGCGGCAGACTTCAGAACGATTACCGCACCGGTTACCTCTTTCGGCTGCTGTTCATCATCGCTTTGATAGACAGGGGTGATATCCATCAGGTAATCCTGACCGCGGATAATCGCACGTTCCGAATGAGGTACAATATTTTCTCCTTCCAGATGACGCAGGAAGTTATAGCCACTTAGCAGGCTGGAAGCGGTCTGAGTAAGTATTCTCTCCTCAGAGAGTCCAAATAGCATTAGCGCAGCATGGTTTGCCAGGTCGATCCGCCCTTTCAAATCGATAGAAATCACCGGTTCAGGCAGAGACTCCAACAGTGCTCTCAATGCGTGTAAACGCTGTTCTGAAGGCATATAGGAAACGGTACGGACATCGATTACGCCGGTAATCCGCCGGATATTTACCATTAATGCGCTAAATACATCAAAATCAATAGAAGAAAAATTAAGGTAGATCTTGCCGCTGACATCAATTTCGATGCCCCGTAGATCAAGATTGCGGGCAACCAGCAAATCAAGTAATTCGCGGGTTAATCCCAGACGATCTTCGCAGAGGACTTCAAGACGCATTATGAATAGCCTTGTTTAACGAGCGCGCGGTAACGATTGTTGTCCCTATCATACCTGCTGCGCTCATCCAGATGAAGAGGAGTGTCACAAAAAGTTGACAGATTTAACAAAAACTCATTGGATACACCCGCACAACGCCATCGATATGGTCATTTTAAGATTTCATCAGGCTTTTCAATGTCTGTTCCTGAAAAATAATCGATTAAAAACATCATTTGTCTGTTTCATTTAACAACAAACAATGATTAAGTAACATTTCCTTAAATATATCCCCTTAAAAATAGAAAAAAGAGAATAGCGAATGAAAGACGCAACACTAGCCCTGCATCATGGATTTCAAAGCGATCCAACCACCAAGTCCGTTGCTGTACCCATCTATCAAACGGTTGCTTATGAGTTTGACAATGCTCAACACGGTGCCGATCTGTTCAATCTGGCGGTACCGGGTAACATCTATACCCGAATAATGAACCCAACCAATGACATTTTAGAAAAACGAATGGCGGCTCTGGAAGGTGGAATCGCCGGATTAGTGGTTTCTGCCGGCAGCGCGGCTATCAGTTATGCTATTCAGACTCTGGCTCAGGCCGGAGATAATATCGTCAGTACGCCACAGCTGTATGGTGGTACCTATACTCTGTTTGCCCATATGCTGCCGGGCTTCGGTATTAACGTAAAATTTGCCCGGGATGATTCACCTCAGGCAATTGCAGAGCTCATTGATGAGAATACTAAAGCGGTGTATTGCGAAAGCATTGGCAATCCGGCAGGCAACATTGTTGATATTGAAGGACTGGCAAACGCTGCTCACGAGCGTGGCGTTCCGTTGATCGTCGATAATACCGTAGCCTCCCCGGTACTGTGTAAGCCAATACAGTTTGGTGCCGATATCGTTGTTCATTCAATTACTAAGTATGTTGGTGGTCATGGTAATTCATTAGGTGGTGCTATTATCGATTCCGGTAACTTCCCGTGGGAAAAATATCAACAGCGATTCCCTATGTTCAGTACGCCGGAAGCGGCTTATCACGGAGTGGTTTATACCGAAAGCTTTGGTGCTGCGGCTTTTATTGCCCGTGCCAGAACCGTTCCTTTACGTAACTGTGGTGCCGCCCTTTCCCCCATGAATGCGTTTTTGCTGTTGCAGGGTCTTGAAACCCTGTCGTTACGTATGGAACGCCATGTAGAAAACGCCAGAAAAGTAGCTGATTACTTAAAGCAGCACCATAAGGTTGCCTGGGTCAGTTACGCGGGTCTGCCGGACCACCCTCACTATCCATTGGCACAAAAATATATGAATGGAACGCCTTCCGCCATTCTCTCTTTCGGTCTGAAAGATGGTTATTCTGCCGGTGTTAAACTCTACGATGCACTACAAATCTTTAAACGTTTAGTCAATATTGGTGATGCAAAATCTTTGGCCTGTCACCCTGCGTCAACCACCCATCGTCAAATGTCTGAAGAAGAGCAGGCAAAAGCCGGGGTTAAGCCAGAGATGATTCGTTTATCTATCGGTATTGAAGCCATTGAAGATATTCTGGCTGATCTTGAACAGGCACTGAACGCCTGATTTTAGTATCAATAACATATGAAAAAAACGGCATCATGAATAGACAGACACCGCCTTTGTTTATTGGGCTATTTGAAATGCGAACTTACTTACTGCTTCCGCCTTTCGGCAATTTGCTCTTTATCTGAGCGATCAATTGGGTACGAAAATCCCCTAACTTAGGCTTATCGTTATCCATCCAGGGAAGTGGACGACATAACTCCATCGCTTTAATGCCAAGGCGGGCGGTTAATAAACCGGCACCAATTCCTTGCGCTGCCCGGGTGGATAATCTGGCGGTAATGTCCTGAGAAATCCAGTCCATACCCACTTCCCTGATTAATTCAGTGGCACCGGCAAAAGCGATATTTAGCATAACCAGTTTAAACAGTCGAATACGACTAAAATACCCCAATTGAATACCATAAATACTGGCAATGCGGTTAATCAGTCGAATATTACGCCAGGCAATAAATGCCATATCAACGATAGCCAATGGGCTGACGGCAATCATCAAAGCTGATTCGGCAGCAGAACTGCTGATTTCACGGCGAGCCTGCTGGTCCAGAACCGGCTGAACCAATTTGGCATACAGGGAAACCACTTCGCGATCGTTTTGCGTTTCGTGTAGTGATGCCTGCCAACGTTGTAATGCCGGATGGCTTTTATCAATACCCGCCTGATCTGCCAGCTTTTCACAAAACTCGCGCCCTTTACCCAAGGCGTGGCTGTGTAACAATTCACGGGCAATATCCCGCTCTTCCGCGCGCTCTCGTAGGCGGTATAAACGACGCCATTCGGTTATTACCGAACCGACACCGGCTACAACGATGATGGCACCGGCACTATAGGCACCCAATGTAATCCACTCATGATTTTGAATCGCATCAGTAATTCGATAAATCCCCTGAGCGACCACGCTAATGCCAAACACCCCCAGCCCAAAAGTGACCATTTTACGCCACAGGCTGGTTTTTGGCTTAAGGGCATTCATAATGATGCCTTCCGCTTCACCCTCTTCCTGCTCTTCTTCTAACTCTGGCGCTGTAGGAAAGAAGTTCTCAGCTTCTTGCGGGTCGAATTGTAAATTACTGCGTAATACAGGCTCTTTTTCATCCAACAGTGGCTCATCAAAAGTAATACGCCCTTTTATTGGCTGGTTCATTTAAGCTTATCTCCTAACAAAAACTCCATAACCGCATCTAAACGAATATGGGGTAATGGCGTGTCAACGCTCATTGGCTTAGGTCTGAATTGGTCAAAATGAAAACCTTGCTGTTGCCAGAAGGATGGCTCCGGTAAACGGGCCGGTACCTCGCCGGGATAGACGGTTAACGGTTGTCCATCCTCCAGACGGTAACCTTTAAGCGCAGGCAGACGGTTTCCCTGATGTTCAATCATGCCGCTCTCTGTTGCCTGTACGGATGCCAGGCCTACGCAATCCATGCTAATGCCTTCAAACGCCGCATTCTGCCATGCTTCCTGTACCAGTTGTTGTAACAGAGAAACCAAATTAGCATGCTGATCCGGTGTGATGTGGTCCGCCTTACTGGCTGCAAACATCAGCTTATCAATACAGGGGGAAAACAGACGCCTGAGTAAAGAGCGTTGACCGTAGTGGAAACTCTGCATTAATTGAGTCAGGGCCAGACGCATATCATTAAATGCCTGTGGCCCGTTATTTAACGGTTGCAGGCAATCCACCAACACTATCTGGCGATCGAACTTTATGAAGTGATCCCGATAGAAACCTTTAACTACATGCTGACAATAGTAATCATAACGGGCCTTCAGCATTCCCCAGTTGGTTCGTTTATCGGCCTGCGCCAGCCGGGATTCATTTTGTGCATTAATCGCCGGCCACGGAAAAAACTGTAATGCAGGCGCTCCGGCCAAATCACCCGGTAACACAAAGCGCCCCGGTTGAATAAAGTGCAGCCCTTCCTGTTTACAACGTAATAAATAGTCACAATAGGCTTGAGAAATATCCGCCAATAGATTCTCATCAACCGGCCCTAGCGGATCGCATTTTGCACAGAGGTCAAGCCAGGGTTTAGCCCATTCAGCACGCTCTCCCTGCCGAATGCTGTTCATTTGATGAGACCATTCCAGATAGTTCTGTTCCAGCATCGGTAGATCTAAGAGCCATTCGCCCGGATAATCCACAATCTCCAGATAGAGTGTGGAATGGCTGGTAAAGTGGCGTATTAACGAATCATTAGAACGAAAACGCAGCGCCAGCTGAATTTCACTAACCCCACGGGTTGGTGTTGGCCAGCCGGGCGGCGAACCATACAGCGATGCCAAACCTTCATCATAGGTAAAACGAGGAATACCAAAATCTTTCTGTGGAATTCGTTTTACCCCCAGCAACCGCTCTTCCCTTACGGCAGAAAACAGAGGCAAACGAGCGCCATTATTCACATTTAAAAGTTGGTTAACAAACGCGGTAATAAACGCGGTTTTCCCGCTACGGCTTAGTCCGGTAACCGCCAGTCTTAAGTGGCGATCCAGCCCGCGGTTAACCAACGAATTTATTTCATTTTGCAGTCGTTTCATCCGAACCCTTTTTACAGCGCCAGGCAATGGAACCAAACACCTTTCTTAACAGTGGCTCACCAAACATGACCAGTAACAGTCGAACCGGTCGCCATAACTTGTTTTTTAACAGGAATGATAGCACTAACGCCGGAGCATAAGCGCGCCCAAAGAACAATATTATCGTGATAAGCGGTTGAATAAGAGCCTGCAGTTTAGCTGACTTTTGCATGATTATTCCTGAATCTCTGGGGTTATGCTATCTCATCGGAAGATGATGACGTCGATGCGAGCTTCCCTGAACAGAGGGTTGCTCGCATTGTATGAAGATAATGACCGTCACTTATCATGCCATTATGTATACCGCTGGTATTACAGGCGACGAAATCGACTTTCCACCTGAAAAGTCTCAGAGGTCAAATAACGCTCCAGATCGCGCAGACGCTGTTCGCTGGCTGCCAGTTCTTGTTCAACTTGCTTCATTCGCTGACGGGCAGGAATTCGACTATGTAAGTTTGCTTCTTCTACCGGTGCGCTTTCCAGAAAAAAAACCATGGTAAAATAAACCACAACGGTAACAAAGAAGAAACCAAACACTAATGCTAACAGCGCTAAAATTCTAACCACCAGTACCGGAATGCCCAGATAACGCGCAATTCCCGCACATACGCCGCTAATCATACCTTCATCAGGAATACGATACAGTTTATTGTTCATTAACGTTGTCTCCAGTTTGGATGCTCTTCATCCAATATAGCTTCCAGAGTCTGAATGCGGTCACGCATTCTCTGCGCTTCATCAGTAAGTTTTGCTAACCGTTGCATATCTTGCTGATTTAACTGACCACCATCGCTCTGCTTTCCACGGTAGTGCAGCCAGAGCCAGATAGGGACAACAAACAAGATAAATATTGTCAGCGGTATGGCAAGTAAACCCAGTAGCCAACTCATTGATATTCCTTCTTATCTAAAATTCTTAGATTGTCGCTTATTCATACCCTCTGAATAAGCGACCTCATCAGCCTGCTATGATTAGGCGTCTTTGTTCATGTTCATTTTAGCTTTCAGGGCCGCTAATTCATTATCAATTTGCTCGTTAACTTTCAGCTCGGTGAACTCCTGACTCAGACTCTTCGCCTTCCCGAAACCAACGCTTTGCCCTTCTGCTTCCATATGATCAATGCGACGTTCGAACTGTTCAAAACGTGCCATTGCAGCGTCAATCTTACCACTGTCCAGTTGGCGACGAACATCACGTGAAGAACTGGCAGCCTGATGACGTAAGGTTAAGGCTTGCTGGCGAGCACGAGTTTCACTCAGCTTTGCTTCCAATTCGCCAATTTCGTTACGCATACGCTCAAGCGTTTCATTAACGATAACCAGCTCTGACTGCAACACACCGACCAGATCGGCTACTTTCTGCTTTTCAATCAGGGCAGCACGAGCCAGATCTTCTTTATCTTTACGTAATGCCAGTTCTGCTTTTTCCTGCCATTCAGCCTGCTGAGCTTCCCCTTGTTCAATGCGGCGAGACAGCTGCTTTTTCTCTGCCAGCGCACGTGCTGATGTTGAACGAATCTCTACCAGTGTGTCTTCCATTTCCTGAATCATCAGGCGAACCATTTTTTGTGGATCTTCAGCCTTCTCTAATAAGTTGCTGATGTTAGCGTTTACGATATCAGCGAAACGAGAAAAAATACCCATGGTTATGTCCTCTTCTACGGTGGTTAATCAATTAACTGGCATGTATTGCCATTCAGGTTAGTTACCATAGATATATCAAGAAGCGTGCCAACTTTTAATGTTCTTCATGCAACTGATTTTAAATGAATTTTATTTTTCTTGCTATTTATGCATGAAAAATGATTTGATGAAAAAAACCAACTATTGGCGAAATTAACCATGACTGACGTTATTGATAACATTATCGGTGAAGCAAATAGCTTTATTGAAGTACTTGAACAAGCCTCTCAGGTAGCACCCTTAACCAAACCGGTGTTAATCATTGGTGAGCGAGGTACAGGTAAAGAGCTGATAGCCCATCGCCTTCATTACCTATCTAAACGTTGGCAAGGTCCTTTTATATCACTTAACTGCGCCGCGTTGAGCGACACGCTTTTAGATTCCGAACTATTTGGCCATGAGGCCGGTGCGTTTACCGGTGCGCAGCGTAGACATCTGGGGCGTTTTGAACGCGCCGATGGCGGGACGTTGTTTTTAGACGAGCTGGCGAATGCCCCCATGTTGGTTCAGGAAAAACTACTGCGGGTCATTGAGTATGGTCAATTAGAACGGGTTGGCGGAACTCAGCCCTTGCAAGTTGATGTTCGTCTGGTTTGCGCTACCAATGAAGATCTGCCGGCCATGGCGAAAGCAGGTAAGTTTCGGGCCGACCTGCTCGATCGTCTGGCATTTGACGTCATTAATCTGCCACCATTACGGGAGCGTCGCCAGGACATCATGCTACTGGCAGATAACTTTGCGATCCAAATGTGCAGAGAACTGGAATACTCTTTCTTCCCCGGCTTTACTCCAGAAGCTATTGAAACATTGATGAACTACAGCTGGCCGGGAAATATTCGTGAATTAAAAAATGTGGTGGAACGCTCAGTGTATCGCCATGGGGAAAATGAAATGCCATTAGGGAATATTATTATCGACCCTTTTGTACGCCTTCCTTCCACTGTTAATTCAGAAAAATTACTCACCACAAACAGTGATGAACAAATCGGGGAGCTACCGACATTACCCCTCGATCTGAAACAGTGGTTATCCTTGCAGGAACAATCGATAGTCGCCAAAGCGCTGGAACAGTCGCAATACAATCAACGTCAGGCCGCCAGGCTATTAGGGCTTAGCTATCACCAGTTAAGAGGAATGCTACGCAAAAATGAGCAATCTAAAGCGTCATAACGCTCGGTTTTCAGACAGCTTTCGCATAATTGCTATACGGTTTCAATGAAACATCGCTTAAGCAATGCTAAGCATTGGGATGACGGCTATACTCCTGTATAATCGATAGCTTGAACTATATATCAAAGAATCCCTTATATATGTACGGTTTAAAAATTGGGGTATTGCTCTGGGCGGGATTTCTTCTTCCTGCATGGGCAACGCCAGCCGGGAAACTGGAAACGCCCCCCCTGATTACCACTCCCGGAGCAACAGCGGCTGTAGAGCCATCAAAACCCGCTCAACCAGATATTCGTCAGAGCGGTTTTGTCTATTGCGTCAGCGGCGTTGTTGATAGCTTTAACCCACAAATAGCCAATGGCGGAGTGATGATTGATACCATTGCCGCGCAGCTATACGACCGCCTGTTGGATGTCGACCCTTATACTTATCGATTAATTCCTGAATTGGCGGAACGTTGGGAAAGCCTGAATAACGGTGCAACTTACCGTTTTCACCTGCGCAAAGGTGTCACCTTCCAAACCACCGAATGGTTTATGCCAACCCGAACCATGAACGCGGATGATGTGGTATTTAGTTTTAGTCGGATCTTTAACGCCGAGGCGCCTTACCACAGGGTAAACGGTGGGCGTTACCCCTATTTTGACAGTATGCAATTTTCCGACACGGTAAAAAGCATACGTAAAGTTGATGACTATACTGTCGATATTGAACTGCATAATGCGGATGCCTCTTTTCTGTGGCATCTGGCAACCCATTATGCCCCTGTTCTCTCTGCCGAATATGCTGATAATCTGACCCGTATTGGTATGCAAGAACGTATCGATCGCCAGCCGGTAGGTACCGGTCCTTTTCTGCTAAACGAGTATCATCCGGGACAGTTTGTTCGCCTGTATCGTAATAAAGACTACTGGCGTGGCTCCCCTAAAATGCAGCAGGTAGTCATCGATTTAGGCGCTGGCGGTACCGGTCGCTTATCTAAACTCCTGACCGGCGAATGTGATGTTCTGGCTTACCCGGCTGCCAGTCAGCTTTCGATATTACGTGACGACCCGCGTTTGCGAATTTCACTACGCACCGGCATGAACGTAGCCTATCTGGCTTTTAATACCGGAAAGGCACCTTTCAACGATCGTCGTGTACGTTATGCTATTGCGCTGGCCATCAATAACCCACGACTGATGCAATCGATCTATTATGGGACTGCTGAAACCGCATCATCGATTTTGCCACGGACTTCATGGGCTTATGATAATGAATCAGAAATTACTGAATTTAATGTCGAAAAATCTAAACAGTTATTGAAAGAAGCCGGTATTACTGACCTTCGGTTACACCTGTGGGTACCTACTGCCTCTCAGGCTTATAACCCCAGCCCGTTAAAAATGGCAGAACTGCTACAGGCAGATTTAGCCAAGGTAGGGATTAAAGTCACTATTGTTCCGGTTGAGGGGCGTTTTCAGGAGATTCGCCTTAGCGACGATGCTCACGACCTGACATTAACCGGTTGGACCACCGACAGTAACGATCCTGATAGTTTCTTCCGACCGCTGCTCAGTTGTGCCGGTATTGATTCACAAACCAACTATGCCCGTTGGTGTAATCAGGAGTTCGACCAGTTGCTATCCAAAGGGGTAACTTCTCAGGATCTTTCCATGCGAATTGATACCTATACTAAAGCCCAGAAGATTCTGGCCCAAGAGCTACCCGTTTTGCCACTGGCCTCTTCGCTACGAATTCAGGCTTATCGATACGATATTAAAGGGCTGGTATTGAGTCCACTGGGCAACGTTTCATTTGCCGGTGTCTATCGGGAAAAATCAGAGACGAATAATAAATGATTATTTATATTCTCAGGCGGCTACTACTGGCATTGGTAACCTTGCTGATTCTAACCTTTGTTAGCTTCAGTATCTCTTACTATACCCCCAATGCCCCACTGGCGGGCGCGCACTTAATTGATGCTTATACTTTTTATATGGAAAGTTTGCTTCAGGGAGAGTTTGGTACTTCAGTTATTAACGGGCAAATTGTTGGCGAACAGTTAAAGATTGTGTTTCCCGCAACCCTTGAGCTGTGCATTTTTGCTTTTATTATTGCGCTGGGGTTAGGAATTCCATTAGGAATTTTAGCCGCCATGTCGAAAGAGAAATGGCCTGACCATATTATTACTTCGATCTCTCTGTTCGGGTTTTCTATTCCTATCTTCTGGCTGGCATTGCTGCTGATGTTGTTTTTTTCGTTAACTCTTGGCTGGCTGCCCGTTTCTGGTCGTTATGATTTGTTGTATCAGATTAAACCCATTACCGGCGTTGCATTAATTGATGCCTGGCTCTCTGATTCTCACTATCGCGAAGAGATTATTATCAGCGTATTAAAACATCTGATTTTACCGGTAATTACTTTAGCCGTAGCTCCAACAACAGAAGTGATGCGCCTGACGCGCCAGAGTGTGATTCAAATTATCGGGCAAAACTATATTAAAGCGGCGGCAACACGCGGCCTGTCCCGTTTTACCATTATCCGCCGTCATGTTTTACACAACGCCTTACCAATGATAATCCCTAAGTTGAGTTTACAGTTCTCCACTATGTTGGCGCTAGCGATGATCACCGAATCGGTGTTTAACTGGCCGGGTTTAGGGCGTTGGCTGATAATGGCTATTCGTCAGCAGGATTTTGCAGTGGTTTCCGCAGGTATTATCGTGATGGGCAGTTTATCTATCGCAGTTAATTTAATTGCCGATATCTTTAGTGCAATGACTAACCCCTTTAAAAATAAGGAGTGGTATGCTTTCCGATAACGTATACCGCGAAAAGAAAATGCCGGGAGCCATGAGCTATATCTGGCAGCGAATCCATAAAGACATTCTGGCGATGATTGGTCTTTACGGCGTCCTGATGCTGATTGTTTTATGCCTGTTTGGTGAGCAGATTGCTCCCTATCAGCTCGATCAGCAATTCCTTGGTTACCAGCTTCTGCCACCCTCCTGGTCTCGTCATGGTGATGTCTCCTTTTTCCTGGGAACCGATGATTTAGGCAGAGATCTTTTAAGCCGCCTGCTTAACGGTGCAGCTCCAACCTTTGGTTCTGCTTTGCTGATTACATTAGCCGCAGCCTTTTGCGGCACGCTGCTTGGGTTATTAGCTGGCGTTAGCCATGGATTACGTTCCGCTGCGCTAAACCATCTGCTTGATACGCTACTGGCCATTCCTTCTCTGCTGCTGGCTATTATTGTGGTTGCCTTTTTAGGACCCCGGCTGGAACATGCCATGTTCGCTATCTGGCTGGCACTATTACCCCGTATGGTTCATACCATATACAGAACCGTGCATGATGAGCTGGAAAAAGAGTATGTTATTGCGGCTCGTCTGGATGGTGCATCAACGGGTTATATTCTATGGAATGGCTTACTGCCAAATATTGCTCCGGTATTGGTTACCGAGTTTACCCGCTCGCTATCTATGGCAATTATGGATATTGCAGCGTTAGGTTTTCTGAATCTTGGTGCTCAAATGCCGTCTCCTGAATGGGGAGCCATGTTGGGAGACTCTCTGGAACTGTTATATGTTGCCCCCTGGAGCGTGATGCTACCGGGTGCGGCCATTATGATTAGCGTATTGCTGGTTAACCTTCTCGGTGATGGGTTATACCGAGCTATTTCTACGGGTGATGAATAATGCCTTTACTCGATATTCGTAATCTCACCATTGAATTTATGACGGCTGACGGTCCGGTAAAAGCCGTCGACCGCGTTAGCCTGACCCTGACCGAAGGGGAAATTCGGGGGTTAGTGGGAGAATCCGGCTCTGGAAAAAGCCTGATAGCGAAAGCCATTTGCGGTATCAGTAAGGATAACTGGCGTATTACTGCTGACCGTTTCCGTTTAAATGACATCGATTTACTAAAGCTGACCCCTCGTCAACGCAGAAAATTGGTTGGTCATAATATTTCGATGATCTTTCAGGAACCACAATCCTGTCTGGACCCATCAGAGAAAGTTGGTCGTCAATTAATTCAGGCAATACCCGGATGGACTTATAAAGGCCGTTGGTGGCAGCGCTTTAACTGGCGTAAACATCGGGCCATTGAATTATTGCATCGGGTAGGTATTAAAGACCACAAAGATATTATGCGCAGTTTCCCTTATGAGATCACTGAGGGTGAGTGCCAGAAAGTGATGATTGCCATTGCGTTGGCCAATCAGCCCAGATTACTGATTGCCGATGAACCAACTAACGCGATGGAACCGACAACCCAGGCACAAATTTTCCGCTTGCTGGCCCGAATGAATCAGAATAACAACACCACTATTTTGCTGATTAGCCATGACCTGCAAATGATGAGTAAGTGGGCAACGCGAATTAACGTGATGTACTGTGGTCAAACGGTAGAAAGTGCGCTATGTGATGAGCTGCTGACGGCACCTCACCATCCTTATACCCAGGCGCTAATTCGTGCGATGCCTGATTTTGGCCGCGCCTTGCCCCATAAAAGCCGATTAAATACCTTATCGGGGGTTATTCCTTCTCTTGAGCATTTGCCTATTGGCTGCCGTTTGGGGCCGCGTTGCCCTTATGCACAGAAAAAATGTATAGAAACCCCGCGGCTGAGGGATATTAAGGGACATAAGTTTGCCTGCCATTTTCCTCTTAACCATGAGGAGCCATCCTGATGGGCGCCTTACTTGAAGTCCGTAATTTATCCAAAACCTTTCATTTTCGCACCGGGCTGTTTCGCCCTCATGAGCTGGAAGCGGTAAAACCCGTCAGTTTTATTCTGCGTGAAAAGCAGACCATGGCCATTATTGGCGAGAATGGTTCAGGCAAATCAACGCTGGCAAAAATGATCTCCGGTATGATTAAACCTACTTCCGGAGAAATGATGATCGGAGATCATAAACTGGAATTTGGTGATTATGGCTACCGCAGTCAGCATATTCGCATGATATTTCAGGATCCGAATACTTCATTTAACCCAAGGCAGCGTATCGGACAGTTGTTGGATATCCCACTGAAGCTGAATACTAATCTGGAAGCCTCCGCGCGGGAAAAACAGATCAATCTGACCTTGCGTCAGGTCGGCTTACTCCCCGACCACGCTTACTATTATCCGCAAATGCTGGCATCTGGTCAGAAGCAGCGGGTAGCGCTGGCCAGAGCATTAATATTACAGCCCAAAATTATCATTGCAGATGAAGCGCTAGCCTCGCTGGATATGTCCATGCGTTCACAGTTAGTGAACTTAATGATGGAATTACAGGAAAAGCACGGTATATCCTATATCTACGTGAGCCAGCATCTCGGTATGATCAAGCACGTCAGCGATCAACTGCTGGTTATGCAAAATGGTGAAGTGGTTGAGCGCGGTAATACAGCAGAGGTGATTGCATCGCCTCTGCATGACATTACCCGTCGAATGATTAATAGCCACTTTGCTGAAGCACTTACCGCTGACCACTGGCGTAAAGATGTTTCAGATATTTAACGGCAGGCAGAAGAATTTGAGGATTCAACATATCCAATAACGCTGTCTGTTTCATCTCACTGATCGGAGCAGTATGACAAACATGCACTATCTATTCTGGTTGCATGATAGAATCGTTCCGTTTTTTTAATAATGACTGCTCCGGATAGACTCCGGCGGTCATAACATTGACTACAAGGATCATAGCTATGGTTTTTTTAACCGGTAAGCGCATTCTGGTTACTGGCGTTGCCAGCAATCGTTCAATCGCCTTTGGTATTGCACAAGCAATGAAACGTGAAGGGGCAGAACTGGCGCTGACTTATCAGAATGAAAGACTGAAATCTCGCGTAGAAGAGTTTGCTAACGAATTAGGCTGCAATATCGTATTACCATGTGACGTTGCTGAAGATTCAAGCATTACTGAGCTGTTTGCTCAACTGGCTAAAGTATGGCCTAAATTCGACGGTTTCGTTCACTCTATCGGTTTTGCTCCTGGCGACCAGTTAGATGGTGACTATGTCAATGCGGTAACCCGTGAAGGTTTTAACATTGCTCACGATATTAGCTCTTACAGCTTTGTCGCATTAGCTAAAGCCTGTCGCAGCATGTTAAATCCAGGTTCTGCGTTATTAACCCTTTCCTATCTGGGTGCTGAACGCGCTATACCTAATTATAATGTAATGGGATTAGCTAAAGCTTCTCTGGAAGCCAACGTTCGCTATATGGCTAACGCAATGGGACCTGAAGGCGTTCGTGTTAACGCCATTTCCGCTGGCCCGATTCGTACTCTGGCAGCTTCCGGCATCAAAGACTTCAAAAAAATGCTGGCACACTGTGAAGCCGTTACCCCTATTCGCCGTACTGTAACCATTGAAGATGTAGGTAACTCTGCAGCATTCCTGTGCTCTGACCTGTCTTCTGGTGTGAGTGGTGAAGTTCTGCACGTTGATGGTGGTTTCAGCATCGCTGCAATGAATGAGCTTGAGCTAAAAGCCTAATCCTCATTGTAATTTCGGCTTACTACTAATGCGGTAAGCCGAAATATTTTTAACTACATGATTAACTGCAAATCAAAAATCATTACAAATAACGACACAAATAGGCCGTACTCTCACATACCTGCACGTTAAATTCACTTTTTCCAGGTACATGGAATGACTCCCCGGCAGAAAACACCGTCCATTCTGTCGCACCCGGTAACAGCACATTAAGAGAACCGGTAATGACCGTCATCTCTTCTGGTTGCGCTGTGCCAAAATTATATTCACCTGCCGCCATCACCCCTACGCTGGAACGACCAATGCTCCCATTTTCAAAGCCAATCGATTTTACTTTTCCGGCAAAATATTCATTTACATTGAGCATAATTGGGCACCTGATGTGAGTTGTAAAACAGAGTTTTTATATTAAGAAAATCAGTGAATTATTGTCACAAACAAAATGTCAATTTGTGAGGTACAGCCGATATTCACATTTTTATTATCGAACATCCCATCATGACATATCAATTAATTGCGGTAAACGACAGGATAAGCTTGCTCCCGACACGCCTTTTGTGTAAAACAAGCCATCACAAAAATGGTTGACTCATTGAATAGTGCTTCTCATATATGTTTCAAAATAACCCGCTGCTCGCACAGCTTAAACAGCAACTTCATGCTAATACTCCACGGGTTGAAGGCATTGTTAAAGCCACCGAAAAAGGTTTTGGCTTTCTTGAGGTAGATAATCAGAAAAGCTACTTCATTCCACCTCCACAAATGAAGAAAGTCATGCATGGCGATCGTGTTTCAGCCACTATCCATACAGAAAAGGATCGTGAACTGGCCGAGCCGGAGACGTTGTTAGAACCATCTCTGACGCGTTTTATTGGTCGTATTCAGCAAAAAAATGACCGATTGATGGTTATTCCCGATCACCCAATGATTAAAGATGTCATTCCCTGTAAACCCGTAAAAGGACTGACTCATACATTAACTCAGGGTGATTGGGTCGTTGCAGAGATAACCAGTCATCCACTGAAAAACGATCGTGGGTTTCAGGCACAAATCAATGAATATATAACCCATGGAGACGACCATTTAGCGCCATGGTGGGTGACACTGTCACGCTATCAGTTGGAGCGTACTGCGCCAGAATGGACCTCCGAACCTATTCAGGATGAAGGGATTATTCGTCGTGATTTAACCGGGTTAAACTTTGTCACCATTGATAGCGAATCTACTGAAGATATGGATGATGCGCTGTATGTTGAACAGTTGGATAACCAGTTGTTTCGTCTTTCTATTGCCATTGCCGATCCCAGCGCCTATGTTATCGCCGGAAGTAAACTGGATAAGATTGCCTTAAAACGAGCATTTACCAATTATTTACCAGGTTTTAATATTCCGATGCTTCCCAGAGAGTTGTCGGATAACCTTTGTTCCCTACAGCCAAATCAACGTCGTCCTGCACTGGTCTGCCAGCTAACCCTCTCTTCTGATGGCTCAATCAATGACGATATTGAGTTTTTCTGCGCCTGGATAACCTCAAAGGCCAAGCTTGATTATGAGAAGCTCTCAGACTGGATTGAAGGTATTGACGGTTGGAAGCCTGAGCAACCCGAAATCGCGCAGCAAATAGCGTTGCTGCATCAGGTTGCATTACGTCGCACCTCCTGGCGAACAGAGCATGCGCTGGTATTTAAAGACCGCCCTGATTACCGCTTTGTTCTCGGTGAAAATGGTCAGGTGCTGGACATTATTACTGAACATCGCCGCATTGCTAACCGTATTGTGGAAGAGTCAATGATTGTGGCTAATATATGTGCCGCTATCGTACTAAAAAAACGTTTAGGCTATGGGATCTTTAACGTTCATGCTGGTTTTGACCCCGCCGTCGTTGAGCAGGCAATCAATATTCTGGAACTCAATGGAGCGGAATTTAATAAAGAGAAGGTTCTGACCCTGGATGGATTCTGTGAACTGCGTCGATTCCTGGATAAACAACCCACCTCTTATCTCGATAGCCGTATTCGCAAATACCAAACCTATGCAGAAATCAGCATTGCGCCAGCCCCTCACTATGGATTGGGGCTGGAGGCTTATGCAACCTGGACCTCACCTATTCGTAAATATGGCGATATTATTAACCATCGTTTATTAAAAGCATTGATCCACGAAACCCCATCCACAGCACCGGATGAAAGTGTTATGCAACCGCTAACAGAGCGCCGTCGGGCTAATCGTATTGCTGAACGGGATGTTAGTGATTGGTTATATGCGCGCTTTTTGCAGGATAAAGCAGGAACGGATACCCGTTATCAGGCAGAAATTATGGATATTTCTCGTGGTGGTATGCGGATTAAGCTGACAGATAATGGTGCCGTCGCATTTATTCCGGCCCCATTTATTCACCCTGTACGTGACGAGCTGGTATGTAGCGCAGAGAATGGCACCATACTGCTTAATGGTAATGTGGTTTATCGTCAGGGCGATTCGCTGGAAGTTGTTATTGCGGAAGTTCGAATGGAAACCCGCAGTATTATTGCGCGTCCGGCTCCATCACTCTCTTAATTTAATGAGTTATTATATTTTGAATGCGCTCTGATTTTTAGGGCGTATTTTTGTTTTATTGCTGATTATCCTTTATCCACTACATTAAAGAGGTTATAACATTATTAACAGGTAATATTTCACTCTTCCTTCATATAGCCAAACGGGAGCATCATTATGACGATTACTTCACTGAGCGTACGAATCCCTGCTGAGTTAAGAGCAAAACTAAAAGTTCAGGCAGAACACAATAAGCACTCAATGAATGCTGAAATCATCAAGCGGTTGGAAGAAAGTTTTATCAGCCTAACAGAACCTGCGCCGGTAAAAAGCAAAAAAACCAGTCCCGGCAATGTAGAGCTTCCTGCTGCTGAGGTAAATCGCATTCGTAAAGTACTGAAGAAAGCAGCGAAGGAACTAAAGAAAAAAGCGGATTGAGTAATCATAGCCCTGTTTTAGCTATTTTCAGGCAATAAAAAACCCGCTTAATGCGGGTTTGTGGCAAACAGTTATTGTGTAATAAATTACAGAGCAACAACTTCAGCCGCAGACGGGCCACGTGGGCTGTCCTGAATAGAAAATTCAACATGCTGGCCTTCTGCCAGAGTTTTGAAACCATCATTAACGATAGCAGAGAAATGAACGAACACGTCTTTGCTGCCATCGGTTGGAGTGATGAAACCAAAACCTTTACTTTCGTTGAACCACTTAACGTGACCAGTTTTCTTAGACATTACAAAATTCCTATTGATGTTTAACCTGCCAAAAGGCATGAAAGGCCGGTAGTTGTGGTTACTTGTGTTTAAGCACTAAGAAAAAACCTGGAAGAAGTTAAGGATAACGAACTTGCCGGGAATATCAGATTCAAAATGACTTATCTAAAGTAGCTCTATTTTACTGACCAAAAACATTACCTCATATCCAATAAATTTAGGCAAGGTGTTTTCAGTAACTCAATAAAAAATTAGATCAAGAGCACATATTTTTATTTCATAATTGGTATCGAAACGGTTAAGCAAATACACCACCTATGCTTTTGCCTTAATATTAATTTTAATATCAGGTATAATGAGACCAGGATTTCATTAAGTAGTCTAATATCATTAATCTGTCATGCAAAAAAACTTATTAACTGTTAGTATGAGCCATCTATTTATACGATAAATTCATTTGAACAAGAAAAGTAACGTGAATTCCCTTCCCTATCTCACAGGCTATCCGGAACATCTCCAACTGCAAGTGGCTCAACTAGTTAAGCAAGAAAAACTGGGGGCCTTATTGTTAAGTCGCTACCCTGTGCCACATATCTACGTCACTGATAAAATGCTATATCAGTACGTGATAGAGATAAAAAATCAATACATGAAAAACGCTCAATTAGTTAGCAAAGTTTGTTATGACAATAAAATTCACATTATCAAACATGCGTTGGGTTTACACACTTCAATATCACGAATTCAGGGTGCTAAATTAAAATCAAAAGCAGAGATAAGAATATCAAATCTATTCAAGTCAGCGCCGGAAGCATTATTACGAATGATAGTGGTGCATGAATTAGCACACTTAAAAGAAAAGCAGCACAATAAAGATTTTTATAATCTATGCTGTTATATGGAACCAGACTACCATCAGTTGGAGTTAGATACTCGACTGTACCTCACCTACATGGATAAGTTTGGTATACTTTATTCGGACGTTAACCCATAAAAGAATTATTCATCATCAAAGGATGCAAAAGTCTGCTCACCCTGATGGTTCTCTCTAATCTCTTTAGCGACCAAAGCAATCGCTTCTCCGCTGCTCATCCCTTCAGCCATTAATTGCTGGATACGTTCTACAGCATCTTGCTGCTGATCGTGACGAAGTGCTGGTGAGCCAATCGTAGTCATATATCTCAGAGTTCCCGGTAGGATAAAGCCGCTTTTTTGCACAATTGCACAAATTCATATTGCTAACGGTTATAATACCACAAAATGATACATAACTGAGAATCTCTCCCGTTAATCTCGGTTACTCAACCAAGTATTTCAGTGATAATGGCCAATGAGCGATATTCTTCAACATTTTATCCAGCGTTTTCAGCTTCAATTACCGCCACCGGCCTACGATACTCATCAATTACGAAAGGCTGCGGTATTAGTCCCGATAATTAATGGTAAGCACCTCACGTTGTTGCTAACCAAACGCTCTTTTGCTTTGCGTAAACATCCGGGACAGGTTGCCTTTCCCGGTGGTGCAACAGATGATACAGATTTGTTGCCAGAAACCACGGCACTCAGAGAGGCCTACGAAGAGGTTGGACTTAATCCAGGGTACGTTGAAATTATTGGTCAATTACCTGCGATGGACAGTGTCAGCGGTTTTCAGGTAACGCCGGTTGTTGGTGTGTTACCAGCCGGACTGAGCTTTAGCAAAAATCATCATGAAGTAGAAAGGCTGTTTGAAATTCCTTTAGACTACGCATTAAACAGTGATAACTACCATTCCATTGACATTATTCGTCGTGGTAAACCTTTGCGTATCTACTTTCTTTATTACGCCGACAATCTGATTTGGGGCCTTACTGCCGCCATTCTTCAACGCTTAGCGACTCAGGTTAAAGGATTTATTCCCTTTAACTAACATATCATTAAATTTGTTTTTGCAACGAATTCACTTTTGTCTTTTATCGGTTAAAAAGAAAGCAAAACTCGCCAATAATATACCTTTCAATACACTATATTTATAGCCGAACACCACGCAAAAAGACTATAATTACCTCATGAGCCAAGATGAAATTTTATTCGTATAAATTCAGGCAGGTCATTTGACTGATGAATAGCCATAATATTTCTGATGTTATTTATACTTTCGGCTAAATAATTAAACCAATTTACCTACTGAGGAGTTTTGTGTGATTAGCGTTTTCGACATGTTCAAAATTGGTATTGGCCCCTCCAGTTCACATACCGTAGGTCCGATGAAAGCGGGCAAAGAGTTTGTCGATGATCTCTGTCATAAAGGGCTAATCGCTTCTGTCAGTAAAGTCGTCGTGGATGTTTACGGCTCGCTTTCACTGACAGGCAAAGGTCATCACACGGATATCGCAATTATTATGGGTTTGGCCGGTAATTTACCCGCTACGGTAGATATTGATTCCATTCCTGGTTTTATTCGCAACGTAGAAGCCACGGAGCGTCTGCCTCTGGCGAATGGTCAACAGGAGGTTGATTTCCCTCGTCAGGGCGGCATGGTTTTCCATAGCGATAACCTGCCGTTACATGAAAACGGTATGACCATTACCGCTTTCGCCGGTAATAAAACTATTTATACCAAAACCTACTACTCCATTGGTGGCGGCTTTATTGTTGATGAAGAAAATTTTGGTAAAACCGCTGAAAATGAAATGACGGTACCTTATCCATTTAAATTTGCTTCTGAGCTATTGGATTTATGCAAACATCATGGTCTGTCTATTTCCGGTCTGGTAATGCAGAACGAGCTGGCAATACACAGCAAAAAAGAGATCGAAACTTACTTTGCAGCTGTATGGCAGACGATGCGCGATTGTATTGATCGTGGAATGAATACGGAAGGCGTTCTGCCGGGGCTGCTACAGGTTGCGCGTCGTGCAGCCCCACTGCGTCGTATGCTGATCTCTTCAGATAAATTATCCAATGACCCAATGAACATTATTGATTGGGTCAATATGTTTGCTTTAGCGGTCAACGAAGAAAATGCGGCGGGTGGTCGGGTAGTCACTGCGCCTACTAACGGTGCCTGTGGCATCGTACCCGCGGTTCTGGCTTACTATGACCAGTTTATTCAACCGGTAAGCCCGGAAGCCTATATTCGCTACTTTATGGCATCAGGGGCCATTGGCACCCTGTATAAAATGAATGCTTCAATTTCCGGCGCCGAAGTTGGCTGTCAGGGTGAAGTCGGCGTTGCCTGTTCAATGGCTGCTGCCGGGCTGACTGAATTGCTGGGGGGCAGCCCTCAACAGGTTTGTGATGCTGCTGAAATTGGTATGGAGCATAATCTGGGATTAACTTGCGATCCGGTTGCCGGTCAGGTTCAGGTACCTTGTATTGAACGCAATGCTATTGCCTCAGTGAAAGCCATCAACTCAGCGCGCATGGCACTACGTCGTACCAGCGAACCCCGTGTATCGTTGGATAAGGTTATTGAAACCATGTATGAGACCGGTAAGGATATGAACTCTAAATACCGTGAAACTTCCCGTGGTGGATTAGCTATCAAGGTTGTTCACTGCGATTAATCCCACTCTAACGCCCTCTTATTATTTAAGAGGGCGTTTATAATATTCTACACTTCACCAACTTATTACCTGCTTTCCAATACTATTACCTGTTTTTCCGATTAAATCTCTATTCGGCATTGACACCACCAGATAAACCATTAGGTTAGTAGTTACATTTCAGCAATTGGCCCAATTTTTCCGGCTGAATTTAGTTTTTTATATGGAGAAGAAGTTAATGCGGGAATATTTACTGCTTATTTTGAGCAAATTAGGCATTGAAGCCACACCAATGATGATTCTGGTGCTGATACTTATCATGATCATCCTACTCTCTGTCATCATTCACCTGTTTCTTCACCATGTGATTCTAAAGAGCATAAGAAAAAGCGAAGCTAAAAACCATAAGTTTTGGCGTCGGCTGCTTATCGAACATAACCTGTTTGATCGCTTATCTTTTGTCTTGCAGGGTATTCTTGTCCACGTGATTTCATCCCTGTGGTTAACTCGCGATCCGGAAGTGCTGGAATATATTCTCACTGGTGCACAGCTGTGGATCCTGGTTTATGGCTTACTTTCTCTGTTTTCCATGTTAGATACGCTACTAAACCTGTCTCAGAGAACCAAAATCGCCAGTCAGTTGCCGCTAAAAGGCATCTTCCAGAGCGTTAAGCTTATTGCGGCTATCTTCATTGTTATTCTGATTATTTCAATTCTGATTGGTAAATCCCCAACCCTGTTACTGAGCGGACTGGGTGCCATGACGGCCGTTCTGATGTTGGTGTTTAAAGATCCAATTCTGGGATTAGTCGCCGGTATTCAATTATCGGCTAACAATATGCTAAAAATTGATGACTGGCTGGAGATGCCAAAATATGGTGCCGATGGTGCAGTATTAGACATTGGTTTAACCACGGTGAAAGTTCGCAACTGGGATAATACCATTACCACTATCCCCACTTACGCCCTGATTTCAGATTCGTTCAAAAACTGGCGTTCTATGTCAGAATCTGGTGGTCGCCGAATTAAACGTAGCATCAGGATTGATGCTACCAGCGTTAGCTTTTTGTCATCAGAACAACAGCAATTACTACAACGCAGTTATCTGCTTCAGCCTTACATTGAGAATAAAGTAAAAGAAATCGAGCAGTATAATCATCAGCATCATATTGATTTAAGCCTGCCAATCAACGGCCGCCGCTTAACTAACCTCGGTACATTGCGCGCTTATATTCATGCTTATCTGAAAGCCCATCCGGGTATTCATCAGAATATGACCTTAATGGTTAGGCAGTTGGAAGCGAGTTCAGAAGGTATTCCTTTGGAAATTTATGCTTTTTCCAATACGGTTGCCTGGGTAGAGTATGAAGGTATCCAGTCTGACATTTTCGACCATATTTTCTCTATCATTCCACAGTTTGGTTTACGACTGCATCAGACACCGACCGGTAGCGATATGCGGGCAATGGTTAGCAATATGGCATAAAATCAGGATGTTGTTGTCAAACGGGGCTTTGCTTTGCCCCGTTTTCTATTTTTTGCGGTATAAGCGAATATAGAAATCCGTTTCACAATAAAAATCGGTGTTGCCAGAGAGTTCAATTATCAACTGTTCTGAGGCCTTCCAGGCAAAGGGCGTCATTTGCAGCAAATTTACCGCCTGTTCACCCGGTAAATTCATCCCATAACTTAAACGCTGGCTTTCCGCCAGGCAGAAACCCTCTATTTGCTCTTCACTATCATTATGAGGTTGAGGCGTTTGGTAGATCAGCCCTTTAAGCTGAATCAAATGATTAGGGGCTGGAGTAACTGCCACAATCAGACCATCAGACTTAATTACTCTGTTGAGCTCTTGAGCCTTACAGGGTGCATAAATTCTTAATACTGCATCCATTGATTGATTACTGAAGGGTAAAAGATGACTGGATGCGACACAAAATTCAGTAGCCGTGTAGCGTTTAGCCGCTGAACGTATTGCACCTTTGGCAATATCCAGTCCATACACCGAAATATCCCGGTTTTGTTTTAACTTCGCTGCTAAAAAACCAGTGTAATACCCCTCACCACAGCCAATATCTAATAATGCCCGAGGAGACGAATCATCAGGTAACGAACCGTCTAACAGGGAAGAAATTGCATCTCTTAATGGTTGATAATACCCCGCATCCAGAAACTGGCGACGGGCTTGCATCATCATTTGGTTATCGCCGGGATTTTTAGATTTTTTATGCTGAACGGGCATCAGGTTCACATACCCTTCTTTTGCCCGGTCGAACTGGTGACGATTGCTGCACTGCCATACCTCATTATCCAATTGCAACGGTTGGTGACAAAGTGGACATTGATATTGCATAGCGAAATCCTGACGAAAATAATGGATACCGGAGATACCGATATATCAGTAAATAAATTTTTATGAAGGAAGTATAACATTAAAGCAGCAAGGTTTGAGAGGCGTGTTAATTGTGATTTAACACGTTAATAATGCAGACACTTTAATTAATCTCTTCCTCCATATCATTGTCAATTAATCGATTAAAATGCGATAACATCCGTTGCTAACAGACCGCGAGACGTTTTATAAGTAGAAAATTCTACGTTTTGCCCTTCAGTCAATGACTTAGTTGATGTCGCAATTGATTTACGATCTACATAAAGTTCAGTACTACCATCAAGTGGAGTAATTAAACCGATACCTTGGTTTTTATCAAACCATTTTACGAGTCCCATTCTTAGGGTCATAATTTTTACCTCTTAATTTATTTAGTTATTTCATTTCCTTCTACAGTAAGTTTTTGCAACATCTGTACCTGGAATATCAGGTTCAAGTAATTTTCTGTTCCAAGACCACAAAAAAACCCGCATCAGCGATGCGGGTTCCTTGTCACTGAAGTTAAGAAAGTCAGAGACTTTACTTATCTTCCTTAACGTCTGCTGCTAATTACAGAGCAACAACGTTTGCAGCTGCTGGACCGCGTGGGCTGTCTTGAATGGTATATTCAACTTTCTGGCCTTCAGCCAGAGTTTTAAAACCTTCACTAGCGATAGCAGAGAAGTGAACGAATACGTCTTTACCACCATCATCTTGCTCAATAAAACCAAAACCTTTGCTTTCATTGAACCATTTAACTTTGCCAGTTTTCTTGGACATCTTTACTTACCTTTAAATTAGTTAACCTGCCATACATCATAGGGTATAGGCATTATGGCCAGATTTTCAGAGTCATTACTTATGGAGGCACTAAGAAGATGTTCGTCTAATAAGCGAAATCAAAAGATAACGGCTTTAAGAAGGAACTGCTTTACTCTAATGTCGTACATAAATAGGTCTGTAGCACAGGCCGGTTCACATTTACTCATAATGAACCGCATAACGCAAGCGATTTCTTACTCTTTTGGGTAAAACAACGCAACTGGTTACTTTCCACCCTTATAAATTGATTAATAAAGAGATATTTCACCTGCTGGTCGCGTCTTAAATCGACGATGCAGCCACATATACAACTCAGGAGCTTTCAATATTTCTTTCTCAACTACTTTATTCATAAATTTTGCTGCTTCGATAGAATTATCCATCGGAAAGCCGGTTGGTGGTTCAGTGACCATGACGGTATAACCACTACCGTCAACGTGGCGTTTTGGCGTAAAAGGCAATATCACCGGATTAGCCTGACGCATTAATATACTGGTGCCAATTGTCGTTGCCGCCTGAGGAACTGCAAAAAACGGCGCGAAAACGCTGTTACGCGGGCCATAATCATGATCCGGTGCATACCAAAGGATCTCCCCTTTACGCAATTCACGAATCATGCCTTTAATATCATGGCGGTCAATAAAATACTTATTTGAACGGCTGCGGCCTTTGCACTGAACCCAATCCATTAATTTATTGTTGTGCGGACGGTAAACGCCAACGCCAGGATTGTACATACCATAAATACGCCCGCCCAGTTCCAGGGTCAGGAAATGAACGCCAACCAGCAGCACCCCTTTTCCATTGGCACGAATGCGTGACATGATTTCAATGTTATCAACCTTACACCATTTTTTGATTCGGCTATCGGACCAAAACCAGGCCATTCCAGTTTCCAGCAGTCCCATTCCCAATGATTCAAAGTTTTCAACCAACAGTTTTTCTCTGTTTTCCAAACTAAGATTTGGAAAACAAAGTTCCAGATTACGTCGGGCAATATGTTTACGACGCTTTAAAAAGCGCATGGATAAATGACCCGCTCGGGTACCTATAAAATGGATCACCGGATATGGCAATTGAACTAATAAATAGAGCGTAATAAGCCCAAACCAGGTCAACCAATATTTTGGCATCAGATAGGAGTAATGAAATTCAGGCTGTTTAAATTTCGACATTCAGGTTCTGCTTTCTCTTGCTGCAACGCAGCGCTAATGGACAAACTTAGCCTTTGTTCAAGTCAATATTAATAGGCTAAAAGAAATAGCAAATTAACGTGTAGTTGAGACAACGCTGTGCATACTGTATGACAACGTTCTGATATGCAAGTTCTTATCAAAACAATTATTTACATAAAATAACATTTCTAATCATCAGAAATCGTTGAGGTCATTTACTTGTTTAATCTATCTATTATAGCGATCTTTTTTGCATAACGTTGGGCCAAAAATGCACAGACCATCAGTTGAATTTGGTGAAAGATCATCAACGGCAACACCATCATACCAACAGATGCAGCGGGAAATAACACATTAGCCATGGGAATACCATTGGCCAGACTCTTTTTAGAGCCGCAAAAAATAATGGTTATTTCATCCTTAATACTAAAACCCAACCATCTGGCCAGACAGGTATTAATAGTTAAAACAATGGCTAACAGCAATATTGAAAAAATGATAATCGTTAATAACGACCACTGATTAACCTGATGCCATATACCACCGATAACTGCATCACTAAAAGCGGTATAAACCACTAATAAGATAGAACTACGATCGGTGATATTAATCAATTTTTTATACCTTTCAATCCAGTCAATTATAAAGGGACGGGAAAGATGGCCAATAATAAAAGGCAACATTAATTGTATTACAATATCAATAATTGCCTGTAAGGTGTCCTGATTCCCTTCCTGTGTATGCATTAAAAGCCCGACCAGAACGGGTGAAATGAAGACGCCCAATAAACTTGACGCTGAGGCACTACAAACCGCAGCAGCAACATTACCACCCGCGATTGACGTATATGCAATGGCTGACTGAACGGTAGCCGGCAGCGCGCAAAGATAAAGAAAGCCCAGGTAGATCCCCGTCGACATCAAATCAGGTACAAAAACTGACAGACCGAGACCCAGCAATGGAAACAGAACAAAAGTGCTGGCGAAAACAATCAGGTGTAAACGCCAGTGTCGAATGCCATTAAGAATATTTTGTCGTGATAACTTTGTACCATGCATAAAAAACAGCAATGCGATTGCCGCTTTTGTCAGGTAGCCAAAAAATACTCTGATGTCGCCTTCACAGGGATATAACGTTGCTAAAATCATCACGCCAATCAACATCACCAGAAAAGTGTCTACCTTGAAAACCTTCAACCACGACATGAAAAACAACCTTTAGCCACAAACCTAATCATCGAGTCTCGTAATCTATGCTGTTTTAGCAAAAATGCAAACTTTGCCATAACGCAAACGATACCCTTCCACTATTACCTACAGATTTATCAAAACAAAAAGATAAATAAAATGATTATTCTTGCCCTATTCTGCTTTGGTTTATGACATAATTTGGCCTTCGCTTACTCCCGCCCGCTGGGTATCTTGATTTTAATACATAGGATCATGTAGAGAATGGCATCTTCACCGTCACTTAAGCCAATTCAAGAAATTGCACAACGTTATGGCATCACTCCGGAATACCTTATCCCTTATGGCTCCAGCATGGCCAAAGTCGATTTATCATTAATTAAGCCTCAGGCTTCCCGGGGTAAATTGATTTTAGTTTCCAGCATCACTCCTACGCCATTAGGTGAAGGTAAAACCGTGACCACTATTGGTTTAAGTCAGGGTTTTAATTTTATCGGTAAATCTTGTATCGCCTGTATTCGCCAGCCAAGTCTTGGCCCGGTATTTGGTGTAAAAGGCGGTGCCGCAGGCGGAGGGAAAGCTCAGGTATTACCAATGGAGAAGCTAAACCTGCATCTTACCGGTGATATTCATGCGATAACCGCAGCGCATAATCTGGCGGCGGCGGCATTAGATGCTCGTTTGTATCATGAACATCGTTTGGGGGATCAGTTTACCGAGCAAACGGGCTTGCCCACATTAAATATTGATATTAACCATATTCTCTGGAAGCGCGTAATTGACCACAATGACCGTGCTTTACGCCATATCACCGTTGGTGTTGGCGGCGGTGTTAACGGAGTTGAACGGGCTGATGGTTATGATATTACCGCCGCATCTGAACTTATGGCGATTCTGGCCCTGTCAGAAGATCTGAAAGATATGCGCCAGCGTATTGGTCGCATAATTCTTGCTCTCGATATTCAGGGTAAACCGGTTACCGCAGAGCGTCTGGAAGTCGCCGGGGCGATGACGGTATTAATGAAAGATGCCATTCAACCAACGCTGATGCAGACCAGTGAAAATACACCGGTACTGATTCATGCCGGGCCTTTTGCCAATATAGCCCACGGTAACTCTTCGGTTATTGCTGACCGTATCGGTCTGCAACAGGCGGACTATGTGGTGACTGAAGCAGGTTTTGGCTCCGATATGGGCATGGAGAAATTCTTCAATATTAAATATCGTCAGTCAGGTATTAAACCATCCTGTGTGGTATTAGTAGCAACGCTACGTAGCCTGAAAGCCAATAGCGGTAAGTTTAATATTAAACCTGGCCAATCACTGCCTGCGGAAATTGCCGAAAGCAATGTTGAACTACTGGCTCAAGGTTGCCAAAACTTAGGCTGGCACATTACCAACGCCAGACGTTATGGTTTACCGGTGGTTATTGCCATTAACCGGTTCCCTACCGACTCGGGTGAAGAGCTGGAATATCTGCGTGAATATGCTCTATCACACGGTGCTGAAGGCGTAGAAATCAGTGATGCCTTTGCCGCTGGCGGCGCAGGAACGGCCCGGTTGGCTGAGCTGGTTTCTGGCGTTTGCGAAAAGCAACATGAAGTCACTTTACTCTATCCTGATAACGCCAGTCTGTTGGAAAAAGTACAGACTCTGGTTAATACTTACGGCGCAAAACAGGCTGTTTTGACAGCACAAGCCTCCGATCAGTTAACTCAGTTGGAAAAAGCAGGTTTCGGGCATCTTCCGCTATGTATTGCAAAAACGCCGTTGTCGATCAGTGCCGACCCGGCGTTAAAAAATGTGCCAAAAGATTTTACTGTCACTATTTCTTCTTTCCGGGTTTCTGCCGGTGCGGGCTTTATTCGTGCCTATGCAGGAAATATTATGACCATGCCGGGTTTAGGTACTCTACCGGCCTATCGTAATATTGATATCGACCAGTCCGGGGAAATTATTGGCCTGAGTTAACGCCATTTATTTACCTCTATTGAGGTAAATGCCAATAACCCTACACTTGCAGTGTTGTGATTAGGCCGCCAATTATTGATAATATGGCGGCTTCTTCTTTTTTAGGCAGTTTAATGAGCGATTATTTGCTACTTTTTGTTGGCACCGTTTTTGTTAATAACTTCGTGCTGGTTAAGTTTTTAGGTTTATGCCCTTTTATGGGGGTATCGAAAAAGCTGGAAACCGCGATCGGAATGGGATTAGCAACAACATTTGTGCTAACGCTTGCCTCCATCTGTGCATGGTTGGTTGAAAATTATATTTTAGAACCGTTAGGGCTCTCTTATTTACGTACCCTGGCGTTCATTTTTGTTATTGCCGTTGTGGTTCAGTTCACAGAGTTAGTCGTGCGTAAAACCAGCCCGGTACTTTACCGCCTGTTGGGTATATTTTTACCCCTGATCACCACTAACTGTGCGGTACTGGGTGTCGCATTACTAAACGTTAATCAATCACATAATTTTATGCAGTCCACTGTATATGGTTTTAGTGCTGCGGTTGGTTTTTCATTTGTTATGGTTCTTTTTGCTGCTATTCGAGAACGTCTGGCCTCTGCTGATGTACCCGCACCCTTTAAAGGTTCATCCATCGCGTTGATTACAGCCGGACTAATGTCACTGGCATTTATGGGCTTCACCGGGTTGGTAAGATTTTAATGTTTTCTTTATGGTCCAGCATTATTGCACTGACGTTACTGGCGTTGGTGTGCGGTGCTATTTTGGGTTTTGCTGCCCGCCGTTTTCAGGTGGATGCCGACCCTATCGTTGATAAGGTTGAGGCGCTACTGCCCCAAAGTCAGTGTGGTCAATGCGGCTATCCGGGCTGTCGCCCCTATGCTGAAGCCGTAGCAAATAATGGTGAAATGATTAATAAATGCGCCCCCGGTGGTGAAGCCGTAATGCTAAAACTGGCGGATACGCTGGGCATCGAACCTCAGCCGCTTGATCAGGCTACCATGGAGAGTAATCCGGTACGCAAAGTGGCATTTATTGATGAGAATAACTGTATTGGCTGCACCAAATGTATTCAGGCGTGTCCTGTTGATGCCATTGTAGGTTCAACCAGAGCGATGCATACCGTCATCGCGGATCTTTGTACCGGATGCGACCTCTGCGTTGCCCCTTGTCCTACAGACTGTATTGAAATGCGTCCAGTGGAACAGACGACTTCAACCTGGAAATGGGACCTGCAAGCCATCCCTGTTAAAGTGATAGAGATTGATTCGCATGTTTGATCTATTTGCTAAGTTCAGAAAAACCAAAATCTGGGATTTCGACGGCGGCATTCATCCTCCTGAGATGAAGGATCAAACTCGCCTTATTCCTATCCGGCGTCCTGCATTGCCCAATTACTTACAGATTCCTTTACAACAGCACCTTGGTCCTGAGGGAGAACTGCTGGTAAAAGAAGGCGATTATGTATTAAAAGGCCAAAAGCTAACCACGGGTAAAAATCGCGCTTTACCAGTGCATGCTTCCACATCCGGAACAGTCACTGATATAGGTTATTACCCCAGTACTCATCCATCAGCAATTCCTGAACGCTGTATTCGCCTGAAACCGGATGGTCTTGAACAATGGACTGAGCTACAAATACTGGATGATTACCGGTCATATACGCCAGAGCAGTTAATTACCCATATTCATCGCTCAGGTATTGCCGGTTTAGGTGGTGCAGTGTTCCCTACCGCCAGCAAAATTAATGGGGCATTAAGCCGGATAAATACCCTTATCATTAACGGTGCCGAATGCGAACCTTATATTACTGCTGACGACCGACTAATGCAGGAATATGCCGATGAGCTGATTACCGGCTGTGAAATTCTTCGCCATATACTGAGACCTGAAAACATTCTGATTGGTATTGAAGATAATAAACCTGAAGCAATTCAGCAGTTACAGCAAGCGTTACAACGTAATGGAAGCGCTGATATCTCCCTGCGCGTTATTCCTACTAAATACCCTTCAGGTGGAGCCAAACAACTTACAAAAATCCTTACCGGTCTTGAAGTGCCTCACGGTGGACGTTCATCAGATATCGGTGTATTAATGCAAAACGTGGGTACGGTATATGCAATCAAACGTGCGGTGATTAATGGTGAACCGCTGATTGAGCGTATTGTGACTCTGACAGGAGAAGCGCTTAAGGATAAAGGAAACTTCAGGGTGCTGTTGGGTACACCGGTGTCTGAGCTTCTGAAACAATTGCAATATCAGGCCCAAACTAAACCGATGGTGATTATGGGTGGCCCGTTAATGGGTTTTGCTTTACCGGATATTCAGGTACCGGTAACCAAAATGAGCAACTGTATTATCGCGCCCTCTAATGATGAAATTGAACCACCACAGCAAGAACAGGCCTGCATTCGTTGTACCCAGTGTGTTGATGCCTGTCCGGCGGGGCTGTTGCCTCAGCAACTTTACTGGTTCAGTCGAGGCAAAGAACATGAAAAGGCACGTAACTACAATCTGTTCGATTGTATTGAGTGTGGTGCCTGTGCTTATGTTTGCCCCAGCAATATTCCTTTGGTGCAATATTATCGTCAGGAAAAAGCGGAAATTCGCGAACAGGATCAGTTAGCGGAACTCGCCCGAACGGCAAAAATTCGTTTTGAAGCCCGGCAGGCTCGTCTGGAAAAAGAAAAGCTCGCGCGCCAGCAGCGTCATCAGCAGGCTGAAACTCGTTTGGATAATAAAGATAATCATATTATTCAGGCTGCTTTGGAGCGCGTGAGCCAACAGAAATCTACGGATAATACAAATACGGCTGTCCCCACGATTAAATCCGTTGATGGTAAATTATTACCGGATAACAGCGCAGTTATTGCGCTCAGACAAGCGAGAAAAGCACAGCGCCAGGCCGATCAAGCCGTTGAACAACCGGAAATCCCGGTTAACAACCGTGTTGATGCTGAACAGGATTCGCGGAAAGCCGCTCTGGCAGCGGCGATTATCCGCGCTAAAGCGAAGAAAGAACAAAATCAGCAGCAAAATAAGCCAAAACCTGCTGAACAAAAGGTTTCTGATACCGACGATCGTAAAACGGCCGTTGCCGAGGCTATTGCCCGGGTGAAGGCCCGTAAAGCTCAACAACAAAATGATTCACAAACGCCAACCGCACCAGTATCCGAACAAGAAACGGCAACGTCAGACCCTCGTAAAGCTGCCGTTGCTGAAGCTATTGCCCGTGCTAAAGCACGTAAAGCGCAGCAACAGTCACAGCAACCGCAATCAACTTTGTCTGAACAACAGCATGAAACCATTGAGGCACAACCCGTGACGGAAACAGATGAACGTAAAGCCGCTGTTGCGGAGGCGATCGCCCGAGTGAAGGCCCGTAAAGCTCAACAGGCCACACTTCAGTTAACCACCACAGGTGAAGAATAGATGTCATTTCGTATAACTAGCTCACCATTTTCACACAGCCAACAATCGACACAACGATTAATGCTGCTAGTGGTGCTTGCCTGTATACCGGGAATTGCTGCTCAATGGTATTTCTTTGGCTACGGTAATTTAATTCAAATCGTGCTGGCCACAGTGGTTGCATTATGCGCCGAAGCCGCCGTATTGAAGTTACGCCATCAGCCCATCGCTCCTCGCTTAAGCGATAATTCTGCGCTGTTAACCGCCATATTATTAGGCATCAGCATTCCACCCTTGGCTCCCTGGTGGATCATTGTTATCGGAACTTTTGCCGCCATTGTAATCGCAAAACAGTTGTATGGGGGTCTGGGGCAAAATCCCTTTAATCCGGCAATGGTTGGTTATGTTATTTTGCTTATCTCCTTCCCGGTACAAATGAGCAGTTGGTTACCCCCTGCGCCACTTCAGGCAACCCATATTGGTCTGATGGATACCCTGAGTGTTATCTTTAGCGGGCACAGTTCTCAGGGGGATGACGTTTTCAAATTAATGCTGGGTATTGATGGTGTCAGTCAGGCTACGCCATTGGATACGTTAAAAACCGGGCTACGCAGTGGTCATAGCATTACTGAAGTATTAAGTCAGCCAATGTATAACAGCCTGGGTGGTATTGGCTGGCAATGGGTGAATGTTGGATTCCTGGCTGGCGGGCTGTTCCTGCTTGGGAAAAAAGTGATCCAATGGCATCTTCCCGTCAGTTTTCTGCTGACATTAACCATTATCGCCACGATGGGTTGGTTGCTGGACCCATCACATAACGCTGCGCCCTGGTTTCACCTGCTTTCTGGTGCCAGCATGCTATGTGCCTTCTTTATTATTACCGATCCGGTTACTGCTTCCACAACGGTAAAAGGCCGGTTAATTTTTGGTGTGTTGGTTGGTGTACTGGTTTGGCTAATTCGTAGCTATGGTGGTTATCCTGATGCGGTCGCTTTTGCCATTTTGCTGGCAAATATTACCGTACCCTTAATTGACCACTATACTCAACCCCGTGCTTATGGACATCGCTAAGGAGCCCCAATGCTGAGTACCATGAGACGACACGGTCTGACATTAGCGCTGTATGCTGCATTAGCAACAGGTATTACTTCAGGTGTTTATCTGCTGACGAAATCCACCATCGCAAAACAGGCGATTCAACAGCAAAAAGCGCTGTTTGATCAAGTAATTTCACCGACTGTTTATGATAATACCTTACAAAATGAATGTTACGTTGTCACGGATAAATCTTTAGGTTCTGACAACCCTCATCGCTTGTTTATCGCCCGTAAGGGTTATATACCTGTAGCGGCTGTAATAGAAACAACGGCGCCAGATGGTTACTCTGGCGCCATTCAATTGATGGTTGCCGCTGATTTTAACGGCAATGTATTAGGTGTTCGAACGCTTGAGCACCATGAAACGCCTGGATTGGGCGATAAAATAGAGCTGCGTATCTCCGACTGGATAACCCGCTTTGCCGGAAAACAGGTAAATGGTGAGCAGGACAAGCAATGGTTGGTACGTAAAGATGGCGGTATGTTTGATCAATTTACCGGCGCTACCATTACGCCCAGAGCAGTGGTAAAAGCGGTAAAACAGACGACGCTCTTTATACAGCAACATCACCAGCAATTTGAATCATTACCCCACTGTGAGGCAGAGTAAATGAGCGAAATAAAAACGCTGCTTAATCAGGGTTTGTGGAAAAACAACTCTGCGTTGGTTCAATTATTAGGCCTTTGCCCGCTGTTGGCGGTCTCCTCTACCGCAACCAATGCCCTTGGTCTTGGCCTTGCAACCACGCTGGTTCTGATTTGTACTAACGTAGCAGTATCCGCTTTGCGTCGCTGGGTCCCACAAGAGATCCGTATTCCTATTTATGTCATGATCATTGCCTGTGTGGTTACCGTAGTTCAATTATTAATTAATGCCTACGCCTATGGCTTATACCAATCATTAGGCATTTTTATTCCATTGATCACCACCAACTGCATTGTTATTGGCCGCGCAGAAGCCTATGCCGCACAAAATCCGGTGCCACTATCCGCATTGGATGGTTTTACTATGGGCTTTGGTGCAACCATCGTGCTATTTATTTTGGGTGGTATGCGCGAAATTTTGGGAAATGGTACCCTGTTTGACGGAGCCGATTCTTTGCTGGGTTCCTGGGCTAAGGTGCTGCGTATTGAGGTCCTGCATCTGGATAATACTTTCCTGCTGGCAATGTTACCCCCGGGCGCTTTTTTGGGTCTTGGTTTCCTGCTGGCGTTGAAATATGTTATTGATGAGAAAGTTAAAGCCTATAAGCAAAAATCCACAGAGGTAAAAATCGCTACTCTGTCAGGTGAAAACATTAAATAATCTAGTAAGGATACCCGGTTTGAATCAGGCAAAACGCATAGAAATCTTAACCCGGCTGCGTGATAACAATCCAACGCCGACCACAGAACTGGCGTTCTCCAGTCCATTTGAGCTATTAATCTCAGTGCTACTTTCAGCGCAGGCAACGGATGTTAGCGTCAATAAAGCAACGGCCAAACTCTATCCAATCGCAAATACTCCTGAAGCCATTCTGGCATTAGGGGTTGATGGCGTTAAAGAGTATATTAAGACTATCGGGCTGTTTAACAGTAAAGCTGAGAATGTGATTAAGACCTGTCGTATCTTAATTGAAAAACATAACAGTCAGGTGCCGGAAGATCGTGCAGCGCTTGAAGCATTGCCCGGTGTGGGCCGTAAAACCGCCAATGTGGTATTAAATACTGCCTTTGGTTGGCCAACGATTGCCGTTGATACCCATATTTTCCGCGTATGTAATCGTACCCGTTTTGCTCCCGGCAAGACCGTTGAGCTGGTAGAGGAAAAGTTACTTAAAGTCGTTCCTGCCGAATTCAAAGTAGATTGTCATCACTGGTTAATTTTGCATGGTCGCTATACTTGTATTGCCCGTAAGCCGCGCTGTGGTTCCTGCTTAATTGAAGATCTGTGCGAGTTTAAAGAAAAGACAGAATAACAGATTACAAATAATGATAATCAGGTAGTTACATCTTGGGTTTTCAACTACTTTAACTAAACTTAATGCCATAATTAATCAATATCGCCGCTCGTTAGACGACTTTAAAGCCAGAGGTGATCGTGCCTATAGCAAATCAGAACCTTTTTAACCAGTCTCGCTCTTTCTATCTGGTATCAATATTAGAGTTATGGCAACGTTTTAGTTATTACGGCTTACAATGTATTCTTCCTCTCTATTTTGTCTGGCAGCTTGAACTGACGCTGGCAGATGCCTTCAGGCTATTTTCTACCTATGTTGCTCTGGCTTTTGGTTTTATTTCCGTTGGTCGCTGGTTAGGCGAACAGATCCTCGGCATTAAACGCACACTGCTTTTAGGTTCATTATTGATGATGGCCGGTTATGTTCTGTTGGTGCTTTCTACGCACAAAAATGGGTTAATTTATTTTGGTCTGGCAACCATTTCAGTAGGTAATGGGCTGTTTAAAACTAATCCTGTTGCCCTGTTATCGGATATTTATAATCGTACCCGCTTTACGTTGTATCATACGTTGGCCTGTCTCGGTTCAATTACCGCCATCATTCTAACCCCCTGGGTTGCTCATCATTATGACTGGAATATTGCATTCTCTCTGGGCGTATTTGGCATGTTTCTGGTCATTATTCATTTAATTTTTGGTAAACACTACCTGAATCAGTATGGGACTCTGACCGACCAACAGCCCGTTTCCCTGAAGGTGGGTTTGCTGGTATCAGCGATCATTACCGCTGCCATTGTTTTTAGCTCATTTTTGCTACACCATCAAACTGCTGCACCCTGGATTTTAGTCGTACTGTTTATTGCTAATATTCTGTTTTATTGGCAAAAACTTATTAATCTTAAATCCGCGATGCGTCGGAAAATGATGATTGTTTTTATTCTGTTATTGATGGTGTTTGTCTTTTTTACACTCTATCTCCAGATCCCTACCTCACTTAACTTTTTTGCTATTCATCATGTCTCCCATCAGGTAATGGGTATTTCATTTCTTCCTGAACAGTTTCAGGCGCTAAACCCTATCTGGATCGTCATTACCGCCCCCATGCTCGCCGCCTTATACAATCGATTAGGTAATTATCTCCCTATTCCCCATAAGTTAGCGATTGGTATGGTGCTTTGTTCCAGTTCATTTCTGGTTTTACCCTGGGGAGCCACTTTTTCTGACAGTTCCGGTTTTATTTCTGCTCACTGGTTAATTTTGAGTTATGCCTTACACAGCATTGGTCATCCGTCTATCTCCGCATTGGGCCTTATTATCGTTAATCGTATGGTGCCTGCGGAATTGAAAAATTTTACAACTTCTATGTGTTTTTTTACCTTTGCCGCCGCGGCATTGACGGCAGGAAAAGTGGCAACTCAAACCATTGCCCCGTTATACGCTAACTCGCCTTACATTTCTCTGGCTTTATACAGCGAATGGTTTATGAAGATTGGCATTGTTACTGCCGTTATTGCAGTTTTGATGGTCATCTCAGCACCACTCATACACCGAGTGATGCAAAGCAATCAGCCCTGATTTATTGATAATCTTCCCGCCAGAACCACACATTATCGGTTTTTCTGCTGATATTTAGTTACCATTTAACAACATATATCAAACATCTTTCAGGCAAGATACAATACGACACCTTAATGTTTCATACCGTTAATCTCATACCTTTAACTGCACGGAGAGTTTTAATGAAATTATATTATAAGCCAGGTGCCTGCTCGTTATCCCCTCATATCATTCTGAATGAAAGCGGTCTTAACTACTCAGTAGAAAAAGTGGATTTAGCCACTAAGAAAACTGAGCATGGTGCAGATTTTCTGGCAGTTAATCCAAAAGGACAAGTACCTACACTGGAACTGAATGACGGTAGTATTCTGACCGAAGGCGTAGCGATTGTTCAGTATCTGGCTCATAAAGTTCCAAGTAAGCATCTGATGCCAGGCGCCGGAACACTGGAATACTATCATGCGATTGAATGGCTGAATTTTGTTTCAACTGAATTGCATAAAGGCTTTAGCCCGCTGTTCAATCCACAAACCCCTGATGAATATAAAACAATTGCTAAAGATAAATTACTTAAGCAGTTTACCTATGTTAATAGCGTGCTGGAAAAGCAAGACTATGTTTTAGGTTCTTCATTTAGCGTAGCTGATGCCTATCTGTTTACCGTGACCCGTTGGGCTGCTGCGGTAAAACTGGATCTGAGCGCATTAAAATCGCTGACTGCCTATATGGCGCGAATTGCCGCCAGACCAGCAACAGCGGCTGCCCTTAAAGCTGAAGGGTTACATTGATACTATTTTTCAGATTAAGATAGAAAAACGGGCCAAAAGGCCCGTTTTTTTACTTGTAAACATTACGATACATATCGATGTAATATTAAAGTTTAATCGCTTTAAAATGATGCTCTGGATTAACCATTTTATCCTGTGCGGCCACCAACTGCAGTTCATACTCTCCTCTGCGTTGAGTTTCCAGCATCACTTCATAAACGGCCGCGGTGACATGTTCCAATGCGTCCGGCAGCGATTTTTCCAGAAGTAAATTGACCAGCAACAGGCCACTGGTGATATCACCAACGCCAACCGGCTGGCGAGGCCCAAAATCGACCAGCGGACGACTGATATGCCATGCGTCATCGGGTGTTACCAGCGCCATTTCAAAGACGTCTGCCCGATAACCAGCACGACTTAAGTGTTTAACCAAAATCAGCTCAGGACCCTGTTTACACAATCCACGCGCCGCGCTGACCACTTCATCAACTGAAGTTATGGTCTTACCGCTTAATATTTCCAATTCCAGCAGGTTTGGCGCCATCATATCGCTAACCGGTAAGGCTTCCTGACAGAAAAACTCTGAAACGCCAGGCGCAACAATGCAGCCTTTTTCCGGATGCCCCATAACAGGATCGCAAAAATATCGCGCTTTAGGGTTGGCCGCTTTAACGGATGCCACCGCATCTAAAATGCTCTTTCCCTGCTCTGGTGAGCCAATGTAACCGCTCAGAACCACATCACAACGTACCAGTTGGTTAATTTCACTAATACCGCGAACAATATCCGTTAAGTGGCTGGCGGGCATGACGCACCCTTCCCATTGACGGTACTGAGTATGATTGGAGAACTGTACCGTATTTAGCGGCCATACATTCACACCCATTCTGCGCATAGGAAATTCAGCCGCGCTATTCCCTGCGTGGCCATATACCACATGAGATTGAATGGATAAGATGTTTTTCATGATGGCATGTCCTTACTACAAGAAAGGTATTGGTAATATTGTGTCAGATATTTGCGCGTGAATGCTACGCTCAAGGTAAAAAATTCGGCCGCTTAGCGGCCGAATTTATGGAACAAATTATTTCCAGCTTATTTCCAAATCAGCAAGCAATAATGCTTTTTACCGCGACGCAATAACGTATAGCGATTAAACAGGCGATCGCCATCAGTAAAAACGTATTCCGGGCTGGACTGTTTTTCACCGTTGATCGTTACTGCATTTGAACTAATCATGGTTCTGGCCTGACCGCGAGATGGCACCAGTTCCGCACTTACCAATGCTTGCTGTAAATCAGCGCCATTTTCCAGTTCAACCGCTGGCATACCGTCCTGAGCCAGTTGAGCAAAATCTTCTTCGGTAATATCTGCCAGCTCACCAGAGAACAGGCTTTGGGTGATGCGCTTCGCTGCATTTAACCCTTTATCCCCATGCACTAAATGAGTCACTTTCTCTGCCAGAACATATTGCGCGCGAGGGGCAACGCCGCTGTTTTTATCTTCTGCTTCCAGAGCATCAATCTCTTCAATACTCATAAAGGTGAAGAACCTCAGGAAGCGATAAACATCCGCATCCGCCGTATTGATCCAGAACTGATAGAACTTATAAGGGCTGGTTTTCTTCGGATCGAGCCAAATTGCGCCACCTTCCGTTTTACCAAACTTGGTACCATCAGACTTGGTGATTAGCGGTACGGTAAAACCATAGGTTTGTTTCTGATGCAGGCGACGGGTTAAGTCGATACCCGATGTAATGTTACCCCACTGATCGGAACCACCAATTTGCAGCTCAACGCCATGCTCTTTATTCAGACAGGCAAAATCATAAGCCTGTAGCAAGTTATAAGAGAACTCAGTGAAAGAGATACCGCTGTCATCACGGTTCAGACGCTGTTTTACCGCTTCTTTATTGATCATGGCGTTAACGGAAAAGTGCTTACCAATATCACGCAGAAAAGTCAGCACTTTCATGCCGCCAAACCAATCATAGTTGTTGGCCATCTTGGCACTGTTGCTACCACAATCAAAATCCAGGAACGGTGAAACCTGCTGGCGAATTTTATCAACCCAATCCGCCACCGTATCCTCAGTATTCAATTTACGTTCAGCGGCCTTAAAGCTAGGATCACCAATCAGACCGGTTGCACCACCGACTAACGCAATTGGCTGATGCCCGGCCAACTGAAAACGTTTTAAACACAATAACGGAACCAAATGGCCCAAATGCAAGCTGTCAGCGGTAGGATCGAAGCCACAATACAGTGCGATAGGCCCTTGAGCCAGTCGTTCTGCCAGTGCCTCTTCATCCGTCACCTGGGCTACCAGCCCCCGCTCCTGCAATTGTTTAATCAGGTTGTTCGCCATCGATACATAACTCCGTTGTTATAAGCTGCGATATTTATTACCGCTGAATTAATTAGTTTTAATGAACTGGGTAGCATAAACGCCGATTAGCCCAATGACCAGTATTTAAGGGGCCAGTCGATCAATATTCCAGTGATTTTCTGTGCGCTGATAAATAAATCTATCATGCAATCGGTTTACACCACCTTGCCAGAACTCCATTTCTTCAATACTGACGCGGAATCCCCCCCAAAAACTGGGTAATGGAACTTCCCCCTGAAGAAATTTCTGTTTTAACTCCAGAAATTTACTTTCCAACACACCACGGGTCGAAATTCGGGATGATTGCTGGGATACCCAGGCAGCAATTTGACTGTCTTTAGGGCGGGAGTGGAAGTACTTTAGCACTTCCATAGGTGAAAGCCGCTCTGCCTTACCGGACACCATGACCTGTCGGTCAAAAAAATGCCAAGGAAACAACAGATTAACCTGATTATTTTGCGCAATTTGTTGTGCTTTGCGACTGCCTAAATTGGTATAAAAGACAAAACCTTTTTCATCATAGTGTTTTAGTAACACAATGCGTTGAGAAGGACGCCCCTGGGCATCGACGGTAGCAACACACATCGCGGTAGGATCGGGGATTTGAGCTTCACAGGTCTGTTTTAACCATAGTTCAAACAAAACCAGCGGATCTTCAGGTAAATCTTTGCGGCGCAAACCACCCTGAGTGTATTCACGCCGTAAATCAGCAATATCATTGCCTAATTGAGTTGGCATAATCAGAAAACCTATTGGTATCTTATTTTGCCTTATCTTGCACTCACTGATGCCGGATTTCAAACCCTGTGGAAAAGAAAACCGGCAAAAAGAATCGATTACTGAACCAGTTTACAGTCGTTGATAATGATATCGTCACCTTTCATTACCATTGCCGTATCACCTTTAGACCAGAATGAATACTTGCTATTACTGTATTTTGCACCTGACGCTGACACTACCTGATGAAGTAGTTGAGGTTCTCCGGCAATAATCACATTAACCTGCTGTTTTTCATTATTCAATATTACCGACAACGACTGCCCTTCACATTGATAATTAAGGGCGGTTCCATCAACGCGCTGCTCAGTTGTCACCGTACAACCAGCCAGTCCCATAACGAATAAACCTGCCAAAAACTTTTTCATCATGTCTCCCATAGTCAATAAATAAGATAAAACGCAATATGAATCATCATTTCTAAGTTTAGACTACGGCGTGTAGATAGCGCCTAATACGGTTGCTCTGGATGCACCGGTAACTGCAGGTAAATTTCCCGGGAGTCCGGATAATGTACGGGCAGCTAACCATGCAAAAGCAATGGCTTCCATATCATCACCGCTAATACCGTAGTTATCCGTCGTATCAACCAGGGTATCAGGAAGTGCCTGTGCCATGCGCATCATTAAATATGGATTACGTGCACCGCCACCGCAAACCAGTAACCGATCACAACCACCAGAAGCTTTTACCTGATCGATAATGGTTTGTACGGTTAATTCGGCCAGCGTCATTTGCACATCCTGAGGCTTAATATCGGGGAAGGTGGTTAAGTGACGTTGTAACCACTTGATGTTAAAATACTCTCTCCCGGTACTTTTAGGAGCCGGTAACGCGAAATAGGCATCTGACATCATCTGTTGTAATAGAGGCTCATGAAGCTGTCCCTGATGCGCCCATTGGGCATCTTTATCATAAGGTAACCCTTGCTGCTGCTGAATCCAGGCATCCATCAACATATTTCCGGGCCCTGAATCAAAACCGGTAACATCACTTCCCGGAATCAACAATGACAAATTAGCAATACCGCCAATATTTAAGATAATTCGCCGTTCATCTTCCACCATCAAGAGAGCCTGATGAAAAGCGGGTACCAGTGGCGCGCCCTGCCCGCCAAACGCCATATCTTTACGGCGAAAATCGCCAACGGTAATAATGCCAGTACTGGCAGCAATACGGTTGTTATCACCAAGCTGCATGGTAAAAGGATAAGCGCCATCCGGCTGATGCCAGACCGTTTGCCCATGACATCCAATAGCAGTGATGGTTTTTGCTTCAATATGATGGGCGTTCAGTAAACCCTGAATAGCCTCAGCAAACAGCATTCCTAAACGAAGATCTAACTGGCCAATTTGAGATAGCGTCGTTTTTTGTCCCTGACATACCGACAAAACTTCGGCTTTAAGATCCGCAGGCATGGGATGTGAATAACTGGCGGTTTGTATAACACTGGCGTTATCAATTTTAACTAATGCCACATCCACACCATCCAGACTGGTGCCTGACATAACACCAATATAATTGCCTGCTTTCATGTTCGATACCTTCTCAGTAATAGTGATGAGTAAATCAAAATGACCAGAAAGGGTATTAGAACAAAAAAATCAACAATTACCAGAGATTAATCGAGGAAAAATGCGGGATATACCTTGATATGGAGGTAAGGTGCACACCCCCTGACGGGGGTGCTTAACCATTAGATGACGCTAAGGTATTTAGCCTTATGATAGCCGGAAATTATTTTCCAGATAAATCAGCAATATTTTGCTCAAACTTCCTGATTAGATTGACAAATGTTGCTAACTCTTCGTCCTTGACACCACGCAGGATACTTTCTCTTACACCATCAACAACATCTCTCACCTGGCTCAAAATGGGTTTAGCATCCTCAGTCAGATTAATTTGTTTCGCCCGACGATCGCATGGGCAAGGATCTCTTCTGACATATCCCATCCCTTCTAATTGATCTAACGTGCGAACTAATGATGGTTGTTCTATTCCAATTGCTTTAGCTAACTGTATTTGCGATTGATTTGGAGGTAAGCCATTTAAATAATAAAGCGTAATCCAATGCGTTTGAGTCAACCCTATTGGTTTAAGCTGGAGATCGATAATGCTCCGCCAGTTGCGTACTAAACGTGCAATATCTGCACCTAATGTATATTCAGTTTTTGAATTCATATGTTATATCCGATAGCAGTAAAATGAATGATATTATTACAAAGCTAATTATGACTTTTTTCGGTCGTGACGCATATTTAGTGTTGTGGTATTCTTCGCCCTTTGGATGATTGATGGCAAAGATTGATGTAGTTTGTCCCCGCTGTTCTGAAACGAGTGATGTGATCCGAAACGGTCATTCCACC